>DAOTXN010000126.1:0-29834 GCA_034435435.1 Anaerolineae bacterium | reverse complement strand
GCGACTCCAAGAATTGCGCGGCCACGCCTTCAAGCTCCTGTGCGGCCCGGTCCAGCCCTTCCCAGGTGGTCTGGTTGAAGCTGGCGTCGTCAATGCCGCCCACGTCCGAGATCATACCCACGCGGAATTCGGCGGCCGGTTCGGGCTCTTCCCCTACTGGCCAGCCGGTGCTGATCTCGCCCGCGATGACCATCGGGCGCAGCGCTTCGACTTCAGCCTGCAATTCGGCGGGGATCTTGTCCTCCCAGTCGTGGTAGGGGGCCAGGCCCACGCCGTCGTTGGTCAATGTGCCCACGTACACGCCTCCGCCGCCAAAGTTGCCCTCGACCGCGTCTTTGACCACGCCAAACACGGCATTGTCCAGCCGCTTCTCGATGCTGGTCAGCAGGATGTGCTTCTCGGTGGGCAGGGTAAAGTACTGGTCCACGTCCACCCCGATGCCCGCCACGGCCTCGCCGGCGTCGTAGCGCTCGCGCACGGCCACCAGCGCGCCGTTGCCGGTCTTGCCGCCCGCGCCAAACAGTACGTCCACGCCCTCATCGAGCAGCGAGTTGGCCGCGGCCTTGCCCTCGTCGGGGGCCTCAAAGTCGCCCACGTAGATGCCGGAGACTTGTACGTCGGTGCCTTTTTGCTCGTTGTAGTATTCGATGCCGCTTTCAAAGCCGACGAAGAAAATCTCGACCGGCGGGATCTGCATGCCGCCTACGTAACCTACGCGCGGGTCTGCAGAATCCAATTCGACGGCCATGCCCGCCGCCAGGTAGCCGCCCAGGAACGATGCTTCGTCGGTGTTGAACACGATGCCCTGTACGTTGGGGATGGGCGGGTCGTAGGCATAGTCAATGATGGCAAACTTGGTGTCGGGATACACCGCCGCCATCTTGGCCGTGGCGTCGCCCAGCAAAAAGCCGACGGTGATGATCATGTCGTAACCTTGCTCGGCGAACTCGGTGATGTTGTTCTCATAGTCGGCCTGAGCCTGCGACTCCAAGAATTGCGCGGCCACGCCTTCAAGCTCCTGGTCGGCCCGGTCCAGCCCTTCCCAGGTGGTCTGGTTGAAGCTGGCGTCGTCAATGCCGCCCACGTCCGAGATCATGCCTACCCGAAATTCCTCGGCTTCGGGCGGCGTGGTGGCTTCGGGCGGCGTGGTGGCTTCGGGCGCTAGGGTGGCTTCGGGCGCTGAGGTAGAGGTGGGGGCGGGGGTGTCGGTGGCTTTTTCTTTGCCGCCGCAGGCCGCCAACACCATTGACAAGACGATAATCAGAGTGATAATCGTCCCGATTGAATTACGGTAGAGTTTCACTTTTCTTCCTCCTTATTATGGGTCAAAGTCGTCGCGTCGCTGAAATCGAGACGCGACCGATCCCCCGGCAAACAGACCGGGGCGTTGCCGAATAGCAAAGACGAAATGACTGGCTTTTTCTTTTCTCACCTCCTTGTCAGTCGGCGGACGGGACGAGGCAGATGGCCTCTCCCTCCAGGATCAAGGTGTTGTTTTGAGTGTGACATTCGGTCCGGTAGGTGACAATGGGTTTGTCGGGCCGTATCGCCGTGACGGTCACTTTGGCCGTGACGGTGTCGCCCAAATAGACCGGCGCGCGAAACTGGAGCGTCTGGCTGAGGTAAATGGAACCGGGCCATCCATTGGCGATAGCCGCCGAGATCAACCCGGCCGAGATCATTCCGTGGGCAATGCGCCGACCAAAGCGGGTGGTCGCGGCAAAGGTATCGTCCAGGTGTACAGGATTGTGGTCGCCAACGAGGTCAGCAAATACCGCAACGGTCTCGGCGGTGATGGTTTTGGTGATCGTATGCGAGTCGCCTACCTGAACAGGGGACACGGCAGGGTCTCCTCTGATTGGCTAGAGATGATAGAATAAATGAGGGGTAAGGGCCAACTTGCAAGCTGTATCCAGGATAACATGGCGCGGTTACCATCCGGTTACACAGGTGTGAGTTATCAGTTGTCAGCGTTCAGCTATCAGCGTTCAGGCTGATCGCTGACTGCTGATGGCTATACGCTTGATGATACACTATTTTTCGATAAAAAGCCAAGCAGGACCGTGTTGAACGCGGCGGCGCTCTCCCAGAAAGAGGCATGTCCGGCGCCGGGTAATACGTGCAGCTCGGCGTTAGGAATGGCTTGCGCGATGCTCTGACTGTAATGGACCGGTTTGAGGATGTCTTTTTTGCCCACGATGACGCAGGTGGGGCGCTGGATCTCGCCCAATCGCCCGGTGATGTCCAGCGTGTTGAAGCAACGGCAGAGCTGGACCACCGAAGGCAGGTGTAAGGTTTTGGCGACTTGGATGCGACTGAGGAGCAGGTCGTAATGGCTGGCAAAGAACGCCTCGCTAAAATTCCAGAACCAGGTGGCGCGGTAAAAGGCCTCGTGGTCGCCGCTTTGAGCCACTTGAATCCAGTTCTCGATGACGGCGCGCAGCAGCGGTTCGACGTGACTCACGGCGTCGGCCACGAACAGGCTGCGGCAGCGCTCCGGGTAGCGCAACGCAAACACCAGCGTCAGCTCGCCGCCGTAAGAGATGCCGCCGATGTGCGCGGTCGAGATTTTTAGGGCATCGAGTAGCGCCGCCAGGTCGTCGGCGTGAGTTTCCCAGCTATAGTCGGCGTCGCCCTCGGCCCATTTTTGCGACTGCCCCTGACCGCGCATATCGTACAAGAGCACGCAGTAGTGAGGGGTGAGGGCCGGTAATTGGTAAGCCCAGGCAGCCGTGCTGGCTATGACGCCGTTGTTGAGCACGACGACATGCTCGCCGCTGCCGTGGAGTTCAAAGTACAACTCGATATCGTTGACGGTGATTTTGGGCATGGTTGCCTCCGTGAAACGTAATCTGCTGGTTCGCTGGTTCGCCAGTTCGTCAGTCGGGGGGGAGAATGGCTTGGATGGCGTTTTCCAGGTCCGAAAAGTTGGGTAGCCATGCGTCGGGGTTCGCGCCGCGCAGTGCTTCTATGGGCAACACCCCGGTCGCCACGGCCACCGTACGCGCGCCAGCGGCCCGCCCGCAGGCTACGTCGGCGAGTGTGTCGCCTACGACGACGATGTCGCGCCCGCCAAAACGCCGCCCGATCAGCGCCTCGGCTCGTTGGGCGGCAATGGTGGGCAGTTGATTTCGGTCGCCGTCGTCGCTGCCATAGCCGCCCACCCGAAACAGGGCCGGGTCGATCCCCACGGCGCGCAGCTTGATGGGGGCGGTGTTTGCCAGGTTGCCCGTCGCCAGCCCCAGCAGCACGTCGGCGCGGGCCGAGAGCGCCTCCAGTAGTTCCGGCGCGCCGGGACAGACCTGCACGCCGCGCTCGACGACCGTCACTTGCATGTGGCGGGCCAACGTCAGCGTAAAAGCATCCCAGCGGGCAGAAATTTCGGCGGGAGCCAGTCCGCCGCCGGTCAGGGCCTGGTGAATGATAGCGCGGTCGGTCATCCCGGCCATATAAATGCGGTCCAGCGCGCCCGCCGTGCCATATACCTCGACCAGCGCCCGCTGCATGGCCAGCGCCCCGGCCCCGTTGGGCCAGAGCAGCGTGCCGTCGATGTCAAAGAGGATCAGTTTCATGGCGGGTTAGTTGGTGGGTTGGGTAGCAGGGAGACGCCGTCGCGTTGGATTTCGCGCCAGAGGGTGGCCTGGTGCCGGGCCAACTCTTCCCAACGCTCGCGGCTGAGGATGTGGGTGTTGAGCAAAAGATTGAATTGCAGCGATACGTCGGATGCTACGAAACGAATCTCGTCTCTAGTAACCCAATCGCCGTTATCCAGCACGATCAAAATATCCAAATCCGAGTCAGGACCAAAGTCGCCTCTGGTTTTTGAGCCAAACAGGTGGATGGCTATCACTTGTGTCTTTGGGCTGTTGAGCACATAGCCAGCAAATTGGCGGACAGCTGCTTTTTCGGTTTCGTCAAGATACGCCAGTGTCCCGGCCATTATGGAATCCCCAAGTCTTGGAGAGCTTGTTTTATTCGTTTTACAAGCCTTTCAGCCCATTCCAGGTCACGCTTGGCCTTTTCATAGCCAAGTTCTTCAAGTGAATAGTCACCTGTATGCCTGTCGTCCATGGTGGCCCCATAAAGACGGCTATATTCGGCTTCGATCAATCCGGTCTTGACAAAGTGCTCGCGGAACGCCGCGATGACGCCCGAATGTTTGCTGCGTTCCAACCCTTTGGTCGCCAACAGTGCACTGGACAAATTCATCCATCGTTCCCCTCCACGTCGCTGACCAGGACCAACGCTTCTCCCTGACACACAATCTCGCTGTCTGGATTGTAACAGATGGCGCTCAAATTGACCAATTGCTTGTCCGGGCGCAGGCGCACGATTTCGACCGTCGCCGTGAGTTCTTGTCCCGGATAGGCCGGTGTGGGGAATTCGAGGCGTTGTTTCAAATAATTGGTCCCGCGGCCGGGGAGGCGTGTGCCCAGCAGGCAAGAAAACAGTCCACCCAACAGGCCGCCAGGGATGATGGCCCCGGCGAAGCCCAGTCGTCGCGCGTATTCGGCATCGGTAAAGAGAGGGTTGGCGTCGCCGCTCAGGTCGGCGTATTCGGCCAGGTCGGCGGCCGTAAACGTGCGGCGGGTTTCGGCGCGCTGGCCGATGTGCATACCTTTGAAGGTCGGTTGGTCCGCGCTCTGCGTGGGTGGGTTTGTTGGCGCGACCCCCGGTCGGGTGCGATGGCCGACCGGTGTTACGCCGGGTAGGTAGACCCGTGTGCGACCTTGAAGCCCCACGCTGCCGTCGAGTTTGGTGATGACGGTGCTCAAGTCAGCCAGGCCCGCGCCCGCGTCAAGCTGTGTGACCTCTAGCCGAATCGTGACCTCTTCTCCGACGCAGGTCGCGCCGGGGAACATCAGCTCTTGTTCCACTTGCAGCGCGCCGGGACCGGGCAACTGCGCGCCCAACACGCCGCTCGCCGCGCTGTACAGCAACATACCGTGAGCCACCGTGCGGCCAAACCTGGTCCGCGCCGCAAATTCGGGATTCACGTGGATGGGGTTGTCGTCGCCGCTCAACGCCGCAAAGCGGTCGAAATCCCGCTGGCTGAAAATCCGCTTGATAGTGACCATCTGCCCGACGCGCATTTACACTTGCTCGCTGTGGCCGATCTCTGACCTCGCCGCCGGCCGGAACGCATTATAATGTACCACGTCGGCCAATGCCAGCTTGCCTTGTAACAGCGCGGCCAGTTTGTGCTTGTCGCCGCGCCGAAAGCCGATATGTGCTTCCAACGGTTGGACCGGGCGCTGCTTGGGCGTTTCGTCGTGGTAGCCCAGCGGCGTCACGGCCACGACCTCGACCTCGGTGGGGATGTGGAGCAGGCGGCCCAGCTCGCTGCTCTCGTCCATCATCGGGTTGCCGAACCAGCGCGTGCCCAGCCCCAGCTCGGTCGCGGCGGCCATCAGGTTGGCCGTGGCCGCGCCCAACGCGCACAGGTCCCAGTCGCGCACGACGGCGGCGTACTCGGGCGCGGCCAGCTCGACCCGTGGGCAGCGGCAGATGACGATAAAGCAGGGCGCGTGGTAAAACTCGTCGTACAGATGCAGCAGGTGCGCGATGAATGGCTCCGGCGTCTCTAGCAGGCGGCGAAAGACGTATGCCTCTTGCGTGCGCACCAGGTACTCGGCGACCCGTCGCGCCAGCGCCGGGTCGGTGACGACGATGAACGCCCACGGCTGGGTGTTAGCCGGGCTGGGCGCGGCGATAGCAGCGTGCAGCACGCGCTCGATCTTTTCCGGCTCGACCGGCGTGGATTTGAAACGCAGCACACCGCGCCGTCCCGTGATAGCCTCGAATGCGTCCATTTCCCAATCCCCAATTCCCAATTTACAAATCTACAAACCTCTCCCGCAACTCGCGCTTGAGCACTTTGCCCGCCGCTGTGCGCGGCAGCGACTCGACGAAAACCACCGACTTGGGGATTTTGTAGCGGGCCAGCTTGCCCTGGCAGAAGGCGATGATTTCTTCCTCGGTCAACGTGTGACCGGCCTTGACGACGACGATGGCCTGGCCCACCTCTTGCCACTTGGGGTGCGGCACGCCGATGACGGCCACCTCGGCCACGGCGGGGTGCTGGTAGAGCACGTTCTCCACCTCTGCCGGGTAAACGTTCTCGCCGCCCGAGATAAACATATCCTTCCAACGGTCCACGATGTAATAAAAGCCTTCGTCGTCAAACTTGGCGGCGTCGCCGGAGTGCAACCAGCCATCCACGAGGGCCGCTTCGGTGGCCGCCGGGCGATTCCAATAACCGGTGGTCACGTTGCCGCCCCGGATGCACAGCTCACCCACCTGGTTCGGCCCCAGCACGTGGTGGTCCTGGTCCATGATGCACACGTCGGTGTGCAGCACTGGCTTGCCCACCGAGCCGGCCTTGCGCACAGCGTTCTCGCGGTCGATGATGAACACGGTCGGCCCGGTCTCGGTCATGCCAAAGCCTTGCTGGATGATGATGCCTTTGTCGGCGAACTGCTGGACCAGCGCGGGCGGCAACGCCGATCCGCCGCTGGCCCAACTGCGCACGCTCGACAGGTCGTATTGGTCGAAATCGGGATACTGGGCCAGCATCAGGTAGATAGAGGGCACGAGCAACAGAACGGTGACTTGCCATTCCTGGATCAGGCGCAGCAACTCGCCAGGCTCGAAAGCGCGCATCACGACCAGCGTCCCGCCGCAGTGAAAAATCGGTCCGGCGTACAGCCCCAGCCCGCCGGCGTGAAAAGTGGGCAGCACATTCAGGTTGACGTCTTGCGAGCTCAGGTCAATCGCCTGGCCCATCCCCACGGCGTTGTAGAAAAAGTTCCCATACGTGACCTGGGCGCCTTTGGGCCGGCCCGTGGTGCCCGAGGTATACAGAATGGCCCAAGTGTCTTCGTATTTGAGCGGCGGCGTGGGCACGCCGGCGGGCGAGCCGGCGGCCAGCGCGTTTTCGTAGGTCCACTCGTCGGGCCAGCCTTTGTCGGCCATCACCACGTAGGTCTCGACGCTGATGTGAGGCTTGAGGGCCTCCACGGCCGGGGCGAACTCGGGTTCGTAAATCAGCGCGCGCGGCGTGCAGTCGGTGATGATGAACTCTAGCTCCGGGGCGGCCAGTCGCCAGTTGAGCGTGTTCAAAATAGCCCCCATTTTGGCGCAGCCGAACAGCACCTCGTAATAGTCGGAGCTGTTTTGGGCCAGGATAGACACGCGCTCGCCGCGCCGCAGGCCCAGCGTGTCCTGCAAAAAGCTCGCCAGCCGATTGGCCCGCGCGTTGAATTGGGCGTAGGTCAGTTGACGTCCGCTGTGCGCGTCCACCAGGGCCAGTTTGTCGGGCGTGCGCTCGGCGTGGCGCTGAATCCAGTCAAAGTGGTACATCCTTGCCTCCTTTGAACTGTGCCTCAGGGTAACTACCAGCTTGTCAAATTGGACAGGATTCACAGGATTGACAGGATGAAAACAGTCCGAAATCCGGTTGAATCCTGTAAATCCTGTCGAAAAATCGCTGGGTCCGGCAGTTACGACTCAGGTTTGAAAGGCTAGAATGGTGTGTGTCGCATGGCCTTCGCCGCGCTCGACGAATGCCACACGCAGCGGCGCGCCGATGGCAATGGATTCCGGTTGGCTCGCGTTCACGCCCAGGATTTGGGCGCTGATGGATGGTCCTTCTTCCAATTGCACGATCCCAGAGCAGTATGGATTATCCCGTCCGTAACCGGCGGCGACCATTGGGCTAGTTCCGACGTGAATGGTGGTAAAGGCGGCCAGCTTGCCCCGGCCCGACATCTCGACCCACTCCAGCGCGTCGGCGTGGCAAGCCGGGCACAGCGGGCGCGGCGGCAGATACAGCGCCCCGCACGCCTGACAGCGCACCCCCATCAGTTTGTGTTGGTCGAGAAATCTCTGAAACGTTACGCCGGTGATTTCATTCTCGCTCATCTCCAATCTCCAATCTCTAATCTCTTTTTTCAAAAATGTGCACGACACAGGTCTGGCCGGTCCCGCCGACGTTGTGGGTCAACGCCAGATTGACGTCGGGTATCTGGCGTGGGCCGGCCTCGCCGCGCATCTGTTTCCAGATTTCGATCACCTGCCCCACGCCCGTCGCGCCGACGGGGTGGCCCTTGGATTTTAGCCCGCCCGACGTGTTGATGGGGCGGGGACCGTCGCGGGCGGTCAGGCCCTCCTCGGCGGCTTGCCAGCCCTGGCCCGGCGGGAAGAAGCACAGGTCCTCGGTAGCGATGACTTCGGCGATGGTAAAGCAGTCGTGCACTTCGGCGATTTGGATGTCCTGCGGCGTCACCCCGGCCATTTCAAAAGCCTGCCCGGCGGCGATGCGGGCGGCGTTGATGGTAGTCAGGTCGGCCCGGTCGTGCAGCGCGGCGTCGCTGGCCTGCCCCGAGCCGATGATCCACACCGGGGCGTCGGTGAAGGATTTCGCCAGCTCCTCGGCGACGAGCAGCAGCGCCGCCGCGCCGTCGGAGATGGGCGAGCAGTCGAACAGGCGCATGGGCCAGGCGATGACCGGGTTGGCGAGGGGGTCGTGCAGGAAATCCATCTCGTCGGCCCAGGTGGGGATGGGGCGGCCCTTTTTGGCGGCGCCGGCCTTGCGCTTTTCCATGATGTCGGGGATGCGCGCCCCGAATTGGGCCTTGGGGTTGAGCGCGCCGTTCTCGTGATTCTTGACGCCGACGCGCATAAAGCTCTCCGGCGTCGCGCCGTAGCGGTGCATGTAGGCGGTGGCCATGGCGGCGTAAAAACCGGGGAAGGTGAACCCGGCGGGGATCTCGTAAAATTGGTCGCCGGCGATGGCCAGGGTGTCTGTGACCCGTTCAGTGGGCAGCGTGGTCATCTTTTCGATGCCGCCGACCAGTACCACGTCGTACATCCCCGACGCGATGGCGAGGATGCCCTGGCGCAGGGCCACGCCGCTGCTGGCGCAGGCGTCTTCGACGCGGGTGGCCGGGCGCGGGGTCAGGCCCACCCAGTCGGTCATCAGGGGCGCGACGTGCATTTGGTTTTCAAAGATGTCGCTGCTACAGTTGCCGATGTAAAGCGTCTGAATGTCTTTGGGGTCGAGACCCTTGTCTACCGAGCCGCGTAGCTCGCGAAAGGCCTCCACGAACAGGTCGCGGGTGCTTTTTTCGGGAAACGCGCCAAAGTTGCTCATCCCAGCGCCGACGATGGCGACGCCGCGCGGGAGTTTTTTAACTGTCATTTTGACCTCCGGGGTGGTGAATGGGTAGATGGGTCATGGGTAGGTTGATCCCACTCTACCCATTTGCTGATTTACAAATCTCTCTCTCAGTTCCCGCTTGAGAATCTTGCCCGCGCCCGAGATGGGCAATTCGGGCAGAAACGCGACGCTCTTGGGCACTTTGTAGCGGGCCAGGTGCGCTTGCATAAACGTGAGCAGTTCTTCTTCGGTGGCCGTCGCGCCCGGCTTGCGCACCACGCAGGCCTTGCCCACCTCGCCCCATTTTTCGTCGGGCACGCCGACGACGGCGCACATGTGCACGGCGGGGTGTTTGTATAGCACGGCTTCGATCTCGGCCGGGTAGACGTTCTCGCCGCCCGAAATAAACATGTCTTTTTTGCGATCCACGACGTAAAAATACCACGCCTCGTCGTGATAAACCAGGTCGCCGGTGTGGAACCAGCCTTCGTCGTCCAGGACCGCAGCCGAAGCCTCTGGATTGTTCCAATAGCCGGAGCAACCGCTAGGACCTTTGAGCACCAACTCGCCTACTTCGCCGGGTCCAAGGGGGTGGTTGTCGTCGTCCACCACGCGCACGTCAATGAAAAAGTTGGGCCGGCCGATGCTGCCCGCCTTGCGGATGGCGTCTTCGGGCGGCAGGGCAAACAGGCCGGGACCGTATTCGGTCATGCCAAAACCCTGCTTGAAGCGGATACCCTTTTCGCGGGTGTACTGCTCGACAAGCGGGACCGGCAGCGGCGCGCCGCCGCTGGTGCAAAAGCGCAGGCTGCTCAGGTCGGCGCTGGCCCAGTTGGGGGCTTGGGTCATCATCTGGTACATGGTGGGCACGCCCGCAAACACGGTCACCTTTTCGCGCTGGATCAGGTCGAGCACCTGGGCCGGGTCGAACTGGCGGGTCAGGATGCTGGTGTTGCCAAACACGACTTGCGCGGACATGTAGGCGAACAGCCCGCCGGCGTGGAACAGCGGGAACACGCACAGGTACACGTCGTCGTGGGTCAGGTCGTGGATCACCGTGTTGAGCACGTTCCAGCACACCTGGCGATGGCTGATCATCGCGCCTTTGGGCAGGCCGGTGGTGCCGCCGGTGAACAGCAGGCAGGCGATGTCTTCTGCCTCCAGCGTCTCGCAAGTCACCGGTGAGTCGGTAGATTGGGAAAGGGTAGATGGGTAGGGGAGGCTGCCTGGGATGCCGTCGCCTTCGATGTGGAGATAGTGACGAAGAACCCCTGTGGGCGACGAAGGACGAACCTGGTTTTCGATGTGGGCGACGGCGTCTTTGAAATCGTTCGAGTAGAGCAGCACTTTGGGCGTCGTGTTTTCGATCAGGCCGAGCAGCTCGCGCCAGTGCAGCCGCCAGTTGAGGGCGACGTCGATGGCCCCCAGCTTGCCGCAGGCGTAGAACCAGTCCAGGTGTTCCACGCCGTCGCGGGCCAGGATGGCGATGCGGTCGCCCTTGCCGACCCCGGCCTGGTTTTTGAGCCAGTTAGCCAGCCGATTGACCCGCTGGTTCCATTCGCGATAGGTCAGGCGCAGCTCTGGGGTTTTGCCGGCGTCAATGATGGCCAGCTTGTCGGGTGAATAGATCTCGCGCCGTCCGAGATAGTCGCCGATGTACATGGTTCCTCCTTTTGACCGAGGACGAAGGACGAATTCGCCTTACCCGCCGCCTATGTGCGCGTGAAAGACGGCGTTAAACGCCTCCGGTTTTTCGATAAAGGGCACGTGCCCCGCATCCTGGATCACCACTTCTTTGTAGCTGCCTCCGCTCGCAGCGTACTTGTCCAACACGGCGCGGATCTGGCCCAGCATGGGTTGAGGTGGATAGACTTGCATACCCGGCCAGTTGGGGATGACGCCCATCGAGCCGAGGGCGCCCGGACAGGAGGCCGCCGTGTCGGACACGGCCAGGTCGTGGCTGCCGCGCACCCACAGAACGTTCACTTTGGGCTTGGCCGCGTACAGGCGCTCCACGCCACCCATATACTTGGGCGACAAGGCATTGGCCGGGCCCCACACGCCCGGCGCCACGTAGGGCCAGTTCGGCGAGCGCACGAAATCGCCAGGGGTGTCTCTCTCGCCCAAGTGGGCGCTGAACATCGAAGTCAGCAGCTCCTCCTCCCGCCAGGGGATAAAAGGCGGCTTGACCACCAACGTCCGCAGGGCCAGGCGCGGCGAGAACTGGCTGTCCATGCTCCGGTCTTGCGCCATCAGGCGCTTGATGAATTCCGCGTTGACCAGTCCCCCGCCCGAACCGGCATAGTCGTCGTAGCAGGGTGTGCCCGCGATGTCCTTGGTGCCGCCAAAGCCAAACGGCGAGCCGCTATCCACCAGGGCCGCCGTCAGAAAGCGCTCCGGATAGTCCATCAACATGCGCCAGACCACGCAGCCGCCCAGCGAGACGCCGGCAATGTGCGCCTTTTCGAGGCCCAGGTGGTCGAGCAGCGCGACAGCGTCGGCGGCCCAGTCGCCCGGGCCGCGGGTGGCGTCTACCTTTTTCTGCGGGTCGGCGTCGCCAAAGCCGCGCTGGTCGGGCGCGATACCGCGAAAACCCGGCGGCAGGGCGACCATGGTCTCTTCCCACCACGTCGCCGACGAGGCGTTGCCGTGCAAAAAGAGCACCGGCGCGCCGTCGTCCGGCCCACTCAACAGCACCCGCGTGCGGATGCGGTCCGTCGTGATGATCTTGGGTGTGACGCCCGGCAAAGTTGGAACGCTCATTTCATCCTCCTGTTCAGCAGACCTGACAGGTTTCAAAAACCTGTCAGGTCTACGACTTTCAAGGCATGCGCAGGGCGACGCCGGCATAGTTGTAGCCCACGCCAGAGCCGACCAGCGTCACCAGGTCGCCCGATTTGATCTTGCCCTTTTCGATGGCGTCGTCCAGGGCCATAGGGATGCAGGCCGAACCCATGTAGCCCCAGTCCTCCATGATCCAATGGGTTTTTTCCAGCGGCAGCCCCAAAGTCTCCATCACCAGTTTGATGGACGGCAATCGCACCTGGGTGAAAATAGCCAGGTCAATGTCTTGAATCTCAAAATCGCCCCGCTCGGCCAGCAGACGCACGATTTTGGGCCAGTTTTCGTGATTCACGTCGGGCGGGTAGCGCTGGACCAGGCGCACGTGGGTGCGCCCGGCCTGGACCGACTCGACGCTGGGCGGCTCAAAAGTGCCGCCTGAGTAGATGCCCCAGTACCCGGCGTACGATCCGTCGGCCAGATAGGCGGAGGTGATGAATCCCGGCTTGGAGTCAGGCGCGAGGACGGCCGCCCCGGCCCCGTCGCCGTAGAAAAAGGAAACCACGTCGGTGGGGTCGGCCAGTTTACTCATCATGTACACGCCGATGACCAGGACATAATGCATCCACGGGTTGGTGTTGAGCAACCCGGCGGCGGCGGCCACGCCGGTGGGGAACGAAGCGCAGGCGCAACCGATGTCAAAAGTACCGGCGTTCACTGCGCCCAGCTTGTGTTGCACCACCGTCGAGGTGGCCGGCGTGATATAATCGGGCGTGTCGGTGCCCAATAGAATCATGTCCACTTGATCGGGCCGGATGCCGGCTGCCTTGAGCGCCTCCTGCGCCGCCCGCACGGCCATGTCCGAGGCGGCCCAGTCGCGGGGGGCGTACCAGCGGCGGCGGATGCCGCTGCTCTCTTCAAAATTGTCCACCACCTGCTCCATTTCGGGATTGACCGCCCCCACGCGCGCCTTGAGCGCCGCGTTGGACACCTCGATTTCGGGCAGATAGCGTCCCGTGCCGATGATCGTCGCATAGCGTGTCATCGCTCTAACCTCCCGCAGAAACGTAGCGCTTTTTCAGCTCGGCTTTCATCACCTTGCCATACGGCGAGTAGGGCAGCGCGTCGGTGAACACCACCCGTTTGGGAATCTTGTAACGCGCCAGGCGCTCGCCGCAAAAGGCCCGCAGCTCTTCCTCGGTCGCCGATTGGCCTTTCTGCAGCACGACCACCATCAACCCCACCTCGCCCCACTTTTCATCCGGCTGGCCGATCAGCGCGGCCTCGGCCACGGCGGGATGCTCGCGGAAAACGGCCTCGACCTCAGCCGCGTATACGTTCTCGCCGCCGCTGATAATCATGTCCTTGAAGCGCCCGGCGATGGTGTAAAAGCCGTCGGCGTCCATGCGGGCCATGTCGCCGGTGTGGAACCAACCGTCCACGATGGATTTGGCCGTGGCCTCGGGGTTGCGCCAGTAGCCGGTGCACACGTGCGGCCCGGAGATGAGCAGCTCGCCCGTCTCGCCCACCGGCACGTCCTGGCCGGTGGCGGGGTCCACTAGGCGCATCTGGCTGTGAAAGATGGGCTTGCCCACCGAGCCGCGCTTGCTCACCGATTCCTCGTCGGTCATGCTGAAGCAGTTGGCCCCCACTTCGGTCAGGCCGTAGCCCTGGCGAAAGACGCCGCCTTTAACCTTTACCCACGCCTCGACCAGCGGCACGGGCAGCGGCGCGCCCCCGCTGATAAAAAAGCGCACGTGACTGAAATCGGCGGCGGCAAAACCGGGCGCGTTCATCCACATCTGGAAAATGGTCGGCACGCCCAGTATCACCGTGCACTTTTCGTCCACGATGGCCCGGAGCGTCTGGTCCAGGTCAAAGCCGCGCGCGAGCAAGATGCGCCCGCCGGCGTACAAGAGCGGTGTGAGAAAGGCGAACAGGCCGCCGGCGTGAAACAGCGGCGTGAACACCGGCGACACGTCTTTTTCGGTCAGCCCCCAACTGATGACGGTGTTGATGCAATTCCACAGGATTTGACGGTGGGGAATCATCGCGCCTTTGGGCTGGCCGGTCGTGCCCGAGGTGTACAGGATGGCGTAGGTGTCGTCGGCGCCCAACGGCGGGCGCTCCGGCTCGGCGGCCGAGGCGCGCGCCAACTCGTCTTCATAGACCCGCGCGCCCTCGATTTCTGCGCCTTCCACGGCCACAAAATGAGGTACGGCGATTTCGGGGCGCATCTCGGCCAGCGTGGCGGTGAACTCGGGGCCACACAAGAGCACTCGGGGCTCGCAGTCGTTGACGATATAGCTCAGCTCACGGGCCACCAGCCGCCAGTTCAGCGGCGCAAAAATCGCGCCGATTTTCGCCAGGCCGTAGAACAGGTCCAGGTAGACCACGCTGTTGTGAGCCAGAATCGAGACGCGGTCGCCTTTTTCGACGCCCAGCCCGCGCATCCAGTTCGCCAGGCGATTGGCGCGGGCGTTCAGCTCGGCGTAGGTGTAGCGCTGGCCGGCGTCTAGCGCGGTGAGCGCCTCGCGGTCGGGCGTGAGGTGCGCCCGTTTGCTCAACAAATATGCCGCGTGCATATCGGCCTCCTTATGTGCCCACCACAATCCCCCCATCCACGCGCAGCACCGCCCCGCTGATGTAGCTGGCCTCGTCCGAAGCCAGGAACAGGTAGGCGTTGGCGATGTCGCGCGGTTCGCCCATGCGTCCCAGCGGCACACGAGCGGCCATGCTTTCGAGAATCTTTTCGGGCATCTGCATCACCATCTCGGTGGCGGTGAAACCGGGCGCCACGGCGTTGACGCGGATGTTGGAGCGGCCCAGTTCGCGCGCCCACACCTTGGTCATACCGATCACGCCGGCCTTGGTGGCCACGTAATTGGTCTGCCCAAAATTGCCGTCCAGCCCCACGATGGAGGTGGCGTTGAGGATCACGCCGCCACCCTGTTTAATCATGACCGGCGCGACGGCCTGGGTGCAGTTGAACACCCCTTTGAGGTTGACCGCGATGACCAGATCAAAGTCGGCCTCGGGCATTTGTTTGACCAGCTCGCCGTCTTTGACCTTGACCAGCATATTGTCGCGCAGCACGCCGGCGTTGTTGACCAGCACGTCGACCCGGCCAAAGCGGGCAACTACATTGTCCACCCAGGCCTGCACGGCCTGCCGGTCGGTGACGTTTACTTTGTAAAAGGCGTGTTGCGGGCCAAGCTCGCGGACGAACGCTTCGCCGGCCTCCTGGCTCACGTCGCAAATGACGACCGTGGCCCCTTCTTCGGCGAAACGAATGGCGGTGGCCTTACCGATGCCGGCCGCCCCGCCGGTGATGAGAGTGACTTTGTCTTGCAAACGCATAGTTTCCTCCTTGTTTTTTATCTTTCACGTTTCACGCTTCACTCATTCCCCACTTGACGCACGCCGCGCCCCACACGTAGCCGATCCCCGCGCCGACGATGATCATCACGTCGCCGTCCTTGAGCCGGCCCTGCTTCAGGCCCTCGACGATGTTGATGATGCTGTCCTGCTCGCCGATGTGGCCGATGTGGGCGTTGTACACACCCTGTTCTTCGGTCAAGCCCAGGCGTCCCAGCACGTCGCGGTAGCCGGAGGGCTTGATGAGCACCATGTTCAAAAAGTCCACGTCGGCCCGCGTGAGAGGGCGGCCGCCAAGGCCGCCGCTTTTGCGCAGGGCCTCGTCTATGCAAAACATCCAGTTGTCCATCGAGACCTGGTTGAGGCGGGCTTTCATCGCTTCCGGCTCGACCAGGTCGAAATAGAAAAGGCCCTGCGCTACCGCTGCGTCGGTGGGGAACTGCATCGTGCCGCTGGCGGGCACAATGACGTGCTTGCTCATCGAGCCGTCGGTGATCATGTGGGCGCCCAGCACGTGGTTGCGCGGCCAGTTCTTGCGCAGCAACATAGCCCCCGCGCCCGCGCCGATGTTGAACAGGAACGAGGTGCGCGTGTTTTTCAAGTTGATCAGGTCGCCAATGCGATAGCCGCCCGCGATGAGGATCGTATTGATGTCGGGGTCGGCGATCATCATGTCCTTGGCGATTTTGAGTGCGCCGACGGTGGTGCAGCAGCGCATGTGGAGGTCGATGCCCCAGGCGTTGGTCGCGCCGATCTCGTAGGCCAAGTGGATGCCGGTGGTCCACAAAAGATACTCGCGCCACTCTTCGGTGGTGCACAGCACCACGTCTATTTCTTCGGGCGGGATGTCGCATTTGGACAGGCAGTCGAGCGCCGCCTTGACCGCCATGGCGTTGGGGTGGTCGTCTGGCCCGGCCATGTGTTTCTGGTGGATGCCCAGCTTGTCGCGCACCACCCATTCGGGCAACCCGCTCTCGGCGGCGATGTCGGCGGCGGTGAGCACGGGTGCGGGCAGATACATCCCCGCGCTCACTATTCCTACCGAGACGTTGTTGGGTGAATTCATCGGCCTCCTCAAGCTGGAAAAATTGGACAGTTGCAGGCGCCGTCTGGATATGTTACAATAGTTTCAAGCCACCCAGGAGTACACTGTGGACATTGAGACCATACGGGCCAAAGTCCGAGCCAGGCATTACCTCATCTATGACCATGCGATCACCGAGGCGTTCAAGGATGGCTTGAGTGTCAGTGATATGCTACACGTCTTGTTCAATGGCGAGATCATCGAAGACTATCCAGAACGAAGCAGATGCCTGATTTACAGCACGCTTCCCGATGGTATGCCGGTTCATATTGCCGTGGATTACGGCCGGTTTGAAATTGAGATTGTGACCACCTATATTCCAGACGGCCGAGAATGGGTTCAGTTTAGGATCCGCAGGCCTCGACCGCGCAGGTGAAATGCGATGGAACAAACGCGACCTTGTCCAAATGGTCATACGATGACCTTGAAAAAAATCACGCTTCATTTTGAACGAAACGGCTTTGCTGCCGATGTGCATGACGTAATCGCTTATGTTTGCCCGGTTTGCGACGCCCGCCTGGTTCCTGGCCTCACGGCTGAACAGGTCAGCGAAACTGTCGAAGCATTGTTCCAAGCCGTTTCTCACACAGAGTCCGCTGAGTCTCCAACACCTTACTCCAGCCTCGTTTTCCAGCGCCTGCCGATTTAGCTTGAACGCGAGCTCAACCAGGCAGCGATTTCCGGCCACAGCTTGTACTGGGCGCGGGCGCTGGCCATGACGCCGACGTGGGTCGAAGGAATGATTTTGAGTTCTTGGTCCTGGCTGGAAACGCGCTGCATAATGCTCTGGGATTGCGACGGGGCGACCAGGTGATCGAATTGGGCGACGACGTTGAGCAAGGCCGCGTGGATGTTGGACAGGTCCACGCGCTGGCCCTTGACCTCGTGTTCCCCCCGCATGAGCTGGTTGCCGCGCACGTATTCGACCACGAACTGATAAAAGGCCGCTCCCGCCACAGGAACCACGTCTTCGACCCAGCGGTTGATGGCCTGCCAGCCGCGCACTGCTTCCTCGTCTCCGATTTGCTTCCACAGATTGACATAGGCCCCGACAAAATTCTCCACCGGCTTGAGCAGTTTGGCCCACGCGCGGATCAACTCGCCCGGCACGTTGCCAAACGTGTTCAGTAGCTTGTCCACGTCCAGGTTTTTCTCGTCCAGCCAGAGAGCCATCGAGCCTTCGGGCGGGCCGGAAAAGTCGAGCGGCGCGGTGAGCAGGATCAGATTGCGCAGCGGCGCTTCTGGATAGAGCGCCGCGTACACCGTGGCCAGCGTCGCGCCCAGGCAGTAACCGAGCATGCTGAACGCCTCTGCGCCAGTGACGCGCAGCATCTTGCGCACGGCGCGGCGCAGATACTCGGTGACGTAATCGTCAAAGCGCGTGCCCTTATCTTCCAGGCCCGGCGCGCCCCAATCGAGCAGGAACACGTCAAAACCCTGTTCCAGCAGGTATTCGATAAAGCTGCGACCGGGGACCAGGTCAAAGATGAACGGTTTGTTGATCAGAGCATAGACCAGGAGCAAGGGGACAGGGAAGCGTTCCTCGGCCGGCTTGACTGGCCGGTAATGATAGAGTCTGGCCTTGTTGAGCGACCACACCACCTCTTTGGGCGTCAGGCCGACCGGCGCGTTGTACGAGTCCACGACGGCTTTCAGCCCCGCCACGTAGCGCCCGTAGGCTTGCTGAATGGCCTCGTTCGAGAGCTCATCCGACAGTTCGGGTACGAAAAAAAGATCGTTCCAAGACGGCAGATGTGTTTTTTCCTGCATAACTTGGCCTGTTTGAGCCTTCCAGGAAGCTGAAAGCTTCCTGGAAGGTGATTACTTTTTCAGCACATCCAATATCTGATCCAGCTTGGCATCCAGGTCGTCCAGCGCCATTTCGACCCGCGTGAGCCGCTCGGCCAGGTTGAGCACCTCGTCCCGCGTGGGCAGGTTCATCTGGCGCAGCGATTGGGCCATCAAGTCATTCATCTGCTTGCGCATCAGGCCCCAGGTTTCCAGCGCGCCCTCGATGTGTTGGCCCATGGATTCGGCGAAACTCTTGCTGGATACCGCCTCGCTCATGGCCTGCGCCCACGTTTTGGACCAGGTGTCGTAAAATTGGACCATCTGGGCAAACGGATCGACCTGTTTCTGTTCCTGTTCTTTGTCGCTCATCCACATTCTCCTCAGCCTGATATTGGAGATTGGGTATTGGAATAGCGAACGCCAATATCCAATCTCCAATATCCAATCTCTACTTCTCCAACACATACGTGCCCGGCGCGTCCATCAATGGCGGGAACTCGGCGTTGCCCAGCGGCGGAGGCGCAACCCATTCGCCCGACTGCGCCTCCAGCCACGCTACCCAATCGCCCCACCAACTGCCTGTGTGATGCGTCGCCCCTTCAAACCACGCGTCGGGATCCAGTTCTCCGCGTTCGCGTTCCTCCTCTATCTCTGTGTTGATCCAGTAGCCACGTTTCTTCTCTGCCGGAGGATTGATGATGCCCGCAATGTGACCGCTTTCCGACAGAATGAAACGCACTGGCCCGCTGACCATCTCGTGCAGCTTGAACGCGCCGCGCCAGGGCACGATGTGGTCGGCCTCGGCGGCCACGCAGTAGGTGGGCGTGGTGATGCGGCGGGTGTCGATGCCCACGCCTTTCATCTGGAGGAAATCAGCCCTGGCCAGGTTATTGACCAGGAAGAAATTGCGCAGCAGAAACATGTGCACGGTCTGCGGCACGCGCGTCCCGTCGCTGTTCCAGTACAGCAGGTCGAACTCTGGCGGCGCTTTGCCCAGCAAATAGTTATTGATGACATAATGCCACAACAGGTCGTTGGCCCGCAGCATGTTGAACGTCGCGGCCATGTTGCGTCCGTCCAGGTAGCCGCCGCTGAACGACATGAGCCAATCCAGCAGGCGGATCTCTGGGTCGCTGATAAACACGGCCACGTCGCCCACGTCGCTGAAATCCTGGTGGGTGGCAAAGTAGGTCGCCGAATGCGGCGTCTCATCGCCGATGGCGGCCAGATAGGCCAGCGTGACCTGTAACATAATCCCGCCCAGGCAATAGCCGACCATATTCACTTTGTCCACGCCGGTGATGCTCTTGACGACGCGCAAGCCTTCCAGCGGTCCCAGCGCCATGTAATCTTCCCAATCCAGGTCTTTGAGAGCCGAATCGGGGTTTTTCCAACTGATGGCGAACACGCTGAACCCGGCCTCGACCAGGTACTTGAACATCGAGTTGTGCGGGCTGAGGTCCATCACATAATATCGGTTGATCCACGGCGGGATGACCAAAATCGGGACCGCCCGCACCTGCTCTGTGCCCGGCGTGTACTGAATCAGCTCGATGAGCGAGTTGCGATAGACCACCTTGCCGGGCGTGCAGGCCAGGTCTTTCCCGATCTCAAAAGCGTCTTCGGGGACCTGCGTGACCCGCCCTTTGCGCAGATCGCCCAGCAGGTTTTGTACGCCCTGCACCAGGTTAGCTCCTCCCGTGCGGATGGTTTCTTGAATGACTTCCGGATTGGTAAGGGCAAAGTTGGTCGGGCTAAGCGCGTCGGCGAACTGTCGGGTGTAGAAAACGGCCCGCTTGTGGATGTCGGGGTCCAGCTCCTTCCACCCATCGGCCATGTCCACCATCCACTGCGCCGTGACGAGATAGGCCTGTTTGATCACATCGAGGGCCAGGTTTTCGCGCCAGGCCTCGTCGCGGAAGCGCCTGTCGTCGGGCGCGGCGTCTTCACGCGGAGCGCCCCATAGGCGTGCATAGCTGTTGGTCATCAACTCCAGACTGCGCATCGAAGCCTCCAGGCTGGCCCGCTGCGCGTTGGCGACGGCGGCCATAGAGCCGGTCGCCAGCTTGAACATCCCTTCCCAGATAGAGAAGGGAGATAGAGATAGAGAATGTGTTGCTCTATCTCCCTTTTCCATCGTCTGTCTCGTCTTTTGATCACCCATCTCTATCTTTCCACGCTCATTGCCACGGCCTCGCCGCCGCCCAGACACAAGGTCGCCAGGCCGGTTTTGAGCTCGCGCTGCTGGAGGGCGTGCAGCAGCGTCACCAGCACCCGCGCGCCGCTGCAACCGATGGGATGGCCCAGCGCGATGGCCCCGCCGTTCACGTTGACCTTGCGCCAGTCCCAACCCTCGTCGGCCAGCATCGCGCCGTCGCCCAGGCATTGGGCGGCAAAAGCTTCGTTCACCTCGATCAGGTCATAGTCGGCCAGCGTCGCGCCGGTCTTGTTCATCAAGTTGCGAATGGCGAACACCGGCGCGGTGAAAATCTCCAACGGTGCGACCGCGCCGTAGGCGTAGCCGGTGATGCGGGCCAGCGGCCGGATACCCAGCTCGTCCGCTTTGGCCTGGCTCATCACGACCACCGCCGCCGCGCCGTCGGTGATGGACGAAGCGTTGCCCGCCGTGACCGTGCCGTTCTTTTGAAAGACCGGGCGCAGCTTGCTCAGTTTTTCCAACGATGAATCCTGGCGCGGGTTCTCGTCGGTGTCAAAGATGACGGGGTCCCCTTTGCGCTGTGGAATCTCGACCGGCGCGATCTCTGCCTTGAAGCGCCCGGCCTGGATGGCCGCAACCGCCTTTTGATGGCTCTCTAGCGCGAACTGGTCTTGCGCTTCGCGGCTGACGTTGCAGGAGCGGGCGATCCATTCGGCGGCCTCCCCCATGTGCTGGTCCTCGAACGGGCACCACAGACCATCGTGCACCACCGCGTCCAGCAGTTGGCCGTGCCCCAGCCGGTAGCCGGTGCGCCCTTGTAGCAGCAAATAGGGGGCCATGTTCATATTTTCCATCCCCCCGGCCACGTAAATCTCGCCGTCGCCGGCTTTGATCAGTCCGGCGGCCATCATCACCGTCTTGAGGCCAGAGCCGCACACCTTGTTCAGCGTGACCGCGCCGACGCTGTGCGGCAGCCCGGCTTTGATGGCCGCTTGTCGCGCCGGGGCCTGACCTAGCCCGGCGGGCACGACGCAGCCCATAAACACCTCGTCGATGCTGGCCGGGTGGATGTCGGCCCGCTCGACGGCGGCGCGGATGGCGACTGCGCCCAGCTCCGGCGCGGGGATTTGAGACAACGCGCCGCCGAAGCTTCCGATAGCGGTGCGGGCGGCGCTGACGATAACGGGGGTTCGAGCGTCGGTCATGATTTAACTCCTTGTGCGTGAAATGTGAAACGTCATTCGTCCTTCGTCCTTCGTCCTTCGTCAAATTCCTCCAGACAGACGTAACGGGCGATAAAAGCGAGCGCGTCCGCTATGCGGGTAAAATGCTGCTCATCGTTGGTCTGGACGTGTTTGATGACGCCGCGCCAATCGGATGGGGATGTGTTGGCGACGGCGTCGGTCGTCTCTTGCATAAAGCGCAGGATAAAAGAAGCTACGTTGGTTTGTGGGGGCATAATCCGCTCCCAAAAGGTGATTTGTGGTGGAATTGAGGTGTGCGAGAACGGTGAATCATGCACGTGTACAAACCAGTGTAGCACACGCACGTTACCAATCGGTTACAAGTAGCCGTCAGCGGTCAGGAGTCAGCCGGCGACTAGATGGTCAGATGATCGAAGGCCTTGTTGTCGGCGATGTGCGCGTGCAGGTGACGAGTCGCAAGACCTGGCTCAATCTCAAGCTCGCGCCGCAAGGTCTCTTCGCAGGTCTGATAGACTCGCAAGGCGTGGGGCCGGTTGCCCTGGCGGGTGTATGCCACCATCATCAGCCGATAGGCCCGTTCCCAGCAGTCGTCGCGGGCCAGGATGCGCCGGCACAAGTTGATGGCGTCGTCGTAGCGCCCTTGCTCCAACTGCACGGCGGCCAGCTTTTCGGCCGTGCGCAGATATAGCGCCAGCAGCCGCTCCCGCTCCTCGCTGGCCCAGTCCTCGTAAAGCGCATCTTGTAGATACTCGCCTTGATAAAGTTCCAAAGCGCGCTGATAAGCGCCGGCGGCCAGAGCGGGGTCGCGCTGTTGGTCGCCTGTTTCAATGAATTGCTGGAACTCGTGAGCGTCGAGCCACAGGTCAGCCCCAGGGCGCAGACCATACGTGCTGCCATGCCGGGCGATGTAGGCCGGCTCTTCACCTGCTGGCCGGTCGGGTTCCAGGGCCTTGTTGACCGCGTTCAGGGCGACTTTGAAATTACGCTGGACCGCGTCCGGCTCTAGCTCGGGCCACAGGGTATCTACGATTTCTTCGCGCTGCAGCATCCGCCCGCGGTGGGTGAGGAGTAGTTGAAAGAGTTGCAGGGCTTTGGAGCGCCGCCACTCGCGGGCATCCACTTCGTGCATGCCCCGCCACACGCGGAAAGGCCCTAGGGTCTGCACCCGCAAGCGGTAGCCGGGGTGAAATTCGATATGAGACAGTCCCATCTGATTCAGCAATTGCTCGACGGTGCTGGCATGGCGGCGATGGCGGCGGGCCTGCAACAGCAAGGGGACCAAGATGCGGTTGTCGGGGGGGCCAAGCAGCGCCCGCTGCGCAAAGAGGTGCTGGTAGCCGTGGATTTCTGTGAGGTGGAACAGTTCGTCGGCGCTCTCCAGCGCGCGCTCCTCCTGTCCCAACCGTAGGTAGGCCAGCGCCAACCACAGGCGAGCGGCGGCGCGTCCAAAAGTGTCTGAGCAGTCGCGAAACGCGCCAACGACGCGGATTAGGATGTCAGCCGCCTCGGCGTAGCGCCCGGACAAGACATAACTGGCTCCCAGGGTCAGCTCAACCAGGGCTACTACCCAGGGGTCCCCGGCCTGCCTTCCGATATGCACGCCTAGGGCGGCGGCTTCTTCGGCCGCGGCGAGGTCGCCGTGAAAACCGTAGGCGCGACACAAGCCCCATTGGGCTTCGACGCGGGTGCGTTGCACCGCCATCGCTTCGCCCAGCGCGATGGCCTGGCGGTAGCACTCGATGGCCCGCAGGTGCGCGTCTGCTTCGGTGCGGATGAGCCAGGCGTGCCCCAGTCGCATGTAGCCGACGGCGGTGACAAACGGCGACTCTAGGCGCTGTCCGATGGCGATGCCGGCCTGAGCGGTCTGGAAGGCCGCCTCGGCCTGCCCCTGAAAGGCGTAGACCAGCGCCAGTAACAAAGGGGTTTCGCGGTGAGAGTGGTGGGAACGGGAGGGGGGCGAGTGAGTAGATTGGTAGACTAGGAAATTGGAAAATTGGGAGGCGGCTTGTTGTTCGAGGAGGGTGCGGGCGCGGTCCAGTTGACCGGTGCGGATGAGCACGCGCACGCTCAATTGGTCTTCGCTGGGGCCTTCTTGGCGCAGTTGGCGAGCTTCGGCCCGCAATCGCTGGGCCTCTTCAGGGTGGCCCAGATTGAGCTGGTTTTCGGCCAATAGCTCCAGCATGCGGGCGCGGTCGTGGCGGTCTTGTTGACCCTCGCTCAGACGCAATGCCTCTTTGAGCAGGTTTTCGGCGCGGGCCGGGCGCACGGTGTCCAGGTAGACCAGGGCTTGCCGTTGTAAGGCCCGGCTGGCGCCCGCCCGGTCGCTGATAGTGCGCCAGCGCGCCTCGGCCTGGGCGTACCAGCCCAGGGCCTCATCGAAACGGCTGTGCAGGCGGGCAATGTCGCCCAGGTAGGTCAGTAGAGCCGGGTGCGCATCAAGTACGTCTGGCGGCAATTGTCCGATCCATCCGGCCAGCGTATCCAGCCGGCCCTGGCGGACCATCTTTTCGCCGGTTTCCTCTATCACCGTGGCGGCCTCCAGGTGGGCGGCCGCGGCCAGGAAATGGTAAATCGTGGCTTCCTCGTCGCCCGCCAAGCGAAAATGCTCCGCAGCGCGCTGGTGTAGCCCGGCGGCGCGCTCTGGCGCCAGTCGCCCGCGCAGAAAGTCGTGGAATAGACGGTGATAGCGGCTGCTCTCATCACCCAGGTCAATCACGAACAGGTCGCGCTCGTGCAGATGGGCCAGGTAGGCGATGCTGTCCTGGCCCGGACACAGCGCGTTACATGCGGCGGGGGTCATCTGGCGCAGAACGGAGGTATCGAGCATGAAGGCCTGAAGGTCTGCGGGTTGTTGCTGCAGGACTTCCTGGGCCAGGAAAGCGAAAAGGTCGCCCGGTGAGAGGTGGGCCGCGAGCAAGTCTGGCGCAGCGCCGGCGTGCAGGCGTTGTTCGATGAGCTGTAGCGCGATGGCCCAGCCTTCGGTCTCCTGAATCAGAGATTCGATAGCGGTGGAGCTCAGGCGATGGCTGTGATAGAGTGTACGGGCTTCGTCGGCGGTGAAGGCCAGGTCGCGGTGGTCAATTTCCAGCAATTCGCCCCGCGCGCGCCACACGACGAGGCCCGGCAGGGCCGGGACATGACGCCCGGACAGGATGACGTGTAAATCGCCCGGAGCATAGCTCACCAGGCGGTCCACGATAGCCGCGATAGTGGGGACGTCGCTCACCCAGTGGTAGTCGTCGAGGACGAGCAGCGTGGGGCCTGGCAGCGCCTCGCTCAGCGCGTTGATCAGCGCATCCATGACGGCGTTCCAGGCGCCGGGGTCGCGTTGGTCGCTCTGGCGCTCCAGCGCGAACAGCGGCGCCTGCGGCAATCCGGCCAGCGTGTGTTGGAAAGCATAGATCAGGTGCGCGGTAAAAACGAGCGGGTCCTGGTCTTCGTCGGCGACGCTGTACCAGGCCAGGGGAACATTCAGATCCGCCAGCGCCGCCAGCGCGGTGCTTTTGCCATAGCCGGCCCCGGCGTGCACCAGCGTCAGGCGATAGTCCAGCGCCTCGGCCAGGCGGGCGGTCAGGCGGGGCCGGTGCAGCGTGCGGCGGCGCGGGCGCGGGGGGATGAGTTTGGTGCGGATAGCCAGTTGTTCGTGGTACATTGCGCCTGTATTGTACCATTGCGGTATGGCTGGAGCAAATGTGACGACTGGCGCGGCGCAGAGTCTTTCGCTGAAGCGCAGCTTGGTGTAAAATGCGTTCGCGATGAATCAAAACCCTGGATTTGCTGTCCAAACCCTGGGCCAGTTTCGCGTGTGGCGGGCCGATGGCGTCGAAATCGCCGATTGGGGCCGCGAAAAAGCCCGCGCGCTCTTGCAGTACTTGGTCACGCGCCGTCGGGCGCTGACATCCAAAGAACGTATCACCTTTGACCTGTGGCCTGACCTGGACGGCGAGCGCGCCGACCGCGATTTCAAAGTGGCTCTCAACGCGCTGTTGACGGCGTTGGAGCCTGGTCGTCGGCCCCGGGCCGAGTCGCAGTTTGTCCAGCGGCAAGGGACGGCCTATGGACTGGCGCCTTTTGGGTGGAGCGTGGACGCTGAAGCCTTCGCCGAGAAGGTCAACGGCGCTGCAAGGGACGAATCCGGCCATCCCGAGCGGGCTATGGAGGGCTACCGCGCCGCCGTGGCCCTCTACCAGGGCGATTATCTACCCGACGCGCTTTACGAAGACTGGGCCAGCGCCGAGCGCGAGCGCCTGCTGACGCTGTACCTTTCGAGCGCCAGCCGGCTGGCCAAGCTGGTGTTGCAGGGAGGACAAGACCAAGAGGCCATCACTTTGGCCGAGGCGGTCCTGGCCCGCGACGCCTGCTGGGAAGAGGCCTATCGCGTGCTCATGCTGGCTCATCAACGGCGAGGTAATCGTCCACTGGCAGTCCGCGCCTATCAGCGTTGTCTGCGCGCCCTGTGCGACGAGCTGGGTCTGGACCCCATGCCCGAAACTCAACGCCTCTACCGGCAAATCATTCTTCCCCCGTAACTCTCCCGTAACTCGCTTGTGTTATATTGAAGGCGTTCTGATGGAACGAGGATGTAACGATGTCCCACGAGACGACTTCTTTTGTAGTGCGCTTTGTGCGCGAAATGAGCGAGGATCAGAGCGCCCGCTGGCGCGGGTTGATCCAACACGTGCAGAGCGGCGCGGAGCAGAATTTCGCCACTTTTGCCCAGGCCGTCCAGTTTATGCAGGGGCGCGTGGTGGAGCAAACCGTAGAGAGCTTGAAGGACGAAGGACAGATGAGCGAGCACAACCCTTTTGGCGACCTGGGCAGAGAAATGACGAAATTGTGGGGCGACTGGGGGCCGCGTATGGCCGAGGTGTGGAGTCAGGCGGCTGAACAGATGATGCAACAATCGGCGGCTTTTCGTAGCCAGGTGGATCAGGCCGTGGGCAACACGTTGAAGGCTTGGGGCATGGCCGGCGCGGAGCAAGGCGCGATCCTGGCCCGCCTGGATCAACTGAGTGAACAGATCACGGGATTGACGGCGCGTGTGGAAGCGCTGGAAAAAAGTAAAGAGAAAAAGGGAGGCAAATCAAATGACTGAGGAAAAGACTTTGTTTGACAAGAACCTGGAAATGTGGGAGCGGTTCGTCAGCGGCAATATGGAGCTGATGTTCAAGTCCATGGAAAAGGCGATGGAAGGCTCCAAGGTGCTGCAAGAGCAAATTGCCAAGGCCGTGGACCGGGCCGTCGAAGAGTCCAAAACCGCGCACGAGCGGGTGGGCCAGGCCGTGGACAAGACGCTGGAAGGCTCGCAGCAATTGCAGGATCAGTTCGCCAAGGCCGTGCACACCGCGTTGTCGGCCCAACTCGAGATGACGCAGACCACGCTCAAGGCTCTTGAGCGGCAGGTGCAGGCGCTCTCGGAAAAAGTGGACGAGTTTATCGCAGCGCAGAAAAAGGCCTAATCAGCTCGAACCTGAAGACCAGGACGAGTGAGCGCAGATAGCCACAAGGCAAATCTGCGCTCATTTGCGTCTTTCGGTGTCCAGTTCTTCGCTTTTGCCCTGCAGCCAGCGCCATGCGCCCCAAAAGCGCCGCCCCAGCCGCCGCCACAAGGAGCGCACCCGCGCCAGACCGCGGCGGGTGCGGCGCGTCAGGCGTTGCCGGCGCGTTAAGGGGGCGATCGGCCAGGGCGCGGCCCATTCCACCGCCGCCGCTGCCCACGTCAGTCCCGCGCCAAAACCGACCAACACCAGCTTGTCGCCGGCCTGCACGCGCCCCTCGGCGATGGCTTCGCACAGCGCGATGGGAATGGAGGCGCTGCTGGTGTTACCGTAACGGTCCAGGTTGATAAAGACGCGGTCTTCGGGGAATTTGAGCCGCCGGGCCGCGGTCTGGATGATGCGGTCGTTGGCTTGATGCGGGATGAGCAGCGCCACGTCATCCAGCGTCAACCCGGCTTTGTCCAGGACGACCCGGGTAGCGTCGGCCATCACTGTGGTGGCAAAGCGAAAGACTTCCCGGCCATTCATCTTGATAGTGTGTTGGTTGTTGGCCAGCGTCTCAAGGGTAGCCGGATAGCGACTGCCTCCGGCTGGTAGGGTAAGTAATTCGGCGCCCGAACCGTCGGCGCGCATCGTGCAAGAGAGTACCCCGCCGCGCTCATTGCGGGCGGCAAGCACGACCGCCCCAGCGCCGTCGCCGAACAAAATGCACGTCTCACGGTCCTTCCAATCTACAAAGCGCGACAAGGTTTCCGAGCCGATGATCAACGCCGTTTCGATGGCGCTGGTTTGAATGGCCTGGGCGGCCAGGCTGAGGCCGTAGATAAAGCCCGAGCAGGCGGCGCTCAAGTCAAAAGCGCCGGCCCGTTCGGCGCCCAGCGCGTCTTGGACGATGCAGGCCGTCGCCGGGAACAGGTGCTCCGGCGTAGCCGAGGCCACGATGATCATATCAATCTGTTCGGGCGGTAGATTCGCCACCGTCAGCGCGGCTTCGGCGGCCCGTATGGCCAGCGTCGCTGTGCTTTCGTGTGGAGCAGCGATGCGCCGTTCTTTGATCCCGGTGCGGCTCGTGATCCACTCGTCCGAGGTCTCGACCATCGCGGCGATCTCGTCGTTGGTGCGTCGGTGCGCTGGGGCATACATTCCCCAACCCACGATGTGGGCGTAGCGGCCATTGCGTGCCATAATACCCTCCCTTGTAGGGGCGCAAGTGAACGGCGCTCCTACGCTCCGTTTACCCGCCGGAAAATCAGACAGGCGTTGTGACCGCCAAAACCGAACGAGTTGGACATCACAGCCTCCACCGAAACGTGGCGCGCTTCGTTGGGCACATAGTCCAGGTCGCACACAGGATCCGGGTGCTCATAGTTAATGGTGGGTGGCACAAGGCCCTCGTTAAGCGCCAACGCGCTAAAAATGGCCTCCACCGCCCCCGCCCCACCCAACAGATGGCCGGTCATTGACTTGGTGGAGCTGATCGGCAAGTGGTAGGCATGGTCGCCAAAGACTTTTTTGATAGCCAGGGTCTCGCCTTTGTCGTTGAGGGGGGTGCTGGTGCCGTGGGCGTTCAGATAGCCGATTTGCTCCGGGGCCAGCCCGGCCGTGTCCAACGCGATCTGCATGGCCCGCGCGGCGCCGTCGCCCGTCTCGTCGGGCGCGGTGATGTGATAGGCGTCGGCGGTCGCGCCATATCCCGCGACCTCGGCGTAGATGCGCGCGCCGCGGGCGCGGGCGTGGGTCTCGCGCTCCAGCACCACCACGCCCCCCCCTTCGGCGATCACAAAGCCGTCGCGGGTCGCGTCGAAGGGACGGCAGGCCCGTTGTGGCTCGTCGTTGCGCGTTGAGACGGCCTGCATGATGCAAAAGCCCGCAAAAGCAATCGGCACGATGCCTGCTTCGGCTCCCCCGGCCAGCATCACGTCGGCCGAGCCGCGCCGGATGACCTCGGCGGCCTCGCCGATGGCGCTGGCTCCGGTCGCGCAGGCTGAAATGACCGCAAAGTTGGGGCCTTTTAAGCCAAAGTTGATGGCGACCTGGCCCGGCGCGGTGTCTTGTAACATCATCGGAATCAAAAACGGGCTAACCCGGCGCAGGCCGCGCGTGCGCAATACCTCGGCCTGCTCCAGCAGTGAGGTGATGCCTCCCACGCCGCTGCCGATGACCACCCCAACGCGGGGAGCGTTGTTGGCGGTGATGGACAGGCCAGCGTCTTTTATGGCCTGGTCGGCGGCGACCAACGCGAATTGGGTGTAGCGGTCCATACGGCGCGCTTCGCGCCGACCAAAGGTTGCATCGGCGTCGAACTCTTTGACTTCTCCGGCGATGCGGGCGGGAAATTCGCTGGCATCGAATTGAGTCACGAGGCCAACGCCCGACTTGCCGGCGACGAGCGCGGCCCAGGTTGTGGGTACGTCGTTGCCCAGAGGAGTGATGGCGCCCATACCGGTAATGACGACACGATCGTTCACGGTTTTTTTCCCTCCATAAGCCCTTGGCAGTCGCATGCATAGGCTGATTTCTCCATTCATAACACCGCCTACAGAAATAGGATGCGCAAGTTCAGATCTTTACGGGTGTGGGTTTCCTTAAGCGCCAACGCTTGATTTGCCGGGTTAATTCTGTATAATCCATCTTAAAGACTAAAATGGGTGTGTTTCAAATGAGTTGAAGGGTGAGCACTCCTCAATGGTTCTCAGCACAAAACGGGGCTGGAAGCCCGGCTTCAGCCGGGAAAACCCCGATCAATCGGGGCGTCCGCTCCGCTTTTGACTGGGAACCA
>DAOTXN010000125.1:0-3991 GCA_034435435.1 Anaerolineae bacterium | reverse complement strand
GACAATTCTGACCGGCTTTCGCAAATCATACTACTTGCGAGATATAAGCTAGTCGGCAAAGATGCAGAAACCGGCAAATTACAGTGCGGCAGTCTGGCTTTATCGAAATACACTATGCCGTAATTTCAGAAAGGGCAATTCGACCACAAAGCGCGCCCCACCCTCCGCGCCAGGTTCAGCCCAAATCCTTCCTTTGTGTCGTTCCACCACGATGGACCAACATAACCACAATCCCAACCCTGTCCCTTCGCCGACTTGTTTCGCGGTAAAGAATGGCTCGAACAGCCGGCCCCGAATATAGTCTGGTATTCCTGACCCATTGTCCTCTATTTCGAGACGTATCCATTCGTCCTGGTGTCGTGTCCGCAACGTCAAGCGAGGCCGATACGCACTATCTGTATCTGCACGTCCTGTCTTCCCCGCCATTGCCTGGGCAGCATTGCGCACCAGATTGAGCAGCACCTGCTGAATCTGCTGGCTGTCGCAGATCAGAGGGGGCAGGTGTGGGGCCAGCTCGCGCACGATTTGGATGTCCCTAAAATCGTACTTTTTCTTCAGGTCATAATCGATGGCAGCCAGCTCGAGGGTTTGCTCCACCAGAGCGTTCATGTCGTGAGGGGCAGCGTGGGAAGTGGTCTTGCGCGAAAAACCAAGTAGGTCGGTGACGATCTTGGCAGCGCGGGCGCCAGTGGTGCGAATGCCTTCCAGGTAGTCAACCACCTTGCGCTCGTGCAAATAGATTTCCAATCGATCTGGATCGATGCCCAAATGTTCCAGTCGCTCTCGTGTGTGGGGGCGCTGAGTGTCGAGGGCCAGTCGGAGCACCTGGGCGCTCTGCATGACTGCGCCCAGGGGATTGTTGATCTCGTGCGCCACCCCCGCCGCCAGCCCGCCGAGAGAGGCCATCTTGGCCGACTGAAGCATCATCTCTTCCAATTGCACGCGTCGCGTGACGTCATCGATGCGCAACACGACCCCCTCGATATCATTGGCCTGCAAAGGAAAGATGCTCACGTCGTGATAGACGGTGCTGCTTTCAGTTGTCAGTTGCTCTCGGTGGCGTTGGGTCACTTGACCTTCTCGCACGACTTGATCGAACAGGTCTTGATAGCGGGTCAGTTCGGGGCAGACCTGCCACAGCGGTTGGCCCTGCACCTGGCCTGCTGTCTGACCGGTGAGGGTTTGGGCGGTGGGATTCCAGGTGAGCACGCGCCCTTCGAGGTCCAGCGCGATGAGAGCCGAGGGCATTGAGTCGGTAATATTTTGCAGTAGGTGCTGCAGGCGCAGGATCTTCTCCTCCGCTCGTTTGCGCTCGGTGATGTCGCTGATAAAGTTGAGCGTGGCTGGCCTGCCTCCCCAGTTCATTAAAACCACATTGATCTCAACCCACTTGGTGTTACCCGCTTTGTCAATGATTCTAAAGTTGTAGGTGTTGGCGACTTGTTCCCCTCGCAGTCTTGTGAGATGACGTCTGATCACCATCTCTCGATCATCTGGGTGCACCAGCTCGACAAAGGGGATAGTGGTCAATTCTTCACGCGAATAGCCTGTTATCTCTAACGCTTTGGCGTTGAATAATTTTAACATCCCATCTTGCGTCACGACGATGGCTTCGTTGGCGTTCTGTACTACCTGGCGGTGTTGCTCTTCAGAGACTCGCAACGCCGCTTCAGCTCGCACCCGCTCCGTCACATCGCGGGTGATGACTTGAATGGCGTGCAAGACGCCGTCCTTCTCGAGTGGGGCTGTGAAGGCCTCTAGTCGGCGCCTCTCTTCGTCTGAGCGGACGATTTCCAGTTCCACCGGGGTGATTTTTTCTTTATTGATGATCTGTGTAAACAGTTCCAGGTATTTTGCCGCATCGCCTTCGGTCAGAATGCCCAATTGAGTGAAGGGTTTGCCTACGATTTCCGATCGAGGAAACCCTGCCAACTTCGCGGTGGCGTCGTTGCAGTCCAAGATCGCGCCGTTCAGCCCCACGAGTGTAATGGGCTCGGGTGAGGATTCAAACAAGGTCCGGTATTGTTCTTCACGTTCGCGCAGAGTCTCTTTGATCACGGCGGCTTCGACCACCGCGCCGGTCAATGCGTGGGTCATCAGCAGTACCATGCCCATGTAGGCGTATTCCATCACGTACACAAACGGGTACAAGCCCATGGCTACGGCTGTATCGTTGAGCACGGCCACGAAGAAAAGGATCAGCGCGCCCAATAATGGCCGAGCCTCTGGATGTCCTTTTTGGTGAATGCCCACACTGAGCCAAAGGATATAGATAAAAAGTATCAACCCCATCATACTCTGTAGGTTAGTGAGGGGGCCGGGTTCCATTTCATAGTAGACGATCTGATCACCCCACAAGAGTTGAATTTCTTTCACCGCCGGCCGATCCAGCGGTCGAACCAGTCCACTGTGGTCCAGCATCCCCACAACGGCGGCCAGGGCAAAGTACACTGAGAAAGCGCCGATCCACTTCTTGGTCCGGGACGAGAGAGGTGATATGCGGGCAAAATAGTCCACCACGAACCAGGGGAAGGTGATGCTGAGCAATGCGAGGGCGGCTACCTGTGCCCGCTGCCAGTGAACGCCTTGGGCTGCTGTGGTGGCGTTGTACAGGCCGGCGGAGAACACGTCGTACAGGCCCATCATCGCGCACGTCAGCGCGAGCGTCAGATGTTGCCGCTCCAGCCGTTGCCGCGGGTAGATGAGCAGGTGAAAAAAGCCGACGTAAAAGGTGACACTGGCCATGATGAGTGGAGGGATCGCTAGTGCATTCATACTCTATCTATGGGTTCGCCGAACGGACCCAATAGCACCTTGACAAAAAGGCCATTCTGGGAGCATCCTTAAGCATCACACGCTTGAAAGGAGAACTCCCATGAATGGCTTGACCGATTATATCACGCAACAGCCCTGGGCGGACACCGTCACGACCTGGTTTGTGCTGGTGGACGACGCCTATCAGCGATTGATCGCCAAGCGCGGACGAGCGCTGCGGGCCACTGGCCCCGAGCCCACCTTCTCGGACAGCGAGGTCATCACAGTTGGCTTGATCCTTGAGACCTTTTTTCAAGGTCACGAGGAAGTGGGCTACGCCTTTGTCTCGCAATACTTGCGGGATATGTTCCCCAGCTTGCTGGATCTGGACCGCTTCAACGTGCGCCGCCGGGAATTGATCGCCGTCATCGAGGCCATCCGGCGCGATTTGCGGGATCAGCAGTTGGATCGCAGCGATCCGGTGCGCTTGGTGGATAGCGCACCCATCACGCTGATGACCTACCCGCGCGGCGCACGCTGCCGAAGCGTGGTCGGCAGCCAGTACTTCGGCGTGGTGACGAGCAAGAAGGGCAAGGTCTTTGGCTTGCGTTTGCACCTGACGGTCACGGCCGACCAGTTGATTGATGAGTGGTTGCTGGCGCCGGCCTCGGTACCCGACCCGCAGGTGCTGGATGCGCTGGTTCTGAATTGCCGCGACTTGACCCTCATCGGCGACAAGATCTACAACGACGCAGAACGGGAAAAGCGCCTGTGGCGCAAACGGCGCATCCTGCTCTTGCCCTTGCGCAAGCAGAACCAGAAGCAGCAATGGCCGGACGCCGCTCGCCGCGCCATGGGCCGCGTCCGCCACCGTGTCGAAACCGTCTTTAGCGTCTTGACCACGACCTTCAACGTTGGACGCCCACGCGGACGCAGCTTGGCCGGTCACGTGGTGCGCATCGCCACCTGCATCTTGGCGCATACGCTCAGTTTCTTCATGGCCTAGCCGCGGTCCGCTGGACCACTGGCTGCCGTCAAGAACGCAGTGCTGTTTAGCAGTGCGATGGTTTGTTGTGTCTATTACTCGGTCGCGCATTGTGTGATTCTCAGTTGTGACACCTGTCACAGTACCCCAGCTTTCCTACTTTTCGCCTTCGAATAACTCCGGATGATACTGGCGCGCCAGTTCAATGTATTCTACCGCAACGCGTACCCCCCGGCCAATCGTGCTACTGAT
>DAOTXN010000124.1:0-14143 GCA_034435435.1 Anaerolineae bacterium | reverse complement strand
TCCCCTGTGCAAGTTGTCGTCTCATCTTGACTACGTTGGAGTATTCTGCATCACGACAATCGCGATTTGGCTTGAACAACGATTATGGCGTTTTCTGGAGTGGAAGCAACTCACTATACCGTAATTTCAGAATAATTGCGGTAAGATAGGGAGCGGTTTTGGGGGCACGTTAACAGTTGAATCCCGAGACCCCAGGCATTTGAGGAAAAAAACAAAGCCATCCCCTGCGTGGCTGGCAACCCGTGGGATGGCCCTGTCTGTGGTCTCGCACCCGGTCTTCAAGTCCTGTCAGTGCAAAATGACCAGCAGCGGGAGCGACGGGCCGCGCACGCGGTCAGACAATATCCGTCTGCTCCCCCCTGAGATCAAAGAGGGCCAGTAGCCCCACCCACCTTCCGCTCTTACGCGGGACGGGATCATTATAGCTTGAAACGCAGCGGTTAGCAAATACCCAAGGGGTATCAGCTAACCGCTGTTTTGTTTTTGGGCCGGATCAGGTCCGCGCAGCGGTTAGCTGATACCCTGAACACCAAATCAGGGCCGTCGGCTAACCGTTGTTTTCGTTTACCCGGCCTGGGAGTCGGGACACAGATTTGAGAAAAGGAGTTCGAAATGATCCATCCAACCAAGCCCCCCCAATTCGACGGGCAGCGCCTGCGGGCGCTGCGCAAACAACGCGGCCTCTCGGCCGACCGCCTGGCCCGCCGCGCCGACCTGACCACGCGCCACGTTTGGCGGCTGGAGGGTAACAAGCGCCCCAACGTCGCCGCCATTACCCTGGCCCGCGTCGCTCTGGCGCTGGGCACGACCGTGGAGTATCTGCTGGGTCTGACCGATGACCCGCTCCGGTATGCTGCAGAGCGCCGCGATCAAGCCGTATGACGGGTTGGCGCGAGTCAGGTGTCTGGTCTGAACCTTGCTGGTCAAGCATCGCACCACGCTGGAAAGGAGGGGCCGAGATGAACCTCGAACTGATCCTGAACGTCGCCGGGTTGAGTGTGGCGCTGTGGGGAGCCACCTACGCCGCCCAGAATCTGTATGACCGCACATACACTCGCTATCGGCAGTTTCGCGCCGACCGCTTGAGCTACCTGGAGCGGCAGCAGGCGCTGGCGCTCAACCGGATTCGGGTGCTCTATCCGGACGAACACGGGCGGGCCGGGATCGTGTACGACGGCAAAGTGTACCGGGACCTGGACAGTCGGGCCGTGTTCACCCAGGAGCTCAACCGCTTCTTCGACCCGCTGCTGGAGCGCCTGAACCAGCAACACAAACTGCTCCTGGGTTTGCAGGGACTGGCCGGGAACGCGGTCACTCAGGCGTTGGCCGCCACCCACACTTGCCCTGGCGGGCAGTGCCAGGGGACGCCGCTCGCCTCTCCGCCGTGGCCCGACGTCGTGCGGCTGACCGACCTGTTCATCGACAAACCGCCTTCTATTCACGACCTGGTCATTGGCGTGCGGCCCACCGAGACCGGGCTGGATGTGGTGTCCGAGTCTCTGCACGACTTGATGCACACGCTGGCCGTGGGCGCGTCGGGCTGGGGCAAGTCGACCTGGCTGCGGGCGCTGCTGTGGCAGGTGGCGCGCGCCAGCGAGGCCATCGAGATCGTGGCAGTAGACACCAGCGGCTCCGAGTTCAACGTGTTGCGAGACTGGGGCAAGCTGACCTACCCTGTGGCCCGCACCACCCAAGACGCCGTGGCGCTGCTGGGGGCGGTCAGCGACGAGATCGGGCGGCGCAAGGTACTCTTTGAGCAGAACGCGCCGATTGCATCCAAGCTGACCGAATACAACGCGGCCACGGGGGCCGGGCTGCCGCCGTGGTTGGTGGTGGTGGACGAAGGCACCAATCTGCTCAACCAGTCGGGGGTTGGCGAGCCGCTGCGGGTGGCGGTGCAAACGGCCCGCCAGTATGGGGTGTATGTGCTGTTGGCTGGACAGAGCGCCAAGCACAACGTCATCGACACGCAGGTGCGAGACAATTTTTCCAGCCGCCTGTGTTTCCGCACCAGCCCGGCCTCTAGCCGGGTCGTGCTGGATGACAAGGCGGCCAGCGAATTGACGCACAAGGGGCGCATGGTGGCCCAACTGGTGGGCCAGGAGCAAGTGGAGCTACAAGGGCCGTTCGTCGGCCGCCAGGAATTGATGGAGGCGCTCGGTGGCGGAGGGCCGGCCTGGCCCGTGCCCGAGTCGCCCTGCCGGGCGGAAAGCGAGCGGGTGCGCGAATTGGCGCAGGAGGGTTTGGCGCCCACAGCGATCGCCGAACAGGTCTTCGGCTACAAGAACGCCCGGACGGTGGAGCGCGTGCGGGCTATTCTGGACAGCGTGACGGGGTGACAGTGACCGGTGACAGTCATCGGCCGGATCTCTGGCGAGTGTGTGTCACTGTCACCCGGCAGAAGGAGGAACGATGCACAAGACCGTCTGGATGCTCCTGCTGGCGAGCTTGCTGCTGACAGCCTGTGGCGATCCGGAGGCCATCGACCGCGCCAAAGCCCGCCGGATCGATCAGCAGACCGAGGACGAAGCAGAGCAGCGCGCAGCGGAACGGGAACGCGCGCAGGCCGATTGGGAAGACACACGCCAGGCCATCAATGTCGCCAGGCAGGTCTTTTTTCTGATCGTCGGCATCTCTCTGGCTGTGGTGATCCTGTTCGGCCTGGCGGTGTTGGTCCTGCGCGGGTGGCAGGCCAGCCGGGGCATGGTCGTGTTCGCCGAACAGCGAGCAGCGCTGGCCGCGACTACGCTGCGCCTGGACGCGCGCACGCTGACCTGGCCGGCGCTGATTCGAGATGGTGCGGTCCACAACCTGGAAACCGGCGAGGTGTACCGGTTGGGCGAACCCAAACCCGCCGACCCGCAACAGGTGACCGGCGACGTGCTGATCCGGGCCGTCGGTGTAGGAAGCCGAGGTATCGCGCAGATTGGCAAGCGAACCAAAGACGTCCAGGCCGCCGACGCCATCCCGGCCCTGGCGGGGGCGCTGCCCCTGGTATTGCGGCCCCTGGCGCCGGAAGACAGTCGGCGGCCAGGTCGAAACAACGGAATGACATCGATCAACAAAGCGAAAGAGGAGGCATGATGACACATCACATTGGAGTGGATCCGGGATTCGGTAACACCAAAGTCGCACTGGCCAGCGCCGACGAGATGCAGGTGGCGGTAGCGCCCTCGGTCGTCGGCGTGGGCGAGACGGACCTGGGCTTGCTCTCCATTGGCGACCTGGGGCGTCGCCGCCGCCAGGCCCGCCCAGACCGGGTGGTGTACAGCGGACTGGCCTACCTGGTGGGCGAGAACGTGGACCGATATGCTCGACCGGTGCAACGGATGGACTTTCTGCGGCTCACCGACGGGCCGGAACTGCGGGCGCTGTTCTACACCGCCATCTACAGGCTGTTGGGCGCGGGTGAGCATCAGGCCGACCTGATGGTGGGCCTGCCGGTCGAGGTGATGGCCGAGCGAGAGCAGGCCAAGCACACCTTGCGCGGCCTGCGCGCCTGGCTGGTCGGGCAGCATCATTTCAGCGTCAACGACACATCTGTACATCTGACCGTATCCGGCGTGCGGGCGATGGCCCAACCGGCCGGCGCTTTCTTCGCCTGGGGGTTGGACAACCAGGGCCGGTGGCTGCGCGGCGCAGAGGCGCTCAAGGCCCCGGTCGCCGTGTGCGACATCGGCTTCAACACCCTGGACCTGTTCGCCGTGGAAGGGGGTGAGGTAGTGGGCCGGTTCACGGGCGGCGACACGGCCGGGATGCGCCGGGCAGCGGAGCAGATCATCACTCAGGTGCAGGGGCAGTACGGCATCCGGTTGTCGTTGCACGAGGCCGACGCGCTGCTGCAGGACAAGTTACCCCGCCTGTACACCGCTGACGGCGAAGTGAACCTGCGCCAGCTGGTGACCCAGGCGCGGGACACAGCAGCGGCCGGCGTGGTGACGTTCATCGAACGGCGTTGGGGCCAGGGACGGCAGTTTGCCCACCTGCTGTTCACCGGCGGCGGGGCCGAGATGTTGTGCGAGGTCCTGTTGCGACAGTACCCGCGTGGCGTAATCCTGCCTGAACCGGTGACGGCCAACGCGGTCGGCCTGGCTCGTTACGCGGCGCGGACGGGTGGGGTGCAGTGAGATGCGGACAAGTGTGGACACTTGTCCACCCTTGTCCGCATCTGTCGGGAGCAAAATGGCACGCAGAAAGAAAAAAGCACCAGAGATTCGGGTCCGACTGCGCCACGGTCAAGATGACAGGCTGTTGACCTGGCTGGAACAATTCGACGGCCAGCCCTACGGTCTCAAGTCTCAGGCGGTTAAGCAGGCGCTGTTGCGCGGGATTGACGAAGGGACGAGCCAGGAGTCAGCGGGGTCATTGACGGTTGACCTGGCCGAGATCCGCCAGGTGGTCGAATCGGCAGTCGCAGCACAGTTGGCCAGACTCGGAGCGCAAGTGAACCTCGTGGATACCGCGACGGAAGAGACCGACGAGGTGGAGGCGTTATTGAATGAGTTGGGGGGACTCGTCTTGGACGATGATTAGAAATATGGCTCCGGAGCGGGGCCCACCCGTTTTCACAGGTTGGAGCGGAACAGGTCTGACCAGACCCGTTTCGCCTGAGAGTCGGAAACACGCGAGAGTATGAAAGGAAAGAGGCGATGGGACAAAAGCTCTACACCAACGATGGGGGCGGCATCGCTTTCTCAACAGAGCGCAAGCCCGGCGAGGTGCGCATCCCCAACTACGTTTATGACCTGTGGCTACCCCTGCTGGGGGCGGAGGTCATCGGGGTCTACGCGGTGTACTGCTGCCTGGAACGGGCGGGCGCCGTCAAGCAGATGAGGATGCGCGATCTGTCCAACGCCTGTCGCATCGGCACCGACAAGCTGGACCACATCAATGCCAAACTGGAGCAATGCGGCTTTGTGCGCATCCACCGGCCCACAGGCCAAAAACGTCTGATGCACTGGACCACCGAGATCACGGTGCTCGATCCGCCCCGATGCGTGCCGCCCGAACGGATGGCCGCCCTGGCTCCCGCGCGTGGCTACGAGCCACTCACCCCGTGGCTGGTCGCTGACTCCACCGACCTCAGCGACGTAGAGGATAAACCGAGCGCAGAGCAGGATACAGGTTTTCCGGAAAACCCAGATAGGGTTTCCGGTGACCCCAGTCAGGTACTCCACGAAACCCCACCTGGGTCGCCCAATATTGCAACCCTTGATTTGCAACCCTTGCACGTTGCAGAAGAGGCGCGCTCGCGCGCCCCCGCACCACCGCGTGCATCTGCGGATTCGCCAGATTCACCGCCCCAACGTGACGAGCCGCGACCGGATCAGCGCCCCCTTGGATGGGGACCTTGCCTCAGCGCCGGTCAGCAGGCTTTCCTGACTCTGTTTGACGCCGCACGCTTCCGCAATCCGACCCAGGCGGATACGGTGCGGGTGTTGGAGCAGCGGTATGGGAACGAACGCTTGTTGGAGGCTGGCCGCTGGGCCGCCAAAAAGGGCATCAGTCTGGGTCACGCGATCATTGCCGTCGAGACGGCACTCAAGAAACAGGAGGGAGGGACAAATGGACGAGATTCAACGCGGTCAGCAAGACCTGGAACGCCGCCGTCAGGAACTGGGCATCCGTCCGACGGATCCACAGCACACAAGCGACCTGGTGACGCAGTTCTTCCTGGGGTTACCCGCGAGCAGATGCAGCGCAAACTCGAACGGTTGCGCAACCGGGGCGCTCACGGCTCAGCCGCTGACGTGGACGTGTGAATTCTGCGGCCGGCCGGTGCCACCGTTCGAGGTCACCCTGTTCGATCAAACGCGCCATATCCAGCGCCGCCGGTGCACCTGTGCGGATGCCGAGCAGGCGCAACACCGTGAGCAACAGGCCGAACGCGAGCGGCTGGGACAGGAGCTGGTTCGCCAGGCCGGACTGCAGCACGGCAAGCGGGCCAGGATGACCTTTTCGGCCTGGGATGCGCAACGCAACCCGCCGTGGTCAGGGCAGGCGCTGGCCAGCGTCCAGGCATACGTGACCGAGGTCGTCCAGGCGGGGCAGAACTGGCTGTACTTGCACGGCCCCTACGGTGTCGGCAAGACCCACCTGGCCGTGGCCGCCGTGCGCCGGGTCGCCTTCGAGCGCCTGTGGCGGCCTCAGGTGGTCGTGTGGCCCGCGCACTGTTCGGCCGTACAGCAGAGCTGGAGCCAGGATGTCGCCGAAGCCGGACCGTCGGAACGGCAGTTGTGGAACGCGATGCAGACCGCCGACCTGCTGCTCATTGACGATATTGATAAGCGTCACGCCACGCCCTGGGCGATGGAAAAGCTGTACGAGGTGATGGACTATCGCCAGGAGCGCGAAAAGCCGACCCTCATCACCGCCAACCACGGCCTGGAAGAATTGACTGCTCTGTGGTCCCTGGCCAACCAGCCCGAGCACGTGCGTGACACCGGCGCGGCCATCCTCAGCCGCATCGCCGGGCAGTTGTGGGGGATGGTCGAGTTGGGCGGAACGGATCAACGCTGGGGGTGATAGAAAACGGACGAGGGAGGCAAATGATGGACCACACTATACCGGGCCTTGTCGAAGTGGAGTGGCTGCGCTAACGACGCCCATCGCGACCGCCTGGTCTGTTACCAAGGTGGGATTGTCGGCCGTCGCCACGTCGGGTACAATGGAGGTGAAGAATGAATCGTCACACCGACGGTTCTTGCGTCGATGGCCTGCGCGCCGTTGACACTCATCGTCACAGTGGCGTAGTTGCCCCGCGACCGCGCGCTGTTCGTCAGCTTCCTCATTTCTACGTTGGCTGCGGGCCGTGTCCTTTGGGCATGATCTGCAGGAGGCGTGGGCTCCTCGCCCCCTTAGACGGGGACCTTGTGAGCGACCTCGCATTCGCCGGCCGGGGGTTGGCTGCGTTCCCTCGGTTTGCGTTCAATTCATCCGGCACTGGAACCAACGTTCCGCTGTGGGATGACCTGAACCGGCGGGCCCCTCCAATCGCAGCGCCGCTGTCCCCCGCCACCTGGCCGGGCGCGGCGGAGCGTCGTGGCACTCGTCACCAGGCGAGTGGGTGCGACGGGCGCGCAAGCGTCTTAACGGGGGCAAAATCTGACAGAACAATCTTTTTTTGGCCCGGCAGGATACAGGAAACGGGGGGAAGGTGGTCTTTAGCCCCTCGTCGACGCTGTCTGGTCACTGACAAGGGAGCAAGATGGGGCACAAAGGCTCACTCAAATATCAAACCACCGAAGCGATGAAAACGATTTTCACACCGGGCCGCTCGCGGCACGCCCTGAAGGCGCGCGGCCAGGCGGACGAGTACATTACCGGCATCGGCACGATGCAGAGCTACACCCGCAGCGTCGTGAGTTTCGCCAAATGGTGCAAGGCCCAGTACGGCCTGCGAGAGGTGGGGGCGATAACTCCAGTGATGGCCCAGGCCTATGTGCAGCACTTGCACGAGCGGGAACTGTCGGGCGGCCACATCGGGCGGGTGGTGGCTGCTATCGGCAAGTTCGACCTGGCGCTGCGGGCCAAAGGGCTGCGCCCGGCTGACGCGCCGGCGCTGCTGTCGGAGCACGGCGGCTGGCACAGCGACCGCCGACCCGAGCGCGCGTATCCGCCCAAAGTGGCGCAGCAAATCGTGGCCGCGCTGCGCGAAGACGCCCAGGACAAGCAACCCGCCGATGTGGTGAAGTTGCAGACCGTGGCGGGGCTGCGGGTCAGCGAGGCGGCCTATCTGCGCGGCTGTGACATCAACGCCGAGACGGGCTGGCTGCGGGTGGAAAAGCGCACCAAAGGCGGACGACCCCGCCAGGTGAAGGTGGACGCCGCGCATCTGGATTTCCTGCAGGAGATGAAAACCCGCGCCGAAGGTCATCGAGACGAGTTTGTGTTCCAGGGACGGCAGTCGCTGGCCGAACGGACCCGCCGGGCGGTGCGGGAGGCGTGCGAGCGGCTGGATGTGGCGTGCTACGGGACCCACGGTTTCCGCAAGACGTTCGCGCAGGTGTGCTATCGGCGGCTGCGAGAGAGCGGGTTGAGCGACGCCGAGGCCTGTGACCGGGTAGCGGCCGACTTGGGTCACGGGCGGCGGGAGGTGACCCGGTCGTACATTCCTCACCTCATTCAACCCGATTGACAATGCGCACCAGAGACGGTACACTGTTCAGTGTACATTAACGTTAATCAATTACTGATTGGTGAATGAAGGGGGGAAGAGCTGATGACGGAAATGCGCACGGTCACCGCCACCTGGGCGCGCACGCACTTTGGTGAGATTATCCGCAACACGATAGCCGGCAAGCGCTTTATCGTAGAGCGGGATGACATCCCCTCCGTCGTGATCCTTTCGAAGGCCGAGTACGAAAAGCTGCAACGTCTGGCGGCCTGGAGCCGCTTTTACGAGTTGGGCCGCCAGGCCGGGCGCGACGTTCGTGAGCCTCAGTCGAATGAGGCGAGCGAAGAAGGATTGACGGAAGAAGAGGTCCAGGCGGAAATCGAGACCATTCGCACTTGCGGCGATCCGGGCCGGCGTGGACTGTCTGGTGACGAACGACAATGACTTTCACGCCGAGGACACACGAGCCGCATTGGCGCAACACGGTATCCAGGTGATGCTCGTGGGCGCGTTCCTGAGCGAGGCGTTGGGCTGGAGCGGGGAGGCCCTGGAGGCCATTCACCATCGGGAGTGGAGCGACCTGGTCCCGCCGCCGTGAAATTGAACGTTTCAGTTCATCCCCAATCCCTTCAGTGCAGCCGTTAGCGGGTCGCCATAGAAGATCGGATCTACTTTTTCGATCACGTCCGCCGGCACCTCCAGGAACTGTCGCTTGTTCCCCAGCGGCACCAATACGCGCCGGGCCCCGTTGTCCATCGCTACCTGCAATGGCTCGACTAACGAACGCACCGGTACCACGTTGCCCTGGATCGTCATCTCACCCAGGATCACCAAACCGGGCAGCGCTGGCTTGTCTTTCAATAGCGAATACAGCGCCACAAAAAAAGCCACTCCAGCTTCGCTGCCTTCCTTGGATGCCATCAGGTCCACGATCTGAACGTGAAAGTCATAACTGGATATGTCCCGCTCAATTCCGAGTTGTCTCTGGCGCGAACGCACATAATCAAAGGCCGTGATGATCGAATCTTTCATTGTCCGATCAGGGTTGCCAGTGATGCGCAACTTGCCACTGCCCGTCATGCGGCTGATCTCGATGCGATGCAGGGCGACCTTGTCTCCATCGGTGAGAGCTGCCGTGTAGACGCTGCCCGGTTGCATTGGATCCTGGCCAATGAGCCGCTGACCGCCCTCTTCCGGCACACCCACAAAGTGCTCGTGCATCGTCTCAGTGTCCAAGTAAGAAAAGGAGGTCTGGTAGTACTCAAACGCTCCCATCTTTTTCAATTGCTCCTTGACGCGCCGGCGTCCTTCCAGCGCCAGCTCCAGGTACTCCTGCACCTCCCCACGGGCGGGATCGCCAGCCGGATGCAACAGCTTGACCAACCCGGATACGGTGCGGCGCACCGCTTTGGCATCCCGCGTGTTCAGGTGGCTACCCAGACTAAAGTAACGATCAAAGGCCTCGGTAAAGCTGTACCGGCGTAGCTCGCGCAGCGCCTCCGACAGATAATCTACCACAAAACCATAGTGATCGGTCAAGAACTCGTTGCGCATCTTGGGCATTTCCCAGCCCGGCAGGTAAAAGTGAAAGCGGTCAATTAGTGCCATATCCTGCATCTCTTCTGGGAGCGGCTGAAACAAAGTGCTGGTACGCACCAATACATCCACGGGCTGGTTGATGTTGCCGGCAAAGACCAGCGAGGCTTCAGCGACGATCTCTTCACGGCCCCGGCTAAAGCTCCCGCTTTCCATATAGTCTTTGAGGATCTGGATGGCGGTCTTGTCCGAGAACTTGATGCCAGCCACTTCGTCAAATGCCACAACATCCCACAGACCGACCAGACCGACCTGGCGCGAGGCCATGTTGTAAAAGAGATTGGCTACGGTGGTCTTGCCGCCTGAAATCAAGATGGCGTAAGGGGATAGCTCGCGATAGACGAAGGACTTGCCCGTGCCTCTAGGCCCCAGTTCGACGAGGTTATAATTGCGTTGCACCATCGGGACCAGACGCATCAACATCATCAGTTTCGAGCGCCGGTCAAAGTACGACGACTCGAATCCCATTGAGCGAATCAGCACATCGAGCCATTCATCGGTCGTCAGTTTACTTCGCCCGCTGCAATAGTCGTCCAGGTTAAAGGTTGCCATCTGGATTGGCTTGAGGTCGGTGATGAAAAAGGGTCGGGTTTTTCCGCCGACCTCTTCGTCAGCCCGAAACTCGATGTCCACTTGTGACCATACCCCCCCTTCCAGCAGTCGTTCGTAGCGCCGCACAAAAGTGTCGGGAATGTGGGCGAAGCGGTGGCCAAAATTGACCACTTCAGCCCAGTATTTGGCGCCTTCCAGCCGCACCAGGATTTTATCAATGTAGCGTTGCTGACCCCGCTCCTTCACCCGCGATTGCGCCTTCATCGCCTCGTCTGGACGAATGATGTTGTCGGCCAGGGTGTTGTGCACCATCCGTAAACCGGCCTCAATCGCCACCGGGTCATCGGTGGCACAATACTTGCCCAACAGATACTCGAGGACATACGTTGGAACGTTTGCGCCCACTTTGACCTGGCGTACCAAATCCTTGCGCACCACTTTTCCTGCAAAAACCTCATTGGCTTTACGATCCAGTTCTGGCATCTCTACCCTCTCATAAAGCAATCGCGAACGGTACATTGTCCAATCTGGCCAGACTTAGTCCGGTCGTTGCGTCCAGTAGATGGATTGTAACTTTGTCCACCTTGGGCGTTTCAGTAATCATCAGCGTAACGGTATTTTGAGCCAGGGTCTGGGGCTTATCCGGATCTGGAGCCAGTTGCACGTCTTTGGTGGCCTCTTGAAAACCATAACTGGCCGAAACGGGCACTGAGATCGGTTGCTCTCCCGCCCGCACCTCGACGCGCACCGGCTGCGGCTCAATGGGCAATAGCTCAAAAGCCCGAGCCTCTACCGTAACCGACAGAAAGCGGGTTGAGATCGTCTTGCTACCCAGGGAAAGCGTCCATTGAACTTTTGCGCTGGCTGCTGCTGCCGACACCGCTCCGCGTCGGACCGTCAAGACAGGAATAACTAATTCTTGGGGGGACAAGCCACCGTGGAAATACTCGGTGCCGCCCCCTTTGACTTTAAAGCAGGATAGGTTCTGAGGCGTGGCAAGCTCCAGCTCCCCACCCAGTCCAAAGGCCGACAGCGGCTTGCGTAAAACGCCTGGCAACTGGGCGCCTCCCTGGCCGATCCAAACCCGGCGCTTGAGAGCCACCGTTTTCCCTCCTGGCGCATTGATCGCCTGCCCTGTCGAAAGTCTTTCCCCAAACAGGTAACCGTGGTCGGCGCTGATAATCGCTGTCTCTACGCCGAGGTTAAACAGCGCTTTGATCCCTCGGCGGAGTTGACTAAGTACATCATCCAGCATACGCCGCGCCAACGCTGGGTTATTCTCACATAGACCATCAATCTCTTCTGTCGCTGTGACGACGACCATTCGAGCGGTTTTGATCGCCTCTCGCAACTGGATATCCGCCAATGGCGCCAGTTGATCTAGCTTTGTCACAACAACGTTATTCTCTACCGTCGCCTGAAGGAGGTCCAGACGATCCTGGCGCGTCTGAAGTGCTTGACCGGCCACGACTACCACCAGTTTGTTGTCACCGCCGGCGGCAAGGGACAGCCCTTTTTCGGCGCCAGGCATCAGCGCCGCCATGCCGACCTCGGTGATGGTGGGCGGTGTGGCCAACGCCAAGGTCAGGTCAATAACCCAATCCGTTTCCAGGATGGAAACCAGCTCTCGAGCCATCTCGAAGCGCAGTGCGTCCACGAGCATGTACGCCACGCGTTGGGTCTTTGTGGCTGGCGCCACTTTTTCCTGGTAGATATCTGCCTGAAGCGGCACACCAGGCAGTTCGAACTTGGCATCGACATACGCCTGACTGAATCGCTCAGCCAGATCGTTAGACACAATAGCATAACGCTGGCGAGCCCTGGCCACCAACTGAATCAACGAACTGTGACCCTGCGGATCAAGGTCAAAGCGGCTATAGTCCCGCTCCAGGTGACGCTGGGCAGTATCCAGGTTACACCACGGCTCATCGTCGCCGGCATAGCCAGACAACAGCGCCTCGGCCGACCACTCTTTTGCCTTGATCGCACTTTCCACGCGCGCCGCTTCAACCAGGACCCGGCCGGCGTCAGCGATCACTTCCCAACGGGTTTTTATCTCCGGCTTTTGCGCCGACCAGAACCCCTTCAGTCGCGCCTCGACCAGTTCCACCAGGCGCCTGGTAGCACGTGTGGTTAGCGCGTTCTCCATCACTTCTTGCAGGCGGATCTCCCCACCTGGAAAAGTTTCCGTCCGCGCCAGAGCTTCCAGGTCCAATTCCAGAGAACCCAACCCAATCTCGGTCTGCACTCGCCCGGCCCAATGCATATAGCTCTCGGCCAGGTCACGCCGGTTGCGCCAGGTCTGGGCCAGATGCACGGCTGTCTCGCGGGCGATTTTTTTATCGGCCACCCGAAAGGTACTTAGTGCTTGGGGCACGTTCTCTCCCAAAGCCTCCCTGAGTTCCGTCACCAAGATTTGTCGGGCCAGGTGTGCGCGTAAGCCTGCGGGTCCCTGATCGGTCGGAAAGGATATGCCCAGCGCGTCCGTCTGTAGTTTTGTCAAACCTCCCAAAGCACCTTTAGCCTCGACTTCTTGGTCCAGCGTCGGATGGGTTAAGAAACGGATCGCGACTTCGGAAGCGTTTCCGCTGCCAAAGATCAGGGCGACCGCGCCGGTTTGAGCCTCGATACCTTTTTCGGCGACTTGATCCAGCTCTGATAGAGATAGCTGCCCGGCCTGGACCTGCCGGAGGATGTCTTCCAGCGCCGCTGGTGGAAAGATGGTCGCCAGTGCCCGATGGGCAACGGTAGCCAGGGCCGTGTTGCGCTCGGGCGGCTGCTGGCCTGGTTGCATCACCACGCCTGCGACCTCGAACTCAATCAACGCCTCCTGTGTTTCGTCTCGATTCATAGGCACATAGACGATCAGCCGGGGCGGATCGACCGCTTGCCACAACGGCTCTATCTGCCGGCGCAGCCAGACGAAGCCGCGTTCCGGCTCGTAACGGTGGACGATTGCGCCTGCCACTGTCTCGCGTATCAGCGATTGGGCAAGCTCAAGATACGCCTGGGGTGGGTCGTACCAGACGAGAACGCCGTGCGTCTCGACTTGTCGGCGCAGTTGAACGATTAGCGCTTGAGTGACTTTTTCCATCTTTTAGCCGTTCCTCGACGCTATGATCCCATCATCGCCTGCAGCTCCGCCACCCGCGCCGCCACTAACTCATCCAGCGCCAGGCAGATGTGGTTGATTGTGTCCACGGCGTGTTGCGCCCAGGCGAACGTGATTACTTGGGGCTCACCGCCAGCGTCATCCTGGGACCGGTCGGCGCGATGGACGATGTCATTGCGACGCCGCACGGTGTCCTCTAGCGTTTTCATCAACTCTTTTTTGTCGCGGTTTAGGTGATCAGCGATGGCATCCCAGGGCCTGGCGATGCCCAGCAAAGCGCCCACCACGTGTATGCCTTTGCGCGAGCTGAGATACTTGAAATTGGCCAGACCCAGGATCTTGTTCGAAATGTATTCCGGGGCATGTTCGTCGCCCAATAGACGCAGGGTTTCGTCGAGACCGAATTGCAGATCGGAGAAATAGTCTCGTAGGGCTTGATCACCGGCCGGCACAAAGTCCCGCCCGCGCGCACGGATCATGACCGGTAGATTGGCGTGCAGCAGCGCCGGCAAGTAGGTTTCAAGCGCCGTGCAGGAGGCCACGACCGCCTGGCGCAACAGATGACAGAGGGTGACCTGGCGCAAGGTCGAGCGGGGCACCTGCGCGCGCTCGCGCACCAGACCCAAAAAGAGCTCATTCTGAAATTACGGCATAGTGTATTTCGATAAAGCCAGACTGCCGCACTGTAATTTGCCGGTTTCTGCATCTTTGCCGACTAGCTTATATCTCGCAAGTAGTATGATTTGCGAAAGCCGGTCAGAATTGTC
>DAOTXN010000123.1:0-24049 GCA_034435435.1 Anaerolineae bacterium | reverse complement strand
AGACAATTCTGACCGGCTTTCGCAAATCATACTACTTGCGAGATATAAGCTAGTCGGCAAAGATGCAGAAACCGGCAAATTACAGTGCGGCAGTCTGGCTTTATCGAAATACACTATGCCGTAATTTCAGCACGGATAATTCACTCTGTGAAATCCGTGTCATCCGTGGTTTTTATCCTGCAAATGCCTGGGCGATGGCCTGCGTCGCCGCGTCGAGCACGCTTTCGTACAGCGCGTGGCGGTCCAGAGCTTTGGGGTGCACTGTCGCCAGCGCAATCATTACCTCGTCCTCTTGAGTGCTGGCAGGGATGCGCCCACTTTCCAGCCCGTCCACGATGGCCCGCGCCAGCGCCGACTGGGTGGGGCCGTAGATCATGTTGGCCTGGCGCAGGTTCTTTTGCTCCAGCGCGGGCAGCAGGAGCGTGCTGGGGCGCACGGTCAACCCCGGCTCCAGAATAGTGGTGAGCGCCTCGCGCCCGTGCAGCGGATAAGTCAACTGTAAAGCGTAGGCGTCGCCCAGAGGAGTGTCTTTGCGCCCGGCAATCAGGTCGATCTGCACCTTGTTCAATCCCTCGCCCGCCGCGCCGCTGCCGATGCGCAGCTTGTGCGCGGCGATGCTGGCCGGGGTGATTTCCAGGTCGCCAAAGCGCTCCGCCAGCGGCCCGTTGGGGCTGCTTGCGTCCCGCTCGCCGGGATAGTCAAAGGGCGTGTCGGGCGCGTCAATCTTGCCGATGCGCTCCAGTTCCAACTGGATTTCGGCGCGGGTTTCGTGGCTGAGCGCGCCGCCCACCGACTTGAGCGGACTGCGCGGCACGCCGGCCTCCACGCCCATCATGTTCAGCGCCGCCTTGACCGCCACGCCGCCGCCATACCGACAAAAGATGCGCGACAGTTTTTGAACGCGCCGCTGCTCGGCCCGCGCCTCGGCCACCCGGCCCTCGTCCACCAGGCGCAGCACGTTTTGCCACACTTCGGGGTAGACCTGGGCGCTGGCCAAGATCATCCCGGTCACGCCGCCCGCCAGCGCCGACACGACCACCTCATCGTGGCCGATGAGTAAATCAATGCGGTCGCCGGCGTATTCGAGCACTTCCATCGTGTAGGTCAGGTTGCCCGACGAGTCTTTCAGGCCGATCACGTTGGGCAGGTCGGCCAGGTCTTCGACCACCGTGCGCGGCAGGTAGGCATCCATCACCTGGGGAATGTTGTACAGGATGAGAGGAATGTCTACCGTCGTGGCGATGTCGTAAAAGTGTTGATACACGCCCTTGTCCGATGGGTGCAGGAAAAAAGGCGTCACGACCAGAATGGCGTCGGCGCCGGCTTGTTTGGCGTCGGCGGCCAGGGCCAGCGCCAATTTGGTGCCCGACGCGCCGCAGCCCGCGATGACCAGTTGTTCACCCACCTCGTCGCGGGCGATTTCGACCATGCGCTTTTGTTCCTCGCGCGTCAGGTAGGGAAATTCGCCCGTGGTGCCGCTGACGACGACGCCGTCCACGTGGGGCAGGCAGCGCCGGATGAGCTGGCGCAGCGCCGCCTCGTCCAGCTCTTCCGTCTTGCGCACAAAAGGCGTCACCAAAGCTGGAAAGACGCCTTTTAGACTCAGGCCTTTCTTGCGCATAATAGACCCTCCTTGTTTTCGGTTTGGGAAATCTCTAGCAGCCTGTCGGAGAACCCTGTAATATAGAGCCTTGCGCCCGTTTTTTGCTCGTTTTGCGCCCATTTTGGACGCCCACAAGGGGCTGAATTACATCTCTCCGACAGGCTGCTAGTCTGCTCTCATCATGCCCTCACACGCGCTGTGTGTCCAGTGACGTTTGTCCTCTTTAAGTTTGCCGCAGGTCACATTTCGCGCACGTCCTGCACGCGGATGTCGGGCAGGCTATTGAGCGTTTCGACCAGCGTCTCTTCGGGCACGCCTGTGACTTTGGCTACCGAGGCCCAGATGCTAGGATCTGCGGTGGGATAGGTCACAAACACCGACAGGTAGCCCCCTTTTTGGGCGATGGCATTGGTCAGGCGGGCCACTTCGCCGGCCCGGTCGGGTTGTTTCACAGTCACGCGCAGCCCGCTCCGGCGGGCGCCCAGCAGGTTGACCATGACGTTGAACAAGTCGTTGTCGCTGATAATGCCTACCAATTCTTCCCCGCGCATCACCGGCAGGCAACCGATTCGCTTATCGGCCATGATGCGGGCTGCTTCCTCAAAGGGGGTGTCTTCGCCGATGGTGACGACGTTCTTGACCATCACGTTGCGCGCCTTGACTTTGGACAGCACGTAATTCACTACAAAGGGACTGAATTTGCTCACATCCGAGGGGACAGCGTTCATCAGCGAGCGTATGGTAATCAATCCCACCAGCTTTTTGTCGTCGTCCAGAATCGGCAGGTGTCGAAAGCTGTGTTCTTGCATCAGCCTTTGGGCTTCGACCACCGGCATGTCGGGGTGGCCGCAGATGGGGTTGGGAGTCATCTGGTCTTTGACGAGCATGTGTTTCTCCTATGAATCAGTCAGTCAACGTGGTTGCCGTCGCTAGACAGCGGGTTCTGTGCGGAGCGTGAATGTATCCGCTTGCTTTTTTACTTCGTATGGCTGGATCAAGATGTCCGCCGGGATGCCAAGTCCGGCATGCAGCCTGCGCACCATCTCCATCGAGAGTGGTCGTTGGCGGTTCAATACTTCTGAAACCCGGGCGCGACTTACAATGTACGGCTCCAGATCGCGGCGCGATAGCCCCCGGCTCTCCATCCAGTACTCAATCGCCTCAATGGGGTCTGGCAGAGGCAGCTCAAAGCGCTTGTCTTCATAGGCTTCAACCAGGGTTGTCAGTACTTCCAGGCGGTCACCTTTTGGCGTGTCAGGGGCAGCATCAAAAAGCCGCTCGATCTCTGCAAGGGCGGTCTGATAATCTGCCTCGGTCTTGACAGGTTTGATTTCCATCGTCCTTTTTATAAAAAAGGGATGCCAGATCTGTGGGTTAACCACTCACTTCTCGAGCCAGCCGTTCCTGCACCCAGGTTCGAATCAGGGTTTCGTAAGGTATTTGACGGCTTTCTGCAACGTGTCGGACTTGGGCGAAAATTGCATCTCCCAACAGTTCCAGGATCATGCGCTGGCGACGAATGACAGCCTGGTTTACCTGGACGTCTTGTTCAACAGGCAGGTCATCCCAATATTCGGACGTATCATGTGTCTCGACAAATTCGGCAAACTCTTCCGCTGTCTCAAAATTTGGCAACTTGGACATTATCGCGTACTCCTATACCCACGTCGCTCTGCCGGAGTCATATCACGCGCTGTCAGGACGCGCGCTACTCCACCCGGTTCCAATTTGAAAGGGATAGCCAGATAGCGTCCGGCGAACGTGCACCCAAAAGCGACATAAGCGCCAGTGACGCGCTGGCTGCGCCGTATAACAATCTGTTCCTCATCGTTTTCAAACACCTGGAATACCTCGCGCTCTGGGACGTTGTGTTTGGACCATATCTTGTCCAGCACACTGTCACCAATGATCAGCCTTTGAATGTGCATGCAGGTATCTCCTGTGATTCATTATGCCATGCTGACAAGGCTATGTCAATGTTCGCGGCGGACGCGGGTACAGCCCGGCGCGGCGCACGATTTCGGGCACGGCCTCGGCCCAGTGCACGGCCATGATGTGCACCCCGGCCACGCCCTCTATCTCGCGCACCTGCTGGATGATTTCGACGCAGATGCGGATGCCCTCTTCGGGCTGGGCGGCTTTGGGCGTCTTTTCCATGCGCTCGATGATGGCGTCGGGCACTTCCATCCCGGCCACTTTGGTCGCCATGAACTTGGCTGCGCCGACCGATTTGACTGGTCCGACGCCAGCCAGGATAAAAACCTTTTCGTGCAGGCCCAGGTCGCGCACACGGGCCATGTAAGTCTTGAAGCGCTCGACGTTATAGATGAGCTGGGTTTGCACAAAGCGCGCCCCCGCCGCTGCCTTTTTCGCCAAGCGGTGAGGTCGCCAGTCGTAGGGCGGCGCGAAAGGGTTAGCCGCCGCGCCGATGAAAAACTGGGGCGCTGGGGAAATAGAACGCCCGTTGTCCAGCACGCCGTGCTCGCACATGTTGCGCGCCATGCGCACCAAGTGCATCGAATCAATATCATACACGTTCTTGGCCTCGGGGTGGTCGCCCCATACCCCGTGGTCGCCGCTCAGACACAGCAGGTTGCGGACGCCCAGCGCCGCAGCGCCCAACAGGTCAGCCTGGATGGCCAGGCGGTTGCGGTCGCGGCAGGTCATCTGCATCACCGGCTCGATGCCGTGTTTGAGCAAAAGGGTCGCCACCGGCAGGCTGGCCATGTACACCGTGGCGGCCTGATTGTCGGTCACGTTGACCGCGTCGGCATAGTCTTTCAAGGTTTGCGCGTCGCGGGCGATTTTTTCTACATCCACTCCGCGCGGGGGGGATAGCTCGGCGGCGACGGCAAACTGGCCGGATTGCAGGATCGCCGCCAGATGGCTGATGGGAGCGATGTTTGGCGTCGTATTTTCTTGGTCCAAGAGCGAGATGTTCTCCTTGCTAGCAGCCTGTCGGAGAGACGTAATTTAGCCTCTTGTGGGCGTCCAACATGGGCGCAAAACGAGTAAAAAACGGGCACAAGGCCCTATATTACAGGGTTCTCCGACAGGCTGCTAGAATTCTTCGATGATCGCCTGGCGGATGGCCGCCTCGCTGACGCCGCCGCTGAGCTTGGGCCGGCCGTTGATAAAAATCCCCTCGGCCACGCCGTAACGCGCCAGCGACTCGGCGCTGAGCGGTTCCTGGCGCACGACGACCCGTTCGCCAAACTCGCGGGCCACCTCCAGCAGCAGCATTTGGGTGGAAGCCTCAAAGGGGCACAGATAGCCGGTCAGGATCAAGATTTCGACCGGCGCGCCCCGGCGGGGCTGAATGCGAGGTTCAAAAGGCCGGACCTGCACCTGCGCCTGATGCAGCGGCAGATAGAGTAGCTTGCGCGGGCCGGCGTCGTGCACGATCTCAAAGCCGCGCACCAGATAATGGCGATAGTGCATTTGCTGCTCCTGGTCGGTTCCTTCGACCAGAATACCCTTGCACCCCTGCGCCCGCATGTCGGCCTCAAAGGCGTTAAAGAGATGCCGCCCCAAGCCCTGGTTCTGATAACGCCGCTGCACCCACTCGCAATACATCACCGCCACGTCCGGCTCGACCTGGTAGGGAATGAGGGCGCGCTCCGACGGCGCATAGTAGAGCTGCCCGATGGCCGCGCCGCTGACGTCCTGCAAGTGGTAGCCCTGGATGTGCTGGCCCCAGTTCTGGCTGGCCCAGACCCGGCACACCCGCAGCGCATCGGGCCAGGGGGTGGGCGCTTCGGACATGCAGCAGAACGCTTCTTGAGCGTCGGCCTCGCCAACTATACGTTTCACTACGACCTGATCGTTCATGGCACTCTCCCCTCACATGCTGAACGCGCAGGGAAAAACTAATCCTGACGCCCGATTTGTCGCGTCCGGCGGTCGGCCCCTGTGAGCATGTTGACCCACGACGACGTGTGTTGGAGCTGCCAGTTGACCGGCGGTTGCTCGGTGTGCATCTCGTGGCCCCACAGCCGCATTTTCTGCGAGCGTTCGTAGGCGTCCACCCACACGCAGCGCATCTCGGGCTTGACTTCGCAGTGACCGTTCTGGCGCACGCCGCCGCACGGCCCGTTGCGGATGTTCTTGGGGCAGTTCATCGGGCAGGTCATGCCGGTGTAATGCAACACGCACTGCCCGCACATCTGGCAGTTGAACATCAGCTTTTTGCCCACGTCCTCAAAGGGCAGGATAACCCGCGCCGACCGCTGGTAGCCCACGCGGGCGAACAGCGGGTTTAGCCGGTGCAACGCCCACTCGGCGAATTGCCACAGCCGCTCCAGCGCGTGGGGCCGGTTTTGGATCGCTCGTCTCAGTCCCACGCCTCCTCATCCCTCCACAATATCATCCAGCGCAAGGTCGAGCGCCCGCGCTATCGCAGCCAGCACCTCGGTGCTCCCCTTGCGTTTTCCCGACTCGATCTGAGAGAGATAGGGCACACTGATTCCGGCTGCCCCTGCCAGATCCGGTTGAGTCAAGCCGCGATACTCTCGCCACACCCGGATCGGGCTTTCACCATCCAGAATCGCATACACCACCTCGCTGGGGACCAATTCTTCGCCACTCTCGACTGCTTTTTTGGCTTCGTCATAGTCCCGGATGTCCTGCAACATATCTGCGTCCTCGGCCAGGCGTTGATAAGTTTTATACGGAATGACGGCCCATTCAGGCTGGCCGTCCTTCTGGATGATTTGCACTGTCATCGATAGATCTCTCCCCGCGACCCAACCTTCAAAACAAGAATCACTAGCTTGTCGTCCTCTACCTCGTAAATCACCCGCCAATCCCCTACGCGCAAGCGGTAGCCAGGCCGGTTCTGAAGCCTGGTCACGTTGGTGTATTGTGCGTAAGGGTCGGCAGCGATTCGAGCCAGCCTGTCGCGTATCAAATCGGCTGTATTCTTGGGTGTTTTCTGGAGGGCCTTACTGGCTCGCCGAGTGAAGACGATGCTGTACACAGACCAATATTAGCACAATGCAAATGGAGCGTCAAGATGGATATTTGCAGAGCAGCTAAAAGCGGCGGCCAGTCTCACCCTGGCCACCGCCTTTACGGTTTACGTTTCAGATCAATCCCTTTTCCCGCAGCAGTGGGCGCGGGTCCACCAGGTTCTTGTTCAGCATGGCCGCCTTTTCACCCAACCCGAAGGCGATGGCGGCCAGTTGAGTGGCGTAGAAAATCGGGATGCTAAAGCCCAGGTCTTTGATCTGCCCTTGCCGCCCGTCGATGTTCACGTGGCACAGCGGGCACACGGTGACGACCGCGTCGGCGCCGCGCGCGTGGGCGTTGCGCAACAGCTTGGCCGTCATCTCGTGGGCGATGGGCGTCTGTGTCAGGCCCAGCGAGCCGCCGCAGCAGTCGGTCTTGTAATCCCAATCCACCACCTCGGCCCCCAGGCTTTGCATCAAGTAATCCATGTCCATCGGATACTCGGGGTGCTCGGCGCCGGTGATGTCGGCGGGGCGGGTCAGGTAGCAGCCGTAATAACACGCCACCTTTAGCCCTTCCAACGGCTTTTTGACCGTCGCCTCGATCTTGTCCAATCCCACCTTGTCGATCAACGCCTCGACCAGGTGCATCACGCGCACGCTGCCTTTATACTCGTAGCCGATCTCCGCATTGACCTGGCGCGCCATTTCAGGGTTGTGGGCCATCTCGTGGGCCGCCGCCTTGAAGCGAATGTAGCACGCCGAGCACGGCGCGGTCACGTCTTCCAGCCCCATCTGCTCAATGATAGACAGGTTGATCACCGGGTATTGAGTCGCCAGCACGTGATCGGTCGAGTGGGCCGGGCTGGAACCGCAGCAAATCCATCCGGGCGGCTCGATCAGCTCCAGGTCCAGCGCTTCGGCGATGGCCTCGGTGGTCTTGCCGTATTCCGCCGCCGACGAGTGCAGCGAGCAGCCGGGGTAGTAGGCAATCTTGTTGGGGGCTGTCTCCACCGGCTGGACCTGGCCCGGCTTGGGCGGGCGGGTCGGCAAAGAAAAGATGTGCAGCTTGTTGCGTTTGAGCATCTCCACCGCCAGGTCCATGTCTTTGAACAGATTGCCCGTCACCAGGTTCAGCCCGGCCATCAAGCCCACTTCGTGCAAGCGGCCCATCAGTTTCACATCGGCCAGGAACAACCGGCCAAACTTGTCCACGGCCGGGATGACCGGTTTGATGCCGCGCCGCCTGGCCTCGATGCGCAGCTCGTCCATGATGGCGGCGATGTCTATGCCTTGCGGGCAGCGCGTGGTGCAGGTCTGGCAAGAGGCGCAAATCCAGATGGTATTGCTCTCCAGCACGCTCTCGTCGCCCAGTTGCAGCGCCCGCATGACCTGATTGGGGTTCAGGTCCATGTACTCGGCCAGCGGGCAACCGCTGGTGCACTTGACGCACTGGTAGCACAGGTAGGCGTTCTCGCCGATGTGCTCGGCGACGATCTGGGCTAGGGGTTGGGTGGTTGTGACGCGCTTTTCAGCCATATTTTCACCTCGATTGCGAATTGCGGATTCCGAATCCCAAATTAACTCAAGGATCGTTCGATTCGTCTCAACAACTCGGCTGGTCTGATCGGTTTTTCGATATACGCTTCAATTTTAGCCTCGGTCTCAGCGGCGCTTTCCGGGCGCACACCATTGATCAGGCTGGTTAAAATCATGACTGGGATGGGAGCCAACCTGGGATCGGCTTGAAGTTTCGCCAATACCTGAAAACCATCCTCCCCCGGCATAATCAGGTCGAGAATAATCAGGTCAGGATGAACCTCTCCGGCTCTGCTCAATCCCTCACTTCCATTGCTTGCCACGACCACGTGGTAAGGAACACTCGTCAAAACCGCACACGTGGCCTCGACAAAGTCTGGGTCGTCGTCAATCAACAAAATCGTCGCCATTGTCCCAATCTACCGACTTTCCTCCCACTCTTTACGCTTCATCTCGGGCGTGCGCAGGTGTCTGGGAATGCGCAGGGTAAAGCGCGTGCCGCGCTTGACGCCCGCGTAGGGGCTTTCGACGGTAATCTCGCCTTCGTGGGCCTCGATGATGGCTTTGGCGACTGACAGCCCCAGCCCGGTCCCGGCCACGCCCCCGACCTCGCGGCCGCGGAAAAATTCCTCAAAGATGTGAGGCAATTCATCCTGGGGAATGCCCATACCCTGGTCGTCGACCTGCCACATCGACGCGTCCGGCTCATCCCAGGCCCGAAAGATGATCGTGCTGCCCTCTGGCGAAAACTTGATCGCGTTCGTCAAGAGATTGGTAAAGAGCTGTCGTAACCGGCGGCGCGCGCCCACCAGCATCTGGAACTCGGCAGGGCGCTCTGTGCGGATTTTGATGTTCTTCTCTTTAGCCAACACCCCCACTTCTTCTACCGAGTCGGCCCCCACTTGAGCCGGGTCGAGCCACTCAAAGTCCGCCTGAATCTGTTCCGGTCGCATGCGAGCCAGGTCCACGATGTCGCTAATCAGCGAACGCAAATCACTGATGCGCAGCTTGCTGCGCTCCAAAAACCGGCGCTGCTTGTCCGTCACGTCGCCCGCAAAACCGTCCAGCACTACGTTCAGGTAGTTTTCGATGGCCGCCAGCGGTGCGCGCAACTCGTGTGAGACGATGGATACAAAATGCGACAGCGTGGCGGTCGCGTTCTGGTAGCGGTTTTTGGTCAGTCCAGCGACCACGCGCATCAATTTATACCCGATGCGCGGGTTTTCCTCGGCCAGGCGACGCAGTCCCACGCCATCCAAGACAATCAATTGCGTGGGTTCAGTGCACACGGCAGTCGAAGTATAAACGTGCGGCGGGACCAGCGTGGACCAGCCCGCCGTCTGTCCCGGGCCGACGTAACCCACCGTCGCCAGACGGGTTTTGGCGCCACGCCCCAACTGGAGCGTTTTCTCCAACGATAGCTTGCCGCGTTTGACGACAAACAGCCGATCGGCTGTCTGCCCTTCCACCAGAACCTTATCTCCTTCTGAAAAAACCGCTTCGTGGCAGAGCCGGCAGATCTCTTCCAACTCCTCGTCGGCAAACTCGCCCAAGAGCTCATATTGGCTCAAGTCTTTAGCCGTGATCGTCACCTGGTTCGTTTACTCCTGCAGCGGGTACAGTTTTTTTGCCCGCTGGCGCTTTTTTCAAAGAACAGACGAACTTGCTCCCTGTTTGGTCGGGCCGACACGGGCTCTCGACCCATATCTGCCCGCCATGCGCTTCGACAATTCGCCGCGCCGTGCTCAGACCGATTCCCGCACCGGGCACGAACTCTTGGCGCTGCACCCGGAAATAGTCCTCAAAAATGTGCGGCAGGTAACGCGGCGGCACCCCGGCCCCCGTGTCTGTCACTTCGACCCGCACACAGTCCGCGTCGTCAAACAGCGCCAGCCCAACCTCTCCACCCTGGGGGGTGAACTTTATTCCGTTGTCCAGCAAGTTGATCAACAAGCGCCGCACCCGCCTGGGCGAGCCTTGAACGTAGGGCAGATGTGCCGGGATGTGGCCTGTCAGTATTACGTCGCGTTCTCTGGCCCGCCCCTCTACTGCCTCCAAGGCCGCGTGGGCAATCTCGACCAGGCAAATCGGCTCGATTTCGGATTTGATGCGCGCCTCGTCCAGTTGAGAGGCGTCGAGAAAATCGTTGATGAGCTGAATCATCGCCTCCAGGCGCACCAGGCTGCGTTCCAGCCAACGGCGCTGCTGCGGCTCGACTTTGCCGGCGTAACCGTCCAGCATCGTCTGGATATAGTTCACGACCACCGCCAGCGGGGTTTTGAGGTCGTGGGAGGCCAGCGCCAGGAAAAAATCGCGCATGCGGTCCAACGCCTGCAGTTCTTGCTGCGCGCGTTCAAGCGCTCGCTCTCTGACTTGGGCCTGTTCCTCGCGCCGCCGGCGCAACTCGGCGACGATGTGGGTGGCGACAACGGCCACCAGACTCAGCGTGCTGGCAAAAGCAACCAACACGGCCACCACGAACTCGCCCTGGCGCGCCAGCTCGGTCGAGAGGAACCCCTCCAGATGAATGTGAGATAGCCAACCGGCATATTCCGAACCGACCAGAGCTGCGAACAGACCAATCGCCAGTCCGGTTGCCCGGTAGGTATCCCGTGCGGGCAACAAGATACTCCCAAAGCCGATGTGAACAAAATAGTACAGGAAGAACGGGTTCTCTACACCGCCGGTAAAGTGTATCAAGATTGTTAAAGTCAGCAGATCGGCCACGATCTGCACGTTGGCAAAGTTGTGTCCCCGGCGAATCAGGGACTCTGCTGATGAGTCGCCGCCCGGCTTCCGTCTGACCCACCACAGAAAGACCAGATTATAGCCAGTCAGAACGCCGACCGTCGCCAGAACCGGGCCGACGGGATAACCAATGTCCAGCACACCCTGGGTGAGAACGACGATGAGGATGATGGCCGCGATGGCTAACCAGCGCAGGTTGATGTACTGGCGTAACTGGCGCGGCAGCTCGGCCTCTTCCGGCGGCATATCTGCCGGATGTTCGCACGCATCCTCGCTCACATCAGCACGTCTCAGTCAAACGTGGGGCGCGGCAGCAACCCGGCCCCCTCGACGATGGGCTTGACAGCCGCCTCCCATTCGATGGCCATAATGTGCACACCGGCCACGCCCTCGATCTCTTTGATCTCGTGAATCTGCTCGATGCACAGCTCGATGCCTCGCTTTTCCCAGGCAGCCTTGCGGGCGGCCTTTTCTTCCTTGGGGATACCTTCGATAGCCTTGGTCATCTCGTCCACGTAATAATCGGCTACGATCATCCCCGGCACCTTGTCGCGCATGTATTTGGCCGCGCCGCTGCTCTTCAGCGGGCCAATCCCGGCCAGGATGGCAGTCTTTTCGTGCAGGCCCATATCTACCACGCGCTTCATAAACTCACGAAAGCGGTCCATGTCGTAGATGAGCTGGGTCTGGATGAACTGGGCCCCGGCTGCGACCTTTTTCCCCAACCGCAGAGGCCGAAAATCAAACGGGTCGCCAAAAGGATTGGCCGCCGCGCCGACCAGCATCGGCATCGGCCCCCCTACAATGTTGTCGCCGTTCTGGAACTTTCCATCGCCCATGCCGCGGATCATCTGGATCAGTTGCATCGAGTCAATATCGTGGACGTTCTTGGCCGTAGGATGGTTGCCAAAGCGCTGATGATCGCCCGACAGCGCCAGAATGTTGCGCATACCTAGCGCATAGGCCCCCAGCAAGTCGCTCTGCATGCCCAGCCGGTTGCGGTCGCGACAGGTCATCTGGATGATCGGCTCCAGCCCCTCTTCGACCAGGATACGCCCGGCGGCAATGCTCGAAAGGCGCACGATGGCGGTCTGGTTGTCGGTCAGGTTGACCGCATCCACGATCCCTTTGAGCAGCTTGGCCTTGTGCTCGATCTCCTCACGTTGCCAACCTTGGGGCGGCCCCAACTCGCCCGTGACGACAAACTGACCGGAGCGAATGACTTTTTCCAGGTTACTGCCGGCGTAATAACCATTTGTACTGATTTGGGTCATAGGTGCACCTCTACTCTTGATCTTCAAGCTTGCGCAAGTCCTCGCGGATGATCCTGCGTGGACCGCCGTCGCGGCTGGTGGACCAGTTCTTGGGCGGCTGGATCTCCAGCAAGCGGTCCAGTTGGTTCAGAGCAGACAGACGGTCGTAAATCAACTGCCAGGCGCAAGGCACTTCGGGGTCGATCTCGCACACGCCTCGCTGCGAGCCGCCGCACGGCCCGTTGAGCAATTGCTTGGAACAGCGCGCGATAGGGCAAATCGCGCCGGTCAGCCCCAAGATACAATCGCCGCAGGCCTGGCAGCGCTCCTCGAACACGCCATGCTCTGACGGGAAACCCAGAAAGCTCGTGTTCAAGCCTGGCACGATGACTTTGCTGGGAAAGCGCTCCGCCAAAACCTGCACGCCGATGCCGCAGCCCAAGCTCAATACCAGGTCGTGATCGTCCAACTGAGCCTCCAGCGGATCGATGTACTCCCACTCGCACTGGCGCTGCACTGTCACCTCGTCGAATTGGGCGGCGTTCCCGTCCAGCTTGGTGGACATGCGCAACGAAGAAGCCAGAATGCCCACCTCTTTCGTCCCACCGGCAAAACTGACGGTCACGCAAGTGCCACAGCCCACCACCAGCACCTTTTCTGCGCCGGCGACCAGCTTTTTGATCTCGTCCAACGGCTTTTGTTCAGCTATGATCATAATTTTTCCTCCTCGACAGATAGAGAGGGGAGATGGAGAGGGGAGATAGAGATTTGGTCTCTATCTCCGGTCTCTATCTCTATCTTAATGGATTTGGTCCCATCTCTTTCATTTTCTGCGTCATCTCGGCGGCAATTTCGGCAAAGCGCCCGCCCATGGCCGACGACAGATTGTACATTCGCACGCGCTCGCCGCCGAGACCGATCTGGTCCAAAATCTTGGCGATGTATTTGACCCTGCGCTTGGCCGTAAAATTACCCTCCAGGTAATGACAATCTCCTTCCAGTCAACCGGCGACCATTACGCCGTCTACCCCGTGCTCAAAGGCGTGCAGCACTTGCACCACGTCTAGCTTGCCGGAGCAAGGGATTTCGATGACCCGCACGTTGGCGGGGTATTGGAGTCGCATGGCCCCAGCCAGGTCGGCGGCGGCGTAGGCGCAATGGTGACAGCAAAAGGCCATCACTTCAGGCTCAAAGCCATTCAGATCGTTCATTGCGCCCTCCATCAAGCCGCCAACGCAGCCGGCTCAAAGAATGCGTTAATCTTGATCTCCATTTGCTCGTCCCGATAATGAGCCAGTTGAATCGCCCGCGCCGGGCACTCCCCGGCGCAGATGCCGCAGCCGCGACACTGGGCCGGGTTAATGTAGGCCGCGCCGATGATCCCCCCCACGCCGCTCAGGTCGGCGCGGATTTGCGGCACGTTGTACGGGCAGGCCCGCAGGCAAGTCAGGCAGCCGACGCACAAACCCGGGTCTACCTCGGCCACGATCCCGCCGACGCTCAAGCTCTCTTTGCTCAAAATCGCGGCCGCCCGCGCCGCCGCCGCTTGCGCCTGCACGATCGTCTCATCCAGCAATTTTGGATAGTGGGCCATCCCGGCCATAAAGACCCCGTCGCTGGCAAAATCCACCGGGCGCAGCTTGACGTGGGCCTCCATGAAAAATCCATCCAGGTCCAGGCCGATCTTTAGCTTGCTCGCCAGCTCGTGCGCCCCCGGCGATGGCGCCACCGGCATGCTCAGCACCAGCAAATCGGGAGACAAGGCTAATTCTTTACCCAATTGTGGCTCGTACACGTGAACTGCGATTCGTGATTCGTGATTCGTGCCGGTTTCCGAATCTCCGAATCCCGAATCCCTCATACCGCTTACCCTCGGCTTGCGGTCGAAATCATAGCGCACAAACAGCACGCCCTTTTCCCGCGCCTGGGTGTACAGCCGCTCCTTAAAGCCATAGGCCCGGATGTCCCGATAAATCACCGTCACCTGCGCCGCTGGATTCAGCTCTTTCAGCTTGAGCGCGTTCTTGAGCGCCGTCGTGCAGCATATCCGGCTGCAAAAACGTTCGGATGGCTGGCCTGCGCACTGGATCATGACCACGGTATTGGGTATTGGATATGGAGTATTGGGTCCGTGTTCCGAATCTGCTATTCCTCCCAGTATCGCCTCGAACTCTTGTTGGGTCACGATGCGCGAATCGTTCCCGTAGCCATACTCACGGCCTTTGTATTCGACGGCTCCCGTCGCGACAATCGTCACACCGTGCCGAACCTCAAAAGGCGCGCCGCCGTTTCTCAACACCGACTTGAAATTGCCCTTGAACCCTGTGGTCTCGGCCAGCTCTGTCTGCAAATGAACCGTGATGAGCGGATGACTCTCCACACGCTCTACCAACTCAGCCAGGTACGCCTGAGGACCAATCCCCAATCCCCCAGCTCCAATCTCCAATCTCCAATCTCCAAAATACCTCACCTTGCGTAAATTGCCCCCCAGCTCCGCCTCGCGCTCCACCAGGTGTACCGGGAAGCCCTGCCGGGCCAGGCTCAACGCCGCCGTCATCCCGGCCACGCCGCCGCCGATGACCAGCGCCGACTGCGTCACCGCTACCTGCGACTTGTGCAGGGGTCGCAAAGCCGTCGCTTTAGCCACCGCCATCCGCACCAGATCCTTGGCCTTTTTCGTCGCCACGTCCCACTCGTGTGAGTGCACCCACGAACACTGATTGCGGATGTTGGCCATCTCGAACAGGTGCGCGTTCAACCCGGCGGTGCGAATCGTGTCCTGGAACAGCGGCTCGTGGGTCAATGGCGTGCAACTGGCGACGACGACCCGATTTAACTCCAGTTCTCTCACCTGCGCGGCGATGTGAGCGATGCTGTCTTGCGAGCAGGAATACAAATTATCTTCGGCGTGGACCACGCCGGGTAAAGTCGCGGCGTATTCGGCCACCTGTGGCACATCCAGAAACCCGCCGATGTTGCTGCCGCAGTGGCACACAAACACGCCCACCCGCAACTCTTGCGCATGCACATCCCGCTCCGGCGGAAAAGACCGGCTCTCGACCAGCGCCCCCCGCGCCGGGGCCAACAGTTCCGCCGCCGCCGCCGCCGCGCCGCTGGCATCCACCACCGACTCTGGGATGTCCTTTGGCTCGCGGAAGGGGCCAATGGCATACACCCCAGCTAGAGACGTTTGCAGCGGTTGAAAGCGAGACGTGCGCGCAAAGCCAAATTCGTCCACCGCTACACCCAGCTTTTGCGCCATCTTGCGCACGTCTTGAGATATCTCCATCCCGACCGAGAGGACCACCATGTCGAATTCTTCTTCGAGCAGCGTCTGCTCGTCGGTCAAATAACGCAGGATCAGGTTGCCGTCGGCCGGGTTCTCCTTCACCGTCGAGATGCGACAGCGCGTGTACCGGATGCCATACTTTTCCCGAGCGCGCCGGTAATATTCCTCGTAACCCTTGCCAAAGGCGCGCATGTCCATCAAAAAAATGTGAGCCTCGGTGTCCGGTTCGTGTTCGACGGCCATGATGGCCTCTTTGGTCGCATACATGCAACAGACAGACGAGCAATAATCGTGACTCTGATCGCGCGAGCCGACGCATTGCAAGAAAGCGATCTTTTGGGCCGGTTTGCCGTCCGAGGGCCGTTTGACGTGTCCAAAGGTCGGGCCGCTGGCGCTGAGCAGTCGCTCGAATTGCAACGCCGTCACCACGTTGGGATAGCGTCCCCAGCCATACTCGGCCGATTGCTGGGCCTGATAGATTTCAAAGCCCGGCGCCAGGATGACCGCGCCCACCTCGATTTGCTGCGTCTTGGCCACCATGTCCTGGTCCACCGCGCCGACGCCGCACTGATATACGCAGCTCAGGCACTCGGAGCAGATGCCGCAGGCCAGACAACGGGCCGCCTCGGCCTGAGCCTGCGCATCCGTATAACCGGCCACCACCTCCTCAAAAGTGGACAATCGTTCCTCGACTGGCAGCTCGTCCATCGGCACACGAGCGTGGACCCGCACCTCGCCCCGCGCCACCCGCTCCTCTACGTCGGCCTGAGACATGCGCACGACGGGCAACTCGGGCCTGGGCGGCGGCTCCAACTCCTCCCCCCGCAGGTAGCGGTGAATAGACTCGGCGGCGCGATGGCCAGCCTGGACCGCCTCGATGACGAACGCCGTGCCGGTGATGGCGTCGCCCGCCGCAAACACGCCGGGGCGGGTCGCGGCCATCGTGTTGGGGTTCACAGCGATGGTGGCCTGATCGGTGACGCCCACCCCGGCGCTCTCTGGGATGAAGGCCAGACCGGCTCGCTGACCCACGGAAAAGATGACGTTGTCGCAGGGGACCAGGTGTTCGGAGCCGGGGATAGTCACCGGGCGGCGGCGGCCCGTCGCATCGGGCAGGCCCGGCTCGGTGCGCACGCACATCATGCCCGTCACCCGCCGGCCGTTTTCCCCGATCACCTCGACCGGGGAAACCTGAAAGTGAAACCTGACGCCTTCTTCCTCGGCATGGCGGATTTCTTCCTCGCCGGCCGTCGCCTCAGCGCGGGTGCGGCGATAGTACAGATGCACCTCTGAACCTAAACGCACGGCGGTGCGGGCCACGTCCATCGCCACGTCGCCGGCCCCGATGACGGCCACCCGTTTTCCCAGTTCCGGCAATTTACCGAGCCGGACATCGCGCAGAAAGACAGTGTTGACGATCACCCCCTCCAGGTCTGCGCCGGGGATGGGTGGACGGATGCCCTCGTGGGCGCCCACCGCGATGAGCACCGCGTCAAAGCCCTCGGCAAAAATGTCGTCCAGATGATCGACAACCGTGTTCAGTCGCAACTCCACGCCCAGATCTACAATGTCCGCCACCTCGCGGTCCACGATCCAACTGGGCAGGCGGTATTCCGGCACACCCACACGCAACATCCCACCCGGCACCGGCAACGCCTCGAACACGGTAGCCCGATAACCCAGCTTGCACAGGTCCTGCGCCGCCGTCAGACCGCATGGCCCCGCGCCGATGATAGCTACACGTTGCGCGTATTTGATCTCGCACGCCTCCGGCGGTATGCGTTCCTCGGCATAGACCTTGTCGGTGACAAAGCGTTTCAGGGCCCGGATGTTGATGGGATCGTCCAATAGACTGCGGTTACACGCGTTCTCGCAGCGATGGTTACAGATACGCCCGCAGATACCGGGAAAGGGGTTGTCCTCTTTGATCACCCGCAGCGCGTCATGATAGCGCCCCTCACGGATTAGAGCGATGTAGCCCTGGGCGCGCTGGCCTGTCGGGCAGGCGTCGCGGCAGGGGGCGATGCCGCGCTTTTCGATGGCGTATGCGTTGGGCGCGGCCTGCGGGTAGAGTCTGTGCGCGGCGCGTTGCTGGACCAGTCCCTCGTCGAAGCGACTGGGGATGACCACCGGGCACACGTCGGCGCACTCGCCGCAGCCGGTGCACTTGCTTACGTCGATGTAGCGTGGATGGGTGCGCACCGTGGCGGTGAAATGGCCCGCCTCGCCGTCTAGTTTTATCAGCTCGCTATTGGTTAATAATTTGATGTTAAGGTGCGCGGCGGTCTCGACCAGCTTGGGGCTGATCGTGCACATGGCGCAGTCGTTGGTGGGAAAGGTCTTGTCCAACTGGGCCATGTGCCCGCCGATGGCCGATTTCCTTTCGACCAGGTAGACTTTGAAGCCATTTTCGACCAGGTCTAGCGCGGCCTGCATGCCGGCGATGCCCCCGCCGACAACCATCACCGCGCCAATGCGGTCTTGGCCGTTACCCTGATCCATTTCCGTTCTCCCCAAGCAGCTTCTTCACGCGTTGTAAAAGTTCGTTGGGGGGCACTGGTTTCTCCAAATAGGCCTGCACGTCCATCGTCATGCCGGTCTCTAGCTCGTAACGCCGGCGACTGGCATCCTCGACGACGGTGGTCAGGACCATGATCTGCAAATCCGCGTAACGCGGGTTGCTGCGCAGCTTGCGGATGACCGCCCATCCATCCATGCGTGGCATCAACAGATCCAGAATGAGCAAGTCCGGGATGTTGCGCTCTATCATATCCATGCACTTGCGACCATCGCCCGCGCTGGCCAGGCGATAGGGCCGCGACTTGAGCACGGCAGTGATGCCTTCGACCACATCGGGGTCGTCATCCACGACCAGGATATAGGGTTGTTCCAGCAGCGTCGTCACGCGCCTGATCAAGTCCGCTGGAGCGACCGGCTTTTCGATATAGTCCTGGACGTCCATTTCTAGCCCCGTCTCCAGCGCATAGCGGCGGCGGCTGGCGTCCTCAATGACCGTGGTCAACACCATGATGGATAGTGCGGCGTACTTGGGACTGCTGCGCAACTCTTTGATGACGCTCCAGCCGTCCAGGCGCGGCATCAGCAAATCCAGAATCAATACGTCAGGAATTTCCTCCTCGATCAAGTCGAGGCACTGCCGACCGTCCCTGGCAGTTTTGAGCCGGATCGGCAGGCTTTCGAGCACGGTGACGAGGCTATCAAGGATGTCGGGGTCATCGTCAACGACCAGAACGTATGGTTCTTTTTTCATCCTCCATCTCCCCCTGGCGGACAGAGATTAGATATTGGAGATTGCGCCTCGAATATCTACTCTCCAATATCTTTCAGCGGATTAGGCCCCAGTTGTTTGATTTCTGCCGTCATCTCGGCGGCGGCAAAGGCGAACTGGCCACCCATGGCCGACGAAAGGTTGATCATCTGAACGCGCCGACCTTCTAGACCAATCTCTTCCAATAGCTTGCGCGCATATTCGACTCTTCTGCGGGCGTTGATATTACCATCCTGGTAATGACAGTCGCCCTCCAGTCAGCCGGCCACCATCACGCCGTCGGCGCCGTCCTCGAAAGCGTGCAGCACGTGCAACACGTCCACCCGTCCCGAGCAGGGCATTTCGACCACCTTGAGCGCGGTCGGGTATTCCAATCGCAACGCCCCGGCCAGGTCGGCTGCGGCGTAAGCGCAGTGGTGACAGGCAAAAGCGATGATTTGAGGTTCAAAAGTTCCGTTTTCGCTCATAACCATCCTTTCGCACGCATGGCGTGTTGCGTGTTGTGTTACTCGTCACGCATCACGCAACAAACAACGCATCCACCTTTTTAAGCACCTGCGCGTCTTTATAGTGCATCAACTGAATGGCTTTAGCCGGACACTCGGCCACACACGAGCCGCAGCCGTGACATATCGCCGTCTCGATGTAGGCCGCGCCCAAAATACCGCCCACGCCGCTCAAATCGGCCCGAATCTTGGGCACGTCGTAGGGGCAGATGCGCACGCAGGTCAGGCAGCCAACGCACAACTCTGGGTCCACCTGCGCCACCAACGCGCTGGTGGTCATGGTGTCTTTGGAAAGAATCAGCGCCGCCCGGGCCGCCGCGGCCTGGGCCTGCACAATCGTCTCGTCCAGCAATTTGGGATAATGGGCCATCCCGGCCACGTACATCCCTTCAGATGAAAAATCGACCGGGCGCAGCTTGACATGGGCCTCCAGGAAAAAGCCGTCCAAGTCCACCGACACCTTGAGCCGCGTCGCCAGTTCGTCGGCGTCGGGCGGCGGCACGATGGGCATGCTGAGCACCAGCATATCCGGCTGCAGCGTCATCTCGCGGCCCAGCCCTGGCTCGTACACCTGCACCGCCAGCGTCTCGTTCATAGTAACCGCTTCAGCGATCTCTTGACGGCTAAAGCCGTTACTACGAACCAGGGGCTTGCGCTCGAAATCATAGTGCACAAACAGCACGCCTTTTTTGCGCGCCTCGGTGTACAGCCGCTCGCCAAAGCCATACGTGCGGATATCGCGGAACAACACCGTCACTTGCGCATCCGGGTTCAACTCTTTGAGCTTGAGCGCGTTCTTGAGCGCCTGCGTGCAGCATATCCGGCTGCAAAAACGCTCAGACGGCTTGCCCGCGCATTGGATCATGACGATGGTATTGGGTATTGGATATTGGGTATTCGACCGACCTCCCGCGCCGATGGATTCCCCAAGCATTGCCTCAAATTCCTGTTGGGTGACAATGCGCGGATCATCCCCGTAGCCGTACTCATTTCCTTTGTACTCGACTGCGCCGGTGGCGACGACGGTCACACCGTGCTGGACCTCAAAGGACGCGCCGCCGTTTTTCAACAGCGACTTGAAATTGCCCTTGAACCCCGTCGTGCTGACCAACTCTGTCTGCAAGTGGACCGTGATGAGTGGTGTGTTCTGTACTTGCTCAATCAACTCGGTCAAATACGCCTGAGGCGACAGGCTCGTTTGGCCGTTGCTGAAATATCTCACCCGGCGCAAATTGCCGCCCAATGTGTCGGTGCGCTCGACCAAATTTACCGGGAAACCTTGTTCGGCCAGGTTCAGCGCCGCCGTCATTCCGGCCACGCCGCCGCCGATCACCAGCGCCGACTTGATCACCGGCGCCTGTTGCGTGTGCAGCGGCTCCAATTCGCTCGCCCGCGCCGCGGCCATACGCACCAGGTCTTTGGCCTTTTGCGTCGCGCCCGGGCGATCCTTCGAGTGCACCCAGGAACACTGGTTGCGAATATTGGCCATCTCGAACAGGTGCGCGTTCAGCCCGGCGGCGCGGATGCAGCTTTGGAACAGCGGCTCGTGGGTCAGCGGCGTGCAACTGGCTACCACGACGCGGTTCAATTCCAGTTCTTTCACCTGCTCGGTGATGTGCATGATGCTATCCTGCGAGCAGGTATACAAATTGTGCTCGGCGTGCGTCACGTGGGGCAGCGATTGGGCGTATTCGGCCACGCCGGGCACATCCAAAAAGCCGCCGATGTTGCTGCCGCAGTGACACACAAACACGCCCACGCGCGGCTCCTCCTGCGTGATGTCGCGCTCCGGCGGGTACTCAATCTTGCGGGTGAGCGTGTCGCGCGCCTCGGCCAGCAATCCCGCCGCCGCCGCCGCCGCGCCGCTGGCCTCCACCACCGATTCGGGAATGTCCTTCGGCCCCCGGAAAGGCCCGATGGCGTACACACCCGGCCGCGAAGTTTGCAGCGGCGCAAAGGGTGCGGTTTGCGCAAAACCGTAGGGGTCGGTCTCGACGCCCAGCTTGTGCGCCATCCCCCGCACGCTCTCGGCAATCTCCATGCCTACCGAGAGCACGACCATATCGAATTCCTCGTCTCGCAGCTTGTCATCGTCGGTCAGGTAGCGCACGATCAAGTTCTGATTGGCTGGGTTCTCTTTGACCGCCGAAACGCGACAGCGGGTGTATTTAATGCCGTACTTGTTCTGGGCGCGCCGGTAATATTCCTCGTAGCCCTTGCTAAAGGCGCGCATATCCATCATGAAAATGTGCACCTGGGTGTCCGGTTCGTGCTCGATGGCCATGATGGCCTCTTTAGTGGCGTACATGCAGCACACCGCCGAGCAATAATCGTGCTTTTGGTCGCGCGAGCCGACGCATTGCAGGAACGCGATCTTTTTGGCCGATTTGTGGTCCGACGGGCGTTCCACGTGTCCAAAGGTCGGGCCGCTGGCGCTGAGCAGCCGCTCGAACTGCAAAGCCGTCACCACGTTGGGATAGCGCCCCCAGCCAAACTCGCCAGACTGCTCGGCGTGATAAACCTCGAAACCCGGCGCCAGAATCACTGCGCCGACCTCGATTGGCCGCATTTTGGCGACCATGTCGTGGTTCACCGCGCCGACGCCGCATTGATACCAGCAACTTAGGCACTCGGAGCACACGCCGCAGGCCAGGCAGCGCGCCGCCTCGGCCTGGGCCTGCTCGTCGGTGTAGCCCAATTCGACCTCGGCAAAGCTACCCCGCCGGTCCTCGACGCGCAGCTCAGGCACAGGTACACGCGGCGTGACGTGCACCTCGCCCGTGCGCATGCGGTCGTGAATTTCGTCGCGGGTCAACTTGACCACGGGCAGTTCCGGCTTGGGCGGCGGTTCCAAATATTCACCCCGCAAATAACGGTGGATACTCTGCGCCGCCGTATGCCCGCTGGCTACCGCTTCGATCACAAACGCCGTGCCCGACACCGAGTCGCCGGCCGCGAACACGCCCTCGCGGGTGGCCGCCAGCGTGTTGGGATTGATGGCGATGGTGCGGCGACTGGTCAGGCCCACCCCCGCGTCGTCGGGGATAAAGGCCAAACCGGCCCGCTGGCCCACGGAAAAGATGACCACGTCGCAATCCAGCACGTGCTCCGAGTCGGGCACGCGCTCCATTTCCAACCGCCCCATCGCGTCAAAAGAAAACGACGCTACTTCGGCGCACTTGACCCCGCCCACCCGACGGCTGCCGTTGGGCACAATTTCCAAAAACGTGCGCGACGGATAGACTGTGACGCCCTCTTCTTCGGCGGCCTGCACTTCCCAATCGTGGGCGGGCATTTTATCTTTCGATTCCAGGCAGGCCATGCTCACCTGCGCGCCCAGCCGCACGGCGGTGCGGGCCACGTCAATGGCGACGTTGCCGCCGCCCAATACGAGCACCCGCTGCCCGGCGAGATCGGGCGCGTTGCCCAGGCGCACGTCGCGCAAAAAGATCGTGTTGACCATGACCCCGTCCAGGTCAGTGCCGGGGATGGGCAGGCGGATGCCCTCGTGCGCGCCGACGGCGATGAGCACGGACGAAAATCCTTCGTCGAACAAGTCATCCAGGTTGTTCACCTGGGTGTTGAGGCGCAGCTCGACGCCCCGGTCCACAATATCCGCCACCTCGCGGTCCACAATCCAGGCGGGCAGGCGGTACTCGGGCACGCCCACGCGCAGCATACCGCCCGCCACCGGCAACGCCTCGAACACCGTCACCGGATAGCCTTGTATGCACAGGTCCTGCGCCGCCGTCAGGCCGCACGGCCCCGCGCCGATGATCGCCACCCGCTGGTCGGGGTATTTGAGCTCGCTGCGCGGCGGCGGCGTGCGCTCCTCGGCGTAAACCTTGTCGGTGACGAAACGCTTGAGGGAATGGATATTGAGGGGTTCGTCCACCAGATTACGGTTGCATGCGTCTTCACAGCGGTGGTTACAGATGCGCCCGCATATGCCGGGGAAAGGATTGTCTTCTTTGATCACCCGCAGCGCGTCGTGATAGCGTCCTTCGCGGATCAGAGCGATGTAACCCTGGGCGCGCTGCCCGGCGGGGCAGGCGTCGCGACAGGGGGCGATGCCGCGCTTTTCGATGGCGTAAGCGTTGGGCGCGGCTTGGGGATAAAGCTTATGGGCGGCGCGCTGCTGGGCCAGCCCTTCGTCAAAGCGCCCCGGGATGACCACCGGGCACACGTCGGCGCACTCGCCGCAGCCGGTGCACTTGGACACGTCGATGTAGCGCGGGTGGGTGTGCACGGTCGCGGTGAAATGGCCCGCCTGGCCGTCCAATTTGACCAGCTCGCTATCGGTCAGCAGCTCGATATTGAGATGGGCCGCCGTCTCGACCAGCTTGGGGCTGATGGTGCACATGGCGCAGTCGTTGGTGGGAAAGGTCTTGTCGAGCTGGGCCATGTGCCCGCCAATGGCCGATTTTCTTTCGATCAGGTAGACCTTGAAACCGCTCTCGGCCAGGTCCAGCGCGGCCTGCATGCCGGCGATGCCCGCGCCGACGACCATCACGGCGCCGACAGGAGGGTCGCCGTCCGACCCAGACCGTCCATTACCATTTGGTCCATTGGGGCTCATGCTGTCTTTTCCTTTTCCTTGGCGATATCAGGGGGCGGCCGCGACCACCCACAGGCAAGTCCGGTCAGTTGACATTATAAAACACCCATATAACAGGCGTCTATAGTTCATCATAACCGTTCGCACACGCAGCCCCTAGTCGCTTCCTAGCACCAATGAACTAGTCTGAAATTACGGCATAGTGTATTTCGATAAAGCCAGACTGCCGCACTGTAATTTGCCGGTTTCTGCATCTTTGCCGACTAGCTTATATCTCGCAAGTAGTATGATTTGCGAAAGCCGGTCAGAATTGTC
>DAOTXN010000122.1:0-71547 GCA_034435435.1 Anaerolineae bacterium | reverse complement strand
TCCCCTGTGCAAGTTGTCGTCTCATCTTGACTACGTTGGAGTATTCTGCATCACGACAATCGCGATTTGGCTTGAACAACGATTATGGCGTTTTCTGGAGTGGAAGCAACTCACTATACCGTAATTTCAGTATTTTTTGTCGGCCCACGAGAAACGTAGGGTAGCGCCGCACGCCGTGGCGCAGGCTCTTCCACAATCCCAGCGGTGAGCGAGGGTCAATCACGCGCACAACGATTCGCTCGCCATATTGCCCGCTCAGCTCTGTGACCCAAGCCGACAAGCGGGCAAACGTCTCTTGCCAGTCGGGTGGATACTCGCTCAAGTGCCGGGTGGCCGGGCCGCTGTCGAATTCGGCCTGTCCCAGCATCAGCTCGCAAGCTGAACAAATCCCCCAACTCTCCGGCAGGTGGGCGACGATATCAACCTGGATAGGTAATTGGCGCTGTCGAGTCATTTGCTCTTATCTTTTGAGTGTAGCTAAAATTCGTGGACGTTCCCGCTGAAGCGGGGCCTCCGGTCCTTTCTCTCCACGAATTTTAGCCAGGCTCTTTACAAGCGCAAGGGGAGGGCCTGTGTCAGGCCCTCCCAACCCACGCAGATGCCAGGATGTTACGCTTTGGCCTTTGCCGCCGCGGCTCGCATGCGCTGCACAGCCTGCCAGCCATCCCAAGCCAGGATCAGGGCGCACACGATCAGCAAGATGCCCACGCCCCCGGCGATCAGGTCGCCGACAACCAGCAGCCCGGTCACACCCTCATTGCTCAGGTCCTTAAAGCTGTCAATTACCTGTAGGACCAGAGCGACGATGGTGGTGACGAACATGAACAGGAAGGGCCACAGCGTCCATTGGTAGTTCTTGCCCTTTTGGATCAGCCACAAGGTGATGATGAGCAGGGCCAGGGCCGCCATCAACTGGTTGGCGCCGCCAAACAGCACCCAGATGCGCTTGAAAAAGTCGCCGGCAAAGCCGCCCTGCGACAGGCCGATCAGGATGATGATCAGGCTGAGCAGCAAGGCGACGAAAGAGCCGATGTGCATGTTTTTCATGGCCGGGAAGCGGTCGCCCAATACCTCGGCGCTGGCCACGCGCATAAAGCGCACCACCAGGTACATGATGGTCAGGCCCATCAGCACCAAAAAGACCGAGGCGTAGGGCGTGCCGAATGATGTGGGAATGCCGACTTTGGAGAGGAATGTGCCCAGGCCGTTGGAAAAGACGCCCAGGTTCGCGCCTTTGCCTGATAATTCGGCGAACTTGGTTGCACCCACGCCCACTGCCGCGGTCAACAGGGACAGCGTCGCCAGGAACATTTCCATGAACATCGCGCCGCCGCCAACCGGCAAGGCGTCGGTCTCTTTTTCCAACTGACGGGCGGTGCCCGAGCTGGAGACCAGGCTGTGCCAGCCGGAAATGGCCCCGCAGGCGATGGTCACGAACAGCAGCGGCCATAATGGCCCGGCGGCTTTGGCGATGCCTTCAAATTTGCCGTCCCAACTGGTAAAGGCCGGAAAGTCGGAGCCGATGCTGGGGTGCCAGATCAGCAGGCCGAGCACGCCGCCCACCATGCCCAAGGCCACGATCCAAAAGGCCACATAGTTGATCGGCTGCGCCCAGCGCCATATCGGCAGCACCGCGCCCAGATAGCACAACACCATCACCACTACGGCCCAGAGGAACCGGTCGCGGGGGATGTCGGCAAACAGGATACCGGGAGTGGCGCCGCCGTTGACGGATTGGAAAAAGTCTTTGACAAAACCCTGCGTGCCCAGCCAGATGCCCACGAAGCTGAGGACAACGGTGACAGCAGTGGTCAGCAGGATGTCCTGCTTCCAGCGGTAGATCATCTGGCCGGCCAGGATGCCAAAGGCGATGGTGGCCAGCACGCCCAGGGGGACGCTGGCGCCGGCCAGCAACTGGGCGATGAGCTGTCCAAAGGCGGCCATGATCAACCACAGGTAAGCGTAAATAAAGATGAGCAGAATGTTGCGCGAACGGGGCGAAATCAGGGTAAAGCTGAGGCCGCCGAAGGTCTTGCCATCTTCGCGCATGGCCACGATGGCGCTGGCATAGTCTTGCACCCAGCCGATGAAAAACGTGCCAAAAATGATCCACAGCAGCGCCGGCAGCCAGCCCCAGCGCATGGCGACGATGGGACCGGTGATGGGGCCAAGCGCCGCGATGGATTTGAACTGGTAGCCAAACAGCACGCTTTTGTTGGCGGGGGTAAAGTCCACGCCGTCCATGTACATCGTGGCAGGGGTGGTCTTTTTCGCGTCGGCCTGGATGATCTGGCGGTCAATGCGGCGGGCATACCAGCCGTAGCCAACAATGGTACCCAGGGTTGCCAGAATCAAAATGAAAATCACGTTCATCTTAGAACCTCCTGTCCAGCAATGGTTCACGAGAAGGAAAAAATGGATCCGCAAAGAGAAGGATGCTCAGCCGTAGGATGCCTGCTAGATCACCCCCTTTCCACCCTTTGCCTGCGCCTTCCTACGCAGCGCTCCGCAGGAACTCACTGCACAGATCGGACTATGCGCCAAGCCCTTGTGGGACGCTCGCTCGTGGAAAAGCACACCTAACCGGACATGGATGACCTGCCCGAACAGTTGACCAGGGCAGGCAGCATTTGCCAAACCTTACCCATCGTTCAGAGCGGGTCGAAGCGCGAGCGGATGGTGTGTGCGTTGCATGAGAAGAATGCGCGTGCAATACAATGGCTTCAGCCCTGAGTTACCTTTATCTGTACTATCCAGACCACACACTTGAGGAAGCATTCAAACGATACGAGAGGAACCCACCCATTCATTACCGCAGTTGACTATAGCACAAAGTCGCCCGTGTGACAAGTGACATTCATCACCTTTGCGTTGTCCAAGTAGGACGGACACCCATTAGAACACCTCTCGTCGCGCATGGTTACGCTGACCTGGTTTCCCAATAGTCGCTGTAGCCCCCCTGGAATTCTGTCAACGCCCCGTCGTCCAGCTCGACGATGCGATCCACCACCCGATCCAGAAAGTAGCGGTCGTGCGAGATGACCAGCAGCGTGCCTTCAAACTCGGCCAGCGCCTCCTCCAACACCTCGGCCGAGGGGATGTCCAGGTTGTTGGTCGGTTCGTCGAGGAGTAGAAAGTTGGCATCCGATAACATCAAGAGCGCTAACTGCAAACGACTGCGCTCTCCGCCCGACAGGTTTGCCACCGCGCCACGGGCCTGCTCGTAGCTAAAGAGAAAGCGCCCCAAAAAGCGCACGGCGTCGCTCTCGGAGAGGGGAGCGGCCTGGCGCACGGTGTCGATCAACGTCCGTGTATAGTCGAGCGTATCGTGCTCTTGCGCGTAATAGCCGATCTTGACGCTGGGGCCGATTTTGATCTCGCCGCCCGTCGGCGGCTCTTGACCCAGAATCAGGCGAAACAGCAAGGACTTGCCCGCGCCGTTCGGACCAACCAGCCCCACCCGCTCGCCGTGCCACAGGAGCAGGTCTAGACCGGCCAAGATCATCATCTCGTCAGCGCCGTCAGAGGCTGGAAAAACCTTATCCAGGTTCACGATTTCCAGCACCTTGTTGCTGCCGCGCCAGCCATTCAGCTCCAGACCCATGCGCCGCCGCTCCAAAATGGGCCGGTCAATGCGCTCCATGCGCTCCAGCATCTTGCGCCGGCTGCGGGCTTGGCGGGCGTGGCGCTCGTCCACCACGATGCTGGCCCACTGTTCAAAACGGGCGATGGCCGCTTCGATGCGGGCGATTTCTTTTTGTTGGGCCTGATAGCGCTGCTGCTGCCGTAGCAAACGCAACTGTTTTTCGACCGCGTACTCGGAATAGGTGCCGGGATAGTGCGCGAGCCGCCCGTCCTCTAGCTCGACGATCTCGTCTACCACCTGGTCCAGCAGATAACGGTCGTGCGAGACGATGATCACGGCCCCCTTGTAGCCACGGATAAACGCTTCCAGAAAGGCTTTGCCCGCCAGGTCCAGGTGGTTATCCGGCTCGTCCAGGAGCAGCACGTCGGGCCGGGTGATGAGCAGCTTGGCCAGGCCGACCAGCTTTTTCTGTCCACCGCTGAGCGCCTCCACGGGCAGATTCAGCTCGGCGTCGCTGAAACCCAGGCCGCGCAGCGTCGAGCGCACGCGCCCCTCGTAGGCCGGCCCTCCGCGCCGGGTGTAGGCCTCTACCAGTTGCGCCTGGCGATCCAGGGTGCGGGCCAGTGTTTTTTCGTCATTGTAGATGTCAGGGTCGGCCAGCTTGGCTTCGACGCCGGACAACTCGGCCTCGATGCGAGCCAGCTCGGCCGAGGCGGTTAGCGCCTCTTGCCAAACAGTGCGGCCTGCCTCTAAGCGCGGCTCCTGCTGCAAATACCCGATGCTCAATTCCTTGCGCCGGACGAGAAATCCGGTGTCGCTGTTCAGCTCGCCGGCGATGAGGCGCAGCAATGTGCTTTTACCGCAGCCGTTCGGCCCGACCAGTCCCACGTGGCGCTGGTCGTGGATTTCCCACGCAAGGTTCTCGAATACCGGTTCTGAAATGTATGTGACGCTTACGCGATCCAGGTGGATGGCGATCATTCCGTTCTCCTGGTAGGGCAATTTGCCAAATTGCCCAACAAAAAAGCCGTGGGCAGATGCGCCCACGGCTTTGACGTTCACTTTCGCTTTATGTCAACAAGAAACAGGCGCACCACGACAAGGCAGGGTCAGATCAGAGGCCATGCAGCACAGGCAAAACGCGAGTTTGAGATAAGGATTGTCGTGATACACCGTTTGCTCCTTTACAACACCTCTATTATACCGCACTGGCGTCACCCTGTCAAAATGGACGAGGCGCCGGGGATTCAATCCACCGACGCCTCTATTCAAAACTACTTTTCCTACGTGGGGGACCACCCCCCACCACTTATGCCAGCCAGTATACTGTAGATGTCATGGTTGTACTTGACGCAACCCCTACGCTCGGTCTACGACACGTATACGCTGACCCAGGCTCACCGCGCTCGCCGTCTGCGCCAACTCATCACCAGCAGCGCACTCCCCGCGATCAACAGTAGCACCCAGTTCCACAACGCAGACGCTCCACCCGCCCGGGGCAATGTTACCGGCGTCGCACCCGCCGTCCCTAGCGGCGGCGCGCTGACCACCGGCACGCTATAGGCTCCCAGGCTGGCAGTCACAGCGGCGGCCGAGACCCAGGCCCGGTCCGCTTGAAAACGGATCTGCCACCAGGTGCTATCGGCGTTACGCCCGACGACGATAGCGCTTTCGCCTGCCTTGAGCAGGCCGATGACAGAATAGTCGGCGCCAGGCCCACTATACACGCTCGTGTCCTCGTTAGCCACGATCGCCGGGGTTGGGGTCGGCGCGGTGGGCGTGGAGGTCGAAGGAGAGGGAGCAGGCAGAGTAGGCGTCACAGCCGGCGTGCGAGTGGCGGTGGGCGAGGGCACAGTGGGCGACGGCGGCAGCGTCGGCTCAGGGGTGAACGTGCGGGTTGGCACAGTCATAAAAAGCGGCTCTGGCGATGCGTCGGCGTCAGGTTGAGCCGCCCGACCCTGGCGGGTGAACGGCGCAAACAACGCCACGACGGCGAGCACACTCAAGATGCGCACAAATGCTACCAGCTTATTCATGGCTTCCCCCTGTGTCAAACCAGACCTGAATCGTTTGGTCGGTGTTCAAGGTCGTGTCAAAAGTGACCACGTAAGGCTCGGTTTGTTGGATTTTGTCAGTGCTTGATGACAGGCCAGACGCTTCAACCGCCTGAATAATAGCTCCCGGTGGAAGGGTCAGCGTCACGCGCAACGGCAGATCGGCGACGCCGGCCTGTTTTTGAACCAGCAACCGATAATACCCCAATTGACTTGTTTGGTCCAGCGCGCCGGGCGGCAATTGGTACACCAAGCGGGTCTCTAGCTCCTCCCCGCGCGGCAGCACAAAGAACGACGCAAAGACGCTTTTCCCTTTTTCATCGGGCAATACCTCGGCGGTTCCGGCCTGCGCCTGGCCGGTGAGTAACCACTTGGCCGGGACCGGATGGGAGGTCGCCGCCAGCAGTTGACTGCCGCCCGGCGCATACACGCGCAAATAATCCCAGTAGCAACGGTTGATGAGGTCCTCATAGTCGTCGCCGTAGCGCGGCTCGTGGTTACAATCGTCGGCCGGCGCGCCGGTGTGTGTGTGTCGCACGGAAAGCGTGGCCTGAGCGGTCCCATCGGCGCTCACCAACACGCGATAGTCCAGGCTGGGGCGGACGGCTGCGTTGGCCTTGTTGAAACCCAGGTTGGCATCCACCACCATCAGATAGTCGCCGGCGACCTGGCGGATGGCGCCATCCCAACCCCGCTCGGCCAGCAGCGCCGCCGCCGGGCTGGTCGAATCGGCCAGCCAGATCTGCACGTGGCGCTCATCCAGGGTTCGCAGCACGGCCCGGGCCAGCGCCACCCAGCTCACCTGGTCGGGAGTTCGCTCGATTTTGGCTCGCATTGCGCCGACCAGATCGCCCATGAAGCGTTTGCGCCGTTTCCACCAGTCGAGGTCAAAACCTTGCCAGTTTTCCACCTCGGTCGGCGACCAGGACATGCGGACGAGCGAAATGACATTTTCGCCGGTGACGGGTTCCGGCCAGTCGGCGATTTCGAGCGGAGCCAGGGCGGCCACGATGATCTGCAGGGCATGCTGGTCCACCGCAATCAAGCCATCCACTTGCGGGTCAGGCTCGCCCCGGTATAGCTCGATGGCTTTTTGGGCCGCCGTGGGCCAGTCGGGCGACCAGTTGGCGTCCCGAAAGACCCATTGGTCAATGCCCATGTAGCGCAAAAAGGGCGGCGGCGAATCGGGATAGGGGCGGGAAAAGTCATCCACCAGGTAACTATCTTGAAACACAATGTCGCCTATCTCGCCATGGTTCAGCGTCAGGATGCCCACGGCGCTGATGAACCCGCCGGTGGCGCGCATCTCGTCGTTGTTTTGGGCCAGCACCAAATAGGTGCGCTGCTCCGTTGCGCCCAACAGCTCGGGCAAGACCAGCGCACCGTCAAAGGCGATCTGCATCAGCGGCAGGTAGCGGTCGAGGCGGTCGAGCAGGCTGGCGGTGCGGCGCGAGAGGGTCGCGTCGTCGATGGCTGCCCGGTGATGCGCAGCCAGGATCAGCTCGTTCTGGGCCGCTTCCAGCGCGGGCCGGGCGTCGGAGAGGGTTTCGAGCACCACGACCAGCGGGGCTTCGGTGGAGTTTTCTCTCTCTGTCATAGCGATGACAGGCTCCAAGCTGTCGAGGGCCAGCACGCCTGCCTCGGTCACGTGCAGGGTGGTGTCGAGCAGGGCCGGGGCCGCCTGCAAGTCGCCGCCGACGCCGGGCAGCCATCCCAGCCGGCGGGTAATAGGTAGAACCCAGGCGATTTCATCCCGCAGAGCTTGCAGGTCGGCGTGCGCCCCGCGCAAAGTCTCGTCCATCTGGCGCAGGGATGGGTTGGTCTCGGCGGCAGTGAATGCTTCCAGTTGGTCAAGGTGGGTCATGAGTGAGCGGACCAGCCCCAAAACGCGCGCGGTTTTGAAGGCGCCAAAAATCAGCAGCAGCGCCAACGCGCCGAGAAAGAGAATGCGACGTTGCTTTGTGTGGGTCGAGGTCTTTTCCGGTTCCGCCAATCTACGCTTTGCCTGGTTCAACAGTAGGGCGGCTTTCCGTAGCCGCCTCTGGGAGACGGCGCGTATGGAAACGCGCCCTACAACTCTTGGCCTGGTTCAACAGTAGCGGCTTTCCGTAGCCGCCTCTGGGAGACGGCGCGTATGGAAACGCGCCCTACCATAGATGGTATGGAAACCTGCCCTACCGAGTTAATGGCGTTTGCAAAGTATATCACAAATCGGTTTTTATGCCTGGCGCAACGCTCGCCAGCGCAAATTGCCTAGCAAAAAGCCTATCCCCAGCGCCCAGGCCCGCACCAAAAGTAATCCGGGCGCCAACAGCGCCGCCGTGCGATCTTGACGCCAGGCCTTGCGGACAAAAGGAAATGTGGTCAGGCCAAAGATGGCCCACAAACGAGCCGCCCAACGCACGAACCGCACCCGGCCTGTCAGAATGCTCAACGCTAACGAAACTCCGCCCGCGGCCGCCAGCCCTATTTGTGCTTTGAGCACCTGGGGCGTGTGCGAGTCGCGGATCAGTTTGTCCGGGTAGCGCCGGGTGACTTGGGCCTTCCAATAGCCGATCCAGAATTTGCGCCGGGCGTACTCGCCCAGCGTGCGGTCGTGGAGATGGGCGACGCAAGCGTCGGGTGCGAACACCAGCCGGTGTCCGGCCCGGGCCAGCCGGAAGGAAAACTCTTGATCCTCGACCGAAGCGGTGGGAAAGGCGGCGTCAAAGCCGCCGCTCTCCAAAAAGACGTCGCGCCGATAGGCCGCGGAATAGGTATCTATAAAGTCAATACGTTCTTGACCGCGCATTCGATCATATTTGTCTTGGTACTCCAACTGGACAAAGCGGGCCACCGGCTCGCTCTGCGCCGTGAGATAGACGCCTTTGGCGCCCACGACGGTGGGATCCGCAAAAGGCGCGGCCATGCGCTGCACCCAGTCGGGGGCGGGTGCGCAGTCGGCGTCGGTAAAGAGGAGCACCTCGCCCTGCGCCGCCCGTGCGCCGGCGTTACGCGCGGCGGCCGGGCCGGCGTTGGCTTGCCGGATCACGCGCACACCCAAGCCCTGCGCGATCTCTGCGGTCGCGTCGGTCGAGCCGTCGTCCACGACGATGATCTCGTCGGGGGGCAGGGTTTGCGCTTGCAGGGCGACCAGGCAGCGGCCCAGAATGGCCTCGGCGGTGTAGGCCGGGACGATGACCGAGATGCTAGTCATACGACTCTGCTTTCAGTGAAGGGCGCAAGAGATAGCGGGCAAAGGTAAAAAAGCTCTTGAACACGCGCCGCGCCTCTCTGGGCTGGGTGACGACCTGGTGCATTTTGGACCAGACGTAGCGCGGGCGCAGATAGAACCTGCGCCGGGCATAGTCGCACCACTCTACCAGCTCTTGCGCGGTCAGATCGGGGCGGCTGACGACGCTTTTGTGCAGGCCGTCGGGCGTCAGCCACTCACGAAAATCCTCGGTGGTGAGAAATTCATTTCGTTTGGCCCATTCGTAGGCCTCGGTGCCGGGATAAACCATGACCGGGAAAAATTGCGCCGTGTCGGGGTTGAGGTTTTTGGCTAACTGGAGCGTTTTTGCCAGGGTTTCTTTAGTCTCGCCGGGATTTCCGGCCATAAAGCAGCCATGCACCATGACGCCGGCCCGGGCCGCATCCTGGCGAAAGCGGAAAAACTGCTCCACATGGACCTGTTTTTTCATAGCGTCCAGCACGGTCTGGTCTCCGCTCTCAAAGCCGACGCACAGCAGTCGCAGTCCTCCTTGCTTGAGCCAATACAGCGTCTCATAATCTACGTCGGCCCGCGAGTTGGCCGTGAAAGGCAGGCTCACGCCCCGCCGGACCAACTCTTTGCCCAGGGCCACCGCGCGCCGCTGGTGGACGGTCAGCGTGTCGTCCTCGATAAAGACCTCTTTGACCTGGCGCAGCTCGCGCTGGATGAACTCGAACTCGTCGGCCACGTTTTCCACGCTGCGTCGGCGGTAGCCGTGCCCGGTGAGCGTCTGCGGCCACATGCAGTAGACGCAGTGATACGGACAGCCTCGCCCGGTCACGATGGTCACTTCGGGATATTGCGTAATCGAGTAAAAATAATCGCGCACGTCCAGATGGCGTTTATAGACCTCACTCACAAAGGGCAGCACGTCCAGGTCGGCGATGAGGGGCCGGTCGGGGTTGGCGACGATTTCGCCCGCTCGCTGCCAGGTCAGCCCGGCCACGCTGTCCCATGCCGCGCCGCTGTCTACGGCCAGGGCCAGGTCGCGGATGGTATAGTCGTACTCGCCGCGGGCCACGGCGTCCACGACCGGGCTGATGCGCAATGTTTCTTCTGGCAAGGCAGTGACGTGCGGTCCGACCAGCGCGATGAAGGTGTCGGGGACCTGGGCTTTGATGGCCTGGGCAATCTCGACGTCGTTGTAGATGCTGGGGGTGCTGGTGTCCATCACCACCAGGCGCGGGCGAAATTGCTCGATCAGGTCGCGCACGTAGGCCAGGTCGTGACCGGCGGCCGAGGCGTCAACCAGCTTGACGTTGAAACTGTTCTGTTCCAACACGCCTGTCGCATAGCCCAGCCAAATCGGATAATAGACGACCCCGCTTTTGATGACGGCCGGACTGCGCTGGCCGCGCGAGTATTTGGGATGAAAGGGTGGATTTAGGGTCAAAACGTTCATTCCGTCTCACTCCATAACTTGCCAACACGCTCTTGCACGAGGGTGCGATAACGCTCCAGGTGAGTTCGCAAATAGCCCATTTGACCATCCAACTGAATTGCGCCCTCGCGGCTCAACCAATAACAATACAAACAAGCGATACAACGTTCCTCGGTCGGATCAAAACGAAAGCGGGCCACGTCTAATTCCAGCGGACAGTAGGCGCTGACCCGTCGCCATTCTTTGGCGTGCCCGTCGCCGTTCGCCGTCGTCAGCCGCACCTGGGCGTCGGCGGCCTCATAGATGTCCTGGATGATGCGCAGCCGATAGAGCAGCCTGGCGACCGGCGGGTTGGCAAAGAGCGGGCGGAGCAGGTCGCGGAACCAGGTCAGGCTGTTGCGCGTGAGCCAGCGCGTGATGCGCCGGCGCGCCGGCGCGGGAAGCAGCTCCAGGCGCGGCGACAACACTTCCACCGCCTCCCAATCGGCCCCCTCGATCAGCCCCTCCGCACGCGCCACGGCCAGATGCGGCAGGGTCGCCAGAGCGACGCCGACCCAGCGGGCCACGACTGCGTCGAGCAAAAAGGGATCGCCTGCGGCAAAGAGTAAACCCAGCTCGTGGGGCAGCCCATCGCCGGGACCGTTGCCCTCCATCGCCACCAGCCCGTCCACGATGTGCAACTGGGGTCGCAAAATCTGAGTGAGACGCACGATAGCCCGGGGCAGGTCGTCGTGGGCGCGCTTTTTGTAAATCCCCACGTTGCAGCCGACCAGGTTCTTGCAGGCCAGCGATAAACCGGCTTCGGCGTGGGTCTTGAGCTTGGGGAGGTTGATGATCGCGTCGGCTTCCAGGCAGGCGGCGGCGATGTGCGTCGTGCGACCGTTCACCAGCTCCACCGGGCGACCGGCGTCGGCGTTAAAATCCACGCAGCGCACGCCGTACAGGGCCGCCAGCCGGTCTACCGCCAGGCGTCGAAAAACGTCAATCCCCAGCCGGCGCACGCCAAAGTTCGGCCCGTCGCCGATGGTCAGGCGGCGATAGCCCCGCGCTTGCAGCGCCTCGATGAGCGCCCGCAGCACCCGCAAGTCGGTCGAATTGCCGGTCAAACCGTTCAAATCGTTGTTCAGGTTGGGTTTGAGCAAGATGCGCGCCGAATGGTCAGCAGGCAGGTCGGCGGCGTCCAATATCTGTTCCAGCGCGGCCCGCAGCGCAGCCCAGCCGTCAATGTCTTGAAACACGCGGACCGATTTTCCACTCAGAAAGCGCAATTCATCCATCTCGTCTGTCTGCTCGACCTGCTCTTTGCGCCCGTCCACGTTCGCGCTGCCCCAGCGCCAGCAGCAGACCGGTCACGCCCAGCGCCGGGATAAAATCTACCGCGTGGCGCAACAACCCCACGCCCAGGGCTGGCTCTCCCTCCACACCAAAGAGTCGCAAGCCGGCCACGACGATGCCTTCATACACGCCGATCTGGCCAGGCATTGCCGGTAGTGCAAAGCCCGCCCGCAGTACGGTTGAGAGCAACAAGGCCGCCAGGATGGGCAAGTCTAGCCCCAGCGCCCGAAAGACGCTATAGTGCGCCAGCGTGTCCCAGCCCCACAAGGCCAGCGACCAGACGATGGCCCAGGCCAGCGTAGAAGGATAACGCAGCATGGCCAGGCCGTCGAGCAGCGCAGCGGCCAAGTGCAGCGCCCGTGCGCGCCAGGTCGCCGGCAGCGGGCGGCAGACCGCGCTGGCCAGCCTCAACATCCATTCCCGACGCGCCACGCCCAGCAACAGCCCGGCCACCCCCAACGCCGCCGCCAGTCCCACCGTCTGCATCGCCGGAAGGATCCAATCCGGCAACTCGATCCAAAATGGCAGCACGGCCAGGAAAAGTAGAAAAAAAATCAGATCGCATACCTTGTCTACGACGACCGTGCCCAGCGCCAGGCCCTTTTTGTGGCCGGTCTGGTCCCCCAGCCAATAGGCGCGGCCCAGGTCGCCGGCCCACACCGGGGCGACGTAATTGACGCTCTGGCCAACCAACAATGCCGTGAGCGCGGGCAGAAAAGCCGGACGCGGCGGCGCGAAAAAGGTCCGCCAGCGGGCCGTGCGACAGGCGACGCGGGCAAAGATAGCGCCGATGGCTGCGATCAGCCAGCCGATCCGAGCCTGGGCCAGGTAGGCGCCGACCTGCTGCCAGTCGAGCGTACTCACCGCCCACACCAGGCAAACCAGGCTGACCGCCAGCCCTAAGCCCAGACTGCGCCAGCGAAATAGCGTCCTTGTTCCTTTTGCTTTTGAATCGGTCTGCACCACCGGAGCACCGTTGCTGTGGGAAACGAATGGCTGCCATTATAACCCACCTGCCTGACTCCGTCCAGCCATCTACCGCTTGTCACATATTACCGACGCAACGACTCGAATCGTTACTATCACGTCTGAACCTTTTCCTAAAGGGCTATAGCTCGGTGATGTCAAACCAGCGGCGATCAACCTTCAAGGTCGATCGTTTCACCGCCGTACACACCCGTGACGCGCAGGGTACCTTCGCCGTCGCGTGTATAGGTCAGCGCGCCTTCCTGCAGACCGGTGACGCTTACTTTTAGCGTGAACAGGTCTTGGTCGGTGTCGTAGGAGCCGTGGCCCGTCATCACAAAGCCATCAGAAAAAGCACATTCGGTGAGCATAAAAGTTTCACCCGCAGCGGATGACTCAAAGGCCAGCGTTCCGCCAAACGGACAAGCGATGGCTGTGGGAGTGGTGTAATCCCAGTAATAATACTCGGGCAGATAATAGATCTCGTCATCTACGGAAGCCAGCGCCTCGAGGGGATTCTCAAACTCGGCGGCATCCAGCGGGGCCAGTGGGACGAACTCGCTGGCAACGACACCCTCACACACCGTTTCACGTTCGGCCGGGAGTTTGGCCTCTACCAGAAAGGCTGCTACCAGACTATCCACGCAAGCGTTCCCCCAGCCAAAGATAACGTGCGGACCGCCGGTCTCGGTAACAAGATAGCCATCCGCAAGCTGGGAATACACAGACACTGCATCTGAATAAGGCGTGGCCGGGTCGGTGGTGGCATTGAGCACGAGCGTCGGAATCCCTTCAGCTTTCAAGGGCGCCGGGCGGGTTTGATCCTCCTGCGGATACGGCCAAAAGACACATGGCAGATCTCCGTAAAAGACCGAGGCCATTCTCGACAAGCTGGCATCCATTTCGTCGCCAGCGCGTAAAAAGCCTAGCGCACGTTCTTCGGGTGTGTTTCCAGCGTGGGCGTAATCGCGGCAGGTGACCGCGTAATAAACTGCGTCCGAGTAGGATGGGTCGGGGACGGCTTGCAAAGTGTCGGGGTCCAGATAGAGCGAGTTGTAGAGGACACGCGCCAACGGAACAAGTGTGTCATCGCGCGCATACGCAGCCAGGGCGCGCAGAAAGAGCATCCGCGCAGTTTCAGAGTAAAGATATCCCGTGGTCGCCTCCAGGTCGGGAAAGGTAAATTCCCGCCGCTCAACCCCGCCCGTGGACAGGGGAAAATCAAAAGGAAGGGGCGCTTGTTTCAAGCGCGCGGCCAGGCCATCGTACACGGCTAGCGCATCGTGGCCCATTGCCTCGGCGCACAGGACATCATCGTTACAGGCTTGCAGGGTTTCTACCAGCACATCGTTGAACGCCTGCGCCTGCCCTTTGAGAAACTCGATGTCTGTGAGGGTCAAGTCAACCGTGCCGTCGAGGATGAGACCGGCTAAGCGGTCCGGGTGCGAGGCGGCGTAGGTCTGGGCGAACTGTGTGCCGTAGCTTTCGCCGTACAACCAGAGCTGTTCATCACCCATCATCCCTCGGAAAGCCTCCACATCCTCGACCGCCTGCACTGTGTCGAGGTAAGGCAATATTTCAGGATCGCCCATCTCGGCGATGCAATCTTCGACGAAGGTCTGGGCGACATCCAGCAGATTTTCTTCATCGGTGGGTGTGGTGGCATCCCAGTCGGCGCGATAGAAATCGGCCGCCGCCTGTGCGCACTGCAAACCGCCGGAGAGATTGACCCCGCGCTGGTCGAAAAAGACGACGTCAAAGTGTTCGGTGATGCCCGGGTCAAAGTAAGAAGTATAAGCATCTGCGCTCAACAAACCCGAACTGCCCGGTCCGCCAACAACTGTGACAAACATTCCCTGACGCTCACCTGTGGCTGGAAGGACGCCAAAGACCACGTCTATCCTGCGCTCATCTTGCGCATTAAAGTGGTCGAGCGGGACAGTGACATTCACGCAGGTAAAGTCGCTATCAGGACAGGGATAGCCGCCGAGCCGTTCGAGACGAGAGGCTGTATCCTCGAGCGGGGCCTCGGTCGCGCTGAGAGGCGTGCGGGTTGGCCTGGGCGTTGAGGGTTCAGTTGGCTCAAGTGTGTTTGTCGGCTCTGGCGTATCGGTCGGTTCGGGTGTGTCTGTAGGCCTGAGCGTGCTGGTGGGGTTTGGCGTGTCGCCCGGCTCGGGTGTAGGGGTTGGCGACGCGGTTGAGCAAGCGATTAATATAAAGAGGAGAATGATTAGCCGTCTCATAAATGGTTTCCTTTCTGTGAAACGAAAATCATTTTTCTTCGTCAACATTTCCCACGTTAATTATACGTAACTGTTCAGCCTGTGCAGATATGACAACGAATCAAAGGATTGAGCGAATCTGTGCTTCTCGGCCCGATGGCCTGGGTCCCACAGCCGCGCTGACCGTGGTCCCAAGGGATGCGCCGCCACGCCTCACTGCAGAACGCGGGCAGCCCCGGGGCAGGGTTGGGCGACGCCATTCGGTCAATCCTTCGCCAAGCTAAGGACAGGTTCCCGAAAATTCGTTGTCATATCCCCACCTGAGCAGTTACAATTATACACGAAATCTTTTCTCTAGTGCGGGTTAGCCAAGCCCGCTCATCGTGCTACCTTTTTTGTGCGGCTCGCCGCTTGCCCTTTAGCGCCGGTCCGGGTACAATACGGTCAGTGAGAAAAATAGTTTCTATGTATTGCGTCTGTTACCACTTGTGCTACACTTGCGATGGTTTACTGATCATCAGCGTATGCACCGACGAACGGATCAGCACACAGGAGGCGAGCAATGTATGGCGTAGGGCAATCTTCATCTCCCAGACGCGGCATCGTGGTCATTGTTGGTGTGATGGTCCTCGCGCTTATATTGGGGGGACTATTTTACCTCTTTTACGCGCTGGTGCTACGAGACAAGGACACCACTCCGGCCGTGGAAGCAACCACGACAGCGATGCAGGTCGCCAGCACCCTGGAGAGCACCACGCCGCCGCTGACGGCGCCCGCCAACACGGCGACGGTCAGGCCATCCACGCCGACGCTCAGACCCACCCTCCCTCCCACCGACACACCCATGCCCACCGCGACCTTGCGCCCTCCGCCGGAGGTCATCACCACCGGCGTGCGAGCGCGGGTCAACATCAGCGATGGACTGGGGCTTAACCTGCGCGACCAACCCACGCTGAGCGGCAGCACGGTCATCACGCAGTTGGTGGGCGGCGCGGAAGTTGACGTGATCGACGGGCCAGAAGACGTGGGCGACCTGCGCTGGTGGAGCGTGGACGGCGGCGCAGGCAAGATCGGCTGGGTAGTCGAAGCTTTTGGCGGCGAGACCTGGCTCGTGCCGCTGGATTGGACAGACCAATCGCCGCCGCTGGCAGCGCCCCCGCCCGAAGCAACCGTCACGCCGACGCCCACGCTGACTCCGACCGTGGCTGCTCCAACAGCAACCACCCCGCCCGAACCCACGGCGATTCTGACGGCCACGGCAGTGCTGACACCCACCGCCACGCCCGAAGGCGGCATACCCTCGCCGACCGTCGGCGGGCGGGCGCGGGTCACGACGCGCTACCAGTTCATCAACTTGCGCGCCGATCCCGGCCTGGGCGGCGAAGCCATCGCCCAATTGAGCGATGGAACCGTTGTCACCATTTTGGAAGGGCCGCAGCAAGCCGACAACCTGGTGTGGTGGAAAGTAGACGACGGCCAGGGGCACGTGGGCTGGGCGGCTGAACGGGTTGGCGTTGAGGTGCTGCTCGTGCCGCTGCCGTGAGCGTATACATTGCTCAGTGCGCCGTCCTGAAGTATAATGAGCCAATAAACCACGGATTTCACGAATTGCACGGATTGAAAAAGATTCCGCGCCATCTGTGATGAGCCTGTAGGCCCCTGTCTAGGTTAGGAGTGAGATAGTGAGTGGTATAGCCAGCACGACGCAAATCATCGCCCAGGATGACTTGGCGACGTTGCAAGAGAGTCTGAAGATTCTAAGCAGCACTATCGAGCGCCAGCGCACAGCGTTGGCGCAAATGGGACCCGTTCGTCCGGCCACTCCTCAGGCGCAACTCAATCAGTCGTTGGCCGAGATAAACGCGCTGATGCCACGCGTTCAGGCCGCCGTCACCCGATTGAGCCGGGGCCTGCAAAACCAACAACGCGACCGCAGCGAGATGGAAGCGCTGCTGCACGTCACACAGGTGGTCAACTCGTCGCTGGACCTGGAGCAAGTGCTCAACCAGGTGATGGACCAGATCATCCAGCTCACCCAGGCGGAGCGCGGTTTCCTGATGCTCAAGAACCACAAAGGCGAGCTAGAGTATCGCATCGCCCGCAACATGGACCGCGAGACGATTGAAGGCTCGTCCTTCGACATCAGTCGCACGATTGTGCAGCGCGTGGCCGACCAGGGCGAGCCGGTGGTCACGACCAACGCTCAAGAGGACCCCCGCTTCAGCGCCCAGGAGAGCGTGGTCAGTTACAATCTGCGCTCGATCCTGTGTGTGCCGTTGCGCCTCAAAGACCAGGTGACTGGCGTGATTTACGCGGATAATCGCATCCGTTCGGGGCTTTTCGGCGAGCGACACCGCGACGTGTTGACCGCATTTGCCAATCAGGCCGCCATCGCCATCGACAACGCACGCCTGTTTGCCAGCGTAGCCAACGCCAAGAACTTGATGGACAATATCTTTGCCTCCATCACCAGCGGGGTCATCACTACCAACTTTCAAGACCAGGTGACGCTGTTCAATCGAGCGGCCGAGCGTATTCTGGGCTTGCCGGCTGCGCAAGCCGAAGGGACGTCCTATTCCGAAGTATTGCGACCCTTGCGCGACCAGATCATCCCTTTGCTCCAGGCCGTCAAAACGCGCGATGAGCCGGTCACCGGCTGGGAGGTTCAGCAGGAGCTGCCTCAGCGAGGTACGGTCAACCTCAGCCTGAGCCTGTCGCCGCTCAAAGACGCCAATCACACCACCACCGGTGTGGCGATTGTCGTGGACGACCTGACCGAGCGCCGCCAGCTAGAGGCCCGCACGCGCTACATCCGCGACGTGTTGATGAGCTACCTGGCCCCGCAGGTGGCCGAGCAACTGCTGGCCGACCCGGAAAAGCTGCGGCTAGGGGGTGAGCGCCGCACCGTCACCACCTTTTTCGCCGACATCCGGGGGTTTACGACCTTCAGCGAGCACCTGGATCCGGAACGCTTGATGGACGTGCTCAACCGCTATCTATCGCTGGGCGCCGAGGCGGTCTTGATGCAGGAAGGCACGCTCGACAAATTTCAGGGCGACATGGTGATGGCCTTTTTTAACGCCCCGGTGGATCAGGAAGCCCACGCGCTGCGAGCCGCGCGGGCCGCGCTGGCCATGCGCGCCGACATTCTGGCCTATCACCAAACGGTCGAGCCGGCCTATCGGTTGAGCTTTGGCGTGGGCATCAACACCGGCGACGCCGTGGTGGGCAACGTGGGCACGGCGCAGATCAAAAACTATACCATCATCGGCGACAGCGTGAACCTGGCCAAGCGCTTGCAGGACTATGCGTCGCCCAACCAAATTTTGCTCGGCTCCTCGACCTACGCGCTGGTCAAGGATCACGTGGTGGCCCGCGAGCTGGAACCGATTCGCGTCAAGGGGCGCGAGGCCGTCGAGCACATCTTTGAATTGATCGATCTCAAGTAAATCACGACCAAAGCCAAAAGACGAAGGACGAAGCCAAGCCGTCTGTCCTTCGTCTTTCGTCTTGCAGGAGCAACGTGTGTGACCTTTATTAGCATGCTATACGTTATCGCCGGAGTGTGGTTGGCAATCTATGGCTTGAACTCGCTGATATTGGCCGTGCTATACCTGCGCCACCGCACTCCCCTCCCCAATTTACCAATTACCAATCTACCAATTTACCAATTTACCGATTTCCCCACCGTCACCCTCCAGCTCCCCATCTACAACGAGCGCCACGTCATCGAGCGTCTGATCGACGCCGCGACCGCCCTGGATTGGCCCCGCGACCGGCTACAGATTCAGGTGTTGGACGATTCGGACGACGAGACTACGGCCCTGGCCCGTGCGCGAATCGAATTCCACCGCCAGCGTGGAGTGGACATCGAGCTGCTTCGCCGGCCCGACCGGCGTGGATACAAGGCCGGCGCTTTGGCTTTTGGGTTGGCTCGTGCGCGGGGTGAATTCATCGCCATTTTTGACGCCGACTTTCTGCCCCCAGACAACTTTATGCGGCGCACCATCCCGCCTTTTTTGGAGCGGCCTCGGCTGGGGCTGGCGCAGACCCGCTGGGCGCACCTCAACGCCGACTATTCGCCCCTGACCCGCGCCCAAAGCCTGGCCCTGGATGGGCATTTCGTGGTCGAGCAGACCGCGCGCAATCGGGCCGGTCTGCTGATGAATTTTAACGGCACGGCCGGCGTGTGGCGGCGAGCCTGCATTGACGCGGTGGGCGGGTGGAGCGCCGACACCATCTCCGAAGACCTGGACTTGAGCTATCGGGCCCAGTTGGCGGGTTGGGACTGCCTGTACTTGCCCGACGTATCGGCTCCGGCCGAGCTGCCGCCGCAACTGTCGGCCTTTAAGCGCCAGCAGTTCCGCTGGGCCAAAGGCTCGATTCAATGCCTGCGCAAGCTGTGGCGACCGATTTTGAACCCCGGATGGACACAGATGGACACGGATGGGGCGCTTTTTTCGCCGCGCCGACTTACTGCCGCGCAAAAACTGATGGCGCTGGTACATCTCAGCAGTTATCTGGCCCATCCGCTGATGCTGGTGCTGTTGCTGTGCTCTTTGCCTCTCTTTCTCAGCCCGTGCGACGCCCACCTGCCTATGGCGATGGCCTACCTGGGCTTCTCCAGCCTGGGCCCGCCGCTGGTCTATGCGCTGGCCCAGCGGGCGCTCTACCCCGATTGGCGGCGTCGCATGCTCTATCTTCCGGCGCTGGTTCTGCTGGGCGCCGGCATCGCACTGAACAACACGCGCGCGGTCGTGGAGGCGCTGCGCGGACGCGGGGGGGAATTTGTTCGCACGCCGAAATTTCAGTTAAAAGGCAAGGAAGGACAATGGGGCGATAGCGCATACCGCCTGCCGCTGGATAAATCTACGCTGAGCGAGGGACTATTGGCTCTATATGCCCTGACGACGGCAGTAGCGGCGTGGCGAGCGGGGAATTCTTATGCAGTTCCCTTTATGTTGCTCTACGTGGGGGGGTTTGGCCTGACGGCGCTGGCGGGGGTCTGGCAAGCATGGGGCGCCCGCCGGTTGCGCTCACGCCGCCGCACAGCCTGGAGCGGCGATCGGGCGGTCGAGACGGGGTAAAGCCCAGGATTTGCCCCATAGACGCTTCTCTGCCATCCCACTCTATCCTTTTCACGTTTCCCGTTCTGTGATATAGTATTGGCATAGGGTCGTTTCCCTTCTAGGTCAGGAGTTGTTCCATGTCTCGGTCGCGCCTGCCCACACACCGCTCTGTCTTGTTTATCCCTTGTTTGGCTTCTATTCTAGCTGTCGGTTTGCTGATGCTTTGGCTTCGCTCACCCGTCGTCGCCCAACCGCCGCTCCCTTCCGGCGGCGACGAAAGCCAGACCTTCTTTACCCACGCTGATGGCCTGGAAAGCAATGGCGTGACCGCGTTGCTTCAAGATGACCGCTCGCTGTGGATCGGCACACCCGCCGGCCTGAGCCGCTATACGATCAAAGGGCGCGACGCCGGCCTGCTGTGGCAGACCTTTTCCAGCGCCGACGGATTGGCCGCCGACGCTATCAGCCACCTGTGGACCGACGACGCCGGCGACGTGTGGGTCGCGCATCCCGACGGCGCCATCAGTGTGTTCAACGGCGACGTGTGGACCACCTACGAAAACGTCACCGAAACGCTCAGCACCGCCTTCAAGCACATCATCGAGGTAAACGCCGACGGCCCGCTGTGGGCCATCGAAGAGGGCGGGCGCGTGTGGACGCTGGCGGGCGGCAGGGCCGGATACTATTCCGGCGGCGTGTGGCGGCCCTTTGGGGCCGACCCCAACCTGCCGCGCGGCGCGCCGGTCTATGTGTGGACGTGGGACGACGGCGCATGGATCGCCACCGACAGCGGGCAGATCGGCTACTTTGACGGAGCCAACTGGACCACCTATTTCAACCTGTTCGACATGGTGCAGCGGCAAGTCGAGATCATCGCCGCCGCCGGCCCCACCAACGAGCCGTTATGGGTCGTGGACGCGAGCGGCGCGGTGTGGGTGCGCAACGCCTTTAACAACAACAATCCCCGCCCCGACGTGCGCCGCTTTGCCGAGGGACGCTGGACCAATTTCAGCAGCGCCGACGGCATGGCGGCCGGCTTTGTGGCAGAGTTGCGCTTGGACGAATATGGGCGGGTGTGGGCGCGCCATGTGGCCGACGCCAACGGCGTCGGCGGCGGTCTGAGCCTGTTCGACGGCCAACGCTGGAGCGCCATCACGCCCCCGCTCACCGGCAACGTGACCGATTTCTCGCCCGCCGGGACTACCGGGGTGTGGATTGCTACCCACTTTCAGCCGGCCGGGGGCGGCGCGCCCGTCGGCGGGCTGACCTACGTGGCGCTGGACGCCTGGGAACGCTATCCGCTGACCGGGTTCCAGGGCGCAGCCGTCAGTGATGTCTGGTTGGACGAAAACGACGACCTGTGGCTGGGTCTGTCGGCCGACCCGCGGCGGAGCCTGCCGGGCGGCCTGTGGCGCTATCGCCCGGCTCGCGGCATCCAGGCCGCCCAATGGACGCCGGTCGAAGGGCTGCTGGCGGGCGGCGTCAGTGACCTGTGGGGCGATGGACAGGACAGCCTGTGGGCGGCGACGCCGGGCGGCGTCAACCGCATCGCGCTCGATTCTGGGCGGCGTGTTTCCTATACGCTCTCCTTGCGCCCCGACCGCATCGCGGGCGACCAGGCGGGGAATCTGTGGGCCGTGATGTTGGGGGAGGGCGGCGGGGTGATGCAATGGGACGGCGACGTCTGGGCCAGCCACACCGTCAGCGATGGTTTGAGCGGCGGGGTCTACGCCGATATGCTCGTCGCCAACGACGGCGCGCTCTACCTGGCGGGCGACCGCGGCCTGGACACCTGGGACGGCGACGCCTGGAAAACTTTTGCCGCGCTGCCCGGGCTGCACGTGCGCCGCGTGTGGCAAGATGCCCTGGGCGAGCTGTGGGTCACAACCGAGATCACCCCCGGCCGGCCTTTTAACCTGAGTTTCAATCCCGGCGGCGGTTGGCAGACCGTGTTGAGCGAAGCGGCCAGCCCGGCCATGGGGCCAACACCGCTGGCTTTGTTGCGCGACAGCCGCGGACTGGTCTGGCTGGGCGCGCCGCTGGGCCTGTTTACTTTTGATCCCACTGGCGACGAGGGCTGGCATGGCGTCGGCCCGGCGGATGGCCTGCCGGCAGGGGCCGTCTCGGCGCTGTACGAGGACGCCAACGGGGTGGTGTGGGTCGCCGTGGGCGAGCAAGTCTACGCGACGGACGGAGGGCAGTGGCGGGCGTTTGCGCCGGGCGTGGGCCTGGTGAGCCGCATCGGCCCCGGTCCAGCGGGAAGCCTGCTCTTTAGCGGCGAGACCGGCGTGGCGTTGTACCGGCCCCGCGCGCCCGGCCTGCGCCTGGACGGGGTGACCCATCTGGCGGCGGGGAAAACCTTTGACGGCCGCGACCCGGTTGTGCTGACGTTGGGCCGCGACGCCATCCGCATCGATCTGACGGCCATCGCGCCGACCTTGAGCGCGCAACAACTGGCGTACCGCTATCGGCTGGAAGGTTTCGATCTCGATTGGCGATTGATTCCTGCCAGCGCGTTGGGCGGCAAACAGGCCGCGCTCACTTATGCCGGGTTGCCGGGCGGGGTGTATACCTTTACGGCCGCCGCCCGCAGCGACGCGCTGGCCTACGGCCCATCGGTGCAGTTCAGCCTGCGCGTGATCAGCCGCCCACCGCGCCTGGTTCTGGACGGCGCAGCGGTGGCCGGGCGACCGGTCGAGCATCCGGGGGCGTTGCGGGCCTATGTGAGCCAGCCGATCCAGTTCCGCTTGAGCGCAAACGACGACCAGTTGACGCCGTTGGCGTATCGCTACCGGGTGGAAGGGTTGGGGGAAGGCTGGACAGACACCCTCGGCGCCGAGATTTCGTTTACCTTGTCGGCGGCGGGCGTTTACACGTTTGTGGCCCAGGCCGTGGACGACGAAGGGCAAAGCTCGGCCCCGGTCGGCGCGCAGATCGTGGTCAGCGAATGGCCGGCGGCGCGACAGTCCAGGCAACTGCCGGTGGGGACCATCGCCGCCGGGATGGGCGTGGCCTCGGCGGTGTTTATCGGTATGGCTGTTTTGCTCATCGTGCGGCGCAAGCGGCGCGAGAGCTGGTGATTGGGAATGAGCCTATGCCACCGATCAACAGGAACACGCTGTTTTACGGCGACAATCTGAGCATCCTGCGCGACTATATCGACGCGGAGAGCGTGGACCTGATCTACCTGGACCCGCCGTTCAACTCGAACCGCTCGTACAACGTGCTGTTCAAGGACGAGAGCGGGCGCGAAGCCCCGGCCCAACTGACGGCGTTCGAGGACACCTGGCGCTGGAGCCAGACCACCGAGCAAACCCACCACGAGCTGGTTACGCTGGCGCCGGTCTCGTTCGTTTGACGCATGCAGCCCGGTCTTGTATACTTGAAGAGGAGGTCGGGATGGTAGAGATGACGATGCAAGTTCCAGATGGATTGGCGCAACGGCTGCGTCCTCTATCGCCGTGGCTGCCGACCCTGCTGGAGTTGAGCCTGGCGGGGTTCAAAACGCCGGCCGTGCAAACTGTTTCGGAGATTATTGCTTTCCTGTCCAGTGGCCCTTCACCGGCTGGGGTGGCGACCTGGAAGGTTTCTGAAAAGGCCCAACGACGCCTGCGCCGCCTGCTGGCGTTGAATGAGTCTGGACTGCTCTCATTGGAAGAACAGACCGAGCTGGACGAGATTGAGCAAATCGAACACATCATGATACTGCTCAAAGCCCAGGCGCACGAGCAGTTGGCGGAAAGAAACTCATGACCACCGACGTGCCGGCAGCCTTGCGGCGGCTGGTGATGGACCGCGCCGGGGAATGTTGTGAATATTGCTTGCTGCCTCAGGCGGCAACTGTTTTTCAGCACGAACCCGATCACATTATCCCCAGACAACACGATGGCCGGACAGGGGCCAACAATCTGGCTCTGGCCTGTGTGCGCTGTAACCGACACAAGGGGCCTAACATTGGCTCGTTTGACCCTGACACGGGCGCCCTGGTCCCTTTTTTCCATCCACGCACACAAGCCTGGCGCGATCATTTTGAACTCGATGGCCCGATCATCCGGCCTTTGACGCCTGAGGGTCGCGTAACGGTCAAGATTTTGCGCCTCAACGACGAGCATCGGGTTAAAGAACGCAGCCAGCTGATCGCGGTCGGCCTATATCCACCGGCAACATGGACTGACCGCTGACTTTTCGGCTTGTACACCTTGTGAGCGGGGAATGTACCCATGCCACCCATAACCCACAACACTCTGTTTTACGGCGACAATCTGAGCATCCTGCGCGAGTACATCGACGCCGAGAGCGTGGACCTGATCTACCTGGACCCGCCCTTTAACTCGAACCGCTCGTACAACGTGCTGTTCAAGGACGAGAGCGGGCGCGAAGCCCCGGCCCAACTGACGGCGTTCGAGGACACCTGGCACTGGGGCGCGACCACCGAGCAGACCTACCACGAGCTGGTCACGCTGGGCGAGCCGCGCGTGGCCGGCATGCTCAGCGCGCTGCGCGGGTTCATCGGGACGAACCAGATGATGGCCTATCTGGTGATGATGGCGGCGCGGCTGGTCGAGCTGCACCGCGCATTAAAGCCCAGCGGCAGCCTGTACCTGCACTGCGACCCCACCGCGAGCCACTATCTCAAGATTGTGATGGACACGATTTTCGGGCCACAGAACTTTCGGAATGAGATTATTTGGCAGCGCACTTCGGCTCACGCAAATGTCATTCAAAAATACGGAGCGGTGCACGACACGCTGCTTCTGTACTCGGCATCTGACAAGTTCGCCTGGAATCAGCAATTTACATCTTACGATAACAACTATATCGAAACCTTCTTCGACCAGGTAGATGAAAATGGTCGTCGCTACGCCCGCCGTGACCTTACAGCCTCTATGCAGCGTGCCTCCAGTGGGCAAATCTACGAATGGAAAGGAATTACCCCTCCGCCCAGTCGATGCTGGGCAATGGCAAAAGACAAGATGGATGAACTCGACGCCCAAGGCCGCATCCATTGGCCCAAAAAAGAAGGAGGGATGCCCCGACTCAAAATATATCCTGAAGACCTTCCTGGTAATCCTTTACAAGACATCTGGGCAGATATAAAGACGATGCACAACCTATCGTCTGAACGCCTCGGCTACCCCACCCAAAAGCCGCTGGCGCTGCTGGAGCGGGTGATCCAGGCCAGCAGCAACCCCGGCGACGTGGTGCTGGACCCCTTCTGCGGCTGCGGCACCACCGTGGCCGCCGCGCACAAGCTGGGCCGACGCTGGATCGGCATCGACATCACCCATCTGTCCATCGCGCTGATGAAATATCGCCTCAAGGATATGTTCGGGCTGGAAGAAAAGCGCGACTATGTGGTGGTGGGCGAGCCGCAAGACCTGCCCTCGGCCCGCCAACTGGCGCAGGACGACCGCTATCAATTCCAATGGTGGGCGTTGTCGCTGGTGCGGGCGCGGCCGGTCGGCGGCGGCAAACACGGCAAAAAAGGCAGCGACAAAGGCATCGACGGCGTGATCACGTTTATTGACGAATCTGGCGGCAAGGCCAAGCAAGTGCTGGTGCAGGTCAAGAGCGGCAAGGTCAAGAGCGGCGACCTGCGCGACCTGCGCGGGGCGGTCGAGCGCGAAGGGGCGGCCCTGGGCGTGTTCATCACGCTGGAAAACCCCACCCGCGACATGGAAACCGAGGCCGTCGCGGCCGGTTTCTATCACTCGCCGGGCTGGAATCAGGATTACCCGCGCCTGCAAATCCTGACCATCACCGACCTGTTCAACGGGGCCCAGGTGCACATGCCCCCGGCCTCGATCACCTTCAAACAGGCCGAAAAGGTCAGGCCGGATGAGGCAAAACAACCGGAGCTATTCCAGTAGGGCGCGTTTCCATACGCGCCATTGGTCTTTCAAGGAGGCAAGCGATGCCCGCTAAAAAACAGGTCCCCACCGAGATTTACCAGCTCAAAGTAACCCTCAAGGACAGCAAGCCCCCGATCTGGCGGCGGCTGCTGGTCCCCAGCGACGTCACGCTGGCCCGGCTGCACCAGATCATCCAGGCAGCCATGGGCTGGTGGGATTATCACCTGCACCAGTTCATCGTCTACGGCGCGTATTATGGCGTGCCAGATTCGGAATACGAGGGCTGGCTCGAGATGCACGACGAGCGCCGCTTTCGGCTCAATCAGCTCACGCCCGGCGAAAAGTTTGTTTACGAATATGATTTTGGCGACAGTTGGGAGCACGTCATCCAGATCGAAAAGACGCTGCCGCCGGAACCGGAACAGAGCTACCCGTTGTGCACCAAGGGCAAGCGGGCCTGCCCACCCGAAGACGTGGGCGGCGTGTGGGGTTATTTTGGCTTTTTGGAGGCCATCCAGGACCCACAGCACGAGGAGCACGAAAGCTATCTGGAATGGGTCGGCGGCGATTTCGACCCCGAACATTTCGACCTGGACGAGATCAACGCGGCGCTCAAGAAATTGCGTTGACTAGCGCTTCGGCCTGTGTTATTATAAGACTCCTCTGAAAAAACCAGAGTTTTAGCGCGGCGGCGCATCCCTTGGGACCACGGTCAGCGCGGCTGTGGGGCCCAGGCCATCGAGCTGAGAAGCACAGATTCGCTCAATCCTTTGATTCGTTGTCATAGACGAGTAGGCAACCCCACCAACAGCGCCGCCGGCCCCACCCATAGCAGCCACATTGTCACCCGCAGGTCAAAGGCCTCGGCCACGAACCCCAGGCCCAGCGGGATCAACGTCCCCGCCAGCCCGAACACATTATCCACCGCCATCACCGCGCCGCTCTGCCCCGGCATGGCCGAGTACACCTGGGCCTGCAAGATGGCGTACCAGCCCGAGTTGAACAACCCCAGCAGGCCCAGCAGCCCGATCTTGGCCCACGGCGCGGGGATCAGCAAAAAAGCCGGGAACAGCGCCAGCTCGACCAGCGCGCTCCAGCGCAGATAGCGCAGCCCAGGCGCCCGCTCCAGCAGCGGGATGAGCAAAAAATCGCCCACCAGCCCCACGCCCGTCCACACCGCCACGGCCAACCCGGCCTGGGCCGGCGTCGCGCCCACCACGTCCACAAAGTACAGCGCCAAAAAGCCCAGCAGGATGTCGAGCATCAGGTCGGAGCATTCGAGTAGAGTCAGCCAGCGCAACACCTCGCGCCGGCGCAGCGCCCGCAGCGCATCCCGCACACCCTGCTTGAAGCCGCCGCGTTCACTCTCATCCCGGCCAAACGTAAAGGGAATCCGCCACGCCGCCGCCCACAGCGCCAGCGTCAACCCGGCGAACAGGAGAAACAGGCCCCGCCAGCCGACGGCCAGAGCCACCGCCGCGCTCAACGCCAGCGGTCCGGCGACCACCCCCAACGACCCGGCGAAGGTCCAACGGGCCATGTTTTGCTCGTGGCGGGCCGGGTCGCTGTCCATCAGCGTGGCCTGTGACAGGCTGACGAAAGCCCCCGAAGCCGGATAAAAGAGGATGAAAGACAAAAGCAGGACCAGGAAATTCTGACTCACCGCCGTCAGCAGCAAAGCCAGCGCGAAGAACAGCCCGCCGCCCAGCACCAGGACGCGCCGTTTCCCCGTGTCGCCCAGAATGCCCAAAACCGGTTCGATGAAGCTGCTGACGATGCCCGGCAGACTGAGCAGCGCGCCGATTTGGGCATAGCTCAGCTCCAGCTCGTCGCGCATCAGCGGCCAGGCGGCCTCGCGCGCACCGTAGACCAGCTCGTCCAGAAACTCGATGGCGAGCAAGATAAAGATCAGCAGCGCAGCGCGACCGCGTCCGCTGCGAGATATCAAAGTGGGCATGGGCCTCCTTTTACCAGCCGTCGCGTCGGGAGCGAGCGCAATGATACACGCAATGTATATCCTCTGTCAAATAAAACACGTGTGCGCGAGCCGGGCCACGTTGACAAACCCCGTGAAGAATGCTATCATAACCGCCTGTGGATTCTTTTGGACTTGGGCAAACAAGGGGGCGCATGAGCTGGCTGCCACGATACTCGGGACAAAAGCGCACGGCCTACACGGTACTTTCAGCCATCATCCTATTGACTCTGCCGTGTTATTGTTTAGGAATCGTCGCTCTGGTGTTGGCCCCGCGCGATCGATCTTCTGAGCAACCCCTTTTTACGCTACAACCCGGAATCACGCTGACCACGGTCCCCGGCGACACGCCTATCAGCGACACGCCCGGCATCTCTACCGCCAGCTTTACGCCCGGCCCCAGCCCGACGCCGTTGCCCGCCACGCCCACTCAATGGTTCCCCCCCACTCGCACGATTACGCCCATCCCGTCGGAAACACTCACCCCAACGCCAACGCCGACGCTCACCGAGACCGCGACCCAGACGGGCACGCCCACCACCACGACCACCGGGACGCCGACCCCCACCGGGACGGCGACGACCACATCTACGGCCACGCCCACCGCTTCGAGCACGCCTACGGGCACCGCGACGCCGACCGATATTGTGCCAACTGATACCTTTACACCGACGCCGACCGAGACGCCGACGCTGACCGCGACGCCGACGCTGACCGCGACGCCGACGCCGACTTTTACTGCAACGCCGACCGCTACCTCTACGCTCACTGCTACCTTTACGCTTGCTCCCGCGCCCTAGCAGCCTGTCGGAGAGATGTCATTTAGCCCCTTGTTGGCGTCCACACAGGAGTTGCTATGGAAACGCTTGCCTTGCTAAAACGTCTTTCTGAAGCTGTCGGCCTCTCGGGCTACGAAAAGCCGATCCGCGCGCGCATCAAAGAGGAATTGGCCCCGTATGCCGACGAGGTGCGCACCGACAAGATGGGCAATCTCATCGCCCTCAAAAAAGCCACTCCCGGCGAAACTGCGCCGCGCCGCATCATGTTAGCCGCTCACATGGACGAAATCGGCCTGATGGTCACGGACGTGGAAAAGGGCTTTTTGCGCGTCGCGGCGGTGGGCGGGGTAGACGAGCGCCTGCTGATGGCCCAGCCCGTCACGGTGCACGGCAGTGTGGGCGGTGAACACGCGCTTCCCGGCGTGGTGGTCAGCGTGCCGCCGCACCTGCTGCCCGAGGCGGATCGAAACAAGGTCGTTCCGATAAAAGAACTTTTAATCGACGTCGGCCTGCCGCCGGAGCAAGCGGCGGCTCGTGTGCGCGTAGGCGACTTGGTGAGCTTTCGCCAGGACCTGATCGAGCTAAAGGGCGGTCTCGTCACCGGCAAAGCCCTGGATAACCGCGCATCGGCGGCGGCGGTGGCCCTGTGCCTGGAACGGCTGAGTAGAATGCGCCACGCCTGGGACGTATACGCCGTGGCGACGGTGCAGGAAGAGGTAGGATTGTTCGGCGCGCTGACCAGCGCTTTTGGCGTCGTCCCCGACGCAGCCATCGCCATCGACGTGACCTGGGCCGAGCAACCAGGGGCGTCTAACGACCAGACCTTCCCCATCGGCAAAGGCCCGACCATTGGCATCGGCCCCAATTTCCACCCGGCCCTGCACAAGGCGCTGGTCGAGGCGGCCAAAGCGCACGAAATCCCCTACCATGTCGAACCCATGCCCGGCGCCAGCGGCACCGACGCCTGGGCCATCCAGATCAGCCGCGAGGGCATTCCCACGGCTTTGCTATCTATCCCCGAACGCTACATGCATAGCCCGGTCGAAGTGGTCGCGGTGAAAGACGTGGAGCGCACTGGGCGGCTCCTGGCCCACTTTATCGCCGGTCTGACGACCGATTTTTTGGACACCCTCTCGCTCCAGCCTCAAAACGCTCAAACCGGCAAAGGAGAAGCCAAGTGAAACAGGTCGCTGCATTGCTCCAGGAGCTATCGGAAGCCGTTGGCGTGTCGGGGCGTGAAGAAGCCGTGCGCCAGATCATTTTCGAGGCCGTCAAGCCGCACGTGGATGACGTGCGGGTGGACGCGCTGGGCAACGTCATCACGTTGAAAAAGGGCCGGGGTAAAAACCCCTTGAAAGTGATGCTCGCCGCCCACATGGACGAAATCGGCTTGATGATCACCGGGCACGACGCCAACGGCAGTCTGAAATTTCGCCCGGTAGGTGGAATCCTGGACCAGGCGTTGGCCGGTCAGCGCGTGCAAGTGGGCCAGGATCGCGCGCCGGGTGTCATCGGCATCAAGCCGATCCACCTCAGCAAGGGCGGCGAGGCCGAGCAAGTGGTGAAAAAAGATGCGCTGGCGATCGACGTGGGGGCGGCGAGCAAAGAAGAGGCCGAAGGCATCGCCAAGGTCGGCGACGTAGCGACCTTTCTCACCTCGTTCACCGACCTGGGACCAACCTGGCTGGGCAAGGCTTTTGACGACCGGGCCGGTTGCGCCGCGCTGATCGAGCTGGTGCGGAGCGAGCCGTTTGAGCACGATCTGTACGCCGTCTTTACCGTGCAGGAGGAGGTCGGCGTGAGGGGTGCACAGGTTGCAGCCTATGCCGTCGAGCCAGACGCCGCTTTCGTGCTCGACTGCACGCCCGCCAACGATATGCCCAAAAAACAGGACACGAGTCCCAACACCGAGCTGGGCCAAGGGCCGGCCATTTACATTTTGGGCGGGTCAACCTTCTCCGACCGCCGCCTGGTGGAATTGTTGATGCGCGCAGGCGACGCGGAGGGCATTCCATACCAGATTCGCCAGCCGGGCGGCGGCGGCACCGATGCCAAAGGCGTCCAGTTGGCTCACGCGGGTGTGCCGGTGGTCTCGGTCTCTGTGCCGGGACGCTACATCCACTCGCCGGCGACCATTATCAGCAAGCAGGATTTTGAAAATCTACCGCGCCTGGTGCGGGCCGCCCTCATGCGGCTGACCCGCGACACGCTCCAGCGTTAAGGGGGATCAATGATCGAAACCATCAAAAAACTGGTCGAAGCTTACGGCCCTTCGGGTTACGAAGATCAAGTGCGGGCGCTCATCCGCCAAGAGATCGACGGCCTGGCCGACGAGATGCGCGTGGACGCGCTGGGTAACCTCATCGCTCGCAAGGGTGAGAAAAGCGACGGCGGCCTCACCGTCATGCTCTCGGCCCACATGGACGAGATCGGCGTGATGGTGTCCTATATTGACGAAAAAGGCTTTGCCCGTTTCACATCCATCGGCGGCGTGTCGCCCAACACCCTCATCGGTGGGCGGGTGCGCTTTGCCAGCGGTGCCACAGGCGTGATTCACATCGAAGAAGGCTTGAGCGGCTGGCGCAACAAGGCCCTGGACATCAACAAAATGTACATTGACGTGGGCGCCGCCGGCCGCGAGGATGCGCCGATCAAGGTTGGCGACGCGGCGGGTTTTGTGCGCCCGCTGGAGCAAAACGGCGACCGGCTCATCGCCAAGAGTATGGACGATCGCATCAGTTGCGCCGTGCTCGTCGAAACCCTGCGCCAGCTCCAGGCGACGCCGCACGCGGTCTATTTTGTGTTCAGCGTGCAAGAGGAGGTCGGGTTGGTGGGGGCGCGCACCTCGGCCTACGGCATCAACCCTGACCTGGGCATCGCGGTGGATGTGACGACGACCGGCGACACGCCCGAGGCCACGCCGATGGCCGTCAGTCTGGGCAAGGGGCCGGCCATCAAGGTGATGGACGGCGGCATGCTGGCCCACCCGGCGGTCAAGGACTTGATGATTGCGCGGGCTGAAACCGCGCAAATCCCCTATCAGTTGGAAATCCTGCACGGCGGCACGACCGATGCGCTGGTGATCCAGATCGCGCGGGCCGGTGTGCCGGCGGGCTGCCTGTCTATCCCTACCCGCCACGTACATACCCCGTCGGAGATGGTGGATTTGAACGACGTGCAGAACGCCGTCAAGCTGCTGGTCGAGATTTTGCGCCAGCCGATTGATCTGGGGTTGGAAGTGTAATGTAACCCCCGGTTTCCTAACCCGGCCAAGCCCCCCAAAGGGGGACCCAACCACGGATTACACAGATTCCACTGATTTCTTTTCAATCCGTGCAATCTGTGAAATCTGTGGTTTGTTTTCTTGCTCAAAAAAACGAGTTTGATCGTTAAGGTACTAGAGAAACTGGGGGGGTGCTAATCATCCAGGTCCTTCAAAATGTCTCCCAGAGCGGCTTCCCACAGATCGCTGAGCGGCGAAAACGACCTTTCTGTAAAATCCTGCTCCAGTTGCGCCAGGTACTCGCGCACCTCGAGCTGGGGCATTTTTAGCTCCAGCTCGGCGATTTTGGCGTCGATGGCAGCCGTCAGCTCGTGGCTCTTGCGTTCGAGGTCCGCCAGGGCGATGTCCATTCCAAACATGTGATTCACGCGGCGCATCAGGTCATACCAGGCTCTATAATCCTGCTCGACCCGCATCCCCTGCGCCACTATGCCCGGTCGAGAAAAGTCATACGCCGGTACAAAGCCGTAAAACACCAGAAATTCTATCCCCTTGCGCTCGGCCCGGTCCGCCAGATAGGCGCCGATGGTCGCCCCACCCTCATAGTTTGAAAACCGGACCGCGTACTCTTCCAGTTCCTCTTTCATCTCGCGCAGGCTGTAGATACAGGAAATGTCGCGATCTTTGTCGTAGGGCATCGCGCCGTACACCCCCCCCACCGCAGCGACGCGCTCGATTCTCAACGTTTCCACGGCCTCGAAAAAAGCCTCCGCGTAGCGATCCACACTCAAATGCGGCTCGTCTCCTAGAAAAATAAACAGACCCTTGCCGTTGGTCTCGGCATAAAATATCTCGTTGATGGGAGCGTGCAACAATTTGCGGTAACCTTCCTCCAATTTGACCACCGGTCTGATGAGATGATGCGTGCCGGGAATCTGGAATAAGTAGTACCCACCCGGCTTAAATTCGCCAATTTTTCGCGCGCCGGTCAGTTCCACCAGGTAACGGGGCAAACCTGACGAAATGGCCCCCGCATCGGCCCATTGACGCCACCCGGCAATCAGGTATCGCTCTGCCGCCTTGGGTTTTTCATACAGCTCAACCAGGCCGTTCATGTGTCTTTACCTTTCGATGCTCCCACTCTAGCGGTGTCTATGCCATCCTCTGGCTTGCATTATACCATATCCCCCTCAAAAGCCGCTACGATTTCGCCAAAGTAAGCGCGGTGATAATCCTGCGCCGGATAGTTTTTCTCGATGGCCGGATCGAGAAAATGGGTCGGATTCAAATCGTCCCAGTAGATTTTGCGGCACTCTAGGACCAGCTCGGCCTCGGCAAAGCCCGGCGCGGCAATCCGGGCAGAGGCGACGAGAGTCAAGCCGGCCTCGGCGATTTTATCCCCGTTGCGGCCCGATTTCGCGCCCAACGCTGTCTGGCGCAGCCGGATGTCTCGCTTTAGCGAGGGTTCCCCGGCTAAAGCCGGACGTCCGCTCTGGGCGCCGGTAACTCGATGGTGAACGCCGACCCTCGCCCTACCTGGCTCTCCACGGCGATGCCCCCGCCGTGGGCCTGCACCAACTGGCGGGCGATGGCCAGGCCCAACCCACTGCCGGTTCCCTGCATGCGAGTGCGCGAGCGGTCGCCGCGCCAGAACCGGTCAAAGATGAAAGGCAGGTCTGCGGCAGGGATGCCCTCGCCTGTGTCGCGCACGACGATGCGCACGCCGCTCTCGATAGATTCGGCCTGTAGCGAGATGGTCCCGCCCGCCGGAGTGTGGCGCAGTGCGTTCGCCACGAGATTGCCCAAGACCTGATCCAGCCGCCCGACGTCGCCGACGACCGTCCGCTCGGACAGCGCAGCGTCAGCCTCGACGCGTAACTCTATTCCCGCCGCCTCGGCCTGCCCGCTAAAGCTGGTGCTCACGTCGGCCAGCAACTCGGCCACGTCTACGGCCTCGCGGGCCAGGGCCAACTGACCGGCCTCGGCCAGCGACAGCGTGCGCAGGTCATCCACCAGCCGGGCCAGGGCGCGCGCTTCATCCAGCGTGGCGCCAATGTGCTCAGACGTCGGCTCGTACACACCGTCCAGCACACCTTCCAGATTGCCCTGGATGATGTGCAGCGGCGTGCGCAGCTCGTGGGCCACATCGGCGGTCAGGTTGCGGCGCTGCTGGTCGGCCCGCTCCAGCTCGGCCACCATGCGATTAAAAGACGCGCTCAGGCGAGCAAACTCGCCCGGACCGCGCTCGGGCAACGGCGCGCGGGCGCTCAAGTCGCCCTCGGCCACGGCCTCGGCGGCGGCCATCAGGTCGGCCAGCGGCGTAGCGATGCCCTGGAAAGCGCGCAGCGCCACCGCCGCCGCCAGCAACGGCAGCGCCAGCGCCAGCCCGCAGCCGCTCAGCCAGACCAATATGGCTGTCTGCCCGCCGCCCCCGAACAGGCGCGAGAATAGCAGCGCCAGCGCCGCCATTCCCCCCACGACCAGCAGCGCCATAAAGCCAAAGACGACCGCAAAGTGAAAAAACAGACGCCGTCCTTTGCGCCGGCGGGCGACGAGCCACTGGGGTACCCGGTGATCGTGGTCCCAGGAATGCTGGCGGCGCTGTTTCCAAAAGCGGTCGTGTTTCACGCTCAAGCCTCGTCGGTGAACTTGTAGCCGACGCCGTACACGGTGAGCACGTAGCGCGGATCCAGTGGGTCGGTTTCGAGTTTGCGGCGCAGGTTTTTGATGTGCGCGTCAATGCTGCGGTCGAAACCGGCGTAGGCCACGCCGTGCAGCCGGTCGAGCAGTTGGGCGCGGGTGAAGGTCTGGCCGGGATGTTGGGCCAGCGTCGCCAGTAGGTTGAACTCGGTGCGGGTCAGGCTGATCGCTTCTCCGGCGCGGGTGACGCGATGCCCGTGCAGGTCAATTTCCAGGTCGCCCACGCGGACCAGCCCCGGCTGGCGCACGCCGCCCTGCACGCGCCGCAGCACGGCCCGCACGCGGGCCACCAGCTCGCGCGGCGAAAAAGGCTTGGTAATATAATCGTCAGCGCCCAGCTCCAGGCCAATGAGCCGGTCGGTCTCTTCGACGCGGGCCGTGAGCATGATGATGGGCACGTCTGACTCGCGTCGCAGCGCCCGGCACACGTCCAGCCCGTCCATGCCTGCGGTTCGGCTTTGTGTAGCAGTGGGTCGCGGCAGGTTCAGGTCGAGCACGATCAGGTCGGGCCGCTCGTGGCGGGCTATTGCCAGCGCAGTGGCGCCGTCGGCGGCGCTGGCGACGCGAAAGCTGCCCCGCTCCAAATAGTCGCGCACCTGCTTGACGATTTTGGGTTCGTCGTCTACGACCAGAATCAGCTCGTTCATCGGCTATTCCACCCGCGATGTTTGTACCACGAACGTCACGGGCGCGCAAGTCTCAGTTGCTTGCATCTATACCTCAAAGCGCCACCAGATCAAGCCCGAGGAGAAAGCGCCCGCGCGGCGCGGTTCGCGCATTCCAACAAAGGCTCCGATAAATCAATGCCGACGACCTGGCTGTGCGGGAATTTTTCCGCTAACACCAGGCACGTCCCCCCAAACCCACACCCCACGTCGAGGATGCGGCCCTTTTGAAAGCCACGCGCCGCGAGTTTGCGGCGATACTCCTGGCCGAATTTCTGAGCCATCTTTTGGTGCCGCGCGGCGTAGCCGAGGGCGAAACCTTCCTCGTTAAAGACCCTGGCGTGTGTCAAAGGTGATCGCTTCACAATCCTGCACTCCTTTTGGAAAAGCACACGGGTCGATCTCGACCGCGTAACAGCCGGGCCGCCCGTGTGCCTTCTCCTTCCCTGTGGCGACGGTCAGGCCATGGCTTCGGTTGCGCCGGTCTCGGCGTCCTGTTGGAGCGTTCCTTTCTTGCACCAGAAGGCCATGTGCTTGTGGAACAGTGGGCCGTGATGTTCGCGCCAGTGTTCGCGCCAGCGCTTGTCTTTCGGGCCATCGGCCGGCTTGTCGCCGTGCGCGTGAATGAGTCTGCCAACCCCGATCAGCAAGGCCACAAACGCAACCTTTTTGAAAAACTTGTGAGACATTTTCTTACGACCTCCACTTTCTGATTCGGGCAGCGCGTGCCCGTCGGTTTAATTGTCGTCATTATGCCGCCAGGTTGTGAAGAAAGTATGAAGAGGTATGGGAAAGGTGATGAGGTTTTGGGTTGGTTGGTTAGTTTACGGTAATTTCGACCGGCAGAATAAAACGCTGGTCGGGCAGCTCGGTCCCTGTTGCGTCGAAAACGGGCAGGCGGTCGGCGCCGGCCGGGTCATACATTCCCACGGCGATGCGATACCGGCCCGGCGGCGCGTCCGCAAAGACCGGTAACTGCACCTGGTCGATCACGACCTGGCCGGCGGCCCAGGTGTGCGTCGGCGCTGCGCCGCCCGCCGGTACGTGGTCGGCCTGCCCGTGGATCATGCCATCGCTGCCAAGCAGGTGCACGAACACAGTGTAGCTGCGGTCGGCCGGACCGTCGGCCTGCCAGTACAGAGTCAAGGGGAGCGCGTCGCCGGGACGGGCGGTGAGCGTGCTCAGGTCAAAGCCGCTCAAGTGGGCCGCGCTCCCCCAAGTCACGTCGAGGGGATAGGCGATGCCGGCCGGCAGGGTGAACAACCGCTCGCGGGCCAGGATTTCGAGCGTTTGCAGGTCTCTGGCCTCGCTCCACACCGGCGCTCCGTTGCTGTCGAGCAGATTGATGGTCAGCGTATACGCGCCGGCCGCTAGCTCCGGCGGCACAGGCACGTCGTAACGGGCCTGGACCAACTCGCCCTCGCGCCAACGGTGGGTTGGGTAGGGGCTGAGCGGCGCGATCTCTTCCAACGCAAGCGTTCCTTGCCCCGAGACCAGTCGCCAGTGCAGGGAATAATCGGCGTTCGGGGCGCTCGCGGCTCCCCAATACAGATCAAAGGCAGGACGCTCGCCGGAGCCGACCTGCGCCGGGAGCGGATTGTAACCCCACAGCAGAAACGGCCCAGCCTCCAGCGGCGGATCAAAGCGCAACGGGATGACCATGTCCCACGGTGTGGGCAGACGCGCGGGTGGAGCAATCGTGACCATGCCGAGGTCAGCGGTCAGCCCGGCAAAATTGCCCTCGGCGTCCCACGCGCTCAATCGCTGGCCGGTCATGGGATCCAAAACGCCCAGCTCGACGCTATATTCGCCCGGTGGGATGGCCGGCGGCAGGGGGATGAGAAAGGTCTGGTCGGTCCAGCGGCTCGCTGCCCAGGCCGTGGGGAGCCGGTAATCCGGGTCGAGGATCTCTTGACCGATTTCGGCCCATAAGCGCCCGGTCTCATCTTTGAGGAATAAAACGGCGCGATACTCGACGGGAAGCGGGGCCAGCGCCTCCCAGCGCAGCGCCGGAAAGAGGTGCGCGGGCCAGGCGACAGGGTTCTGGCGATAGACGGCCTCGACCAGGGCGAGAGAGTCAAAGCGTGAAGCGTAAGGTGTGAAACGTGAGGCGTTATTGCAAGCCGCCGCGGCGTCGAGCGCGATCAGGGAAATCGTGGCCCCGCCGACCACTTGGGAGGATTCAACCTGACCATAGCACGCCAGTTGTTCTCGAACGTGCTGCGCCGTGATGGGCGAGGCGGCGGGAAATGCGACGCGCCACACGCGCTCGTGGCCGGGGAGCAGCGTTTCCAGGCGAGCGGCGAGCTCGCCGGCGTCGCGCACGTCGGCTAATACGTGCAGCTCGGCGGGACCGGTGTAACGCCGGGCCAGGGCGGCGTCGGCGTCGAGGAGAATGAGGTCGCCGGGACGGGTTTGGTCGAGTAAATAGGCAGCTTGCTGGTCAGAAACCGGATTGCGCACGAGTCGCGCATGGCTGATCCCTCCGGCGCGGTCATCAAAGATGGGAGGGGCTGACTCTCCCACCGCAGACGACTGGCTTTGTCCCTGGGTAGGCGGATAAACCACATAGTCGGCCTGGGCCACGCTGTCGGCGGTTAGCAATACCGCCTGCCCGTCGAACAGCGCCGCAAACGGCGGCAGCGACGGCGTGGCGACGATCAGCGACTCGGCGTCGGGTTGGCGATTGAGCCAGCGAGCCGCCGCGCCCAAGCCCTCACCCCAACCGACCTCCAGCCAGTTCAGCGCCGCCCGCGGCCCGCCGACGAGCGGGTTGAAATAGGTCAGCGGCGCAGTCAGGTAGGGCAGGAATAAAAGCAGTTGCAGAAGAGGAAGGAGTAGATGGGTCAATGGGTACGCCCGTTGGGCAGGTAAATTGGGACGCCGCGCCCAATTTACCAATGTACCAAGTCTCAATTCACCAATTCCTAACGTAGCGCCAAGCGTCAGCAGCGGAAAGACAGGCAACAGGTAACGGTCGTGCTTTTTTCCGACGAACGTGACAAACAGGCCAAACCCCAACGCCAGGACTGTCAGGGCCAGCGCTTCGAAACGCCACAGGGGGCGGCGGCGCAGTCCGACCAGCAAGGTGACAGGTAGCCCAGCCAGAACCAGCGGCGAGGCGCGCAAGAGCCAGACGACGAGATAAAAGCTCCGGTCGGGGGCAAAAGTGAATTCCCCGTGAAAAAAGACGGGGCGGATGGCTCCCTCTACGTGGCGCTCGCCCACGTCTAGCAGTCCGTGCAGCGTGTCGAGGGGAGCGACCCACATGGCGGGATACAGCGCGACCAATATCAGGGCAGCGACGCCTCCCCACGCCAACCATGCGGCGAGCGCCTGCCGTCCCGTCAATCGGCGGGCGAGCCAGGCCACGAGCAAGACCAACGCCGTAAAGGGCGCGAGAAAGCCGCCGGGGGTTTTGGTCAGCACGGCCAGGCCGCCCAGCAAGCCGGAGAAAACGCCCCAGCGGTGCTGGCCGGTCGAGATAAACAGCAGCAGCGCCAACGCCGACAACGTCATCGCCGTCGCCAGCAGGCCGTCCAGGTGCAACAGGCCGCTGTGTCCGGTCAGGAACGGGTCGAGGGCCAGCAGCAGCGCGGCCAGCCGCGCGACGCTTTGTCCCCACAACCGGCGAGCCAGCAGGAACACACCCACTAACCCCAGGCTAGTGGTCAGCGCGACGAGGACGCGACCACCCGGCAAAAAGAAGGCCAGATGTCCAAAGGCAGCCGCGCTTCTGGGCGAAATGCCCGCCAGTCCGTCCAGCCATGCCAGGTGTGCGGAGGCCTGGTCGGGGGCAAGCCAGAGCTGGATTTGCATTCCGGCCGCTCCCAGCCACATGGTCGTCACGCCGGGATGGCCGGTGGCGGGCGCGGCGGCCCAATCGCCCGCCAGCAACGCCTGGCGAAAGCGCAGCGAGCGGTAGACCCAGGCCGGCTCGTCGGGGGTGACATAGCGACCCAGGGGCGCCAGGCGCACCGCCAGAGCCACGCCAAAAATCAACGCCGGCCATAGCCAGCGCTTCTTCCACGCGGCTTGGGTCAAAAGATGACCACCCACAAGAAAAAGAGAATCATGAACAACGAGACGGCAAACTGGGCCACCGCCGACAGCGCCCAACCCAGCAGCCAGCCGCCGCTGCCTCGCGCGGCCGTCTCTACGTCGCCGCGCCGCCACAGCTCGACGCCAAAGACGCCCGCCAGCGCCGCCAGCAACGCGAACGGCAGGCTAAAAAAGAGCATCGCAATGCCTCCGGCGCACGAGCCGGCCGCCGCCGACCAGCCCGACGCCCCGCCCGCGCGCGCGCCGATTTGCGTGGCCCACATTTCAGCGGTAGTACCGACGGCCCCCACCACGGTGAGCGCCAGGAACGCCGGGAGTGTGAGATGGTGAAAGCCATCCAGGAGGCCGTATATCGTCGCGCCGAGCCACACCAGCGGCACGCCGGGGATGAGCGGCAAAAAGGCCCCGGCCAACCCCAACAGCATCACGCCCAACGCGCCGCCAAACACACATACCGATTCAAGCACGCTTCAACCCCTTCTCGTCGAATGTCAAGCTCTGATTATACGCCGGGCCGCTCGATGGGTCAATTCTCACTTGGTTCTCATTCCTTCTCGCGCCATTCTCTGATATAATTGGACTGCCGGTGCTCGGCGATCATATCCAAAAGTTTGCTTAACTACAAAGAATCCGGGACACGATGGAAAATGGAGCCTATTTCTCTGCTGTGTGACAAACGCATCCTGCTCGGCGTCACGGGCGGCATCGCCGCCTACAAGGTCTGCACGCTGGCCAGCCACCTGACCCAGGCCGGCGCGCAGGTGGACGTGGTGTTGACCGAGGCCGCCACGCGCTTTGTGACCCCGCTCACTTTTCAATCGCTCACCGGACGCCCGGTGTACGCCGATTTGTGGCAGGCCCCGACCGCCGGGCTTTCGACGCACATCGCCCACGTGGGACTGGCGCACGACGCCGACCTGCTCGTGATCGCCCCGGCCACGGCCAACACGCTGGCCAAGCTGGCCCACGGCCTGGCCGACAATCTGCTCTCGACGCTGGCGCTGGCCGCGCGCTGCCCGGTGTTGGCGGCCCCGGCGATGGACATCGGTATGTACGCCCATCCCGCTACCCAGGCCAACGTCGCCACGCTGCGGGCGCGGGGCGTGCATTTCGCAGGACCGGCGCGCGGGCGGATGGCGTCGGGCCTGGAGGGTGAGGGGCGGCTGATCGAGCCGGACGAGCTGCTGGGCCACGTGCGGCGTGTGTTGGGGCTGAACGGGCCGCTGGCGGGTCGGCGGGTCGTCGTCACCGCCGGGCCGACCCGTGAGTTCATCGACCCGGTGCGCTTTCTGAGCAATCCGTCGTCGGGGAAACAGGGTTTCGCGTTGGCCCAGGCCGCGCTGGACCGAGGGGCCGGCGTCACGCTCGTCGCCGGTCCGGTTGGATTGCCGACGCCGGTCGGCGCAGAACGGGTAGACGTGACTTTGGCTCAAGAGATGTGCGATGCGACGCTGGCCGCTTGTGAAAACGCCGACCTGCTGCTCATGTCCGCAGCGGTGGCCGACTATACGCCGGGCGCGGTCGCCGCTCACAAGATCAAAAAAGGTCTGGGCGATTTGACGCTGACGCTGACCCGCACGCCCGATATTTTGACCGCCGTCGCTGCCCAACGCGCCGATACGGGATACCCTCGAACTGTGGTCGGTTTTGCCGCCGAATCGCAAGATTTGCTCGAGAACGCCCAGGCCAAGCTGGCGGCCAAAAACCTGGACCTGATCGTCGCTAACGACATCGCCGCGCCCGACGCCGGGTTTGCGGGCGAGACGAACCGGGTGCTGCTGATCGGACGGGAGGGGGGCGTCGAGTCGCTGCCGCTGATGTCCAAGTCGGCCGTGGCCGAGGCGGTGGTGGAGCGAGTTGTTACTCTGTTAGAGCGAAGCGGTTGCGCGTGAAACAGGTCATGTTACAATGGAGATACGATGACCGCAGACGAAAAGGAATACTTGATCCGTCGAGTTGCGCGTCAAAACCGATTAGAACCGGAAGGCTCCAAGATACGTTGGTCTCGTCACGGCATTGCAGAGCTGGTAAACGAAAACTGGAGTCGTGAGGAAGTGGAAGCGGCGCTTGCAGGCTGCGAGGTCATCGAGGACTATCCAGCTATACATCGCCCCCTCCCAGATTGTCTTGTGATGGGCCAATTAACAACCGGCGACCTGCTTCATGCTGTAGTAGCCATAGATGAAACCAATGACCGATTGTTTATTGTAACGGTGTATAAACCATCTTCAGAGGAATGGACAGATGACTGGCGAACACGCAAGATATAACCGTTGTCCCCTGTGCGGTGGACGATTACGAGTCGGGCAAGCAACCGTGCCCTTTCTTTTTCCTAACACCGTGGTGGTCATCAAAGATATTCCGGCCGAGGTCTGTTCCAGTTGCCATGAACCGTTTGCAACAGGTAGCGTGACAGACCAGCTTGTTGACGTATTGAAACCATTACGCGACCTGGAGGCCGAAATTTTGATTCTTCCCTTTTCCAAAGTCGAGTCTGCTCCTATGCTCGTCTCGGCTATGACAGCATAAGTGATTTTTCTCCGCGAATGAAAAAACCATTAGCGACTCTAACCGACGTGCCTGGAATCAAGGTCGGGCACGCCACCGATCTGGTGGGGCTGACCGGTTGTACGGTTGTGCTGTGCGAAAAGGGAGCGGTGGCCGGCGTGGACCAGCGCGGCGGCGCGCCCGGCACGCGCGAAACCGATTTGCTGCGCCCGATGCACCTGGTGCAAGAGGTGCACGCGGTGTTGCTGGCGGGCGGCTCGGCTTTTGGGCTGGCCGCCGCCGACGGCGTGATGCGTTACCTGGAAGAGCACGGGATCGGCTTCGATGCGCGCGTGGCGCGTGTGCCTATTGTCCCGGCGGCGATCCTGTTCGACCTGGACCTGGGCGATCCGCAAGCCCGTCCCGACGCAGCCATGGGTTACGCCGCGTGTGAAGCGGCCAGCGACGGCCCTGTGGCCGAGGGGAACGTGGGCGCAGGAACGGGGGCGACGGTGGGCAAGCTATTCGGGACGAGTCGGGCCATGAAATCCGGGCTGGGCAGCGCCAGCGTCGCGTTGGGCGGCGGGTTGGTGGTAGGGGCGTTGGTAGCCGTGAATCCGTTTGGCGATGTAGTGGACCCACGGACCGGCGCGATCCTGGCCGGGGCGCGCAAACCGCATTCTGAGGAATTCGCCGACACGCTGGCGACGATGAAGGGCAGGCTGGGCAAAATGGTCGCCAGGTTTGCCTCAAACACGCTTATCGGGGTGGCGGCGACCAACGCCCGCCTGACGAAGGAAGAGGCCAACAAAGTGGCGCAGATGGCCCAGGACGGCATCGCCCGCACGGTGCGCCCGGCCCACACCATGTTCGACGGCGACACGCTGTTCGCGCTATCTACCGGGCGCAAGCGGGCTGATGTGAACCTGATCGGCGCGTATGCCGCCGAAGCAGTGGCCGAGGCGGTAGTGCGGGCCGTGCAGTCGGCGCGCAGCGCAGGCGGGTTGCCAGGCTCAACTCGCGTGTGAAAAAACCGCACAATTGCCCATCAATTCTTTCCCCCGCCGAAAAATTGTTGCGCCGGACACCCCAGCTCGCGTTGTTTGCAGTGTTTACAGGTAAACGCGCCTCTCACGAACGCATTGCCGCCCAGCGAGAGGCTCACGAGGATCGCCAGCAACGCCGCGAGCGGCCAGGAAAAACTTTTGATCAACAGCGCAACCCCGCCCGCGAGCGGGAAAAGCAAGACCAGCATATCCGGCGCGACATCGCGCCAGGTCACCGTTCTGGCGCTGAATTTCTCAGGGTCGCCTGGGCGGAACAGCCAGGCGCACAGCTTGCCTTTTCCCAAGCCACACACCTTGCCGTAGTAAGCGCAGTGTACACAGCTCTTTCTGAGCACGTTGACTTCCATCCCCAGGCAGTACAGCACATAGAGGATGGAAAAGAAGATTCCCCATCCCTCCAGAATGACTGCTCCGAGCGCATAGAGGGAAATCGCAACGGCGTTGGACAAAAGGACGATCCGCGCGGGAAAGTTCTCATAGGTTTGGGCTTGCATCTTCGCTCTCCTTACAAGTTTTGCACGGACGTGCTCAACAGCGTTCGCGCAGGACGAACGCCTCGATAAGCGACGCCGCTTGGGGCGCGCCGCCATACGCGCGCAATTCCGCGCCCAATCGCCGCGCATTCGTCGCATAGGACGGCTCGGAAAGGACCTGCCTGACTCTGGCCCATAGTTCTTCCGCGGGCACACGCCGCTTTTTGGCCGTAGCGCCCACCGGCAACACATACTCTCCCGCGCCCGCAGCGGCAATGCGCCGGGCGTTGCTTTCGCGCTCTGAATAGGTCGGAATGATGACCGCCGGTGTGCCCGCGTACAGCCCGGTTTGGCACGAGCCATAGCCCCCGTGGTGAATCAGCACATCGCTTCTGGCTGCCATTGCCAGACCGGGGAGATAGGGCGCGTAGCGAAAATTATCCGGCAGGGGCAAGACACCTTTGGGCAGCGCGTGATGACCGGTGGTCAAAACGACCTGCACGTCTCGGTCTGCCAGCGCCGCGATACAGGCGTGCACCACCACTGCCGAATCGACCCAACTGCTGACGCCGGGCATGTAGCGCGGATTGCCCGAATACACCCATATCAACGGCTTGGCTTGGCTCAGGTCGTCAATCCAGTCCGGCAGCCTGGCCTGCGCCTTTTGCCACAGCAGCGGGCCGATATACGTCACCTGGGCCGTTTCTGGCAGCGGGTCCGTTTCCGGCATGCCCACCACCAGGGTCAAATCGCCTACGCAGAGTTCCTCGGTCTTGCGCACGGCCGGTAGACCGTATTTCGCCAGCACCCGGTTCAAAACCGGGACCGGCGTGGGCGCGTCGGGCGGCGGCTCTTTCCACCACATGAACCCCCGGCTGTGCGGGTGCATGTCGGCCTGGATGACCGTCGCCAGAGGCTTTTGAGCGATCCGGGCGGCCACGCAAGCAAAAGGATTCCAGAAATCCACCACCACATCCGCGCCGGAAGCGACGATCAGCTCTAGCAACGCGTCGCAACTGCTGCGCACGAAACGCTCGCTCAACATTCCAGAGCCGCCAGATGGTCCACGCTCCAGATTTCCGAGGCGCCGGGGGCCAACCTCGTGGGGATGCAGCGAACGAGCTGGCGCGCAAAGCCGAACAGATTGCCAAAGTCCTGCTTGAGCCGTTCCGACCGTAGGAGGCGGTACAGCCCGCGTCCGCTCAATTCCGCCGCCATGAGATGGTACACTGGATGCCTGGGGAGCAGGTTGGGAAAGCCGGCTTCCGCGATCAATGTGCTGGGCGCCACGGCCGGGCTGCAAAAGAGAACCTCGTGCCCGCGTTGCGCCAGCTCATCAGCAATCGGCAGAGAGCGCGTGAGCAGTCCCAGATCGTTGGAAGGAAGGGTGGTGAAAAGAAACCTGGACATTTGACCCGATTTTGATTCTCCCTGCGCCATACGGCCCACGCCCAAATTCACGCTTGAGCGTGGCGCAGCCTTTCGAGCAACGCCGGCAAAAGCCCCAGATGCTGCAGCTCAAAGTATCTTTCTCGATCCGCGTCTGCGAGAACGACACTCTCGTGGGCCCAGGTGATGTGATAAGGAATGTGCACGGCCCGGCCGCCCAGTTCCACCACCGGCAGGATGTCTGAGCGCAACGAGTTGCCGACCATCAGAAATCGCGCGGGAACAAGCTGACGCCGGGCGAGCAAAGCGGCATAAGTGCGGCGCGTCTTTTCGCTCACGATTTCGACGTGTTGAAAGTATGACTCAAGCCCCGAGCGGGCCAGCTTGGCTTCCTGATCGAACAGATCGCCTTTGGTGATCAACATCAAGGGGTATTGATCCGCCAACTGCGCCAGGGTATCCTGCGCGTGGTCCAAAAGCTGCACCTCCGCTGTCAGCGCGGCTTTGGCCAGGTCAATCACTTGAAGAATTTCTGCGCCCGAAATGCGCCCCTGGGTCAGCTCGATGGCCGTTTCGATCAACGACAGCGTAAAGCCCTTGAGGCCGTACCCATAGTATTGAAGATTGCGCATCTCGGTCTGGTGGAGTTTCTGCGCGACATACGCCGGGGGGTGATAGCAGGCCAGCAGTTGCGCGAAACGTTCTTGCATCCCGGCGTACAGGCTTTCGGAGTGCCAGAGGGTATCATCCGCGTCAAAGGCGATCAAGTCGAACATGTTCTAGTTGTGCTTTATCCCCACCCAGTCGATTTCCACGTCACCGCTGGCCCCTAGCCGTTCACACAGCTCGCCCGTGTGCTGCTGAAGGTGTCGAATGCTGTAGAATTGGAGCTCCAGCTTGCCAAAGGGCAGCCAATAGAAACCGGACGCGGCGTCAAGATTCAAAACAGCGACCTGTTTTTCCACTTGCTCGCAAACCAGCGCGTGATAGTCAAGCAGCTCCTGCTGCGTGTACGGCTCGCCGATCTTTGGCTCTGCGTGCGGCGGCCACGGCAGGCGACCCATAAAGTTGTACTCGGCGCGGTGCTTGGCCCACGGTTGAAAGTCCTGTTCGGCGGGTTGCAGGTACAGGTGGGTATAAAAGAGCGCGTGGTACGCGATGTGCCAGAACGGGTTCTTGTAGGCCCGCTCATCCCACAGCGACGCGGGGCATTGAATGATGGCTTGCTTGAGCATTTCGAGCGCGGCCGCGAATTGCGACCGGATAATATCTCTGACGTCCATCCTCACCTCTTTTCTATCTTCCGGGAAGCTCGGAGCTTTCTGGAAGGTGATGAGAATTTTGCCCTATCCGACCACGACGGTATCCAAAGCGACCAAATCTTCAAAATCGGTCGGTTGAAGCTTTTCAAATTCCTTTTGAAGAACCTTTCTAAAAACCCACTCGACGCCGGTCAAGACCGTGGCGTTTTCACACCACAATTGCGCAGCGCGGTCTTTGTGTTTGACGTCAATATCTTCGCGCCCTTTGGTCTCGATCAGGTGATGCACACCGCCCGTCGTGGCCGCGACAAAGTCTGGCTCATAATAGCGCAGATTGGCCGCAGAGTCGGTGTAGGGAATAGTAAAATTGAATCGCTCTGGGAGCTTGGCAAAGCAAAGCACGTCGGGCGCTTTTTCGAGAAAGAGGGCAAAGGCTTTCTCAAACTCGTTGTCAGCCGCGACGAGGTTAAAGACAGTCTTGGCAGCCGCCAGCGTCGGGCGAGACCAGGGAAAACCTTCGGTCGCAGAGAGCTTGCGCCCGGCTTGTTCGAGAACGGGTGTTTGCTCTTCGACCACGGCCTCGCGCAAAGCGGCGACGAATACCTTGACCGTGACGTGTTGGGCCACAGGATGCGCAATCGCCTTGACCATCGCCGGGTCGTCTAGATCAACCGGTTCGCCAAAGGCTTTGGTCTGTAGAAACTCTTTAATCTTGGGAACGAGAGCGGCGAATTGAGAAGGCAGCTTCAGGTCCGCAGCGATGCGTTTGGCGTAATAAGAAATGACCTCCTGCGAGGTTCGGACTTGAGGTAGCGTATATTCCCGCTCAATCAGCTTTTCCAGCGTGATGATGTCGTAACCCTCGTAGATAAACTCTTCGGCAGCCGAATCCCCTTCTTTTTTGGGCAGGCGGGGCGTCTGAAACTTGGAAACATCCAGCGCGTCAATCTCTTCTTTGAGTGTGCGCTTGCGGGTCAGAATGGGGCTGAGCACAGGCACGGCAATGTCGTAGGCGATTTTTGCTGGATCGGGAAAGATGGTTTCAATCACTACCCGGTCTTTGTCCAGATCAACCGTCTCGAACTCGATGTCCTCGTCGCGCTCCAATTGCTCCACAAACTCGATAAAGGCTTTGTTGCCGATCACGTCTACCCGCTCGCGGAAAGTCGGATCGCCGGGGTTGCCTCGGAACATGAGTCGCAATCCCCGGCCAATGGTTTGCTCCGGCAAGATGTTGGCCTTGGCCGTGTAGGGACGCAATCCGACCACGACCGTGACGCTCTGCACGTCCCAGCCTTCGCGCAGCATCAGCACGCTGACGATGCAGTTGATGGGGCTTGTACCCAGGTCTATCTCTTGGGAAGCTTGCCGTGCAGCTTCGATGTCGTTCTTGGAAACTTCGCCGGCTCTGTCAGTGTGAATCACGAGCAGTTTGTCCCCGGCGAACTCACCGGGGTACTTGGTGCGCAAATAATCGCTCACCTCGTCGGCTTGCTTGGTGCTGTTCATCATCACAAACAGAACCGGTTTGCGCTTGAGAGGGGCCAACTGATCGCGATATTCGCGCCACCGCTCCACACCGGCGGTCAGATAAGCCTGATAACGCACGCTGGCAATGTCCGAGGGAACTTCTCGGATGCCCTTGGCAACCCCCTTGATCGGTCGCTTGATCACGTTGTCGAGAATGGCTTGTTTGAGCGGATAGTCGAAAACCGTCCAGGTAAAAAGCGAGCCTTTGCTATAGCGCGGCGTGGCCGACATGTCGAGTTGAATGACGCCGCGTCCCCCCTCTGTCCCTCCTCCGTGCGGCGTGGATGAAAGTGCGTGGTGCAGACGACGTACCGTCTTGCTCCACTCGTTTTCTTCGTCGTGCGTGTGGTGGGCCTCGTCGTTTGCCACCAAAACCGGTCCTCCACGCGCGAGAATGCGCGTATCAAAGCTTTCCACCTGGATGGTCTGCGCGGGCGGTTTGGGGCCGAGCACTGCCGTCATAATGTCCGGTTCATCGTTGGCGCCGGCTGCGTCGTCGCGCTCGTAAAGTTGCTGGACGTTGGTCAGGTACAGCGCGCCTTCGGAGCTGGCCCGCTCGCTATCCCCACGCATATAGAATTCCACGTCCCAAAAGAGCTTTAGCTCCGGCGGGATGACGGGATCGGCGCGAAACACCCGCCCGCCCGCGAAATCGGTGCGCAGCCGCTCAAACACGATGACGTTAGGGGCAATAATCAGGCTGGTCCTGGCGTAACGGCTGGCGTCCTCTAAAACGGCGTTAAAGTATTGCCAGGCCACCGCCAGAGCGATGAGCTTGGTTTTGCCGCTGCCGGTCGCCATTTTGATGCAATAGCGGGGATAGTCGTCGTATTGCAGCAGCCGCAATTGCCCGCCCGTCTGGGCAGCGGCGGCCTGGGCGTAGGCTTCGAGCAAGTCTTTGTGGCGCCGCTTTTGGGCCACCTCGTACAAATAGATGAGCGTCTCTATCGCCTCGCGCTGAAAATAGTAATACTGAAACTTGGCGCCGTTTGGCAGGCGATGATCGGTGCGAAACCAGTAGCCGAGCAACGTTTTGGTCGTGGGAGTCGCGCCTTTGTAGCCGCCGTCCACCCAATCCCGCACTTCTCGGCGAATGGCGGGCACGCACGGCGCGGTCTTGAGCGATAGCTCCAATAAAGCCATTTGAGCCGGGCTTGATTTTTTTCTACGCGCCATCTGTGACAAACCTCCAACGCACGAATCGAAAACGTGGTTTTGCCCATTGTTGTGCCCGTTTACAATGGGGTGGTTGTGGGCAATGGGTTCATGTGCCCGCTCCACGGCCAATCCTCGGCGTGTTCAACCAACGCTTGGCGGACAGGGTTATTCAGGATGTATTTGGCAATGGCGTGCAGACTCTCTTCGGTGCGCACGATATGGTCATAATAGCGCGGTTGCCAGAGTTTGCCCTGCCAGCCTGTCGTCCAACTGCGATTGGTGGATTTGCCTTTGTACTGGTCGGTAAACTTTAATACCGATAGACCATCTTGACGCGGACTGACGAGAAAGTGCAGGTGGTCGGGCATCAGGCAGTAGGTAAACACGGCGCAGTTCTGGCGTTCTTGTTCTTCGCGCAGGGTGTCCAGTATGAGTTTGTTCAAGTCGTCTCGCACGAATGGCGATTGGTGCACATAGGCCCGGATGGTGATAAAGTACACGCGCTCAGAGTAGGTGTATAATTCGGGAGCGAGCCGCTGGTTGTGCGGCGGATGATATGGTTTGTTCCACGGCATAGTAGTCTAGGGCCTCGTGCCCGTTATTTTCGCCCACGAACCCACGCCCACGAGGGGCTAGGCTACATTAACACGCCAATCGAAACGTAGTAGTAGCATAGGGCCTTGTGCCCGTTATTTTCGCTCACGAACCCACGCCCACGAGGGGCTAGGCTACATTAACACGCCAATCGAAGTAGCATAGGGCCTTGTGCCCGTTATTTTCGCCCACGAACCCACGCCCACGAGGGGCTAGGCTACGGTTACGGGACGGTGATATGCAACGTCTTGGTCGTGTCGTTGCCCAAAATGTCAATCACCTTGACCATAATCGTGTACGCGCCCGGCGCATCATACTTGTGACCGGCCTGCAACTTGAGCGTCTTGTCTTTGCGGGTACGGTAGGTCTGCCACATGTTGTGAAAGGTGTCGCCTTTGTTGTCCCAATCCACGGCCCAATAGTCGATCCACTGCGCCCAATGAGTAATGGCCGCCTGCACGTCGGTGGGCACGTCGTCGGGCGGGATGACAAAATCGGTCAACCGCAACGTAACCTCGCGTGAATGCTGGCGGGCGCCTTGCGCCGCCTCCACCGCCAGGGCGGCCAGCTCAAAAAACCGGATGTCTCCCTGCTCGACGGCTTTCTTTTCCAGCACCTCGCGCGGAATGCGCAGAAAGCGCATCTGGATGTTGGCCTGGGCCGCCTGCTGGCGGGCCACCTCGTTCAATTCAAAGGCGAAATCCCAGCCCAGCACGTCCACCGCGCTGACGCTGGGCGCGTCTTGACCCGTGCCGGTGGCCTTGCGGAATTCCAGCGCGATCTGCTGCACGTCGCCGGGGGAGATGGGCGCATCCACCGCGCCCACGTGCACCATGCGCCCGCTCTTGAGGCCGTGCAGCCAGGTGTAGCCCTGGATGGGGCGGGCGTGATATAGCTCTAAAATAAAGCGCCGGTACTGCGCCGCCACGCCGGCCGCCTGCTCCGGCCCGCCAAACTCGGCCGCCTGCCAGGCCTGCCGCTCGTACTTGCCCAGGTTTTGCACCACGAACGGGCGCACGTCCGGCAGGCTGAGCAGCCGCTTGCGCGTGGTGTGGATGGCAAAGCGGCCCAGGTCGCAGGCGATCCAGCGCCGGCCCAGCTTTTCGGCCACGGCGGCCGTGGTGCCGGAGCCGCAGAAGCAATCGAGGACGAGGTCGCCTTCATTGGAAGAGGCTTGGATGATACGTTCGAGCAAGGCTTCGGGTTTTTGGGTGGGGTAGCCAGTACGTTCGTTCGCCTGAGAATTCACTGCTGGTATATCCAGCCAGAGGTCTTGTATTGGATTGCCCTTTGACTCGTCGAGATAATGCTTCAAACGGGGATAGCCACCATCATCAGGCCAGTAAATTCTGCCCTGCGCATCCAGTTCTTCAAGCTTTTCAATTTTATATCGCCAATGATTACCCTTACCAGTAACATCAATACCGCGCCAAGCTTTTCCTGTTGAACCTTTCCGGGTACCTGCAGCAATCAAACTTATCGGTTGAAATTGGTGTCCATCCGGGTCGGTGTAGCTAAACCGCTTCTTGTAATCATCGCCGTATTCTGTATAAACTGGGTTCCAGATGAAATTCTCGCTTTTTGTGTAGAATAGTACTACATCGTGAATAGGGCCATATCGTTTTGCCCCACCGTGAGAACCAGTACGTTTCCAGACTAACTCGTTTGCGAAACTCCTCGGGCCGAAAACCTCATCCAAAATGGCTTTGATATAGTGACTTACCGCAGGTTCACAATGAAGATAGAGACTTGCTGTGTCTCTTAACAATTCTCGCAACAACGAAGTGGTTTCAAAAATCCATTGCAAGTAAGAATCCAAACCATGTCCCCAGGTGTCTCTGTAAGCTTTTTGTTCAAGCATACTGGGTTCTTTGATAAAACTTTCGTCTTCAATTTGGACATTGTAGGAAAAATCTGCCCCTGTCGCAAACGGCGGATCAATGTAAATCAAGTCCACCTGCCCGGCAAACTCGTCCAGCAGGGCCGGCAGCACGTATTTCTTGTCGCCCCAGATCAGGCGGTTGCGCCACGCGGCCGGGCGGCCCGCGCTGAACAGGTCCAGCGCCAGTTGGCGCTGCTGGGCGCTCTCGTTCACGGTTTCGACGGTTTGGAAGGGCAGTTGGATGCGCAGCGGGGCGCTGCGCTTGCCGTGGGCGTCGTATTTGCCGTCCCAGATCAGCTCGACCATAGCAACCTCCGTGGGGCTGGTCTTTTCTCGCAGCCGGGCAACACGCCAGAGTATACCGTAGCCCGCCCCGCCGCGCAACTCGTGGGCGGGCTCCAACGGGCACAAGGCCCTATGCTACCCGTGGGCGGGCTCCAACGGGCACAAGGCCCTATGCTACCCGTGGGCGGACCCCAACAAAAAACCAGCCGGGTGTGCGGCCCACGCCGGCGCGCTGGGCACGCTGTTGCGCGGCATCTTGGGGACGCACGCGCTGCTCGCGCGCGCCGACCAGGCGTGGCAAGATGGTCGGTGGAACCTGCCATGCGTAAACCGCCAGAAACATCTGGCGGGCCTCACGTGAGCGCTGCATCCGCCATCAACTGCTGAATTTCCAGCGGCTCCCCTTTGGCCGGGTCGCGCGCCAGCGACAGCGCCCCCGTCGCGCAGTGGGCCACGCACACCCCACAGCCCATGCAGGTCGCCCAATCCACCTGGGCGGCCCCATTCTCCACAGCAATCGCCGCGAACTGGCAATGCTCGGCGCACGCCTCGCACGCGGCGCACAGGTCCGGGTCCACCTGCGCCACGTAGCCCGACGACGCCAGCATAGGCGTGCCGCTGCGATGGGCGTGCATGGCCCCGCAGCAGCAGGCGCAGCAGTTACAGATGGCATAAAAACGCCCCAGCATGGCGTCTTTGAAAAAGGCGTGGTGCACGTGCCCGCGCGCGTCCTCCGCCCGCAGGATGTCCACGGCCTCATCGGGCGCGATCCGGCGGGCGCGGGCGGGATGGTGCTCGAGCACAAAGCTGGCAAAGGGTTCCCCGACGATCAGGCACACGTCTAATGGCAGGCACGGCGCGGCGCGGGCGGCCCGGCAGGGGCACTCGAGCGCTACGATGTGCTGGGGGTGCTGCAGCACCAGGTCGCGGGCGCGCGCGTAGGGGATGACCTGCTCCAGATCGCCCAGGTCAACGTCCTCTCGCACGCTGACGAGCTGCGCGGCGGCCTCCAGCGGCACGACCTTGCCGTGATAGCTGTCGGCCCAGGCTTGCGCCGCCGAGCCGTCATCCGCGTGGGGCAAAAAACGCTCGACCAGCCGTCCCAGCGCCGGGCCAAAGCGCCGCGCCAGCCAGTGCTCGCCGGCGCCCATGCGGATGTAAAAGTAAGGCCAGCGGGCATAGACATAGCCGTGCAGCCAGTCAAAGCGCGAGTAGCCCGGCGTGCGTCGGGCCTCACGCGCAAAGGCGCGGGTAGAGGGGCTGACCAGCCGGTTCCAGATTCGGTCAATCCTTCGATTCGACGCCATATCGCTTATCCATGCGCTTGCACAATCAATTCGTCCAACGCCCGCTTGGGCACGTGGTGCACGCCGTCAGCGTCGCGGTAATACTTGATGTCGCCGTCCGGACCGAGCGGGTCGACCACCACCTGCTCTTTGGGTTTGCCCAGCGCCAGCGCCAGCAGGATGTCGTAGCGCGGCGGGATGTCCAGCGTCTCGCGCAGGGCCTCCTTGTTGATCGAGGCGATGATGCAGCCGCCCAGCCCGCGCTCCGTCGCGCCGAGCATGATGGATTGGGCGGCGATGCCGTGATCCACGCCGGCGGACCCGGCGATCTCTTTGTCACACAGGATGACGATGTAGGCCGCCGGGCGCTCGCCCTCCACCGGGCCGGGCCAGTCGGTGAGATAACCGGCCCAAGCCAGGTGGGCGAAAATCCTGGCGTTGGTGTCGGGGTCGGCGCAAAGAATGTACTTGAGCGGCTGGCGGTTGGCCCCCGATGCCGAGAGCCGGGCCAGGTCCACCAGCTCACGCAGCGTGTCCAGGGACACCGGCGCATCTTGATAAAAACGACGATAGCTACGGTTTTTACGGACAAGTTCTTTTAGCATAGGAGCCTCCTGAGAGTTTGTGATGCACGTTACGCTTCCTGCCCACGTATTCTACGCGATTACCAACCTGCGGGCAAGCAGCGCCCGACCCGGGCTCTATCCCACACATCCGCGCCGTCCTACTTGTGTTTGCGCGAATCCCCGCGCCCTTGTATACTGGAACTCGATCTTTGCCATGACCACACCAGGAAACGCGACCGTGCTGCGCATACATCTCTTTGGCGCGCCTCAAATATGGGACGACCAGCGGCCCCTACCTCTGCCGGCGCCGCCCAAGGCCTTTGAGCTGTGCGCCTACCTGCTCCTGAACCGCCATCAGCCCCTCCCGCGCGACCAGGCGGCGTTTACCTTGTGGCCCGATGTCCCCGAAGACCAGGCCCGGGCCAACCTGCGCCGGCATCTGCACCTGTTGCGCCAGCAATTGCCTTGCCGCCCAGACACGCCCTGGATACTGACCACTCGCCGGACGATCCAATGGAACCCGGACGCCTCGTGCAGGCTGGACGTGGCGCTCCTGGACCAGTTCACGCCTAACGCCGCCGGCGACGAGGAATGGAGAACCCTGATCGAGGGCTACCGGGGCGATCTGTTGGAAGGCTTTTACGACGACTGGGTGCTGGCCGAGCGGGCCCGCCTGCACCTGCGCTACGTGCGCCTTTTGGAGCAGCGCATCGCCCAGCAAAAACTGAATGGCGACCTGCCCGGCGCCATCCGCACCACCCAGCGCCTGCTGGTGCGCGATCCCTTGCGCGAAGAGCTGTACCGCCACCTGATGGAGTTGTATTACCGCGCCGGCGACCGGGCCGCCGCGCTGCGCGAGTTTGAAAAGTGCCAGGCGGTGCTGCAAGCCGAGCTGGAGGTCGAGCCGATGCCCGAGACGTTAGCCCTGCGCGACGCCATCGTCAAGGGCGCGCCCCTGCACCCCCTGGAAGGGACCGCGCCACCCCAGCCGCAGTCCGCACCGGATAATGTGTTACCACCCTCTCCGCCGCTCAGCCTGGCCCCTCGCCGCATCCGCTCCGCTTGGCTGGGCGTGGGCCTGGCGCTAATCGCGGCGTTGGTCACGGCGGGGCTGTGGGCCGCGGGCGTGTTTTCGCCGGATTCAGCTTCTCCAGTCGTGACGACCTCGCTCTCCGGCCCGGCGGTGGTCCAAGATACCTGGATAGACAAGCTCAATCCCGATACGCCCTACGACCCCGTGGATCCCGAACGGACGCTCAAGGCGGATTACCACCAGGTTCACATTATCTTTTTTGGCTTTCCCTACGACCGGGTGTTGCTGCGCTTCAATCTGGCTCAGTTTTCGCCCCGCGTTACCGTCCAACAGGCTGTGCTCAACGTTCACCTGGACAACTTTATCAACGAGAACCTGCCCGAACCGCGCCCGGCCACCATCTCGGCCTTTCGGATCTTGCGCCCCTGGCAGCCGGATACCGCCACGTATCACTTTCCCTGGTCCCAGCCCGGCATGGCCGCCGACGTAGATTACGACAGCCGGCCGTTGGGCAGCCAGGACCTCCACAGCGCGGCCTGGCTCTCTTTTGACCTCACCGACCTGGCGCAGGAATGGGTCGCCCACCCCGACCAGAATTTCGGGGTCATGCTGATGATCACCGCCGCGCCCCAGGGCGCGCATTATTGGGTAGACGCCACCGAATATCCATTGACCGACCGCCGGCCCCGCCTCGACCTCACATACACCCCCTAAATTTCCAAATCCATCATTTCAGACGCTCGGTGGACGCTATATGGACGCTGCGCGGACGGCGCTGGGTTATACTGAGCGTGAAAACCGGCGCTAGCAGTCTGTCGGAGAGACGTAATTTAGCCCCTTGTGGGCGTACAAACGGGCAAAAACGGGCACAAGGCCCTATATTACAGGGTTCTCCGACAGACCACTAGTGCGTGGACAAAAGTGACCGATACTGTTCAAAACGGGCCATAGAGGCTCAAAACTTTTTACGAGGAGGTTAACCATGTTGAAAAAACGCTTCTTTATTCTCGGCCTGTTGACTCTGGCGCTGTTGATAGTTCTGATCCTGGCGTCGAGCAGAGCGGGCCAAAAGGTCGCCGCACAGGCCAGAGAGCCAGTAGACGAACGCGCCGCCAGCGCTCCCCTCTCTGTAAGCGCCATCGTCACCAACTCCATCAGCTATCAGGGTATGTTGACAGAGGGCGGCAACCCGGTCAACGGCAGCCGCGACATGACCTTTCAACTGTACTCCAACGCGGCCTGCACTGCTACCACAGGCAGCAGCATCGTCATCCCGGATGTATTGGTGAGCGATGGACTGTTCAGCGTCGCACTGGAGGTCTCTTCCAGTTCCGTCAACGGCCAGGGGCTGTGGCTGGGCGTCCAGGTCGAGGGCGCGGCGGTGGGTTGCCAGGAGATACTGCCCGCGCCCTACGCCCTCAGCCTGCGGCCCGGGGCGAGAATCATCGGCGAGCAAACCGGTTGGGACGGCATCCACGTCGAGAACACGGCCGCCAGCGGCCTCTCTTACGGCGTTTATGCCATGAGCCATTCCACCGGCGGGCGTGGTCTGTTCGGCTATGCCAGCGCCTCCAGCGGCGCCAACTTTGGCGTCTACGGGCGGAGTGATTCGACCGGGGGAACAGGCGTCTATGCGCGCGGCGTGGACCTGGGCGCCGACCTGATTTTGGGCGGCAACGCCAACACCACGGCCGGCGACGATGGCCGGATCACTTCGGACCCCGCCTACGCCAGCAGCGACATTGTCCTGCTCACCAACGACGGCATCCGCATCGACCTGGACAACGACGCCGATGGCGAGGAGGCCGATTTCGAGATCCGCGACAAGGACGATACTCTGATCTTGAACGTGGACGAAAGCGGCAGCATCCAAAGCTCCGCCCTCTCGTACCTCTGGATCAGCGGCAACGGCCTGCGCCCGTATCATCAGACCGACTCTACCGTCATTGATCTGGACTCGATCGGTGGAGCCATCGTCACCCCCGGTGAAACCGCGGTGGCCAAGTACGTCATGCTTCCCGTCACCATTGCCGGGCCGCTTTACGGGCAGAACGTCACCATCTCGGCGTTGGATATTTACTGGGTAGGCGACACCGATATGGATTCGATCACCGACATTCGCTTCCGCCGGCAGACCGGCGTTTGCGCCTCTTGCTACGCCGAAATCCTCCACGACGACACCGACCACACGTGTTACGAGGACACGTACACGACCGGCTGCACCATACACTATGACTTGACGACCAACAACGTCCTGAGCGCGGACTCGGGCATCCTCTACCTGATGCTACAACTGACCCCCATCGGCGACGCCACCTGGCTCCATATCGGCGGCGCGCGGCTGACGCTGGAGCATAATTGACGGAGGCCGCGATGAATAGCCACAAGACAGCCTTTCTGGTCATCGCGCTGGTCGGCGTCGTCTTGCTGACCACCCCCGTCTGGGCCGACACCAGCGCGCCCACGCAGACCCTCGAACGCTGGGTCATCGCCGGCGGGGGCGGACACGCGCAGAGCGCCGACGGCCACTACACCCTGAACGCCACCATTGGTCAGCCGGTGGCCGGTATCGCCAGCGCCGACCTGTGCTCCGGCTTTTGGTGCGGCCTGGGCGGGCAATATAGCGTCTACCTGCCGCTGGTCTTGAAATAAAAAAGGGAGCAACGGATGACCAACGGATAAACGGATATGTCCGTTTATCCGTTGAACCATCCGTTGACACCCCCCACGCGCAAACTAGAAGGGATGCCTGACTATGGAAACTCGCCTCCCTGTACGCTGCACACTGGCGATCCTGTGGTTGACGCTGATCGGCGCAGCTTGCACAGCGCGCTCCAGCGCCACAGCCGACACCGCCCCCGCCGCCATCCCATCGGCGCGCCTCATCCTTCGACAAGCTCAGGACAATGCCTCTATCGCCGCAGCCAACGCCGCCGACCCTTGCCCTCCCTTCCCCGCCCCCACCGGACCCAGCGTGACCGTCTCCACCGTGGCCGAGTTGCAAACTGCGGTGGACAACGCCGTTTCAGGAGACACCATCCTGGTTGCCGACGGCGTGTATCACCTGGATGGCGTCTACCTGCGCTTCGATGTGCCCAACGTAACGCTGCGCTCACTCAACGGCGACCGCGAAAACGTCATACTGGACGGCAATTATATCACCACCGAGATCATCCAGATCGTCGCCTCCGACGTCACCATCGCCAATCTGACACTGCGCGAGGCCTACGACCATCCCATTCACGTGATGTCCAGCAACAGCAGCGACACGCTCAACACCCTCATTTACAACGTTCACATCATCGACCCTGGACAGCAAGCCATCAAGATCAATCCCTACATCAACGAAAATGCGCAATACTTTACGGATAGCGGCATCATTGCCTGCTCCTACATCGAGCTGACCAACACTGGACGCCCTCATATTCGCGACGATTGCTACACCGGCGGCATAGACGCCCATCAATCTCGAGATTGGACGATCCGCGATAATCTGATCGAAGGGTTTTGGTGTGAAAGCGGCCTTTCCGAACACGGCATTCACTTTTGGCGGGCATCCCGCGATACCCTGGTCGAACGGAACGAGCTGCGCAACAACGCCCGGGGGATCGGTTTTGGTTTAGACGCCTATGCCGCTAATGTACGCAGCTATCCCGACGACCCTTGCCCCAGCGCCGGCGGGGGCTACGTGGACCACTATGGCGGCATTATCCGCAACAACTGGGTCTTTGCCAACGATAGCGGCTTGTTTGCCTCTGAATATAGCTTTGACTGCGGCATCTGTCTGTGGCAGGCTTGCGGCGCACAGACCGTGCACAACACCGTCGCCTCGACTCAGGCGCCGTTCTCTTCCATCGAATGGAACCTGCCCAACACAAACGCCCAAGTCGTAAACAATCTGGTCAGCCACAACCTACGAGCGCGCGACGGAGTGGCCTTTTTAGAAGGGAATCTGGAGGACGCGCCGCTAACCCTGTTTGTGGGCGGCGCTGGCGGCGATCTACACCTGGCAGAAAGCGCAGACACCGCCATTGACCAGGGCGTGCCGCTGGCCGCGGGCCTGTGCGACGACGACTTGGACGGCGACGCCCGGCCGGCCGGCCCTGCGCCCGACGTAGGCGCTGACGAATATCTCACCCTCACCCTCACTCACACCGTCTACCTGTCGGCGGTGCTGAACAACTATGCTACGCCCCTGGCGGACGGCGCTTTGGTTCAACCGGATGATCTGACCTACCTGGGCGCATTCCGCTTGCCTGGCGGCGACGATCCGCCCCAAACCTTCGCCTACGGCGGCAACGCCATGACCTTCAATCCCGACGGCGACCCCTCCAACAGCGACGGCTACCCCGGCTCGCTGTTCGTCATGGGGCACGACCGGCAAGCCTGGGGCGGCCTGCCCGATGGCAACCAGGTGGCTGAAGTGGATATTCCGGTGCCGGCCAGCGCCGCCAACCCCGCCGATCTGCCGCAGGCCGGTTTCATCCAGACCTTTCACGACGTGACCGCCGGGTACTTTACCCACATGGAAGAGATCCCCAAAGTGGGTATGCAATACCTGGACCACCCCGACACTGGTCCGCTAATCCACCTGTGTTGGGGCCAACATCTCCAGCCGCCGGACGAGCCTTCCCACGCCTGGTTCAATCCCGCCCTGGACGCGCCCGACCTGCAAGGGGTGTGGTTCATCGGCGACCAGGACCTCTACAGCGTCAACGGCTACCTGTTCGACATCCCCACGGCCTGGGCCGACGCCCACACCTCTGGCCGCTACCTGGCGACCGGGCGCATGCGCGACGGCGGGCAGGGCGGCATGGGACCGGCGCTATTCGCCTACCGCCCGTGGCTGCCCGATGGATCGGCCCCGGCGTCGGGCGCGCGCCTGTCCGAGACGGTTTTGCTGCTTTACGAAAACGTCTATAATACCGAGGAAATTACCCGCTGCCTCGATGGCTACCAACACCCCGACGAATGGGAAGGCGGCGCGTGGGTCGCCACCTCCTCCGGCAAACAGGCCGTGCTCTTGGTCGGGACCAAAAGCAACGGCGCCAAGTACTGGTACGGCTACATCCACCCTGACGGGCCTGAATACCCTTGTGTGGACGCCGCCGTGACCGACTTTACCACCTGCCGCCTGGCCGATGGCTCATCCTGCCCGCCGGAAGATTTCACCGGCTGCTGCGACGAGGGCATAGATTGCGTCAGCAACCGGGGCTGGTGGACGACGCGATTCGACGCCCAATTCATCCTCTACGACCCGGCCGACCTGGCCCAAGTGGCCGCCGGGACGCTGGACTCTTGGGAACCGCAGCCCTACGCCGTCATCGACGTTGACGAATACCTCTACCTCGACCCGCCCGCGTGGGACGAGATCGAGCTGGGTTGGGGCGACCAGCGCCGCTACCGCGTCGGCGACGTGGCCTACGACCGGGACAACGGGCTGTTGTACGTGCTGGAGCTGTACGCCGACGGAGCCAAACCAATCGTGCACGTGTGGCAAATAGATTGACATCTGAAGGAGGCGATCATGGTGAAACTGCGTTCCTGTGCTTTACCGTTTCTCATACTGACATTGGCCCTGTTCCCGGCTCTGGCATCCGGCGCAGCGTCGTCGAGCGCCGCCGCTGCCTCTCCTGGCGCACTCGGCTTCGTCCAGGCCGTGTTTGACGCGGGTCTGGAGGGCGCGGCCTGCATCGCCCTCAGCCCCGACGAACAATACCTCTATGTCGCCAGTTCCATCGACGACGCCGTGACCGTCTTTCGCCGCGACGACTCCTCTGGCCGGTTGGCCTTCGTCGAGGTGAAACGGGACGGCGCCGGCGGGGCCGTCGCGCTGGAAGGCGCAATGGGGGTGACCGTCAGCCCCGATGGTGGGCACGTCTACGTGACAAGCTGGCGGGACGACGCGCTGACCGTCTTTCGCCGGGACGCCGCCGGCAAGCTGACCTTCGTGGAGGCCCACCAGGACGAGGTGGGCGGCATCATTAGCCTCAACGCCGCCTACGGAGTGGTCGTCAGCCCGGACGGCGGCCACGTCTATGTCGCCAGTTGGGGCGACGGCGCCGTCTCGGTCTTTAGCCGCGACCCATCCACCGGCGCGCTGACCTTCGTGGAGGCCGAGGGCGCTGCATCTGGCCTGGATGAGACCTATTCGCTGGCCATCAGCCCGGAAGGAAAACACGTCTACGCCGCGAACCACGGCAACGACACGGTCACAACTTTTGAGCGCGACGCCACGACCGGGGAACTGACCTTCTTGGGCGCGGCGCAGGATGGCGTGGGCGGCGTAGATGGGCTGGACGGGGCGATCCACGTCACCGTCAGCGCCGACGGGGCCAACGTTTACGTGGCGGGGGCGCACGACCACGCAGTGGCGGCCTTTAAGCGGGATGCTGCCACCGGCGCGCTGACCTTTGTGGAGGCCGAGTTCGACGACATCGCCGGCGTGGACGGGCTGGCCGGCGCGTGGGCGGTCGCCGTCAGCCACGCCGGGACGCACGTCTATGTAGCCGGGGACGACGACCACGCCGTGGCGATATTCACGCGCAACCCCACCGATGGCGCGCTCAGCTACGCCGGGATGGTGAGAAATTGGAGCAACGGCGTCAACGAGATGCAGTCGCCCTACTGGATCACCCTCGACCAGGACGACGACCATCTCTACGTGGCATCCTGGAGCTATGGCGCGGTGGAGGTCTTTGACGCCAGCGCCGGCTCGTTGACGATCATCGAAGAGCAGCAAAGCGGGGATGGCCTGGAGGGCGCCGTCGGCGTGGCCGTCGGCTCCAGCGGCTGCGTCTACGCGGCGGGCTATGACGACGACGCCGTCGCCTTTTTCAGCCGAGACGCCGCCACTGGAGGCCTGACCTACGAGCACAACCTGTCGGCGGATTACGTGGACGGTCTGAACGGCGCCGTCGGCGTGGCCGTCAGCCCAGATGGCTGGCACGTCTACGTGGCCGGCCACGACGACGACGCCGTGGTCGCCTTTGAACGACAATCTGGTTGTAGCTGGCTGGAGCACGCGGCGACCTACACCGACACCCTGCCCATAAACGGCCTGGACGGAGCGCGCGCCCTCGCCTTCAGCCCCGATGGCAGCCTGCTCTACGTCGCCAGCGACGTGGACGACGCCGTGGCCATCTTTGACCGCGACGTCGGCAGCGGCGCGCTGACCTTCAGGCAAGCCGTGTTTGATAGCGACGTCGGCGTTGATGGCCTGGACGGCGCATACGCGGTGGCCGCCAGCCCGGATGGGCTCAACTTTTACGTGACCGGCTACACCGCCGCCGCTGTGGCCGTTTTCCGCTGGACCGGCGGCGCGCTGGGTTACGAGGGCGTGGTCAAAGACAGCGACCCCGGCGTGGACGGTCTGGACGGCGCCAACTCGGTCGCCGTCAGCCCCGACGGGAGTTACGTCTACGTGGCCGGCCGCCTGGACGACGCGGTCGCCATCTTTTGGCGCAATCCATCCAGCGGGATGCTGACCTATCTGGGCATGGCGCAGGACGGCGTGGACGGTGTGGACGGCTTGAACGGCGCCCGCGCGTTGGCCATCAGCCCCGACGGCCGCCAGGTCTACGTCGCCAGCCAGTACGACGACGCGCTGGCCGTCTTTGAACGCTCGGCGGACGACGGCAGCCTGGCCTTCGCGGCGGCCTACCAGGACGGCGTCGGCGGGGTGGACGGTCTGAACACGGCCGATGGGGTGGCCGTCAGCCCTGATGGCGCCCACGTTTACGTGGCCGGTTACGACGACGACGCGCTGGCCGTCTTGGCCCGCTTCCGAGTCTACCTGCCGTTGGTGATCAGGAACTGACCCTGGCAGTCTGTCGAAAGTGAAATGCACCCTGATCTGTACTTGGAGGTGAAACATGCATTCTCATCATCGTCTTTCCCAGCGCCAAAAGCGTACCTTTTGGCTGTTCGGCCTCGGCTCTCTGATCTGGCTGCTGCTGCGCAGCGGCAGCAAACCCAGCCGCCTGACCTACCCTTGCCAGCGGGCGGCGCTGGCGACCTCGTCCGGCTTTGTGGGCTACCTGGCCTCGGTGATCGGTGCCACCTGGCTCTTTCGACGTTTAGCGCGGCGGGCTTCGCTGGTTGGAGTGAGCCTGCTGGCCCTGGCGCTGCTGCTGACGGCTCTGCTGGCGGGCAGCACCGTGCCAACCCTGCCTGCGCGGGCCAAGGTCGCCGATTTGCCCGGCTGGACCAGCCCCACGGCCGTCTCGGACGTGTTCGTGGCGCAAAACGTGCCTGTCCCCGATTGCAGCCTCGACGGCGGGACGCTACCGGCTACGCCCCCCTGCAACGATCCCGATTATGCCTTGCGCGACGCCGGCGTGGACAGCCTGATCGCCGAGATGGAGAGCCGGGGGACCTATTTCTATCAAACTACGGCCCACCCCGATGGCGTCGTGGGCGCGAGCGACGTCGTCGTGATCAAAATCAACAACCAATGGGCCGGCAACGGCGACGGCGACGGGGCCGGCCGCCTGTGCACTAACACCGATGCCCTCAAGGGCCTGATCTGGCGCATCTTGCAACACCCCGATGGCTTTACCGGCGAAGTCGTCGTCGCCGAAAACACCCAGGAGGTCGTGTGGGGCTGGGACATCACCCCGGCCAACTCGCAAGACCAGGACCAGACCTATCAGGACGTGGTGGACGCTTTCCAATCTCTGAGCTATCCGGTCTCGCTGTATCGTTGGGACGATCTGAGCGGCAGCCGGGTCAGCGGCGGGAACGTCGGCGATAGCGGCTACCCGACAGGGGAATATTATCACGGCAACATGACCGACGCCTATATCCTGCTCGAAGACCCCGCCGGGAGCGGCAGCGACGAACTCTCGTACCCCAAGTTCCAAACGACCGGCGGCGCTTACGTGAGTATGCGTTACGGCGTGTGGGACGGAGCCGCCTATCAACCCGACCAGCTCACTCTCATCAACATGCCCGTGCTCAAGCGCCACGGCATGGCCGGGGCCACGGTGGCCTGGAAAAACCTGATCGGCTGGATCACCATCTCCGACCACCTCAACCGCTTTGGCGATCCCGGCGACGAAGAATGGGAGAGCTGGGACAAGATGCACGGCTTTTTCTGGGGCTACCAGGACGTGGGCGACACCGACTACGGGTTGTTAGGGCGACAGATGGCCCTGGTGCGCGCCCCCGACCTGAACATCGTGGATGCCATCTGGGTCGCCTACGTAGACAACACGTCGGGAGACGCCTCACGCCAGGACGTGCTGCTGGCCAGCACCGATCCGTTTGCCGTGGACTGGTACGCCTCGGAGTACATCCTGCGCCCGCTGGCCGGGAACCTCGACGAGACCTCCGCCGCGCGCGGCGGCACGTTTCGCAGCGCCACCCGCGTCAACCAGAACGCCGCCGCCGCCGCCTGGTCCGGCAGTTATCCTTACATGGATCTGCTGGACGGCTACGACGGCGACACGCCCAGCGCCGCCGAGAGAAACCAGATGAACGTGTACGTGGTGGGGGGCGGGTCGGCCTGCGAGGCCCTCACCGAGGTGGGCATCGGCGGCCCCACGGTCGGCTTTACGAACACCCTGTACCTCTTTAGCGCCGTCGTCACGCCCTCCGTCGCCACTGCGCCTATCACCTACACCTGGTCGCCCGAGCCGGAGAGCGGGCAGGGCGCGCCCAGCGCCGGCTACCGCTGGGATGCGCCCGGCGATTACCCGATTGATCTGACGGCGGAAAACTGCGGCGGCAGCGATACCGCCACGTATTGGATCACCATCTCTGACGTGCGGTGGGACGTGTACCTGCCGCTGGTTTTGAGATAGCGAGGCGCTGGTGCCTTCTTGTAGAGGCAATCATACAGGCCGGTAATCGCCCAGCCATTTGACCCAGGGGAGGTCGGGGTGGACAGCGTTGTACAGGCGTTCATCGGCCGTCCAGAGCTCGAGGCTGAGTATTTCTGCCAACGCCAGATAATGGCTGTCGTAGGCCTGGGAGCGGTTATATCGCCGGGCCAGCTCCCAGGCCCTGTGGTGCAGGCCATCGGGATAGAGCAGCCGGACGCCCAGGAGGTGAAAGGATTGGAACATCAGCTCGCCTTCTTCGGGCGACACCAACCCGCGATACACCTTGTTGCAGATCACCGACGTCCCTTCAAAAGCCAGCAAGGGCGGGGCGACCACCTCAACGCCGGCGTCGGTCCAGGTCTCCCACAAACGCTGAGCCAGGGGGCTGTCCACCTCGGCGAAGATCAGTTTGAGGACCATGTTGACGTCAACGCAAATCTGCGAGTTCACGATCTCGCTCCTCTCTCAACCGGGCCAATTTCTCCGCGACGTCGGAAAAAGGTTGTCCGCCCCGCCGGGCCAGGCTCATCTCGCGCACCGCCTGAGCCATCGCCAGAGCTGTCTTGCGCTGCTCGCGGGAAGGAGCACCCATCGTGCGCTCCAGCGCTTCCAACCGCCACAGGTCCTCCACGCTAACCAACGCGGCCTTGGGCCGGCCGCGCGAGGTCAACACAATCCGTTCTCGGCCAAAGGCCACACGGTTGACCAAAGTCGAGATGTTACGTTTGATTCCGGCGATACTGACAGCGTCCATAGCGCCACCTCAAATGGGAATAATGGAGACAATAAACATTATAGGCTCATCTGTATAAAAGGTCAAATCTGGAGGTAAAAATGTATACCCGCACTTTACGCACCAACATCTTGCGCACGGGCCTGTGGCTGGGCCTGCTGCTCTCTCTGCTGGTGGTCGGCCGCCCCACGCAGGCCCACGGGGCCGCTAATAAGCAGGCCCAGGCTAACGACCCCACCCCGCCCGCCGAGCCGGTCAAGCTGATCTTTATCCACCACTCCACCGGCGGCAACTGGCTGGCCGACCCCAACTCCGACCAGCCTTACGGCGGCCTGGGCCGGGCGCTGATGGAGAACAACTATTTTGTCAGCGCCACCAACTATGGCTGGGGGCCGGATGCCATCGGCGACCGCACCGACATCCCCAACTGGCTAGAATGGTTCACCGGCCCCAACCGCGACGCCTACCTGGAGGCGCTGTACACCGAAAACGGCCAGAACGTGGGCGACTTTGGGGCCTGGTCGCGCCTGCCCACCGACCCCGGCGGCGAGAACGAAATCATCATGTTCAAATCGTGTTTCCCCAACTCGGACCTGTACGGCAATCCCGACGACCCGCCGCTGGCCGCGCCGAACGATTACGACTATAGCGTGGAAAACGCCAAGGCCGTGTATAACGACCTGCTGACCTATTTCGCCGCACGCCAGGACAAGTTGTTCGTCGTCGTCACTGCCCCGCCGCTGATGGAGAGCGAGACCACGCCCGAGCGCGCCGCCAACGCCCGCGCCTTTAACACCTGGTTGGTGAACGAGTGGCTGCAAGACTATGCCTACCCCAACGTGGCCGTGTTTGACTATTACAACGTGCTGACCGCGCCCGAAAACCACCACCGCTGGAACGGCAGCCAGATTGAGCACGTCCAGGCCAGCGATAGTAACTTTTCGGCCTACCCCAGCGGCGACAGCCACCCCAGCACGGCCGGGCATCAAAAAGCCACCGCCGAGTTTGTGCCCCTGCTCAATGTCTGGTACCACCGCTGGCAAGCGGGAGCGGCCGCCCCGCCGCCGACGCCGGAGGAACAGCCCACCCCACGACCCACCCCCGCGCCGGTAGAACCCCCGGCCGAGCCAACCGAAGTCGCACTGGCGTCGCCGGCGACCGGAATCATCGAAGACTTTGAGGCGACTGAGGTGCAGTGGTGGCCCGACGGCGGTGAAGGCTCCAACGTCGAGTGCGCGCCCGACGGCGGCGCGACGCACGGCGGAAAAGTCGCGCTGCGCCTGGCCTACGACATCGCCGCCGGGAGCTGGGTGGGCTGCGGGCGCTATTTCGACGCGCCGCAGGATTGGAGCGCCGGGGGCGGGGTGGCGCTGTGGCTGCGGGCCGACGCGCCCGGCCAATGGGCCACGCTGGCTGTGTTCTCCGGCGACCCCGACAACCCCACGCCTTTCGAGACCCATTTCGAGCTGCCCGAGGACTGGAGCCAGCTCACCTTTGCCTGGACCGACCTGCCCAAGGCCGAATGGGTCGGCGAGGAGGGTCTGGCCGCGCTGGACCCGGCCCGTATCACCGGCCTGGGCTTGAGCCTGGGCGCAGACGAATCGCGCCGCCAGGGGGTGTTTTGGGTGGACGACATCGGCCTGGCCGGCGAGGTGTCCGCGCCGCCGCCGGCTCCCACGGAAGCCGCCCCCCCCGCGCCATCGGAAGAACCCGCCTCAGAAGAACCCGGCCCCACCGCCCTGGTTGAACAGCCGACCGCGCCGCCGCAGCCAACAGCCAGTCCCGAGAAAAAATCGGGCGGCGGCGGGTTGTGCGGCAGCGTAGCGTTGCCGCTGGGCGGATTGGTGGTGTGGTGGGCTGGAGCGCGGCGGCGGCGGCGGTAGCGACCGCGTAGGGCTTGGCGCATTGCGTAACTGCAAAATAGTCGAAACTGGAGTATCGAGGGCGGCCTGCCTCGTTCATTTGCGCCCAAAGTATTCTGGACTATAATAGTTCTGCGATGGTTTAAATTTATGATTCAGAAGGAGCTTGAAAATGCACGAGAAAAGCATCGAATTGCTCAACAGAGCCGTGGCGGATGAGCTGTCGGCAGTCCATCAATACATGTTTTTCCACTTTCACTGTGACGATCAGGGATATGATCTTTTGGCCGGTCTGTTCAAGCGAACGGCAATCGAAGAGATGGGGCACGTCGAGCGGCTGGCGGAGCGGATTCTGTTCCTGAAGGGGGAGGTGGAAATGGTTACCTCGGCCGAGGTGCGCAAGGTCCACGACGTCAGAGCCATGCTAGAGCTGGCGCGACAGATGGAGGAGGGCAGCGCCCGCGACTACAATCTGTGGGCCAATGCATGCGCCGCTAATGCCGACGCGGTATCGAAAAAGATCTTTGAAGCGCTCGTTGAGGATGAAGAACGCCATTTCGATCAGTATGACGTCGAGATGGAGAACATAGACAAGTTTGGCGACCGCTACCTGGCGCTGCAATCCATTGAACGCAGCAAGAGCCTGTCGGGCGGGGCGGCTGAAGACTAAACCTCGCCAGCTTGCGATTTGCTCGCGGCGGATCCCTGGCATTCACCTGCCCTGCACGCAGGCGCCAAGGACGGACTTTTGACCGATCCGCCGCGAGCATTGCGTGGTTGCTCAAAAACAGGTATAATAGGCGCTCGTGTCTGCGAACAAATAGTTCGTGACGTCATCAGAATACCACAGGGTCAAGAGTGCGACTTGGCTCAACGGAGTCAAGGAGTACTCGTGAATTTCGAACAATTCTCTCTCGACCCGCGCATCGGCGCGGGTATCAAAGCGGCTGGTTACACCACGCCCACCCCGATTCAGCAGCAGGCCATCCCCGTCGCGCTCCAGGGCCACGACGTCTTGGGGCTGGCGCAAACTGGCACCGGGAAAACCGCGGCCTTTGTCCTGCCCATTCTGCAGCGCCTGACCCAAGGCCCCTTGCGCCGGGTGCGCGCCCTGATCCTCGCGCCCACACGCGAGCTGGCCGAACAGATCCACCAGATGAGCGCCGATTTGAGCCAGAAAACCCAGGTGCGCAGCGTCACCGTCTACGGCGGTGTGAGCAAGAGCCGCCAGGTCGCCGAGCTGCGGCGCGGCGCCGAGATCGTCGTCGCCTGTCCTGGCCGCCTGCTGGACCTGCTCAACGAGCGCAGCATCGATCTGTCGCACGTTGAGGTGTTGGTGCTGGACGAAGCCGACCGCATGTGCGATATGGGTTTCCTGCCTGACATTCGCCGCATTCTAAAGGTGCTGCCGGCGCAACGCCAGACGCTCTTTTTTGCGGCTACCATGCCCGACGAGATCCGCGATCTGGCCGACAAAATTCTCAAGAACCCGGCCACCGTGCAGATCGGCGTGATTGCCCCGGCCAAGACCGTTTCACACGCGCTCTATCCTGTGCCCGACAGCCTCAAGAAAAAGCTCCTGCTGGCCACGTTGGAACAGACGGCGACGGGGCGCGTGTTGATCTTTACGCGCACCAAGTATCGCGCCCGCAACCTGGCGCGCGACCTGGAAAGACTCGACTATCGCGTTGCGGCGTTGCAGGGCAATATGTCTCAGAACCAGCGCCAGCAGGCGTTGGATGGCTTTCGGAACGCCAAATACGACATTCTCGTCGCCACCGACGTCGCTGCGCGCGGCATCGACGTTCTGGAAATCTCACACGTGATCAACTTTGACATGCCCGACACTGTGGATGCTTATACGCACCGCATCGGGCGCACCGGCCGCGCCTACAAGACTGGCGAAGCATTGACCTTTGTCGCGCCGGGAGACGAAGCGCTGGTGCGCGGGATCGAAAAGGTGCTGGGCGCACGTATCGAACGGCGGCGCGTGCCCGGCTTTGACTATGGCGGCTTGACGCCGCAGAACCCAGCCCCGCAGAACGGCAAGCGCCGCCAGGCCCGCGGCGATGGTGAAAGTAGGGGGATCGCCGACCCACGCCGCAGCTCGCAACGGCGCAGGCAATGGTAGCGCCCTTCGTTTGACATAAACCCCGTTTGCGGGTATAATCACCCGCGTTAGGTTAATCGGTTTGGCATCGCGCACCGCTCCGGTTTGCACAACCGGAGCGGTTTTTTTGTAAGCCCAAACCCACATTCGTACAATAGAGGAGTTTCATGCGTTTCACAGAGTTAAATCTAAGCGCGCCTTTGCAAAAAGCCATTGGCGCTTTGGGGTACGAAGAAACGACCCCCATCCAGACCCAGGCCATCCCGCCTGGCTTGCAAAGCCGCGACATCGTCGGTTGCGCCCAGACGGGCACCGGTAAGACGCTGGCCTTTCTTTTGCCGGCGTTGGAAATTATGTTACAGGATCAAACCAAGACCCGCAACCCGCGGGTGGTGATCCTGGAGCCGACCCGCGAACTGGTCATCCAGGTCGCCGGGGAAGCCCGGAAACTGGCCGCGCGCACATCGCTGCGCGTCGTTCCCGTATACGGCGGAGCCAGGATGGGCCAGCAGATCGACAAGCTGCGCCAGGGCGTCGACGTGGTCGTAGCCACGCCCGGCCGACTGATGGACCACATGCGCCGCAAGAATGTAGATTTTGCGGATGTCAAGATGCTCGTGCTGGACGAGGCCGACCGCATGCTGGACATGGGCTTTCTGCCCGACATCAAACACATCGTCGGCCGTATGCCTCGGCAGCGCCAGACCATGCTCTTTTCGGCCACGATGCCCCCGGCCATCTCGGCCCTCGCGCGCCAGTTCCAGCGCGACCCGCTGCACATCGAGATCGACCTGGCCCGGCCTCCCGAGGCGATCCAACAGGCCCTCTACCCGGTGCCCAAGCACCTCAAGCTGCAACTGCTCCTGGCGATACTCGAGCAGATACAAGTCAGCAGCATGCTGCTCTTTACCCGCACCAAACAAGAAGCCGACATCGTCGCCCGCCAACTGGGCCGGGCCAAGATTTCCGTAGCCTGTATTCACGGAGATTTCAAACAGCGGGAGCGCATATCTGCGTTGGAAGGGTTCCGGTCGGGCCAGCACCGCGTCCTGGTCGCCACCAATATCGCCGCGCGGGGCCTGGACGTGGAGGGCATCTCGCACGTGGTCAATTATGACGTGCCCGACCAGCCCGAGGATTACATCCACCGCATCGGGCGCACCGCCCGGGCCGAGGCCGCTGGCGACGCCATCACGCTGGTCACGCCTGACGACGAGGCGCTCATCTACCGCATCGAATACTTGCTGGGCCACAAAATCGCGCGCCAGACGCTGCCGGGGTTCAATTATGACGCGCCCACGCCATCGTGGGCCAGACCCTCGGCCAAGGCGTTGATGCGGCGGGCCGCCCAGTCGCAAAGCCTGGCCGACCGCTGGCGAGCGATGGGGTAGCGGTTCCCAGCGCCGCGCTGGTCCGCGCCGCCACCTGCGCGGAGAGCACATCGCACAGTGAGAGCAGGCTCTCGACTTTGGTCATTGCGCTTGAAAATAACCTTCTACATCGGCCAGAAATTCAGCAAAAGTCACCGGCAGGCAAGAGATATGCCGTTCGGCTGCATCGAAAGGATGCTTGTGCCACCCCATTTTCGCATTGTCGGCCCCGTACACACGTTGCCCGGCTTTGATCAGGGCAAAGGAAGTTTTGTCTGTCACGGCATTGTAGAAAACGTCAACGAACATTTCGCCTTGCGCCAGGTATACCCGCACTTTGAGGATGTCTACGTCTACCAGCACTTCTTCAACATGGCTAACGATTGGAGAAATGTAACAAACTTGCTGCAATTCGGCCAAGCGTTGTAATGGCGACGCACTCAAGGTAGCCATGCCAGGCTCTCTTCCAGGCGCGCGCGGCGCGTGACCAGGCCCTCCCATTCCAGGTAATCCTGTTCGGCTTCGTAGGTGTAATCTTGGTCTGTTTCTTGCGTCTCCCAGCGTTGCCGGTAGGCAGCAAAAGCCATGCCGTATTTTTCCTCATACGCTTGCACAGCAGTTTCAATTTCGGCCAACTTGTAACGCGCATAGTCGCGCATGATCAACGCCAGTGCAGCATCCACGCGCGTTTCTCCGGTCAAGGTGGTGAGCAACTGGGAGGTTTTTTTCGGCAAGGTCATTGCCAAGGTTGTCATCTTACCCTCCTTTTGGGTATTGTGGACGGTTCCTTTTACCTCTATGATACCACAAACCTCTCATTGTATACAAGGGTTCCCGTAAAGCCTCATTCTTCCCTCTGCCCATTGAGCACCGCCTGCAGCAGCCGGACGCGGATTTCCTGAGCCTGGCCAACCGCTGGCGAGCGATGGGGTAGCGACGGCCGCGCTTGAGGAAAAGTCGGGATAGCCGATAGAACTCGTCTTTGAAGACCAAGAGGCCTTGTCTTTCCCGCTACAGGAAGGGATATTTCTCCGAAAACTAGCGCATTTTAACAGATTGATTTATACTGACGGTATCTTGACCCTTCGGAGTTGCGTTTGGCGATATCAAAGACAATGGCTTCCAAAGAGCTGTAACCCGTTCACGCCGTTGCAGGCTACTGCGGGCAATAGCACGGCAGGGCGGAAACCTACATCACGAGAAACCACTTGGGCGGTGTGACACTCGGCGTAACCCCTACGAGAAAGGGGGGCGGGGTATGCAAAAGTCTGATCGTCGAGCGTCGCGGCATAACGCAAATGTCTCGGCGCAAATAAAGTAACGATCGATGAGAGATGAGTCTTTACAGTGGAGGAGGATTATGAAACACATATTCCACTTGCTGAAATTACGGCATAGTGTATTTCGATAAAGCCAGACTGCCGCACTGTAATTTGCCGGTTTCTGCATCTTTGCCGACTAGCTTATATCTCGCAAGTAGTATGATTTGCGAAAGCCGGTCAGAATTGTCT
>DAOTXN010000121.1:0-29176 GCA_034435435.1 Anaerolineae bacterium | reverse complement strand
GACAATTCTGACCGGCTTTCGCAAATCATACTACTTGCGAGATATAAGCTAGTCGGCAAAGATGCAGAAACCGGCAAATTACAGTGCGGCAGTCTGGCTTTATCGAAATACACTATGCCGTAATTTCAGCCTGTATTACCGAGAGCAAAGCCCTGCGAACCCGGCGCACTGAGTGGTTCTGCTGGTCGCATTGAGACGAGGATTAGGCGCTGCGGATGTCTTCCTGAAAAAACGCCGTGCCATCTGGCGCCAGCCGCCAAGCCGCCAGTTCGTGGGCGCGACCTTGTCGGATGCCTACGATCACGTAACTAAAGGTCGGCTCGGCGCCCTCGCGGTCGTAGACGGACGGGCGGGCCGGTTGGTCAACGTGTGAGTGAAAAGAGCCAATGACTTCCAACCCTTTGGTGAGGGCCTCTTTTTCGGCTTCCGCCATCTGCTGCGCAGGAACTTGATAGCGTTGGCCTGCCGACTGGGTATCCAGGAATATCAAGTCTACAACTTGTTTACTCATCCCATTTCGATGACCCAACAACAACCCCTGGCATTCTTGTGGATATGACGCCTCACCACGCTGGGCAATTGCCCGGCGATGCTCTGCTTTTAACACGATGCTACTCATGACGGTGCCTCCTGTGATTCTGATCGACGTGTCAAAAACGAAATCAGATACAAAGTGTCCTATTTATATAGTATAGCCGGTTTAGGGAGGGCTGTCAAGTAAATCGCCCCACATTTCACCACCTATCGTCCCACCGCAGGTCGCAATCGGGCGAAATTCACGGCAGCGCACACAAAAGTAGGAAAAGCCATAGTTTTGCCCGGCGAATCTACACATAGCCGCGTTCGCGGAACCACGCCAGGCTATCGCGGATGGTCTGTTCAAAGGGCCGGGCGATCAACCCTAATTCGCGCCGGGCCTTGAGCGTGCTCAAGGGTTGCCAGAAGCGCAGCGTGCGCCCGTGTTCCGGCAATTCCACGCTAGGTAGTGCAGTGGACAGACGAACAACTGTGTGGACAAAGGTCGCAGGGAATTTAATACGGGGTGGTGCAACCCCGGCTATGCGTGCGGCAGCGGCCAAGCCGTCACGCAGCGCGAGATTGTGTCCGCCGACAATGTAACGCTGACCGATCCGTCCGCGCTCAACGGCAGAGAGGTGGGCAACTGCCACGTCGCGCCCGTCTACGGCGTTGATGGCCGCGTCGAAATAGAACGGCACACGCCCGTGCGCCACCTCTAGCAGCAATTGGCCGGTGGTCGGCTTGACGTCGCCGGGACCAAACACGGCTGTGGGACACAGGACGACCACAGGCAATCCTCGGTCAACAGCTCGCAGCGCCATCTGCTCCATCGTATATTTGACTTCATAATAGGCGCTGCCGCTGCTGCCGGGTCTATAAAAGTCGCGCTCGTCGGCCAGTCGCCCCGGCTGTGTCGGCGGCCCCACCGTGGTCAGCGAGCTGGTGTAGATGAAGCGCTCGACGCCGACCTGCATCGCCGCCGTCAGCACATGTCCCATCTGAGTCTGGGCATAGGCCACCTCGTGAAAGATGTCCCGCGAGGCAGATGGATAATGAGCGGCGGCGTGAAAGAGCACGTCGCAACCTTCGGCGGCGGTCGCCAATGAAGCCGGATCATCCAGGTCGCCTTGCACCCACTCGATCTCGGCAGCGACATCGTTCAGTGCGCCGACGGCATCGGGGCGTCGGCGCAGCGCGCGCACCTGATAGCCCGCTTCCAGCGCAGCCCGGGCAACTTGCCCGCCGATAAAGCCGGTTCCACCGAGCACCAGGGCTTTCACAATGTTTTACCCTCTACCAATGTGGTCGCCCTGGGCTAGCGGCTCTCGGGGAAGCGGTTAAAATCCACGATGTACGCCCACCAGTTGTTGAGTTTGCCCTCGGTACGACCTTCGGCGTGAGGAAGATGCTTTAACCACCAGCGGTGATGGGCGCGGCCATCGCCTCCGCCCCACTCTTCGCAATTCACGTGCCTTCGTTTACCCGTCAGATTGGGATAATCTAGCCAGTCATCGCACGTGCTCCACACGACCCGTTTGTTACCCCAATCATAGTCGTCGTCGCTGTTGGGTGCATAGTGCATCCAGCCACAACCAGCCTTGCCCGGCGCGACCTTGTCGTACAAAGTAAAGCGGTTCCAGGCATGCGTCTCCTGATGATCCCATGAGCCGTACACGCGTCGCAGGATGGACTCGGCGCGGTGGCCAAAATTCTCTAGCATCTCGCCTACGCCGCGCTGATAGTTAAAGCCCATTGTGACAAAGATGCGCGAAGTGGGGATGCCCTCGACGGCCGGCGAGTTACAAAAGTACGCCCCCTTGCCTGCCATCGTAGACTCCCAAAATCCGCCGTAAGGAAAGCCCCACAGCCATATCTCGTCAATTTCGCCGCTTTCGACCCGCTTGGGAATATTGAAATCCTTAAAAATGGCTTGATAATCTACGGCATCGGGTTGATGCCACGCTTGTTCGCCCTTCATACAAGCCGAGAAGGAGAGATCGGTATAACGGAATCCATCTACTTTGGCCGGGAATGCGTCCACGTCTTGCCACCCGACGACTTTGTAGCGCACATAACCGTCGCTACACTCGGCCAGGTCAGCGATGCAATCTTGAGTAAGGGGGTGTGGGTCGTTCCAACGGAAAACCTCGTGCAATCTTTTCTTTCCCTGAGAGGGAAAGACAGGGTCAAAATTTAGCACAAGCACCTTCGGTTCTACAAAAGGCGCAGGGTCAAACTGTTGAACAAAGGATACCGTCTTTTTGGCAATAGATGCCAGTCCGCCACTGGTCTCTTTCATATTTCGTTCTCCTTTCTTGCCTGGTGAAAACAGAACCGCGACTTGACGCTGCCGGCGGGTGACTTGCCTCTATCATCACTTGTCCCAGTATACATCCATCAATAATGATTTGCAACAGCCAAGTTCCTATGGGTGAATTTCAGCAGGTTGCGAATCTGCGGGAGGGTGTGGACTGCCCAAGTCTGCCGGGCAAGGCGCAGGGTATAACACAGATTTAATTCGATGTTTCTATTAATAAAACTAGCGGATTCAATTTGACAAAACTCGAATTATAATATAAAATCTGTTTTGACAGTTATCAATATGAATCACGCGATTTGATTTGAGACCTGTCTAACAAACTATGGAGGGTTAGATGCAATGGACGAGTTTGACAGAATCATCGCATCCGCTTTGCCAGACCTCGAAAAGCTGGCGCAAGCCTTTGACTGGGTGACCGCCCGGGTCGTGGCGCACGCGCACCAGGACATCGAACTGGCGCAGGCGATGCAGGACCAGGAATCAGTGGTCAAACACCAGATCAAAATGGAGACGCTAAAATATGCCCGCAGCGTCTTTAACGACTGCTACCGGCGAGTGAGCGGAAAGAGGGCGTGGGATGAATAAGACAGTTTTTGAAGAGAATCTTGAGGCGCGAGCGGAGCTTTTCAAGGCTCTGGGCCACCCCATGCGTTTGTTGATCTTGAACCTGGTCAAGATGAAACCGCGCCACGGTGAAGAGCTGGCCATGATTCTCGGCCTCAAGCCGGCGACCGTCTCGCACCATTTGTCCAAGCTCGCTCAGGTGGGCTTGCTCACGTCGCAAAAGGACCAGTACTATCAAGTGTATTCACTCATCGGCGACGTGTTTGACAAAGCGTTGGGCGACGTCATCCTTATGCCCCAGCCAGGTCTAAAGGCAGAGATAGAAGAGGATGCGTACCGTCAAAAGGTGCTCAAGACCTTCTTTAAGCACGGTCGGCTGACGCAGATCCCGGCGCAGCTCAAAAAGCGGCTGATCATCTATGAGAGGCTGGTACAAGAATTCGAGCCGGAACGCGAGTATACCGAGCTAGAGGTCAACCAAATCTTGCTAGAGTTCAACGAGGACGTCGCCGCCATCCGCCGGGCGCTCGTCGAGCACGAGCTGATGTCGCGGGAAAAAGGAATCTACCGGCGCGTGGCCGAGCCGCCGAACAGTTGATTCAGAGGTAGTAGAAGATATTCTACGAACTGAACAAAACCGATTTCGCCCTGTATTACGTGATGTCCGACGAGGCCGAACACCTGGGCGCGCTGGCCTACTCGCGCCTACTGGAGAAACGCTATCGGCAGGCCGTTGACCTGATCGAGCAATCACTTGCGCTGCAAGCCGATCAACCCGCGTGGGTTTTTCACGATGCAGCGCAGGCGTGGGCCGGGCTGGGTCATCGCCAAACAGCCATCGAGTACTTGCATGTCGCAGCCGACCACGGCTGGAGCGCCATCGACGCAACTTCCCCAATAACATAGCAAAACCAAACCGTAACCAAATCGTAACGGATTCTCAACCCACCCACTAAGGCTTCGATGGTAAGATCAAGTCGCTACGCTCCCTGCTCATAATGGTGCTTTGGACCGTATTTCTGTTGGCAAGAGGTAGGCAATGAAAGCCAGGCAGCGCATTCTGATTGTAGACGACGAAACCAAGGTAGCCTTTTTTTTACAGGAAAGCCTGGAAGCGCTTGGGCATGATTTTGAGGTGATAGGAGTATCATCGACCGTCGAGGCGTTGCAGGCCGCCCATCGCACCAAGTTCGATCTGTTGGTCACCGATCAGCGCATGCCGGGAATGGACGGTCTGGAGCTTATCCGGCGCGTACAAAAACTGCACCCCGACATGCAGTCCATTTTGATCACCGCGTATGGCTCCGAAGATACCCTTTCCCAGGCCAAAAAAATCGGGGCCTTTCGCTACTTTACCAAGCCTTTCCACATCGAGGACTTTGTTCAGACAGTTCTTGAAGCCTTGAACGAACCCGGTCGTCGCAGCCTGTCAGAGTTTTTGCCCGATCAACCAGTAGATATGCTCACCACGCAACTGGAAGAATTGCGGCGCGAGGTAGGCGCACAGAGCGTTGTCGCTTGCGATGGGACAGGGACAGTGCTGGCTCAGGTGGGGATTCTGAGCGGTATCGATCTAGATTCGCTGTTTCCGTTTGCCGCCGACAGTTTCGTGGCTTCTGCCCAAGTGGCGCACCTCCTGGGAGGCGCACAAACCGGCAACTTGATCTTTCACGAAGGCGTCAGTCACGACGTATATCTGGCAGGCGTGCACGCCGATCTTTTTTTGGCGATCATTTTCGATCGGCTCATTCAGGCCAGCCGCATCGGCATCGTCTGGCTTTATACACGCCGCGCCATCGAAAACCTGCGCCGGATACGCTCACCCGAGTTCGTCAGAGTCGGGCTGGATTAGCCACGGAATCAATTCATCCAATTGTCGGATCGTGCGGCATTGGGCATCGGGAAAAACGCCATGCGGGTCTAACAAAACAGCCGTGATACCGGCCTGTTGCGCCCCGACGATATCCGCGTCGTAACTGTCGCCCACGGCCAGCGTGGCCGCCGGTGAGACCCCCAACGTGTTCATAGCAATGCGAAAAATCTCTGGGTTAGGCTTATAGACGCCTGCCCACCCGCCCGAAAGCGTGAACGCAAAGAATTCGCCCAGTTGATGCGCATCGAGCAGCGGATACAAGTCGCCGTCGCGATTCGAGATCGCGGCCAAATGATAACCCGCCTCGTACAACGCGCGCACCACCTGGCGCACCCGTTCGGGACAATAATCCTCTCGCGGAGTGGTTGCAAAACGCTCCACAGCCTGATCGAGCCACGCCGAGACGTCGTCGAGCGGGCACATGGCTTGCAGCAGCGCTCGCACGTAATTCTGCCGAAAGCCGTGATAACCCAACAGCACCCGCTCCTGGTCGGCCTGACCCTCGGCATAGTAGGCAAAGTTGCGCCGCTCTCCGCGCTGCAACGCGTCGGGGAAAATCGGCAACCCTTTTTCCTGCGCAAACGCCAATATCGTCTCTACCGGACGGGGTGTACGGTAAATCAAGGTGTTGTCAATATCAAAAATGATGACCTTGAATAAACGCTTTTGGGTCACAGGAAGAGTGTCCTACTCGGCAGTCTGAATGACCAACATTCCCCGTGCATCGACGCGCCCGCGCCACCCCGGAGGAATCACCGTGGTGGCGTCCAGTTGAAAGATGATGGCCGGCCCGCCGATCACGTGGCCTGCGCGCAATAACTCGCGCTGATATAGAGATGTTTCCACCGCCTCCGCCGGCCCAAAGTAGATCGCTTTGACGCCGACGCGCGCAGCGCTCGGGTTGGGGGCAGCGGGCGTTTGAGTGGGAAAATCTGGCTTGGTCAATGCGCCGCGCGCCGCCACCCGCACGTTGACGATTTCGACCGGCTCGGCGGGATGTTGATGCCCGAAGCGTTGGCCGTGAGCCTGGTGAAACGCGCCGACAAAGTCATCTCCCACAGCCACGGGCACGCTCAACTCGTGCGACTGGCCCACGTAGCGCATATCTAGCGCCGATGAAAGAGAGACGGCGCCTGGCCCTACTCCTTCTGCGATCAGTTCGGCGCGCCCGCGCTCCCACAAGGGTTTCAGGTGCGTCTGCAACTCGGCCCATCCCAAACCCTGCGCCCGCAACATCACCGTTTGGGAATAGTCCTTCACCAAGTCGGCCACCAACATTCCCAATGCCGAGAGCACCCCCGGTGTGGGTGGGACCAGCACGGTGGGGATGTTGAGCGCCGCCGCCAGTTCGCAGGCGTGCAGCGGACCCGCTCCCCCAAAGGCCAATAGCGCAAAACGGCGCGGGTCGCGCCCGCGCTCCACCGAGATGCGCCGGATGGCCCGTTCCATGGTCGCGTTGGCAACCCGAATCACGCCCCAAGCCGCCGCCTCGGGCGACTCGGCCCCCATCGCTTCGGATAGCGTGTGCAGCGCCGCCTGCGCGCCGTGCGCGTCTAGCGTCATTCCGCCGCCCAAAAAATGGTCTGCGTCCAGCCGCCCCAGCGCCAGGTTGGCGTCGGTTGTGGTCGGGACGGTTCCGCCGCGCCCGTAGCAGACGGGGCCCGGGTCGGCCCCGGCGCTGCGCGGGCCGACGGTCAACGCGCCGCCTTTATCCACCTGAGCCAGCGAGCCGCCCCCCGCGCCGACGGTGTGGATGTCGATCATGGGCAGGCGCAACGGCAGCCCGCCGATCTCTCCCTCGCTGGTGGTGGGCACTCTGCCATCGCATAGTGCGACGTCGGTGCTAGTGCCGCCCATGTCAAAGGTGATGACCTGCGTATAGCCGGACAGTTGCGCCACGTGGAACGCGCCGACCGCCCCGCCCGCCGGGCCGCTCAGCGCCGTGCGAGCGGCCTGCGCCGCCGCCGTCGCCGCCGAGATGACCCCGCCGTTGGACTGCATGATGCGCAGCTTGCGACCGCCCAACCCCGTCTCCAACCGCGCCAGGTAACGCCCCATCAGCGGCGCGACGTAGGCGTTGATCACCGTCGTGCTGGCGCGCTCGTATTCGCGGAATTCGGGCAGCACCTCGGAGGACAAGGAGACAAAAAGCGAGGGGCGAAGGGTGCGTGACGAGTTCTGAATTTCGTCCCGAATGGCTTGCTCGTGGGCGGGATGCAGAAAAGAGAACAGCAAGCAGATGGCTACCGATTCGATCTGGTCGCTCTCCAGTTGCGCCACGATGGGGTCCAGCTCGTCCAGGACCAGCGGCGTGAGCACACTGCCGTCGGACGCGACGCGCTCGGTCACTTCAAAGCGCCAGCGGGCAGGGACGAGCGGTTCGGGTTTGCGCGGGTGCAGGTCGTACAGCGCGGGGCGGGTCTGCCGCCCGATTTGCAGCACGTCGGCAAAGCCGCGCGTGGTGATGAGGGCCGTGCGGGCGCCCTTGCGCTCCAGCAGCGCGTTGGTGGCAATCGTGCTGCCATGCACCACGGCGGCGTCGAGCGACAGACCCAGCTCGGCCACGCCCGCCAGTAGCGCCCGCGAGGGGTCGTCGGGCGTGGTGAGGCGCTTGTGGATACGGGTCTGACCGCGCGCGTCGATGAGCACGAAATCGGTGAACGTACCGCCGATGTCTACGCCGAGGATCATTATTTTCTCCCCGCCAGCCGCTCAATCTCCCCCACCACCCGCGTCAACTCGTCCAGCAGCGGGGTTGGCCCGGCGGCGCGCAAGGCCTCCACCAGCGAGCGGTAGTACCACAGCGTGCCCTCTCTGCCTCCGTTAAAGCGGCTCCACAGCGCCTCGCCCAATATGCGGTAATCGGCCAGAATGGCCCGCGCGTTGTGCAGCTTGTCGGCGGTCGAGACCAGCCGCTCCGCCGCCGAGGCGTGCCGCAGGTGGGCCAGGTAGGTCTCTTTACGCCCGCGCCAGGGGGGCTTGGGATAGGTGGTGGCGTCGGTGCAACCGGCCACGATGTCCGCCACCGGATCGCCAAAGCGCGCGCGGATGTCGTCCAGCGTGATCTGGTGGCCCTGGTCTTCGATGGCGTCGTGCAGCAGCGCGGCGATGGCGGTGTCTTCGTCTCCGCCATTTTCCAACACCATGCCCGTCACGGCCAGCAGATGGCCGACGTAGGGGATGTCGGTTTCTTTGCGCGTTTGTCCGGCGTGCAGGCGCGTCGCCAGGAGCAGGGCTTGTTCAAAACGGTCGCCGAGTTGTGTCATCGTGTCTGCATTATAAACTGTAAGTGAGCTTTGAGCAAGATTCAATTGAAAGAGCCGAGCCTCTGCTGGGCAATGCGCTCCAGCAGAGGCTCGGGCTATCCGCGCAGTGGTCGAGGGCTAGGGGACAGGGAGAGATTCGCTGGTTTCGACGTTGGCGCTGGGATTATACGTGAGTGAGGCGTGCGTGACGTTTGTCACTTCTGACGTGTATGTGCCCGTTGATTTGGATTTGACATTAAAGGTCACGCTGCCGTCGGTCCCGGTCACGCCGCTGCCGGAGGCAGTGGAACCACTGGGCAGCGTCGTGGTCAGGTAGACCGTTGCCCCAGAGACGGGAGCATTGGCGTCGTCCAAAATTGTCACCCTGGTGTAGACGATATAGTTGGCTCCGGCCCGGGTATACCACATGCCGATGCCCGCGACGTGCATCGTGCCGCCGGTCCCGCCGCTGCTGACGCTGACGGGTTGGGCATCGGTTTCTGTCGCCCCCTCGTCATCCGTGACGGTCAGAGTCACGGTATACGTACCGTCGGCGGCGTAGGTGTGGTTGGCGGTCACGCCGGTAGCCGTGTGACCATCGCCAAAATTCCAGGCATAGCTGGCGAGGCTGCCATCCGGGTCGTAGGAAGCGGAGGCGTCGAATGCGCAGCTCAACGCGTCACAGGTATAGGTAAAGGAGGCCACCGGCGGTTGGTTGGCGCTGCCCCCACCCAGGTAGACCCAGGCGTCGTAGGCTTGGACCAGCCCGTAGCCGTAGGCGTTGTCACGACCGGCCACGCCGAGATCCAGCGCCGTCTGGTTCATAGCAGTGCGAATTTCGACGTTGCTCAAGCCGGCGTTGGTGCTCCACAGTAGCGCCGCCGCCGCCGACACGTGCGGCGTGGCCATCGAGGTGCCTTCCCAATACTCGTAACCGCTGTCGGGGATGCTGATGCTGCTCTCGATGTAGCCGACGCGGCCCAGCTTGTTGGCGACCAGGTATTGGCCGTCCTGCTGGCTCAGGCTGATGGCGACGATGTAATCCCCTGCTTCGCCCAACGTACCGTTAAAGTTGCCCGGTTCGTTGTTATAAATGAGCGCCGCCACGCCGCCGCTGTTCTGCACGTTCAGCACCTTGTCGTAAAAGCTGATGTCGCCGCGCTCGCACAGCACCACCTTGCCGCTCCACGCACCCGTGGCCGTGCACAGGCCGCCGTCCACGAGCGCGCCGCTGGGCGTGCCATACGCAGCATACTCGATGTGACGCCCCGTATACGTCACGCCGTCCACCGTTAGCAGGTCAGTTGCGATCCACGGCACAGTGCTGAGCACGTCTACACCCGGCGCTGCCAGCTCGACCTGGTCGTTCTGTTGCGAAAAGTCGGCCACCGCCAGGCTCGCGTCGATGGCGGCGACCGAGACCACCGAGCTATACGAGGCCGGGTAATTGTAGGCGGTATTGCCATCGTTGCCGGCGGCGGCGATAGACAGAATGCCCTGGCTGTAGAGCGTGTCGAAGGTGCGTTGTTCCTGGCGACTGAATTTCGACCCGCCCAGGCTCATGCTGATGACGTCGGCGCCGTTGTTGGCGCAGATGTTGGCGGCCGAGATGAGGCTGGATGTGTAGGCCCAGTTGCAGTCGTCGCCGAACACTTTGACGATAAAGAGCGACACGTCGGGCGCGACGCCGATAACGCCGATGTCGTTAACCGCTGCCGCAATCGTGCCCGCCACGTGTGTGCCGTGCCCGCAATAGTCCACGTTCCAGGAACCGGTTCCCGACACGTCCTGGCCGCTGACGTCCACACCTGCCAAGTCTGCATGTCCAATGTGGAACCCAGAGTCGATGATACAAACTTTAACACCCGCTCCGGTCACGCCCGCGGTGTGCATGGCTGGGGCCTGAACTGCGTCTACTCCCCACGGGGTGGTCTGGGCCATCAGGTAGCGGGGCGCGTCCTCTTCGATAGACGCGACGTTGGGGTTGTGGCGGATGCCTTGCAGCGCTTGGGTGGGCAGGGTGACGGCGATGACGTTCAAGCTGTCGAATTCATAGTGCAGCGTGCCGCCTACGCGCAAGAGGGCGCCTTTTACGGCTGCCTTGGCGCCGGGCTGGTACTCAACCAGCACCCGCTCGGCCTCGCCTGCCAGCGAGCGTACAGACGCCAACGCTGCCAGGGTCAAGATGATGATCGCGATAATGCTCAGATGGGTGATGCGCTTCATTGTGAGCTTGCCTCCTCATTTACCAAATCGTTGGAACAGGGTTCGTGCAACTTGAAAAAAACCGGGGAATGCGTCTGACCGATATTCGCAGTGTTTGGGCCTCCTTTCGCCCCACTCTGGGGCCAGTTGTCTTGTCTGGTCGGGTGTTCATCCAGGCAGGGGATAAAATGAGAAAGCCAAGGGGCGCACAGCGCCGAGTAACAGAGTTATTCCAGGCCCCCTTGTATATGACGTGAGAACGAGAAAAAACATACGGGCCGTCTGGGTGAATTTTCTCAACCGGCGACGCGATATAGTAACGCTTCTGTAACCAAATTCCTATTGCTCTCGGCCCATTTCTCGGCTATACTAACTATGGGCATAGTGTATCCTGCCAGAAAGGGCTTTGAACAAAATATGGGTCGGAGGGAGGTGATAAAAATGTTATGGATGCTGCGCGAGGAGGGACAGGGATTGGTTGAGTATGGACTGATTCTGGTCTTAATTGCCGTGGCTATTGTCATATTGGCGGCTACGTTGGGCGATCAAATCGGAGAATTGTTTTCGCGCGTGGCAGATGCGTTCAACACCTGATAAACACTTTCACGTCTTTGGATCAGTGCAATGGAATTGGGGAGGCTGGCCTTGAAGGATAACGAGAGCCAGCGATTACAGCGTTTGCGGGAACGCCAACTCCAGGCACGCGACCCCCATGCCAAGCCAAGAAAAATCTACCGCCGCATTGCGGATCGGCGGCGTAGATTAGAAAAACGGGAATCATTTTCGAGCATTTTCACCGACGTGCCACGCAAGTGGCAGGGTGTAGCCTAGGTGTTTTGATAGGTTCGATTATCTCGATTCTGCTCTCTTTGCTGGCGCATACAGATTGGGCCGACGTGATCGGTGTAGCGGCTATTGCCGTTTTTGCCATCTTGGGCTTTTATTTTGGGCAGGCCCTGGACGTGCGGGATGAATTAAGAGACCTGACAAAATAGGGCTGCGCCGATAGAGGTTATCCGAGAAATAGAGGGTAATCAGACCTCACCGTTGTCGCTCCACCTCGTACAGCGCCACCGATCCTGCCACCGCCGCGTTGAGCGACGCCACGCGCCCGTGCATGGGTAGTCGTAGCATCAGGTCGCATTTGTCACGCACCAGGCGGCGCAGGCCGCCGCTTTCGCTGCCCACCACCAACGCCAGCGGGCCACGCAGGTCGGCCTGATGATAAAGTCGGGCCTCGGTGGTGGCCTCCAACCCGGCCACCCACACATCGTGCTTTTTGAGCTCGTCTATGGCGCGGGCCAGATTGGTCACCTGGGCCACTCGCAGATGCTCCACCGCGCCCGCCGAGGCGCTGACCACGGCGGGGGTGATCTCTACGGCTCGTCTCCGCTGCAATATCACGCCATGCACACCCACCGCTTCAGCCGTGCGCAACAGGCTGCCCACATTTTGCGGGTCTTGGAGCAGATCGAGCAGGAGTAGCAGGGGCGACTCTTGGCGCTCGGCGGCAAAGGCCAGTATGTCATCCAGATCGACGTAGGGATAGGGATCGGTCTCGGCGACGACGCCCTGGTGGTGCGGTGATACCTTGTCCAACTCCCGGCGCGAACTATGATTCACTGGCGCTTGGTTGGATCGAGCCAGTGAGACAATCTGACCTACGACCTCGCTTTCCTTGATCCCTTCGGCCAGCACAAGTGAATAGATGCGTCGCCGTCCGGCCCGTAATGCTTCGTAGACCGGACGGCGACCGTACAGCAGATCGATCATTCCGCTCTCCGTCACGCCCAGTCTTCACTTCCACTGCTCACATGCCAGGTCGTACCGTTGGGATGATCTTCCAACACCACCCCTAACAGCGTGAGCCGGTCGCGGATGGCATCGGCCTTGGCAAACTCTTTATTTTGGCGGTAATTGTTACGCATGTCAATGAGGATTTGCATCAGGGTGGGCGCCAACTCACTCGATGATTGTTCACTCCCTAGATCATCGGGGATCAATCCGAGCATCTTGCCCCCCAACTCGCGATACAGGCGGTCAATGCCGGCCAGTGTGCCCCGGCTGATTGGCCCGCCTGCGTGGATCTGGGTATTGATCTCTCGTGTCATATCAAACAACGCCGCCAGCGCACCGGCGGTGTTAAAGTCGTCGTCCATTGCTTCGATGAAGCGGTTTCGATACTCGTCCAATTCGACCATGTAAGACAGGTCGGCCGTACCCGACGGACCCATAGTCGCCAGGCGGCTACGCACGAGCCGCACAGCCGCGTGCAGCCGGTCTACGCCGCGCTGGGCGGCTAACAACGCGTCGCGACTGAAATCGACCGGGCTGCGGTAGTGGCTGGAGAGCACAAAAAAGCGCAACGCATACGGGCTGTAGAGCTTGAAAGCGTCTTTGAGGGTGAGGAAATTGCCCAGGCTCTTGCTCATCTTGATCCCATTCACGGTCAACGAGCCGGTCAGCAACCAGTAGCGGGCGAATGGCTCGCCAGTGGCCGCCTCGGCCTGAGCGATCTCGCACTCGTTGTGCGGGAAGAGATTGTCGATGCCTCCGCCGTGAATGTCAAAAGTCTGACCCAAATACTTGGTAGACATGGCCGAGCATTCGACGTGCCAGCCGGGATAACCCCAGCCCCATGGGCTGGGCCAGCGCAGAATGTGTTCGGGTTCGGCCCTTTTCCACAAGGCAAAGTCGGAAGGATGGCGCTTTTCATCGCGCACGGCTAACGCGACGCGGGCCCCAGCCTCCAGCTCTTCCACCTTACGCCCCGACAACTTGCCGTATTCTTTGTAACTGCCCACATCAAAATAGACATTGCCATCCACTTCGTAGGCATGCCCTTTTTCTAGCAGCGTTTTGACCATTTCAATCTGTTCGGGCACGTGGCCGCTGGCGCGGGGCGAAATATCGGGGCGGCCCACACCCAGCCGATCCATATCTTCAAAATAACTGCGGGTGTAGATCTCGACCAGTTCCATAGGCTCGAGCCGCTCGCGCCGAGCGCCCTTCATGATGCGGTCTTCGCCCGTGTCCAGCAAGTGGCCCACATCGGTGATGTTTTGCACATAACGCACCTTGAGACCCTTGTAACGCAGATAGCGGGCGATCACATCAAAGGCGATATACGTCTTGGCATGGCCCAAGTGGGCGTGATCATAAACGGTAGGGCCGCACACATACATGTGCACCCGTCCTTGGATGAGTGGAACAAACTCTTCCTTTTCGCGCGTGAGCATGTTATACACTTTTAAGGCCATAGGCGTTTTTCTCCCTGCTGCTCATCTATTTCTCCGGTTTGGCAAAAATCATCCGACCGGCAGCCGTCTGCAATACTTTGGTGACTTCGACTTCAATGCTCTGGCCGATCAGCGGGCGGCCGTCTTCAATCACCACCATGGTCCCATCGTCCAGATAGCCGACGCCCTGATTGTACTCTTTGCCCTCTTGAATGATCTGGATGTGCATCGTTTCACCAGGCAAAAAGACGGCCTTGACGGCATTGGCCAACTCGTTGATGTTCATCACTACAACACCCTGTAAGGCCGCCACACGGTTCAGATTGTAATCAGTGGTCATGATAGGGCAGCGCAATTGCTTGGCCAGTAGAACCAGTTTGTCGTCTACTTGATGCGCGTCTTCGACATCCATATCGGTGACACGCACCAGCGACTTGGAATCTTTGAGCAGATTATTGAGGATCTCTAGGCCGCGCCGACCGCGTGTACGTCGCAATCTGTCGGATGAATCGGCCACGTATTGCAGTTCATTGAGGACAAAGCGAGGCACCAACAATTCCCCTTGAACAAACCCCGTCTGAATAATGTCGACGACACGTCCATCAATGATGACACTGGTATCTACCAAAATCGGATTCTCTGCGCTCGCCGCGCGCCCGCCCGCAGGGCGGCTGGCGAACCGGCCGCCAACGACGTTAAAAATGTCGCGCTGACGCATAACCATGACAGCTACTCCCAGATAACCAAATAACACCACCCCTGCAAACGGGAGCACCTGACTGAAAGGTTCCGGTAGAAACGAGAGGGGAAAAGCCATCAACGCCGCAACGACCAACCCCACGATGAGGCCGATAATCACCGAGACGAGCGTCTGTGCAGGCATCTGGCGCAGGGTCGACCTGGCCCGGCGAAAAGGACGCGTCGTGACAAAAGGGGTCAGCATCAGTCCTAGCGCTGCGCCAACCAAAGACAATACAACAACGTAGCGCCCCTGGGTTTCAAGATCGTCGCCGGCCAAGGAAAAGCCAAGCTGCCAGCCCAGCACGGCCAGCACGACCATCCCGATCAAGCGGAGAACAAACTCGAAACTCACCCCACTTACCTTTCGGCCCGCGCCTCAACTCTGTGCTGGCAAGTGGGAAGGGTGCACTAGTCGCCCTGGTTGCCTCGAATAATTCCAGATTCACATAGAGTGAGGCGTCGGGCAAATAAATCCGAGAATCGAAATCTGCGTAATCTTAACATAGTCGAGAGGAAAAGTCAAAGCATTGAAAAGTCTCTCGTCTGACTCGGGGTTCTGTGCTATAATCATCACATTGGTTAGAAAATCTCAAGCACAAACAAAAGAGATGGATGAACACCCGCTCTCCGATCCGCAAAACATCAAAGCAGAGGAGCAAGATTATCTCGACGTCGGCCCTGGCGGGCCGCGCGGTTGGATATTGGCGCTGGGCGCCTTGATCGTGGGGGCGGCCATCGTCGCCGCATTTTACGGGCTGTACAAGCTAAACACGAGCGCGTCACCCACCCCCAGCCCTGATCCCTTTGCCCTCACGCGGGCCGCCGCTGTCGGCGCCTCTGCTCCCATCGAGGTCACGCCGACCCCGACTGTGGTTTCCGTGACTGCAACGCCCACGCTGACGACCACCGTTGTCCTCACCCCTACTGCCGAACCCCCTACTTTTACCGTGCAACAGGGCGACACCCTGATCGGCATCGCCGCGCGACTCAACGTAGATGTGGACGATCTGCGGACGCTCAATCAGATCAGTGGCGAGACAATCTATCCCAACCAGATCCTTTTGGTCCCGCCCACCGTCACGCCCTGGCCCGCAACCGGGCCGTTTCCCCACGTCGTCAGCCAGGGTGAAACCCTGATCTCTATCGCCGCACGCTATCAGGTCACAGTGGACGAGCTCAAAACCCTCAATGGGTTGACCTCGGACACCATTTTCTCTGGGCAGAAAATTCTCATCCCAGCCAGCGGCGTGCGCCCGCCCACCCCCACCCCCACGCCCACGCCGTGGGCCGCCGCCGTCATCACCGGCGAATTAGACGCCGCCCATTCGCTCACGACCATCAAAGGCCACTTTACGCTGCACATCGCGCCGGATACTCGCTCCTCCGACCCGGACGAAACGGCCAGGGTCGCCGACTTGGTCGAAAAGGCGCTGGACGACAGTCAGCGAACTATCGGACGCCAGATAACCGGTCGTTTCGACGTTTATGTGGCTGACACGCTCTTTGCTCCCCCGTACACCCCTCGACGGAGTTTTAGCGAACCGGACGATAACCGGCTTTTCATCCTGTACGACGGCAGCGGCGCCTCGGCCGAGCGCCAATACTTGATCACCCATGCGCTGACGCCCCTGATCGCCGCGCGGACGTTGGGCGAAGGGGCCTCGCCGCTGCTGGTCGAGGGACTGGCCGTGTATGCCGGCGGGCAGGCTCTCGCAGCGACCGGCGGCCAATATCTCACACTGGAACAACTGTGCTTGGCCTACGCCCAGGCCAACCAGATGCCGCGCGTCTCCCGCGAACTGACCTTTGAAGGACACCTGGGCTATACGGATCAATATCTGGCCGCCGGCTGCTTTGTGGGCTATCTGATTGAAACGCAGGGCGTGGCGACCTTTGAACAGGTGTACACCGGCGGCGACTATCGCGCCGTCTATGGCCGGACGCTGGATCAATTGGAAAGCGAGTGGATCGCCAGCCTGGTCGAAGCGCAGGTCGAGTTGCCCTTCGACCCGGCCGAGCTGGTGCGGATTGCCGCCGAGATAGATGACGCCTACCGGCGGCTGTGGGCCGAATTTGAAGGCGCGCCGGCCCAGTTCGCCATCTACGAGCGGCTGGACCGCGCCCGCCTGGCGCTGCTGCAGGGCCGCCTGGGTGCGGCGCAGGAGCATCTGGAACTCGCCGCGCCGCTTTTGGAAACTCCATAAACGAGGACGACAATGAGCGAATGGCTTGGCAAACAACTGGGGCAATACGAGATCACCGCCGAGATCGGGCGGGGCGGCATGGCCGTGGTGTATAAAGCCTGGCAACCGGCGCTCAACCGCCCGGTGGCCATCAAAGTCTTGCCCACGCTCTACGCTTCCGACCACGAGTTCGTGACCCGTTTCAAGCGCGAGGCCATGTCCGCCGCGCAGCTCAAACACCCCCATATCGTTACCATCTACGACGTAGGGCAAGAGGGCGACACCCATTTTATCGTCATGGAGTATCTGGAGGGGCCCTCGCTCTACAAACTGCTCCGGGCGACGGGGCCGCTGCCTCTGGAACGCGCAGCCCACATCGGCGGGCAGGTGGCTTCGGCGCTGGATTTTGCCCATCGACGCGGCCTGGTCCACCGCGACATCAAACCGGCCAACATCATCGTAGGGCAAGATGACCACGCCACCCTAACCGACTTTGGCATCGCCAAAGCTATGGCAGGCACCGGCCTGACGCAGACCGGCGCGATGATTGGCACGCCCCAATACATGGCGCCCGAACAGATTCAAGGACTGCCCGTGGACCAGCGCGCCGACGTTTACGCCCTGGGCATCGTGTGTTACGAGATGCTGGCGGGCGCGCCGCCCTTTACCGGCGACACCGCCGCCGTGCTGTACGCGCAGGCTCACAAACCGCCGCCGCCGTTGCGCCAACATCTGCCTGGCTTGCCCGCTGCCATCGAGCGGGCATTGGAGCGGGCGCTGGCCAAAGACCCGGAACTGCGCTTCGGCAGCGCCGGCGAGCTGGCCCTGGCCCTGGCGGCGACCCAGCCGACTGCGCCAGCCGCTCCGGCCCCCACTATTTCGGCGGCCCCTTCTCAAACAGCATTCCCCACTGTCTCGGTGACGCCTCAGCCAACGCCGCCGCCCAGTATGGCTCCACATCGTCGGTCGTTCGCTCGTCGGCAGGGATTGTGGCTGGGAGGCGGAGTTGCTGCTGCCCTCATCCTGGCCGCCGTACTGGCCATTGCGATTTTTTCTGGCGGCTCACCCAGCGCCGGGCCAGCGCCCACACCCACCCGGGCCGTCAGCGGCGCGACGGTCGCGCCCGACCGCCCCACCGCCAGCGCCACTGTCAAGGCGGTAGAATCAACGCCGCCCACCTCTCTACCCACTGCGACGCTCGTGAGCCTCAGTCGAACGACGCCGCCGCCTGCGCCGATCGAGACGCCCGCAGGCCCATCGCCTACGACCGCGCAACCGCCGCCGCCGCCCGCCCCGCCCTTGCGGCTGGCCTTTGTGATCGGCTCGCCCGGCGCCGGCGACATCTACGTGGTAGACGCCGACGGCTCGAACCAACGCCGGTTAGTGGGGGGAAGCTCCGACTATGCCGAGCCGGACTGGTCGCCCGACGGCCAGCGCGTCGCCTATCAATCCAACCAGGCCGGGAATTACGATCTGTGGGTCATCGACGCTGATGGAGGAAACGCGCAGCAGCTCACCACGACCGGGGTGGACGAGCGGGAACCCGACTGGTCGCCCGACGGCCGGCGCATCGTGTATCGGCGCGGCGGGGAACCCAACGGCGACGGAGAGCTGTGGGTGATGGACGCCGACGGGAAAAATCAACGCCGGCTGGGCGGGCTGATCTTGGGGCGCTCGCCGGTCTGGTCGCCCGACGGGAGCCAGATCGCTTTTATGTCGGAAGAAGAGGATGGCTGGGAAATCTATGTGCTGGAATTGAGCACCAACACCCTGCGGCGCTTTTCTTTTTGTGAGGCGCAGTGCAGGTTTCCCAACTGGTCGCCCGATGGCCGGTACATCGTCTACCACAAGACGCAAGATGCCAGCAGCTTTACCCCCCTTCAGATATGGCGGCAGCGGGTTAGCGGGAGCGACAGCGCCGAGTTATTGGTCGAGGGAGGCGAGCCGGGACGGGCCGCCTGGTCGGCCGAAGGACGGATCGCCTATAACACTGCCGACGGCATCGAAACCATCCTCGCCAACGGGGCCGACCGGCGCATCCTGCGCAATGGAGAGGACGGTTGGGCGCCGGATTGGTCCCATTAGGGAAGCAGGTATGATCGCAAGACTGAAAAAGAACCCCCATTTGCCGGGCTTTGTCATCGGCTTTGGCAGCGTGGCCTTGATCGGCCTCCTCGTCATCGCCGCGTGGGGCATTTTGAGCAGAGCCCCTACTCCCACGCTGGCCCCCACGGGCATCCCTGTCTCGCAGCGGGTGACTGTGGTTCCGACGGCGACGGGCGAGGGCGACGCACCGTTCCCCTCACTCAACGATGTACCTACCGCGGCGCCCGCGTTGCCTCCAACCCCGACCCCGACCCGCGCCGAACCGATCCGCTACACCGTCAAGCCTGGCGACACGCTGTTCGACATCGCCCTGGCCCACGGCGTCAGCGTCGAGACGATACAGGCGGCCAACGGCCTGACAGGCGAGACCATCGTGCCCGATCAGGTGCTCATCATCCCCTCCGGCCCCCTGCCGACGCCCACGCCCTACGTCGAAGGAGATTTTATCGTCCACACCGTGTCCAGCGGCGAAACGCTGATCGGCCTGGCCGCACATTATAGCGTGACCGTCGAGGCGATTCAGACCGCCAACGACCTGCAATCGGAGACCATTCAAGCGGGCCGGCAATTGCGCATCCCGGCCAAACAAACGCCGCCGACCTCTACTCCTTACTCTTTCACTTGCCCTGGCGGGCAGTGCCAGGGACTCCTTACTCCCCTCCCAGCAGACAAGCCCTGGCAACCCTCCATCCTGGAAGGAAACCTGGCGGCGGCCTATCCCCTCACGCAAGAGGGCGAGCGTTTCACTCTGCACTACCAGCCCGACACGCCCGCTGCCCGCGACCCCGACGCGATTTACGCCCTCGTCGCCGAGGCGCTGGAGCACATCGAGTCCAGGCTGGAGGTGACGATGGAACAGCCTTTTGACGTGTACGTCGCCGGTACGACCTTTGCCCCGCCCGACGAGCAACTGCGCGGGCGCAGCTTTTCGGCGCAACGGCGCAACTTTTACCTGTTCGACGACACCGGCACACCCGCCGAGCGGCGCTACATGGTCGTCCACGAATTGACCCACCTGGTGGTCTGGAACACGGTCGGCCAGCCCTCGTCGGTGATGCTGCACGAGGGCCTGGCCGTGTACACCGGGATCGAGGCGATGGACGAGGGCGGGTTCATCCCGTTGCAGCAATTTTGCGCCGCCTATCAGCAGGCCGGGCAATTGCCGCGTATTTCGGGCGGGCGCTCCTATCTGGGTCACATCCACGATCTGGACCTGTATTTTGCGGCGGGTTGTTTTGTAGAATATCTCATCCAGGAGTATGGCCTCGACGATTTCAAGCCACTGTTCAAAAGCGGCGATTATGCGGGCATCTATGGGCGCACGTTGAGCCAATTGGAAGCCGAGTGGATCAAATCGCTGGAACCCATCGGCGACGAGCTGACGTTCACCCCGGCCGAGCTGGTGGATACCGTCGCGGACGTGGCCGCCGCCTACGACCGCCTGTTCACGGACTTTAGCGGCGCGCCGGCCCAAATGGCCGCCTATCGCGCACTGGACCAGGCCCGCATCGCCGCCTTGCAAGGGCAGTTCGACGCGGCGCGAGAGCGCCTGGATGCATCAGAAAAGCTGCTAAACGGCGATTAAGAACTGTTGGCGGGCGTCGTCGAGTGTGATAAAATGAACGTAACTGCCAGCATGTGCAGATATGACAACGAATCAGAGGATTGAGCAAAGCTGCGCCTTTCAATTCGATAGCCTGGGTGACACAGCCGCGCTGACCGTGGTCCCGAGTGATACGACGCCTTGCCGCACTGCAGGGCGAAGGCAGCCCCGAGGGAGGATTGGCCGCCGCAGCGCCATTCGGTCAATCCTGAAAATTCGTTGTCATATCCCCATCTGAGCAGTAACAAATGGACAAGTGACGTGCGCAGCGGCTAAGAGGTAGGACAATGGCTCAGGCAACAGTTGAAATCCCTTCTATTGAGAGACAAGGCACCGAACGCCGCCAGGAACGCCGGCTCAAGATGAGCTACCAGGAGTTTCTGGCCTGGTCGGATGAAGACACCCACGCCGAGTGGGTTGCCCTGCCAGAGGAAAACAAAGGGGAGGTCATCGTCTTTATGCCGCCAAAAAGTATTCATCAAGCTACCGTTGGGTTTCTGTTCCAACTGTTGGGCCTATTTGTAAACCTGTTCCATCTGGGCCAGTTGCGTGTGGCCCCCTTGGAGATGAAAGCCGAACCCCATGGTTCATCCCGCGAACCGGACCTCCTCTTCGTTGCCCAGGAGAATCTGGCGCGCCTGACAGAGGAGCGGCTGGTCGGCCCAGCCGATTTGATCATCGAAGTGATTTCGGATGACAGCGTCCACCGCGACCGCCACGACAAGTATCGAGAATATCGAGACGCCGGCGTGCGCGAGTATTGGGTCGTTGACCCCCGCCCGGACAAGCAACGGGCCGACTTTTTCCGGCTGGACGCCGGTGGAGACTATGAGCTGTACGCCACCGAGGATGAGGAAAAGGTGGACTCGGTGGTCTTGCCCGGCTTTTGGTTACGCCCGGCCTGGCTATGGCAAGCCGATACTCTCAACCCGTTGACTTGTTGCCTGGAGATTGATGGGGTGGCCGAAGCACTGACGCAACACATCGCTGACGTGCGACACACCTGAGAAATGCGTCGCACGTCGCGCTGCATGTCCCTATGACTTGTCCTCTATCGCCTTTTGGGCCAGGGTGATGAATTCGTCCACGGGCTTGCCCTTCAAGTCCTCGCCGGAGCGCAGCCGCACCGACACCTGCCCACTCTCCACCTCGCGGTCGCCCACGACGAGCATGTAGGGGATTTTTTGCTCCTGGGCCTTGCGAATCTTGTTGCCCATGCGGTCGCTGTTATCGTCCACCTGCACGCGCAGGCCGGCGTCTTTGAGCCGGCGGGCCACGTCGAAGCAATACCCGGCGTGGCGGTCGGCGATGGGAATGAGCACAGCCTGCACCGGGGCCAACCACACCGGGAACGCGCCGCCGTAATGCTCGATCAGCACGCCGAAAAAGCGCTCCATGCTCCCCAGCAGCGCCCGGTGAATCATATAGGGCTGATGAGGCTGGCCGTCCTGCCCGACGTATTGCAGATCGAATCGCTCGGCCAGGTTAAAGTCGAACTGGATCGTGCTGCACTGCCACTCGCGGCCCAGGGCGTCCTTGATCTTGAGGTCAATCTTGGGGCCGTAGAACGCGCCGCCGCCCTCGTCCACCTGGTAGGTTAGTTTAGCCCGTTCCAGCGCGGCCCGCAGGGCCTCCGTCGCAGCATCCCATTGCTCTGGCCGGCCCACGTACTTTTCAGGCATCGTAGCCAGATAGGCCTGGAACTCCTCAAAGCCAAAGCTGCGCAGGATGTAGAGGCAGAAATTGACCACAAAGTCGATCTCTTCGGGCATTTTTTCCGGCTGGACAAAGTGGTGGGCGTCGTCCTGCGTAAAACCGCGCACGCGCATCAGCCCGTGGAGCACGCCGCTGCGCTCAAAGCGGTACACTGTGCCGTACTCGGCGTAGCGCACGGGCAGGTCGCGGTAGGAGCGCGTCTGACTCTTGTAGATGTGGATGTGGAAGGGGCAGTTCATGGGCTTGGCATAGAATTCCTGGCCTTCGATGTCCATCGGCGCGTACATGCTCTCCTGATAAAAGTCCAGGTGCCCGCTGCGCTCCCACAGGTCGGCCTTGCCGATGTGGGGCGAAAAGACCCACTCGTAGCCGGCCTTCAAGTGGGCCTGGCGGGCAAAGTCCTCGGCCAGGACGCGGATCATCGCGCCTTTGGGATGCCACAGAATCAAGCCCGCTCCCACCTCTTCGCTCACGCTGAACAGGTCCATCTCGCGCCCCAGGCGACGATGGTCGCGCCGTTTGGCCTCTTCCAGCTTCCACAAGTATTGCTCCAGCTCATCCGCCGACTCCCAAGCCGTGCCGTAGATGCGCTGCAGCATGGGCTTGCTCTCGTCGCCCCGCCAGTAGGCTCCGGCCACGCTGAGCAGCTTGATGGCGTCGGGGTTGATCTGGGCCGTGTTCTCCACGTGCGGCCCGCGACACAGGTCCACAAAGTCGCCGTCGCGGTAAATGGACAGCTTGACCGGCCCGGCGACCTTTTCGCCATACTCGTCCTCGCCGCCGGCCATCAGCCCGTCTATCAGCTCTTGCTTGTAGACCTGATCGGCAAAGAGCTGGCGCGCCTCGGCCTCGCTGACTTCTTTGTACTCAAAGGGGTGCTTTTCCTGGATGATCTCGCGCATACGGGCCTCGATCTCGGCCAGGTCGTCGAGCGTGAGCGGGCGCGGCAGGTCAAAGTCATAATAGAAGCCTTCGGCGATGGGCGGGCCGATGGCAATTTGCCCCTGGGGGAATTTTTCCAGCACAGCTTGGGCCATCACGTGGGCCGCCGAGTGGCGCAATCGATATAAAAAGCTATCTTGGTATTTTTCAGACATCTCACTTGCTCCTTTTGAATACAAAACGCCCCCTCGCTTTGGGGCGAGGGGGCGATCCACGCGGTTCCACCCAAGTTCAACAACAAATCAGGCAGGAAGCCGATTTCGTTGTTCTCTGGGGCCAGTAACGGGGCCAGCCGGAGCGCCTTAATTGACTGTCGCCTTTCAGGCGCTCGCTCCCGGGGGGTTTTCGCCGGTTTCCAACCGAGGGGGCTTGCAGTCTACTGACCCCCTCTCCCTGTGGTCTTGCCGCCGACTACTCGTCTCGGTCGTCGCGTTGAGTATGCAATTATGAAGGAGATTATAACGCCTCGGGGCGTTTCTGTCAACGAGTGATCAGTCTTTTTGACGCAACTACGCCCCAACCCCGCCTGCCAACGTACAGCGACAGAGCGAGCACGGAAATAAAAACCGCGCAGCCTGCAGAGCGGCTGTGCGGTTGATTTGCGGTCCAGGTGTAGGTGGGGGTTTACCAGCGCCGCCGACGCCCACCACGATCCTGATTTTCTTGCTTGGGACGCGCCTCTGCAACTTTGATCGAACGCCCATCCACCTCCCGGCCGTCAAGCTGGCTGATGGCTGTCTGCGCTGAAGCGTCGTCGGCCATCTCGACAAAGGCAAAGCCCTTGGGCCGGCCCGACATGCGATCAGTAATGACGCTCACCGAGGCGATCTCTCCGATTTCACCAAACAACTCGGTCAGCGTCGCATCGGTGGTGTCGTAGCTCAGATTTCCCACGTATAGTTTCTTGGTCATTTTTCCTCCAACTTGCACAATTGACAGCCTGTGCCTGGCTACAGTGTTCTCACGTCGACAGCTTGCAAGCCTTTGGGCCCTTGCTGGACGGCGAACTCGACGCGTTGGTTCTCTTCCAATGAGCGGAATCCGCCCCCCTCGATAGCCGAGAAATGGACAAACACGTCCTCTCCGCCGTCGCGGGCGATGAACCCATAGCCCTTGGCGTCGTTGAACCACTTGACAGTTCCGGTTTCCTTTTCAGTCACTTTCTTTACTCCTGTTAGATATGCGGTGAGGTCAGGCTGAAAAAAAAGACCACCCAGTCTCTGCAAGTCAGGGCGGTTCTCTTTATCACAGCCGAAACCTACTTCGTCCTACACTCTTATTATACCACATTTGTGCAAAATGTCCAATTGTATCCGGGGTCCGTTGGGCAAGCGTTACTCAAATGCGTTATGATAGCGCAGCGCGCCGCATAGCAAGATACGGCGCTGGTCGGGTGACTGAACGGTGATTGAGGTTCGCAAGGCGTTGGCGAAACCACTTGCAATAAAAATCAGTAGCCCAATCAAGGCTACCGATGCAGGTGGGCGGTACAAGACTTGAACTTGTGGCCTCCACGATGTCAACGTGGCGCTCTGGCCAACTGAGCTAACCGCCCAACTCACTCACATTATACCAGCAAGGAGTGGATTTTGCAACCCTGCCAGGCTATGATAAAATGGAGCGGATGGATGATGAAACATTCGCGTCTCCAAAATCCAAAACCTGTAGTGAGCGAAGCGAATCTATCCAAAATCCAAAATCCACGAGCCCCTGGCCCATCGTTGGGCACGATTGGGCTGTAGACCTGCTGCGAAACGCCGTGGCCGTGGGCCGGCCCGCGCACGCTCTGCTGATCACGGGACTGCCCAACGTGGGCAAGGGCACGCTGGCTCGCACGCTGGCCCAGGCGCTGTTATGCACGGAAACGTCCATTCCTTGCGGCGCCTGTCGCGCTTGTCGCCTCGTCGTCGGCGGCAGTGATAGCGCCTCGCTTGACCGGGGCAGCCATCCCGATGTGCGTTGGGTAGAACCCCTTGGTAATTCGCTCAAGATCGACCAAGTGCGCGATCTGACCCGCCAATTGACGTTGGCGCCGCTCGAAGGCAAGTGGCAGATCGCCGTGCTGGACCGTTTTGAGCAAGCCACGCCCGGAGCCGCCCACGCGCTGCTCAAAACGCTGGAAGAGCCAACGGCCCACGCGATCCTCATATTGCTGGCTCGAGAGGCGGAAATGCTTTTGCCAACCATTGTCTCGCGCTGCCAGGTGATTGCGCTGCGCCCCGTACCGCAAAGGATCGTCGAACAAGCGCTCGTTGAGCGATGGAATGTGGCGCCCGATCAAGCCCACCTGCTCAGTCATATCTGCGCGGGGCGTCTGGGTTGGGCCGTGACAGCCTCGACCACTCCAGAACTGCTTCGAGAGCGACAGCAACGTCTCGATGACTTGAGCCGGTTTATGTATGGCGCGCGAGTGGCTCGGTTCGCGTACGCCGAGGTTCTGTCTCGTCAATCCACGACGTCGATTGGCGAGCATTTGGAGCTGTGGGCCGGCTGGTGGCGGGATGTGCTGCTATTATTGAGCAACAGTTCGTCGCCCGTAACCCACATCGATCGACGCGATGAGCTTGTACGAATGGCTCGTCAGAGCGAGCTCGCCGACGCCCGTGGTGCGCTTGCAGCTATCCTGTCCACGTGGCGCCAATTGAACTCGAACGCAAACGCCCGGTTGGCGCTCGAAGCCTTGATGCTACGGTTGCCTTTTTTCAAATCATCGGCAGGGAAACAAACGGATGGGGAATGACAAAAACCATCAAGAGGCAGTTCTTTCAAACTGCCTCTTGATGGTTCTGCATCAGCAGAATACCCTACCCCCCTTGAGGCGACAGGCTTGTGAACTACATTCCCAACCTAAACCATTGTCTACCGCGGCTCGACCACCAATCTCACTGCGGTGCGCTCTTGCCCGTCGATAGCGACCTCGGTAAAAGCAGGGATACAGATAACGTCAATGCCATCTAACGCCAAATATCCCCGGGCAATAGCGACAGCTTTAATCGCCTGATTTACCGCGCCCGCTCCGATGGCCTGCACTTCGGCGCGCCCATGTTCCCGGATCACGCCGGCAATTGCGCCCGCAACCGATGTAGACCGACTCCGCGTTGAAACTTTGATGATATCCATGTTAGCGCCTCCTTGGCAGTGGCTTCGGTCAAACAGCGGCGCGAGGGGCGCACGACGCAAGGACCAAAGCCGTCATCCGTGTTTTTTCGCTACAACCTAGCCCATCTCAACACGCACTATCGTTAATAGGTTCATTTTACACCATTCTTGTGGCAAAATCAAGTGTAGCTAACCTGTCGTTTCAAATGTTACTCAAGTCGCGTTATTCCTTCAAGCGCTCATCTTACTACACAGGGTGGATTTTGTAGATTACAGAGTCTCGATCTGACAAAAAATACCTCCCGGTGTATAATGCAAACTGAAGAAACCTCCCCTACCGTGGCGGGACCAAGTTTGGATAAATGTCAGACCCATCTTGTGCGACGAGGTTCGCTATGACTGAATCCCTCGAATCTGCGACTTTTGTCTTGGTCATCGGCGCAAGCAGTCTTGATGTAAAGGGACGCGCGTTAAAGCCACTAGTCCCGGGCACCTCCAACCAGGGTTTGATCCGCAGCAGTCTGGGAGGTGTGGGCCGCAACATCGCTGAAAACCTAGCCCGTTTGGGAGTGCCGACGGTTTTACTGTCGGTCGTTGGCGGCGACGGCGCCGGGAGACGGCTGCTGGCGCAAACCACCGACAGCGGTGTAGACACGCGCCACGTGTTAGTCGACCCCGAAGGGCGCACCGGCAGCTACCTGGTTATCTTTGACCGGCATGGAAACGTGCACGTGTCCATCGACGATATGGCTATTTTGAAGCAAATCACCCCCCGCTATGTCAACGACCGGCGGCGTCTATTTCGGGATGCGGCCATGGTCATTATTGACGCCAACCTTTCGCGCACGACCCTCAGGACAGTTTTTCGCTTGGCGCAAAGATATGGAGTGTGGGTGTGCGCCGACCCCACCAGCGCGAATCTAGCCTTACGCTTGCGGCCCTACTTGAGTCAATTGCATATGGTCACGCCGAACGTCGCCGAAGCTGAAGCCCTGTTGGGCGAAGGCTCCATCGAAAGCCGCGAGGATGCCATAGCAGCGGCCAAGCGACTGGTCACACGCGGAGTCAATATCGCCGTCATCAGCCTGGCCGAAATGGGGGTATGTTACGCCACGTCCAACGAGAGCGGGCATGTGCCGGCGTTGGAAATAGAGATCGCCGACCTCACGGGCGCGGGAGACGCACTCAGCGCGGCCATTGTTTTTGGACTGTTGGAAGACATGCCCATAGGCGAGGCGATTCGTCTGGGTGTATCAGCGGCGGCGCTCACGCTGCAATCGCGCGAAACGGTCTGTCAGGATTTGAGCCTCGAAAAGCTATATGACCAATTGGTTGTTTGAGCGCCCAGCGCTACCCTCCACCCGTTACCACCAAAAAACGGGCCCGAATTTGCAGGCGGCTTCCCAGCCACACTTGTACCTCGTATTCCCCGGCCGGATATCCGTCTTCTAGGGTGAGATACACGTACCATTCGCCCGTAGGACGTTGGGATTCCCACAAGTAGGCCCCGCCGCTCAATAACTGACCGTCCTTATACCAGACCGCGGCCCAAGAGGCATTAGGCAGCAAGCCATCGTAGCGGAAAAACAAATAGACGCGCTCTATGCCGGCCTCGAATTGTGTCCCCGGTCGGACAGGTTGGCTGTTTTCGCTCACCTCTTGGGAAAATGTCCAAAACTCCAGCCGCGCGTCGCCGGGCGGAGGAACAGCCGAGGGCAGGGGTGAGGCAAATTCGGGCGGCAGGGTCGCCGGAGGGGTCGAGGTGGGGATGAAAGGTTCGGTAGCGGTGGGCTGTAGCGCAGCGGTGGGCGTCGCCGTCGGAGTCGCTGTGGAGGGAGCAGACGTGGGAACAGTCGTGAGCGTCTGAGCCGGCGCCAAAAAGGTCGGTGTGGGAAATAACTTGGGTGTGGCTGTATGGCGGGGGAGAAAAACGGCAACCATGGTCAACACTGAAAAGAGAAACACCATCAACCAGGCTCGCAAACCGGTTCGGCGGGCTTCTTCGCGCACCACGTAAAATTCGGCGCGGCGCACCTGAAAATATGCTCGCACAGCTACGAGCAAAGCCAGGGCAAGGCCCACCAATCCGGCCCCAACCAGCCAGGGTCCCAGCCAGCTTGGAATTGCCACGCTCATGTCCTCGATTCGACGACCCCGGAGGTCAGCCAACTTCCGCCCTAATTCGATTTTTGACCACCGAGAGCCTGAAAATTATACCATAGTTCAAACAGGGCGCAAAAGAACTTTTACTTCATTGCGGGCAACGTCTTGCAAGGGGTAAGAACATAAAGCCCGCCTCGTATACGAGGCGGGCTTGTTGACGATAATAACATCCGGCACAGAACTGACCGATTCAGTTGAGGTGTGGCGTCAGCTTGGCGAGCAGACGATCCTTGGGCATATAGCCGGTTATGCGCTCCACGGCCTTGCCATCTTTGAAAAGCATCAACGTGGGGATGCCCATCACGCCAAACTGACCGGGCGTGGCCGGGTTCATATCCACGTCCAATTTAGCCACGGTGAGCTGGTCGGCGTATTCGCTGGCAATTTCTTCCAGAATCGGGGCGATCATCAGGCACGGGCCGCACCACGTGGCCCAAAAGTCTACCAGTATGGGCTTGTCAGCTCCCAGCACGTCGGTTTCGAAAGAGGCATCAGTAATCGCAATGGGTTTGGTCATTCATTCACTCCTTGCTGAAATTACGGCATAGTGTATTTCGATAAAGCCAGACTGCCGCACTGTAATTTGCCGGTTTCTGCATCTTTGCCGACTAGCTTATATCTCGCAAGTAGTATGATTTGCGAAAGCCGGTCAGAATTG
>DAOTXN010000120.1:0-3481 GCA_034435435.1 Anaerolineae bacterium | reverse complement strand
GGTGGAGAATGGAAAATTCAGCGTGCGTTTAGCATAACAGAAATAATATCTGGCGTTGTAAAAGAGCAATTGTATTGTAGCATCCTCGCGCTGGCCTGTAAAGCGGTAGGTGGTGGGCGTGCTCTCCCAGGCGAACCGCGTTTCGCCCCACGCCCTATACCGCAACTCGGCCCCGCGCACGCCGTCGTCGTAGGCCGTGAGGGCGGTGCTGCCCAGGTGGTCGCCCAGCAGGTAGTGCAGCACGCCGTTCTTGCGCATGGCCACGCGCTGGCCTCCGGCGTAGTAGTATTGCGTCGTCACCGCCGGTCCGGTCAGCGATACATCATCCCAGGCCACCCACCCGCTGTTCAGATAATGGTACAACTGGAGGCGCACGTAAGCCGCGTTGGAGGGGGTGGTGAAATCGCCGCCCTCTTCGGTCCAACTCGCCGAGACAGTGCTGCCCTCGTCTGGATCGGTATAACTCAGCGCGGCGTGGTTGGCGTCGTAATAGTAGGCCCGCAGCTTCCACTTACCGGCGCTTTCCTCGCTGTCTATCTCCCCGCGCAGCCAGACGTTCACGTGATAGGTCGTGCTGGGTTGCACCGCCAGCTCGGGTGAGTTCAGGTAGCCATAGACGTGGTTGCTGATGGCCACGGCCTGGCTGCCGCTGCGCGGCGCGGCCGTGCCCCAACTGCCGTTCCAGATCGAGGTGGCGGGGAACTCGCTCGATTTGTTGCTGCTCCAGGTGGCGTCGCCGCTTTCAAAGCCGGTGCTGTACAGCGTCAACGCGCCGCGCTTGATGCTCAGATCATCGAAGGCCAGCCAGCCACTCTGCAACTCGCTGCCGATGCCCACCAGAGCCTTGTACGCTCCGGCAGGCGGCGTGAAGCTATTACTGTACAGCGTCCAGCTCGCGCCGATGGTGTCCTGGCTGCGCAAGTCGATGGAAGTACCGATGCAATTGCCGTCTGCATCGTACCAGTCGACGCGGATTATCCAGCGTCCGCCCAGGGACGCGCCAGGACTGCTGTCGGGGTCAATCTCGCCCCGCCCGTACACCGCCACGTCGTAGCTCTGCCCCGGCGTGACCGCCACCAGCGGGGCAGAAATCCAGCCGAAGTGCAGATTGCTGATGGCCAGCGCATAGTTGCCCAAATGCGGGCTGGCTATCCACTCCATGCCGCGCCAGATAGAAGTGCCGGGGTGGGTGGACACAACCTCTTCCCAGGTGGCGCTCTCAAAGCCGAAACTGTAGAGCGTGTTGCTCTCCTGTTTCACCGCCACATCGTCGAACGCCACCCACCCGCTCAATAGCGAGTTGTACAGCATCACTTTCAGCTTGTACGCCCCCGCCGGCGCCGTCACACTCCCGGTGTATTGGGTCCACGAAGCGCCGACGCTGGCGCTGCTGCAGGCGTCGGTGTAGGTGTTGGGATTGGCGAGCGCGTTGCCGCTGGCGTCGTACCAGTAGGCCCGCAGATACCACTTGTTCTGGCTGTCGTCGGGGTCGATCTCGCCCCGGGCGTACACGCTCAGCTCGTAGTCGGTGCCGGGGCTAACGGTGATGAAGGGCGAGCGGGCGTATCCGCTGGCCAGGTTGCTGATGGATTCGGCGTAGCTGCCGCTGTGGGGCGCGCTGCTGCCCCATGTGCCGCGCCAGATCGACGTGCCGGGCCAACTGCTGGACGGGACGTGGCTCCATTGGCCGCCGCTCTCAAAGCCGGGGTCGGGCACAGTCATTTCACCCTGGCCGATCTCGCGCTCATAGAGCTGGCCGACATACACCGTGGTGTTACTGGCGAACGTCGCCTTGACCCGGTTGCCCGTCGCCGTCGTAGAGGAAGCTGGCGCTGGCTGCCCCGCTCACCGTGGTCAGGCGGTTTTCGGCGTTGTAAACGGAGACCCGTCAGGTTTCCGAAACCTGATGGGTCTAGTATACCTGCGCCGCACCGGCGACGGTGCAATGGGGTGCCTGTTGCGTTGACCCGGTTGCACTGTCGGGAAAGCGATAAACTCACCTTTTGCACGATAAGAGCCTCTCACCTTGAAGAAAGAGCAGCCCTGCACTTCAGGCCCGAGCGGCACGGGGTTTAGTCACAACGGGAGCCGATGCAATAGTCGTCGAAACTGAGCATCCCCCGCCACGGGACCAAATCCTCTCCAGCAACCGCACTGCCCGCCCACGCCAAGCCAAACCCATCCAATGTTGGTTCGAAGAAATACAGATTAAATTCATTCCAGTCAGGGCCAAATTGGGGTTTTCGAACATTCGATTCAGACCAGCCTAGAGCAAAACCCTGGGATAGATACACGAAGCCGAGCCTATAGATTGTGTAACTGCCGTCGCTACTCGGATAGGCTGATGCTTTTACATAACTTGGCTCTCCATAGGCATCAATGATGTCCTGAAAGGTTAGCAGCTTAGATGGATTGCTGACCGTAACCGCATACACAGTGGAGTCAAGGAATGACACTAATCCACCTTCATCCGTTGTTCCTTTCCAGCGCCAGTATGCCGTCCCTCTCTCTTCGCCATCGGTAGTTGCCCTTTCGTAGATTTCCAAGTCGGTGGCCAGAGGATGTTGCTCTATTATAGCCAGAGCTTCCTGTTTTGTTGTCTGGCCAGGTGTCATTCCCTCCCAACAAGGAGGAAGACAAGAGGGATTCTCTAACCAGCCATACATCAACTCTTTAATCTCAATAGGCACAGGCTCCTTAAACAATTGGCAGCCTGTAAGGACAGCACTGGCGCTCAACACAGTGACGAGCGCCAACATCACATGTATAATCCATTGGATGTTTCTTGTCACAGTTACCCCCTATCGGACGCTTTCAAAAGCAGTTATCAATGCCTCCCATCTGCGGTCACTGGGTTCTCTCCAATCCTGTTTTGTCCAACTTTGAAATAGAGATTTGTCATTTTGTGACACGACAAAGGCGGCAAAAGTGTCGGCAAAGTCTTCGCTGGGACTCCATTGGGAGTGAGGCGCGTCTTGTTTTCTGTCATCATAGTAAGGCTGCAAGAACTTCAAGTGGAAGGGTCCGAGTTTATGCCAGTTCCAGCCGACACCAATGAGGCCATATTGAGACCAACCACCCGTGGTAGTTTCTGTAAGCAAACCTAGCCAGCGATCAACAATGTGACCTGTTTCGTGCAAGATCGACATTATCCCGGGATTTCCCTGGTCAAAGTCAATCCTACGTTCCCAGCCAAAGGCTACGTGAGGACCGCCGTGGCAGCCGGGGCAAATTGCAAATGTAACAGTACTGCTTCCGAATAAGCCAAAGACCTTCTTCATCGTGTCCCAGCCATCGGGCATGGCGTTCTCGATCCATCCCAATGCTGTTCGTACATCAGCCATACCCTGGCTCGTCCAGGCGCCTGTGAAGTTAAAACCACGCCCCAGCCATTTCAAGAGATCACTCAACTCGAGGAAATTCCATTGCGCCAGAAACTCAAAGCCTCCTCCCAGGGTGCCCATCGCTTCATAATACGCAT
>DAOTXN010000119.1:0-6191 GCA_034435435.1 Anaerolineae bacterium | reverse complement strand
GACAATTCTGACCGGCTTTCGCAAATCATACTACTTGCGAGATATAAGCTAGTCGGCAAAGATGCAGAAACCGGCAAATTACAGTGCGGCAGTCTGGCTTTATCGAAATACACTATGCCGTAATTTCAGGATGAAAAAATGAAACTGCAATCGAGTATCCTGATTCTCGTGCTCCTGATGGGGACGCTGCTGCTGCTGAGCGGCTGCCAGAGCGACAAGGCCAGCATCCCCACCATCACCATCAAGGCGGGCGACCACTTTTTCGAAGCGCCCGCCCAGATCGAGGCCGGCCTGGTCTCTTTCAAGATGGATAACACCGGCCAGGAAGCCCACCACATGCAACTGATCCGGCTCAACGACGACGTGACCGTCGAGCAGTTCCAGACGACGCTCCAGCAGGACCCCGAGGCGCTGATGGCGTTGGTGAGCCTTCCGGGCGGCGTCGGCGTCATCGAGCCGGGCCAGCAGGGCGAGGTCGTGCTCGATCTGACGGAAGGCCAATACTATTTGCTGTGCTTTATCCCCAGCCCGGACGGCGTCCCGCACATGGCCAAAGGGATGATCCAACCGCTGACGGTCGTGGCGCGGGACGGCAGTGACAAGGCCGCTGCGCCCAAGTCGGCGGCGGCGGTGATGATGAGCGACTTTCACTTCGAGATGCCGGCGCAGCTCAAGGCCGGCGAGCAGACCTGGAAGATCGTCAACCAGGGACCGCAGCCGCACGAGATCGCTTTGATCAAGCTGGCGGAGGGCAAAACGATGGAGGACGTCATGGCCTTTATGCAGGCGCCCACGGGAGCCCCGCCCTATGCCTATATGGGCGGTATGCAGGCCATGGGAACCGACCAGACCGCCTGGGTCAGGCTCAACCTGACGCGCGGGGAATACGTGGCGCTGTGTTTTATCCCCGACCCCGCCACCGGCAAGTCGCACCTCGAGTTGGGGATGATCCACTCGTTTACGGTGCAGTAACCAGGCTGAGCCAAAACAAATCGCCCCGGCGCATCTGGCTGGGGCGATTTGTTTTTATTTCGGTTACGGACAGGGGATCATCTGTGACCTGCGTTCTATCTCTCGCCGGCAAGGGTGGGCGATCTAGCCGCCGGCCTGTCCAGACAACGCCTCGGCCAGCGCTTCCTCCCAGAATTGCCGGCGTCCGTCTTGCATCAATAAAACGTGGCCTTCCCGGGCCGCTCGCGTGCCGCCTGCAGTGGCCTCTGCGCCGGCCACTGCAGGGACGACGGTGTAACCGATCTTGCGCAAAAGCGCCGCTCGCCGCCTGGCCCGTTCCACGTCACTGCGGTCAACCACGCCCGACACCTCTATCGCCAGCCATACTTCGGGCGCATCGGGCTGGCGATGGGCCAGACCGCGCACCAGCACGTCCAGGAGCAACAGGTCTGCCATTTCATCCGCCGAGAGGTGTTCTTCCAACACGGCCTCAATATCTTGCCAGGCGACCGTCCGCACCCTGCGCAAGATATGCCCAAGGTAAGCATAAGCTTTTTCCCGGTATCGGCGCTCCAGTTGATCCCCCCACAGCACATTCTGGCGGGTTTCGAGCCTTTGCAGCAACTTTTCCGCACGGGTCTGGAAGGTCAGGAGCTGAGTAACCGCTTGCTCGGTGCGCTCCTGGGCCTTGATCAGCTCCGCCACCTGCTGTTCGGTGCGCTCTTGGGCCTTGACCAGCTCCGCCACCTGCAGTTCGGTGCGCTCTTGGGCCTTGACCAACTCCGCCACCCGTTGCTCTGTGCGCTTTTGGGCCTCGGCCAGTTTGGCCACGACGACTTCCAGGCGATCCAAGCGCCCTTCGGTGCGCTTTTGCGCCTCGGCCAGTTCGTGAACGGTCTCTCGCAGCTCGTCAAAGTCCTGGCGACGCACGGCCAGTTTGTCGCGCAGGTCTTTGTCTACTGCCTCGATCAGCCTGAGCATAGGCAGTTGAAATTCTTGGGGCAAGTCCTGAACCAGGGAAACGTAGCTCATGGGTGTCTCTCCTGCCAGTTATTATACCCCATAACACCCTTTTTGAAAATCCTGCTCGATTCGATCACTTGCTCCAGGATGCTTTGGCCGATCCTCTACGGTACATCGGGGGGTAGGGGCGCTTTTGGCGCTTCTGGCATTTCGGGTGCAGGAGGCATCATAGCCGGGGGAGCGCCTTTCTCACCCTCGGCGACGGCGGCTGCGATTTGCTCTTCCAGCGTCGGCAGGCGCTCACGTTTGCTCGCTTTCGCGGCCCGGTCCAATTCGCCAGCGTCGATGGATGGCAACCGTCCGGGTAGGGGGGTGGAACGGCGCTCGCGCCGCCGCCTGTTACCCAGACTGCCGCGCAACATGAGCAGTCCGATGAGGATGATCATGACCGGAACCAAGAGGTCCACGGCGCCGGCGATCAATAAAAGGCAAGCGATTGTCCCCAATATGCCGCCAGGGATCATGGCCCACCATTGCTTGCGATCGATCATATAGATAGACAAAAAACCCAGCGCAATGCCGCCCACGACGACTCCGCCGATCATCTCGTCGCCGATGATCCCCGTTCCTTCCAACAGCACGGCCACAGCAATGCCGCTCATCGTCATGCCGGGGATCAACGCCCACCAATGGCTGCGGTCCATGACAAAGATCAGCAAAAAGGGCAAACCCACGCCCGCCAGGATGATGGTCGCCACGACGTGATCGGCAATCAAATCCTGCTCGGCGAAAAACACTGCCGCCGCCACGCCCAACACCACCAGGCCGGGAATGAGCGCCCACCACTGCTCCCGGTCGCCGGCAAAAATGGCCAGAAACATCAAGCTGATGGCGCCCAGAACCAGCGATCCCACCGGCATATTCCAGTCGCCCAGCAGGTCCAGGTTCTCGGCCAGAAACCCCAGGCCCAGGATGACCAGCAGGCCGCCCCAGATTAATGAGCTATATCCGTGCTTTCTCATTGCTCGTGTACTCCTCCTCAAAAACTCTGCGCTCTCTGCGGTAGAAAATCCCTCTTTTTCCAGAGGAGCCATAGCTGGCTCGTCTGTAATTCTTTACGCAGCCCGCTTCGAAAAGTTGCGGCGGGCAAAAGTACCTTTTTCCTGTTGTGCGTCGCATCAGTACATGATATGATTTTCACAGACGGAACCTCCCCACCCCCTTTGCAGCCGTGCCTGAATCCACCGCCTGGTACACCTTGAGAAAAAGGAGGTCGGACATGACGGCGATTTTTGGATTGGCGCTCATTGGTTTGGGATTTGCCATCGGATTTATCATTGCCTGGGCGTTCAACATCGGCGCGACGATGGGCCTGTTTATCGGTTTGTTGCTGGTCGTCGCGGGCGCGATTGTCGGCTTTGTCGTCGAATGGCTGATCGACGAGGCGATCCGCAAGAATCGGGAGTTAAGGCTGCACCTGAGCCAACAGGGAAGCGCGCCGCCGGTATTGGGAACGGCGACGCGTGCACAAAGCGACGATCTGGCCTCACACACCCTGGCCGATTTTTTACGCCAGCGCGACGCCGAGCTGCGCGAGCTACGCGACCAGTCTGCAGCGACGCAGGCTCGCCTGGAGAGCCTGCGCGGCGAATTTGACGCCTATCAACGCACCCACCCCGACGACCTTACGGTGATCAAGGGTATCGGGCCAGTCTACCAGTGGAAGTTGCGCGACGCGGGCGTAAACACCTACCAACAACTGGCTTCGTCTGAGGCCGAGCAACTGCGCCGCATGCTCGACGTGAAAAACTGGCAGCGCGTGAACATCGAATCCTGGATCCAGCAAGCCCGCGACTGGGCGCAGAGGAAGCCGTGATGCTGGAAGAGCAACTATTCGACGAAGAGATCAAAAAGAAAAAGCGGCGCGTCCTGGTTTTATTGCTTGCCACGCTCCTGTTGGGAACTATTGCAGCGATCCCGTTGGTCGAGTGGTCTTCGATTGCGTCAACCCCCACTGCTAGAGCTATCGCGCAGGTCCCCACGCCTGTACCCACCCAGCCCGGTCGTTCACCTACGCCAGACCTTAAAGTCAGCCTCGCTCCCACCCAGGCGCTGCCAGAGCCAAGCGCCACCGCTTCGCTCGCTCCCGCAAGCCCGACTGCGACAGAGGCGGCCATTGGAACCGGCGGCGGGAGTACAGACGCCTCACCCACGGCGACGTTGAGCGGCGTTACGCCCACGGCCGGGGCGTCTGGCGAAGCAGGCAGTGGGGCAACGGCGACAGGCAAAGCCGTGACGCCATCGCCAACGCCATCATCTCCTACACCGACGCCGCTGAGCGCCCTCCCCGTCACGGGAGGCGGGACCCGCACGGAGTTCAGTGGGTCGCTTTGGAGCCTGGCGGCGACGTTGGTGGGGATGTTTTTGCTGTGGGCTGGCGTCGCGTTGCACCAGGCCAGGTTCAGGTCCTAGTTTATTGTAGGGGATTACAGGTCACTGCTGGCTTGCCAACCCCCCGGCAATCTCTCCCCCGTCAACCACAAAACACTGCCCGGTGATAAAGCTGGCGTCGTCGGAGGCCAGAAAGGCAAACAGCGCCGCCACGTCTGCCGGCCGGCCGAGCCGGTTCAGCGGCAGCTTGCCGGCAAAGGCGCGCTGCATATCGGGCGTGTACTCGGCCTCTTGCATCGGGGTCAGGATAAAGCCAGGGCACACGGCGTTGACCCGCACTTGCGGAGCCAACTCTAGCGCCATCGAGCGAGTCAGCTCGATCACGCCGGCTTTGGAAGCGTTGTAATCGGCGTAGTAGGGATAGCCGGTCAACCCATTGGTCGAGCCCATGTTGAGAATGACCCCACCATCGCCCGCCCGCATGCGCCGCGCGGCGGCTTGCGCCACGTAAAATACCCCGTCCAGGTTGACCCGCATCACCTGCCGCCACTCGTCAGGCGTGATGTCCAGGAATGCGTGACGCAGGCTAATGCCCGCGTTGTTGATCAGCACGTCCAGCCCGCCCCACAGCCCGTCCAGCTCGACAAAGGCGCGCGTGACCGCATCCGGGTCAGACACATCGGCGACGAGCGTCCCATCCAGCGCGGGAAACGTGCCTTCTAGCCGACTCAGCGCCGCCCGGTCATAATCCAGCGCGACGACCCGTGCGCCCTCTTCCAGAAATCGCGCCACGGTTGTAGTTCCGATGCCGCCCGCCGCGCCAGTGATGAGCACCCGCTTGTTCCTCAATCCACGCATAATGTACCTCACGACGAAAGACGAAGGACGAACGACCAATCTACCCTTCGGGCTGAGCCTCAGGGCGAAGCCAATACCCAATCTCCTACCTCCCCGCCAGCCCGCCGCCGTCGACGACCAGGATGCTACCGGTGACAAACGCCGCCGCGTCGCTGGCGAGATACAGGGCTGCCTGAGCGATGTCGTCGGGCGTGCCGATGCGTCGCAAAGGCCGCTCGGCCGCCTCGGCCAGGAAACGCGCGTCCGGCTGGCCCAGTTGCCGGGCTTCCTCGCGCAGCATGGGCGTGTCGGTGTCGCCGGGGCAGATGCAGTTGACCCGGATGTTTTGCCCGCCGTGGTCCAGCGCCATGGCGCGGGTCATATTGACCACCGCGCCTTTGGAGGCGCAGTACGCCAGCGCGTTTCGCCCGCCCACCAGCCCCCAGCCCGACCCGCTGTTGAGGATGACCCCGCCGCCCGCCGCCGCCATCACCGGCACGGCGTATTGGCTCATCAAAAAGACCGATTTGACGTTGACCGCCATCACCCGGTCCCACTCCTCTTCGGTCGTGTCGAGCGCGCCAGCGCGGCGGATAATCCCGGCGTTGTTGAACAGGATGTCGAGGTCGCCAAATTCGTCCACCGTCCGTTGCACTGCACGTCGGCAGTCCGCCGCTCGCGTCACGTCGCAGCGGACAAAGATGGCTCGCCCACTGTGGCGGACAATTTCCTGCGCCACGGCCTGCCCATCGCTTTCGTTCAAATCAACCACCGCCACCGCCGCGCCTTCGCGGGCGAACAGCAGCGCCGTGGCCCGCCCAATGCCCGACGCCGCGCCGGTGATGAGCGCTACCTTGTGCGCCAGTTGCATGGCTGTTATCCTTTCTTACCACCAAGACACGAAGATTTTGTTTTTTCGTAACTGCTCACCCTGGTAGCTCTTTGGACAAGATTTACAGGATTTACAGGATTTTTCCACGAATTCCATCCTGTGAATCTTGTGAATCCTGTCGAATGGCTTTGGGTTTGCCGCTTTTACGCATTTGGGC
>DAOTXN010000118.1:0-51103 GCA_034435435.1 Anaerolineae bacterium | reverse complement strand
GACAATTCTGACCGGCTTTCGCAAATCATACTACTTGCGAGATATAAGCTAGTCGGCAAAGATGCAGAAACCGGCAAATTACAGTGCGGCAGTCTGGCTTTATCGAAATACACTATGCCGTAATTTCAGGATGGATTATTTCGAGGTTCCACAGACTAATTGGAGGTGGGTGCCTTATGATAAACCGTCTGAACCTAATGCTCAATATAGCCTTGACAACATGGGTCTGGATCCTGACGGATATTGGCATGCGGCTGTCGAACTCGAGCTGTGGGAAAAAAACAAGTTCCCGGGGCTCACAACATTTGATGTGGGATTACGGCCAATCAAGTTTCACTTTGTCATAAAAGAGGAGGACGATGACTTTGTTGTAAAGATTAACCTTGAACGTGATGAGCACAAGATCAACCCCGACGTTGAAAGCGATTTCAAGCAATTCTACGACTATATCTACCAAAAGCTAAAGAAAGTCCTTGAAAAAAGCGACTTGAAAACACGCTTGCGGCAGGTTGAGGCTAAAGGTCGCCTTGGTTTTCCTGCCTTGCCTAAATAATTATCGAGGTCCAGCTTCTGGGCGAAAGGCAAAGCAGAATGGTTGCGGTTAAAAAGGTCGGGTTGGCCAGCGACATCATACCTTCGCTCGAAGAGCTTTACGCGATCAAAAACATCAAGATGGCTGCCTTGAGAATCATAGAGCGGAAAAGTTGGAAGGCTCGAACCAAACGGGACAAGGCGGATAGAACTGACTGGGATCTAATAGTAGAAGAATGGTTCAAGATTAAATTTAATTGGCGATCAAAAACGCAAGACCTGTCATTGGGACAAGGCGATCTCGATCGTCTCAACAACATGTTTCATCAGTACAAGTTACAGAAGGCACGCCGTATTGATTCCCGTATTCTTGGCATTTATTTTGCCGAAAAACTCTGCGAGGTATGGGGAAGTCAATTCGACACACCTGAGCGGTTGTTTTCAGACGTTCAGCAGGCTGTGCAGTCATCGGAGAGTGTCCCGGTAGAACTGAGCATCCTTGGATTGGACAACGACTGGATTTTCAAAGGCTACCGCTATGCGACTGAGGGGCTATACTCCGAGGAGCAGTTCAAGCTGCTGATATTTGAAGCGTTTGATAAGGAAAGACGGCATTTCGAGAGGCTGAAAAGCAAGTACGAATCCGTTCAAGTCGGCGATGATTTAACCTCACGATCCCGTATTCCAGAAAGTGTTCGGATTGAAGTCTGGCGACGCGACGGAGGCAAGTGCGTGAGATGCGGTAGCCGGGAGAGGCTGGAATACGATCATATCATCCCAGTTTCAAAAGGCGGAAGCGACACGGCAAGGAATATCGAGCTTCTCTGTGAAAAGTGCAATCGAGAAAAGAGTGACAAAATCGAGTGAGGGGTCTTTCACCTTCCCGGAAGCTGCCGAGCTTCCGGGAAGGTCGTTTTTGCGCCCTCCACGCGGCGGCTCGCCATCGGCTGCCGGGAAATGTGATATAATGTGTCCGTAGCGAATAGACCTGATGTAGCGATGGAGCAAGTGCGATGACAGGACTGGAAGCATTACAATCCGTCCAGTACGTGACGGCGCAAGGCAAGCGCTTGGCCGTGGTTGGCCTGGACGAGTGGGAAGCCATGCTCGAATGGCTGGAAACGCTGGAGGACGTACAGATTGCCAGAGAGGCCTTTGATGAGCTAAAGGCGTTTGGCGGCGACCGGGAGCGGGCGGGTTGGCTGAAATGGGATGAAGTGAAAGAAGAGCTCGCGTGAGCCGCTATTCGGTCTATGTCGTTCCGCGCGCCTGGAACGAAATGAAGGACCTACCGGGCAATATGCGCCAACGAGTGAGACGCGCGGTGGATGCGCTGGCCGAAAATCCACGTCCGCCTGGAAGCAAACGGTTGGATGCTCCGGGTCTTGATCCCAAGCTGTATCGCTTGCGGCTAGGCAGGTGGCGCGTGATATATGCCATCACCGAGCAAGACCGCGCTGTGGACGTGTTGACGGTGCGCATACGTCCCCCTTATGACTATGGGGATTTAGAGGAGTTAATTGCCGGGATGCGGTGACACAAGTTGGAGCACTCGTCAATTTTAGCCACTAAACTTTACATCCCTCCGTCTCGGCCCAACGTCGTCCCTCGCCCCCGCCTAATCGAGCGGCTAAACGAGGGTCTGCGTTCGGGCCGCAAACTGACCCTCATCTCTGCCCCCGCCGGATTTGGTAAAACCACGCTGGTCAGCGAATGGGCGAGTCAGCGAGTCGGCGAATCAGCGAGCGGACGGCCTGTTGCGTGGCTGTCGCTGGACGAAGGGGATAACGACCCCACACGCTTTCTGGCGTATCTCGTCGCGGCTCTGCAAACAACCATAGCGGACATCGGTGCAGGGGTGTTGACTGCGCTCCACGCTTCGCAGCCTCAGCCGCCGCCAACCGAAGCGATTCTGACGGCCCTGCTCAATGAAATCACCGCCATCCCGGACAATTTTACCCTCGTCCTTGACGACTATCACGTGATTGACGCCAAACCGATTGATAGCGCCCTGGCCTTTCTGCTCCAACACCTGCCGCCACAGGTTCATCTGGTCATCGCCACCCGTGAAGACCCTCACCTGCCCCTGGCCTGTCTGCGCGCCCGGGACCAATTGACCGAATTACGCGCCGCTGATTTGCGTTTTACCCCCTCCGAAGCTGCCGGATTTCTCAACCAAGTGATGAACCTGAGCCTCTCGGCCAAAGACATCGCCGCACTGGAAACCCGCACCGAAGGCTGGATTGCCGGCCTGCAACTTGCCGCGATTTCAATGCAGGGGCTTCAAGACGTCACTCCCTTTATCAAATCCTTCACCGGCAGCCACCATTTCGTGATGGACTATTTGGTTGAACAAGTCCTGCACCGGCAGTCCGAAAGCATCCAGACTTTTTTGCTGCGCACATCTATCCTCGACCGCCTGTGCGGTTCCCTATGTGACGCCGTGCTGCTCGCCCCCTCCGGTTCTGGGCAAGAAACCCTGGAATATCTCGAACGCGCTAACCTGTTCATCTTTTCTCTGGACAACGAGCGGCGTTGGTACCGCTATCACCATCTCTTTGCCGATTTGCTGCGGCAACGACTGCACCATAGCACCGCCTCATCTACAAGGGATGAGGAGAGGGGCATGGCCGAATACCACATCCGGGCCAGCGCATGGTATGAAGACAATGGCCTTGAGCTTGAAGCCTTTCACCATGCGACTGCGGCCAATGATGTTGCGCGCGCCGAGCGCCTGATTGAAGGAAAGGGGATGCCCTTGCCCTTTCGGGGCGCGTTGGTCCCTGTACTGAACTGGCTGGAATCCCTGCCAACGACGGTACTGGATGCCAGGCCCTCGTTGTGGGTGACGTATGCCTCGGTGGTACTGGCTATAGGTCAAACGGCCGATACTGAACAAAAACTACAAGCGGCTGAATCCGCCCTGCAAAGCGCTGAGCCAGACGACAAGACCCGAGACCTTATCGGACGGATTGCCGCTACTCGGGCCACGCTGGCTGTCAGCCAGTACCAAGTGGAAACCATCATTGCCCAATCGCGCCGCGCCCTGGAGTATCTACACCCCAACAATCTGCCTTTCCGCACTTCTACCACTTGGAAGATGGGGGTTGCCTACCAACTCCAGGGAGACCGCGCCGCGGCCAGCCGGGCCTATTCCGAGGTCATATCTACCAGCCAGGCGTCTGGAAATATGGTCTTTACCCTGTTGGCTTCAACTGGCCTGGGCGGCGTACAAGAAACAGAAAACCAACTCCACCTAGCGGCCCAGACCTACCGGCGCGTCCTGCAACTGGCGGGTGAATTGCCGCTACCTGTCGCTACGAGCGAAGCGAATCTCGGCCTGGCCCGAATATACTACGAGTGGAACGACCTGGATGCGGCTTCACAGCACGCGCAACAGAGCATCCTACTGGCGCGGCAGATAGAAAACACAGACAGATTCGTGGCCTGTGAGGTGTTTCTCGCCCGCCTGAAACTTGCCCAGGGGGACGTGGCCGGCGCGGCCGCGATTTTAGCTCAGGCCGATCAGTCCGCGCGCCAGCACAACTTTGTGCAGCGAATAGCTGAGGTTGCGGCCGCACAAGTGCTTACGTTGCTTCGCCAGAACAATCTGGCGGCAGCCGCTCATCTGGCTCAGACACACAAACTTCGCATCAGCCAGGCCCGGGTACATCTGGCCCAGGGAGACCCATCCGCCGCACTGGCGGCGCTGGAGCCATTGCGTCAGCAGGTGGAGGCCAAGAGTTGGGTAGACCAACGGCTCAAGGTGATGGTTTTACAGGCAGTTGCTCACCATGCACATGGCGAAAAGGACAAAGCTGTGCAATTGCTGGGTAACGCGCTGGCGCTGGCCGAGCCGGGCGGCTTTATCCGTACCTTTGTCGACGAAGGATTGCCGATGGCTCACGTGTTGTCCGAAGCAGCGGCTCGCGGGATGATGCCGGGCTATGTAGGTAAGTTGCTGGCTGTATTTGAAGCCGAGGAGCAGAAAAAAGACAAGCCTTATCTGCCGCCTGACCAGCCCCTTATCGAGCCTCTGAGCGAACGCGAACTTGAGATACTCCAACTCGTTGCCCAAGGACTCTCGAATCGTGAGATTAGCGAGCGACTTTTCCTCGCCCTGGACACGGTTAAAGGGCACAACCGCAGAATCTATGGCAAACTACAGGTTCAAAGACGCACCGAAGCCGTCGCGCGCGCCCGCGAGTTGGGACTGTTGTAGCATAAACGCCTGTTTGCCCACAAACTACAGATTCAAAGACGCGCCAAAGCCAGATCCCTCAAAATTTTCCCCCTCGATAACTAAAAACAACACCCCTAACCAACACCAAAGTGTCTATACGCTAACACCGTATTAGAGATATACTATTTGAGCAAGTGGCGCAGACTGTTATGACCGGCCACAACAGGCACAAGGCAATGCCAAACAAACTCGGTCCCCCCCCAAGTCAACCAATGGTCTATCAAATCAAGCTCAAGGGCCAATTGGGTGATCAATGGACAGACTGGTTTGAGGGCATGACCATCACGCTGGAAGGCAACGGCGATACGCTTTTAACCGGCCCGGTGGTTGATCAGGCTGCGTTGCATGGATTGCTAAAAAAGGTGCGTGATCTCGGAATGCCATTGCTCTCGGTCGGTCCTGTTGAAACCGGTCCCTCGTCTACGCAAGGGACAGGCCGGGCAGAGGCGGCAGAGGTCAAACCGTCAAGTCCAAATCAATGCAATTCGTCTATATCGTTCAAAAAAGGAGAAAAAGGATGAACATAAGCAAATTGACCAACGCAAAAGACACGAAAGCAAAGCTTTCAACATTGTGGATATTTTTAGCGGCTAATTATATCTACTGCGATGTCCTCTCAAACATGGAGCCTGCGGTTATCAAGCAACTCATGAACGGAGCCATAGGGTCTATTCAAATCACTCAAGGATTTCTGTTGATCGCCGCCATAATGATGGAGATCCCGTTTGCGATGATTGTCCTGTCCCGCGTATTGAGGTATCGAGCCAATCGCTGGGCAAACATTATCGCCGGTACAATCATGGTCGTCATTCAAGTAGGGACAATGGGCAGTGGAACCCCGCCAACCCCTCACTATCTGTTTTATAGTGCGATAGAAATCTCCTGTAACTTGTTCATTGTCTGGTATGCCTGGAAGTGGCGCAACCCTGAAGGTCAGCTCTGATCACAATAAATGAAGTACTGATAAAAGTTCATGCGGCGTCCGCAAATGCGTATGACTGGCATCTCTTGAGATCGGTATAACATTCGAGGAAGCAGCAGCCGTACCGATGGCGGCAGTCACCGCCTTGCAGGGTCTGCGCGATAAAGGACAGATTCAGCCTGTTATTGGTTCACCTTCCCGGAAGCTGCTGAGCTTCCGGGAAGGTTGCGCTTGGCGGCTTGCCATCGACTGCCGGGAAATGTGATATAATAGGACTGGCTCGATTGATTGGTTTGATGCTGCTGGCAGGCGCGTGAATCGCGCTCGACATACGGCGGCTTTCAAAAGCAGGACCATGACCCATCGCTTCATCCTCAACGCCGGCCACGGCGAAATGGGAGACGGGTTATGCCAAAAAATATTCTCTTGACGCTCCTTCGCCGCGAGCGCATCGGCTTGACCTTGATGGCCCTGGCCGTCATTATCGCGCTGCTGGCGCTTTTGACCCCCCGCGACGCGACGCTGCGCGACGCCAGCCCGGTGGTCTATTTGCACGGGGCGCTGGTGTGGACGGCCATCCTGGCCTTCACTGTCGCCGGCCTGCTCGGCCTGGCGGGGCTGATCTGGCAAAAGGACGTTTTGCACGCTTGGTCGGGGGCGCTGGCCCGCACCGGCCTGCTCTTCTGGGTCGCATATCTTCCCGTCAGTATGTGGGCCTCCAAAATCACGTGGAATGGCATCCCCCTGGACGATCCGCGCTACCGCACGGCCTTTCAGATCTTGGTGCTGGCGGCGGGGTTTCAGATCGCGGCGGCGCTGTGGGGCGGCAAAAACCGGCTATCCAGCGCATTGAACGCGGCGCTGGCAGTGATCCTGTGGGGGCTTACCTTGACCACGCGAGACGTGATGCATCCCCAAAACCCCATGCGCAGCTCGGCCCTATCCATTCAGCTATTTTTTGCTTTGCTGCTCGGCGGCTGCGGCCTGGCCGCCCTCCAGGTGGCCCGCTGGATGAAACGCCCTACTTGACGAATCCGCCCAATCCGGGTATCCTACAGGGCGCGTGGGGGCGGTTGAGTCCTGGTGGGCTCCCCGGTCTTCAAAACCGCGTGAGAGGTGGCGCAGAGCCGACTCTGGTGGGTTCGACTCCCATCCGCTCCCGCCTGACGCGCGTGGCCGTTGTCAAATGGGCAACGGCTTTCGCTTGTGGATTGACCTCAAGTGTGTTATCATCCCGCGAGATTACCGAGTGCATCTATGTCCAAACCACAATCACTGGCTATTTTCATCTTGTTTGCCCTGGCGCTGTTGGCCTGTTCGCTCACAGAAAGGGCCACAAACGGCGTTTCGACGGCTACGGCGACGTTGACCGTCGCCGCCGTCCCGCCGACCGCCACATTCACGTCGCAACCGGCCCATCCCTCACCGTCGCCCGTCGTCGTGACGCCTACACCGCCCGTGACCGCGCCTGCGCCTATCGCCTCGCCGCCGACGAGCGACGCCAGTGGAGGCTATTTGCAGGAACTGGTCCAGGCGCCGCCCCCGCTACCCTCAGGCGTCGAGTTGATGCGCGAGCCGGCCACGCTGGAAGATTACGCCAGCGCGGCCGCCCTGACCAACGCCGACGTCCCCGTGCGCGATTTGCGCGCGCTGGCCATCAGGCTGCGCGGTGTGCGCCCTGATGCGCCCCATGCCATTCGTGACGCCTCGCCCGATTATCCGATTGGCGCGCTTTATACGTTCAAGGTCCACGACGACGACAGCGACGAGAGCTTTCTGGTCGAGGCAGAATTGCGCTATAAAACCGAGCACGTCTACATGTGGGTCGAGCGCGGCGTCGACCTGGACCAAGCGCGGCTAGAGGCCGCCGCCGACACCTTTGAAAACCAGATTTATCCCACCAATCGGGCCTTTTTCGGCAGCGAATGGACCCCCGGCGTGGATGGCGACCCGCACCTGAGCATCTTGCACGCCCGGCGCATCGGCTCAGGCGTGGCCGGCTACTATTGGAGCGCCGACGAATACCCGGTCGAAGTGCGCCCCGACTCGAACCAGATGGAAATGTTTTACATCAACGCCGACAACGCCAACGTCGGATCGGCCTTTTACCTGGGCACGCTGGCCCACGAGTTCCAGCACATGATTCACTGGCACAACGACCGCAACGAAGAAACCTGGCTCAACGAGGGCCTGTCGGAGCTGGCCTCGCTCATCAACGGCTTTGACCCCGGCGGCAGCGACTATTCCTGGTCCAGCCGTCCCGACACCCAGCTCAACACCTGGTCGGACGACGAGACCCGCTCTGCGCACTATGGCGGCGCATATCTCTTTGCCGCGTACCTGCTGGATCGTTTTGGCGAGGAATTGACCCAGGCCGTGGTGGCGCACCCGGCCAACGGCATCGCCAGCGTGGAGGCGGCGCTCGCGGAACAAGGCAGCCCCCTCACCTTTAGCGACGTGTTTGCCGATTGGCTCGTGGCGGCCTATCTCGACGATCCGACGCTGGCCGACGGGCGTTTTGGCTACGACCTGCTCAACACGGCCCAACCTCAATTGGACCAGGAGCACACGCATTATCCGGTAGAACGGGCGACGCAGGTCTCGCAGTTTGGCGTGGACTACGTCTACCTGGCGGGCGGGGCCGACCTCAGCCTGGATTTTTATGGCGAGACGCGCGCCCGGCTGGTCGACGCCGACCCACACAGCGGACAATTCTTCTGGTACAGCAACCGGGGCGACGACAGCGACATGCGCCTGACCCGCGCTTTCGACTTGACGGGCCTCACGCAGGCCACCTTGCGCTTCTGGACCTGGTACGACATCGAGACCGAATGGGATTTCGGCTACGTGCAAGTCTCGCACGACGGGGGAGACACCTGGCAGATTTTGCGCGGTCCTGCGACCACTGCCAACAACCCCTACGGCAACAACTATGGCTGGGGCTATACCGGCGCTACCGGCCCGGACTGGATCGAAGAACAGGTCGATCTGAGCGCCTATGCGGGACGGCAGATTCTCGTGCGTTTCGAATACATCACCGACGACGCGCTCAACGCGCCCGGCTGGGCCATCGACGACATTCACATCCCCGAACTGGGCTACGTCGATGACGTGGAGGGCGGCGCCGGCGGCTGGCAGGCCGAGGGTTTTGTGCGCACCAACAACTTTGTGCCCCAAGACTACCTGGTGCAACTGCTCGTCGTTAACCACGAGACGAGCGTCCAACGGCTGCCGCTGCGCGCCGATCAGACGGCCCGTTGGTCGCTGCCGCTGGCCGACGCAGACCACGGCGTGTTGCTGATTTCGGCCCTGGCCCCCGTTACCACCGAGCCGGCGGCTTATTTTTATCGTCTGGAAAAAGAATGACCCGCTGAGATTGATCTAGCAGCCTGTCGGAGAGATGTAATTTAGCCCCTTGTGGGCGTCCAAAATGGGCGCAAAACGAGCAAAAAACGGGCACAAGGCCCTACATTACAGGGTTCCCCGACAGGCTGCTAGAGGGCAATTAATCCGCGCTCACGGCCAGAACGCCAGCCAGTACCCCAGCCCTGCCAGCAGCCCATACCAACCCACCAGCGCCATGCCGCCGCCGGCCAATAGCCCGTAACCCCGCCACCCTTGCCGCATACGCCGCCACACGCCGCCCATTTGCCACACAGCCAGGGGCAGCGTCCACCACAACAGCGCAGTGACGCGAGTCGGCAAACGCCCACTCGCTCCAACCAGCGCCAGCAACACGTAGGCCAGGACGAGTAAGCCGTTGTGGAGTCGTCCGGCCCGGTCGCGGCCCAGCCGCACGACCCAGTTGCGTTTGGCGGTGGGCCGGTCGGCCTCCAGGTCGGGCAACTCGACGGTGAGCATAAAGGCCGCGCTCAACGCCAGCAGAGGCAGGCCCATCCAGAACACGTCGGCGCTCCAGCGCCCGGCGACGACGCCGTAGCCAGCCAACGGCGTGAGCAGGGCCACCGTCGCGGCGGCGGCCAGCTCGCCCAGCCCGCGCGTCATCAGGCGCAGCGGCGGGGCGGAATAACCGTAGCCGACGAGCAACCCCGCCAGATAAACCACGCCGGCCGGCCAACCGACGGTCAATGCTACGGCTAAACCCATTCCGGCGCAAGCCACCGCCCCCCATACCGCCACGCGCCCTTCCAATCGCCAGGCCGGGAGCACGCCGCTGCCGCCGCTGAAAAGTGTGCGCGTCGCCACCAGCGCATCTCGCTCGGCATCGTAATATTCGTTGATCAGGTGCGTCATCAACTGGATGGCGCTCACGCCCACCTGCCCCCACACCAAACGAGGCAGGTCCAGCGCAGCGCCCTCGGCCCGGGCCACGAGCGCCCCCAGCGCATACATCCCCACGCCCCCCACCAAAAAGTGAGCGCGGCTCAACAATAGGAACGACCACAAACGTGTCAACATTTCCAAATCGCTGATGGCTGATGGCTCTAATACCACCCCCGCGCCAGATTGATCAGGTCGGCCAGCACGCCATAGGCCGTCTGGGCCGGCTCCGGCTCCGCCTCGATCAGGCTGAGGGCTTTGAGCGTGTCGGTGTACAAAGTGACCATGCTGGAGGTGCCGCCCAGGCTGGCCAGCGGGTCGTCCAGCGGCACTTGTTCCGGCGCGACGCGGGCGGACACCACGCTGCCTTGCCGCTCGGCCCGGCACACCAGTTTGACCCGCCTTCCGCGCGCTTGTGCGGCTTGCAAGTCCTGGGTGGTGAGGCCACGGACGCCCGTTCGGTCCACGTCGGCCGGGCGCAGGTCGGCTCCCATGAGCACATTCGCCAGCGCCACGGTTTTCACGGCGGCGTCCCAGCCGTCGACGTCGCCGCTGGGATCGGTCTCGGCGATGCCCATAACCTGGGCAGCTTGCACGGCCTCGTCAAACGGCGCACCGCTCTCCATGCGCGTCAGGATGAAATTGGTGGTGCTATTGAGCACGCCGCGCAAGCCGAGGATGCGGGCCGCCGGCAGCCCGGCCCGCACCACGCCAAAGACCGGCGCGCCGTCCATCACGGTGGACTCGAACAGAAAAGCTCGCCGTTGCGCCGTAGCCAAATCGCGCAGATCGCGGTAAGCAAAAGCCAGCGGGCCTTTGTTGGCGCTGACCACGTGCTGGCCCTTTTCCAGCGCCGTCCGAATGTGGCTGATGGCCGGTTCGCCGTCGCGCAAGTTGATGGGAGTCAGCTCGATGAGCACGTCAGCCGGGCACTGATGAATAAACAACAGGCCATCGTCGGGAGGCGCAAGGGTAGACAGGTCTTCCAGCGACGCCCCCGCTTCGTAGCCATCAAGCGCGGCCTGCAGACTGACGCCCGCCGGGTTGATGGCGCTGCCGTGACGGGCCGTCATCAGCCCCACGACCGAAAAGCGCAAATCAAAATCGCGCGCCAATTCGGTCTCTTTGCGCAGCAACAGCCGGGCCAAAGCCCGGCCCACGTTCCCAAAGCCTAGAATCGCCAGCTTTAACTCCATTTTGTCTGCCCCTTTGATCTCACCACCAAGGCTAAGACACAAAGAAAAGGTATCTTCTCAAAAAGTAGGGGCGGCTCCCACGCCGCCGGTTGCCGGGCGTGGGAGCCCGGCCTGCTGACCCCGAAATATTGAGATGATACAAGAAAAGCACCCACCTTTTGAACTTGGGTGTCTTGGTGGTAAAGGTGTTTTATCCTTGAAGCGCGGTCATGATTTCTTGGGCGTGCTCGCGCTCGTGGCGGTAGATGCGTCTCAAGATGGCCTCGACGCTGACGTCTCCGAACACGGCGTGCTGTCCGCGCCGGTCGAGCGCGGTCTCGGCGGCGGACAACTGATCCAGGTAGGCCAGCGTGTGGCCGTTCAGCGTCTCCAAATCGGTCCGCAAATCGGCCGCTGTCCGCCCGGCCTGCTTTTCGACCTGGCGCTGGTTCCAGCGGTCCAGATCGAAATCAGGAGACATCCTGAGAGCGCCCTCGGCCATCAATTGCGCCGCCCTGAGCAGCCCCGCACCCGCCGTGACCAGGTGCGCCAACGCATCGCGCACGGTCCAGCCTTCCGTGTGCCCGTGGACCGGGCGGCCCCAATCGGTCTCGGTCATACGACCGAATAACTCATCCAGACCGGCATAGCTGGCCTGCTTTTTTTCTCGAATCTCAGCAACCTTGTTCATCCGCTTCCCCTTTCAGTTCCCGGCGCACGTCGCGCAAGTGGAGCATGTTGTGACGATAGACGAGCTTGAACAGCTTTTCCAGCGAGGTGTGGCCGAAGAACGGGTGGCGGCCGGCCCGCTCAAAATCGGCTTCGCCCATGCCGCGCGCCAGGGCGACCGTCTCGGCCCGTAGACGCTCAAACTCGGGCAGCAGGTCGGCGGGGGTGCGCTCGGCCATCGCACCTACCTCGCCTGCGTTGAACTCATCAATGTCCATGCCCTCCGGCGCGCCGTCGCCGCCGTTCAGGATGTCTCGCGCCAGGCGTAAAAAGCCCGCTTCGGCGCTGCAAAAGTGGCACAATATCTGGCGCACCGTCCACTGGCTTCCCTCGGTGTAGATGCGGCGCTCCCAATCAGCCTCGGCCAGCTCGTTGAAAAAGGCCAGGGCCGCCTCACCCTCTTCGGTCAGGCGTTTGACGATCAAGTCCTGACGTACACTCATGATACCTCCTGGTGCGTGAAGCGTGAATTCACGTTTCACGCTTCACGTCACAAACCGGCTCCCCCCATCCACTACCAGCACCTCGCCGGTGATGTAATCTGATTGGACCAGGAACAGCACCGCCTGGGCCACGTCGGTCGGATGGCCGGTCCGGCCTAACAAGCTGGCCGCGCCGATTTCCTGCCAGCGCCGGTCGGGCATGTGCGGCGGCTTGAGCACCGCCCCGGGCGCGACGGCGTTAACGCGGACCTGTGGGGCCAGCGCCATGGCCAACACCTGGGTGAGCATGATCAATCCGGCCTTGGCCACTGAATGGTGCGGAAAGCGCGGCCAGGGCCGCAGGCCAATCACGTCGGCGATGTTGATGATATGACCGCCGCCTTGCGCCAGCATGAGTCGCGCCGCGGCCTGGGCGCAAAAGGCCGGTCCGCGCAGGTTGACGGCCAGTGTATCGTCCCATTGTCGGGGCGTCATGTCCAGGAAATGCACCGCCTCAAACACCGAGGCGCTGTTGACCAGAATATCGAGCCGGCCAAATTCGCGCTCGATGTGTTTGAATAACGCTTGAATCTGCCCTACGTCGCCCATATCGGCCTGGACGGCCTGCGCCCGTCGGCCCAATGATTGAATTTCGTTCGACGTGGCGTCGGCTGCGCTGGCCGAGCGATGGTAATGGATGAGGAGATCGGCCCCGGCCCCGGCCAGCGCCAACACAATGGCTTTACCCACGCGATGTGCGCCGCCCGTCACCAGCGCGGTGCGACCAGATAGGGGATGGGTATTCATCTGGTATTCCTTTTTACCACCAAGCCACAAAGCCAAGTTGGTCGTTCCTGCCTTTGTGTCTTGGAGTCTTGGTGGTCGAATCTTAACCCAAGCGGCTGGTGACGCGCCCCAGGATGCGTTGGGGGGGGAGCGCGCCAAAGGAGCGACTGTCAGTGCTCTCGGCGGGGTTATCCCCCTCTAGTACGCAATGGCCGTTTTCGAGCACCGCCGCCACCCGCTTGACCAGGCGCAGGTCGGTGCGGTAGGGGTGTCGCGCCACCACAATATCTCCCTGGCGAGGATTGGCGCGTCGATAAGCGCGTGGGTCGATCAGAATCTCGTCGCCTGGATTGAGCAGCGGGGCCATAGAGGCTCCGGTGACGCGGAAGCGCCGCCGGAGCCTCAGCAGCCATAACAGCATCTCACCGGGGCGGCTGCGCGGGAGTGAGTCCACTGCCCTAGCTGGCCAGATAGAACTTGACGTCCCGATTCTTGGTGGCCCAGAATATTCCGTGAATCTTGTTGATCGTGTCGATGAGCTGCTGCGCCTTTTCAACGTTTACCTCCACCTTGACGGCGGAGCACAGTTTGGCGGCTTGCCAGAAAATGTCGTGCAGGTCGGGGAATTGCTCCAGGTGTTGGGGCTTGAAATAATCGGTCCACAGGACCAACAACTCGGTCTTGGCCAGGTGGGCCTGCTCTTCCTTGATCTGGATGTAACGCGCCATCGTGTTGAGATAGGCCACCATGGCCTTGGGATCGTCCATAGCCGGCGGTGCGAGCGCCATCATCTTTTTGGTCATCGAGAGCGCCGCTTCAGCCGCGATGCGGGCCGAAGCCGGATCATATACGCCGCACGGGCCGTCGCAGTGGGCCTCAACCTCTGCTGCCGGGAACAAAGCTTTGATTCTGTCTAACATTACACTGTCTCCTTTCTCGAAATACAGGTCGGATATATGTAATTTATTTTATCACATTCTCGTTTTCGGCCAAGTCTTGTCTACTTTTCAAACGTGGGCGGCGGTCGGATGCGCCTCATCGCCGCCGTTGCCCGACGTACAACCGCCAGGCTGGCCGCCCGGCGCCGTTGCCACGACCGGGCCGCGCCCCCAGTTGGCGGACAGTCCGTGGCGCTGCGGACAGAATATCCCTATGAAACGGACAGCGGGTGGGTGACCACCTCCACCGTCTACTACCTGCACCGCGACTACCTGGGCAATCTCACCGAAATCACCGACGCAGAGGGCGTCGTGGAGGGGCGGGCGCGGTATGATGCCTTTGGCCGGCTGCTCGAAAATACAATTCCTGCTACCATCACCACAAGGCTGTACACCGGTTCCATCTACGCTTCGGCTACGCTCAGCGCGGGCGACCCGGCCACCCGTCTGTACAAAATCGGGGCGCGATGGTATGATCCTGGCATTGGCGTGTGGCTCACGCCGGACAGTCTCGTCCCGGACGTTAACAATCCCATCGCGTGGAATGGCTACGCGTTCAACTATAATAACCCGGTCAATTTCAGCGACCCGTCGGGGCATTTTCCGTGGCTGCTTGCCGCCGGCGTGTTCGCACTGGGCGGATTTGGCGGACACCTGGCAGCGACCTCAGCCGGATACGACATCGGCAGCACCCAGTGGGTCGCGTCGGTCGGGCTGGGAGGTGCGTTTGCGGTCGGCGGGTTTGGCCTGGGCTACGCGGGTTATGGCGGTTGGGCGCTGGCGGCAGGGATTGCGGGTGATACGGCCATCGACACGGCGATCCTGGGCGGGCCATTCTGGTCTTCACTGGCGCGCAATGCGGTGGTCAACATCGGCTTCAATGTGGCAGGGTATGCTATTGGGCGGGCTTTTCAACGGTTGCGTCTCCGCAAGAGCGGCTACGGCATCGGTGGTGGGCTTGGATGGGATGATGAAGCGGTCTGGCGAAGTTGGCCCGACAGTGTCTACGAAGGACTCGGTGATATGCCGCCCGAATCTGCGAAGGCCTGGCAAGCTGCTGTGGAACAGGTCAACTCGGGCGATGTATATGTAGTTGGTGGTTATGCCAAAGGCTATCATCAACACGGAGGTAAAGACTTTGATGTTTTCATAATGGACACTAAGGCATGGCAAGATGTATGGCAGGAACTGCTGCATGGGCCACCGGTTCCAGGCGGATACGTTGACCCAAGGCCTGGTTTTTTTTGGCAAGTCACTCGAGGGACCCTGGATTCGCTTTAGACCAGGCGAACCCCCTGCGATGGGCTATGGTGTTCTTATCAGACCGCCGAAACGCTGATCAAGGAGAGCACGATGCAAAGCAATCCAGACAAAAATGATTCACTCGATTCCTCCACTCAATTGCCATCAGCAATTACCTCGTCAAAAGATGGTATGCCAATGGTCCTGGTCGAAGCAGGCAGCTTTCTGATGGGGACAAGTGACCATCAGGTGGAGGTTATGGTAGGTTTAGTGGACTCTTGGGTGCAAGCAGGGTATTTGCATCCTGACGTGATTCACACGGTGCAAGACCAGCTACTAGCAAACACGCCTCAACGGCGTGTATACCTTGACGCTTTCTACATTGATCGGTATGAAGTAACAAACCAAATGTACAATATGTTCTGTAACGAGACTGGGCACAGGAAGCCCCCTCATTGGAAAAACGGTAGCGTTTCGTCGGCTATAGAAGACTGCCCTGTGACACATGTGGACTGGTATGACGCCCAAGGCTATGCTCAATGGGCTGGTAAACGTTTGCTGACCGAGGCGGAGTGGGAGAAAGCAGCCCGAGGAACAGACGGACGTCTATTTCCTTGGGGAAATCGATTTGACTATGACAAGTTGCACTACGCACGTGCTTACGTCCCTCATGACTGGACTTCGGAGCTTGAGCATGCTATTAGTCATCGAGAACGATTGGCTCGGGCAGGCAGCTATCCAGAAGGAGCGAGTCCTTACGGGGTCTTGGATATGCTAGGGAACGTTGGTGAATGGGTTAATGACTGGTACAGTGCTACGTGGTACACCGAAGGTACAGCGGTCAATCCATTGGGACCGGGTGATGGCAAGCTTCGAGTTGTTAGAGGCTGCAGTTCACTTGATGACCCTGAGCATCTAAGTTGCTCCAATCGAGGCTGCCTTGTTCCAACTGTCCTTGGTGATGATCTTGGCTTCCGTTGTGCAGTGACGGCCAACAAACCTCTGATTACTCGCTCACTCCAATCATCGCATCTTTGAGCAATTGCTTTTAGTAGTGTGCTGAACTCCGAGAGGTCACTGAATATCGGTGGCCTTTGTCCTTTCGTAGCAACCACACCTGCAACCTGACCGAAGTCACCGACGCAGATGGCGTCGTGGAGGGCCGGGCGCGCTACGATGCGTTTGGCCGGCTGCTCGATAACACGATCCCGGCCACCCTCACCACGCGGCTGTACACCGGCTCCATCTACGCTTCGGCTACGCTCAGCGCGGGCGACCCGGCCACCCGTCTGTACAAAATCGGGGCGCGATGGTATGATCCTGGCATCGGCCTGTGGCTCACGCCGGACAGCCTCGTCCCGGACGTTAACAATCCCATCGCGTGGAATCCCTACGCGTTCAACTATAATAACCCGGTCAATTACGTCGATCCGTCGGGGCACTTTCCGTGGCTGGCAGTCGGTGCAATAGCGCTGGCCGGTGGCTTAGGTTCAGGCTTTGCGTGGCTGCGCGGCTACGGGCCGGACACCTGGCAATTCTACGCCGCTGGCGCTGCTGCTGCCGGGACCGCCGGGTTGGGCTTTGCGACGTCAGGTGTGCTGGGCTTTGCTCTCGATGCGGGAGCCGGCGCTCTGGCCGACACGCTGATCTTTGGCGATGACCCTGGAAGCGCGCTGCTCTACAATGTGGGAGCCAATTTGGCCTTTGCGGCGATTGGCAGGGGTGCACGTTATCTGTGGAGCTCACGTGCTGTGCGCGCTATGCGGGGTATGGGGGATGAATCGATCTGGCCTGTCCCCAGAGCTTCCGACATTGCAGAGCCACTCGGCGGACGTTTGAGCGGCCCCGAAGGGTATGCTTATAACGTGCGGAATAAAGGTGGCGGTGAGCTATGGGTGATTTCAGGTGAGATGAATCAGCATGAATTCGCCAGCCTGGTAGATGATTACGATGGTCCCATTCACATCTTGAGTGGGGCCCACGGAGATCCTTCAGGGGGCTTCAGTCGCGTTCTGGGATTTTTTGAGGTTGACCATTGGAGATGGGGAGGCAAGTCAGGTGTTAGAATAACAGATATATATGATATTTCTGGAAGTGAGTTCAACAATATAATCAATGCACCCAGTAGGGTAATTTGTGCTTGGTGCTACAGCCACGTGTCGTATAACGTGATTCGGGCATTAAAATAGTCTCAATGTGATGCTGCGGTCAAATATAAAACTTTAGGAGAGATGGATATGTCATATTTCCCAGATTTGTCGCCCTATGGCCGTCGCGGAGGGGCGGAAAAGACATTGAATATCGGCTGGTTGGACATCGCTCATGCCTATCCTTCAGGAGACGTACCTGGGCCATTTCTTGAGAGATTGTGGGCTTTTTGCCGTGTGGCGGTAGACCCATCGCGTGGGTTTCATCCCTGTGAGTTTTGTGGTGCAGCTTGGAGGCAAACGCACGTTGTACAACGGGGTGAGGAAATACTAAGGCTTGGTTCGTGTGAGATTCGTGTGTTTGGGCGGGATGGGACGATTTATGCCGCACCCAATCTGGTTTATCATTACGTCGTCCATCATCAATACTGCCCTCCAGATGCATTTATCCAGGCTGTTTTGCAAGGGCCACAACCTGGGTCCGATGAGTATCAAACGTTGCTGTCCCAACATGATCGGCCGGTGGGTGCAACCCCCAGTTTGTCTTTTGTACCCATTACACTAGAGCAGGCTGTCATTATGAAACCGCCGCCGGCGCCGCTGTCTGTTGGAGAGCCCCTTGTCGACCACGATGGTTTTGTGTCTGGCGGCCTTGGGTTGAGTCAAGAAACGTGGGAAAGAGTGCACACACAAAGCAACATGCGTGCTTCTTATTTGGCTGATCCTGACAGGCTTTACTACGACGATGATAGATTCTCGGTACACTTTCAAGATGGCTATATAGAGACTCTCGTATGGAGAGACGACGGTAATCCGCTTACCCTTGATAAAGCCCGCACCAAGAGTGTAACGCTTATCCCCAAGGACAGTCGATTTATTAGGACATATAGTGACCACGATTTTATTGTGGATTTGTATCTGAGCAAAGCTTTGAAAAACCGGTTTGAGTCTGACGTATGGGCTGGTGGCGAGCCGGGTAATTTCATTGTCAGACATCTTGACTATTTTGGGAGAGTTCCAATCATACTCATTGCTACGGGCAATGAGCTGTGGTAGTGTGTCTTTCGGTTAGCGGCCACACGTTTCGATCTGGGTTCGATCTGGGATTGGCCAGATTAGATGATCCGGGAAAGAACTCGAACGTGAAAGGCAGCATTTGAATCGAGCAATGTAGCTCATAATAGAGGGCACGTTGTTTGCAGTGAGTTGGCCAAGTTTAATTAGCCAAGCGCGTTTCTCAGCCCTGGCGCTTTAGGTCAGGGCTTTTTTGCACCTTCTGACCGCCGGGCGAGACGCCGCTGCCCACCGACTTTGGCTACACCGGCCAAAAACTTGACGCTTGCATCAAGATGGTTTTATTTTGCGCTGAGCACCGATCCTGCAGCAAGATTCCCCCCGTCGTCGGCAAATCGGCGCATTTCTGCCCACCACTCGTAACCGAATCGTAACCGGGCAGTAATCCCCCAAAAAACATAATGCGCTATAGTGTATAGTAGACCTGCCGACTCAAGTCGGAGGCATCAAACACGTCAGGGCCAAATCCTTTTACGCTCTGCGTCACTTGTCAAGCTGGAACTTTGATCTCTCACGGCGCGTCTCTATGTAAGAGGTTAACAACCCTGTGGTTCAAATGGAGGTATAAAATGAAAAAGTGGGTATCTCTGACATTAGCTGTGGTCTGGTTGCTCGCGTGGGCGACCACAGCCCTGGCTTTTGGTCCAGTCTATCCCAACGACTCGGACCCAACGTGGAAAGCCTCGTATTGGAACAACACCAGCCTTTCAGGCACTCCAGTGCTCGAACGCGACGAAACCAATCTGGACTATGACTGGGGCAGCGGCTCGCCTGCTAGCGGTGTCAACGCGGACAGCTTTTCGGCTCGCTGGACGCGCTACATCTATGTGGAGGCGGGCACCTATCGCTTCACCGCGACCAGCGACGACGGCATGCGGCTGTGGGTGGACGGCACGCTGCTCATCAATGAGTGGAGCGAACATCCCGCCAAGACCGTCACCGCCGATATGCAGCTCACCACCGGGCACCACTGGGTCGTGGTCGAGTTTTACGAGAACCAGGGCCTGGCCGTGGCCAAGTTTTCGTACGCGCAGGTTTATGCCAATTGGCGCGGCGAGTACTTTAACAACAAGACCCTCACTGGGACCCCGGCGCTGGTCCGCGACGACGCCAGTATCAACTTTGATTGGGGAACCGGCTCGCCCGCGTCGGGCACGATCAACGCCGACCAGTTCTCGGTCCGCTGGACGCGCACGGTGAACTTTGCGGCGGGCAACTATCGTTTCTCGGCCACGGTGGACGACGGTGTGCGGCTGTGGGTGAACAACCACTTGCTCATCGAATCGTGGAAAGACCAGCCAGCGACTACATATACCGGCGAGATTTACCTGCCCGGCGGCGACATTCCGCTCAAAATGGAATACTATGAAAATGGCGGCGGCGCCGTCGCCAAGCTTTCGTGGGAGCTGGCCTCCACGCCGAGCATCCAATACTGGAAAGGCGAATACTTTAACAACACGTCCTTGAGCGGCACGCCAGCTCTCACCCGCGACGACTCGCAGATCAATTTCAACTGGGCGGCCAACTCACCGGCGGGCGCGGTCAACGCCGACAACTTTTCGGTGCGCTGGACCCGTTCGCTGAACCTGTCGGCGGGGCGCTATCGCTTTACCATGACGGTGGACGACGGGGCGCGGCTGTGGGTGAACAATCACTTGTTGATCGACGTGTGGTACGATCAGGCGGCGCGGACCTACGTGGGCGAGATTGACCTGCCAGGCGGTAACATCCCGGTCAAGCTGGAATACTATGAGCACGGCGGCCTGGCCGTGGCGCAGCTCTCATGGAGCACGGTGGACGCGACCACGCCGGGCACGGTCGTCGTGAATGATACGGACGCCGGCTTTGTAAAAGGCGGCTCGTCTACCGGCTGGCGCACGGCCAACGAGGGCTATGGCGGCCGCTTGACGTGGACCTGGAACAATGACTATGAACGGCCCAACTATAACTGGGCGCGCTGGTATCCGACGCTGGCGGCGGGACGCTACGAGGTGTACGTGTTTATCCCCGAGCGCTACACCACCACCGCTTTTGCCCGCTACTGGGTCATTCACGCCGATGGCACGACTCAGATGGTCGTGAACCAAGCGACCAACGGCGACCGCTGGGTCTCACTCGGGACATACCGCTTTGACGGCGGCGGCGACGAATACGTTTTGCTTACCGATACCACGGGCGAGTCGCGCCTGACGCGCCTGGTTGCCTTTGACGCGGTCAAGTGGGCGCCGCGTTAACCGGTAGCCGTCTGATACACAAAAAGTGCTCGACACCTCCAAGGGCGTCGAGCACTTTTTTGCGCCCCCTTTACTCGCTTTTGACACACAGCGTTGTCCGTTGGCGGCTCACGCGATAGTCATACACCTGTCCATCCAGGCTCAAGAGCACCTGATAGCCCGGTGTGATCACCTGCAGATACGCCATTCCCGGCTGCGGGCAACCCAGGCTAGAGTCACGAAACTCTACGCTTTCGACCGAGACGATCTCGATCTGCTCCTCGGCCACTTGCATTTTCTCGACCAGCGCCTTGATGGCTGCCTCGGCCGCTTGCGCCAGATCCGGCGGCAGTTCACCCACGTTTCCGCCGCCTGCTGGCGGTTTTTCGCGCGCGACCGGCTCGCACAACTCGGCGCGGTCTCCGCTGACGCGCCAATCGTAGGTCTGGCCGTCTTGCATCAAGATCACCCGGTAGCCTGGCGTGATGACCTGCGCGTACATCATGCCTGGTTGGGGGCAACCCAGGCTCGTGTCGCCAAACTCCACCCGCTCCACCGAGACCAGTGTGATGCGCTCGGTTTCCACGGACAGTTGCTCGGCCAGAGCCTGCCTGGCCGCGGCGACGGCCTGCTCCTCGGCCGGACTGATCGGCGAGGCGTTAAGAGGTGAGTCAGAGACATCGGCGTTGATGGTGGGCGCGGTTTGTTTTTCTGCGGACAAAGGCGATGACAAGGGGGACTTGCTCGATTCCTCAGGGGAAACACAAGCCGATATAGCCAACGAGGTAATTGCCAAACCGGTGAGACATTTGATCCAGCGAGACATTTCTCTTTCCTTTCGTTTAGGGTATTTTTCAAGACGCCGGGCGATGCTCCCGAGTTCCCCCCCATAGCAGTGGAATGATGCGCCGGGGCATATCTGTGTTATAATGGCATATAGTGTTTGCTGCAAGTCCAGTTCATCGGGAGGAAGAGAGATGAACCCCCAAGTTTCTGCCGGACCTGGCGCGCGCCCGTCGCCTATTGCCGGACGCTGGTATCCAGGCTCGCCCGACGTGCTACGGGAGCGCGTGCAAGCCTTGCTCGACGCTGCCGAGCTCGCTCCTATCGCCGGTCGTCTCGTGGCCCTGGTCGCTCCGCACGCCGGACACGTTTATTCAGGCAGTGTGGCGGCCTGCGCCTATCGGCTGGTGCAAGGCGCGAGCTATGACATCGTCGCCATCGTGGCGCCGAACCATCGGATTTCCAGCGCCGATCCTATTTTGACAACGGCTCACCGCGCGTATTGGACGCCTCTTGGAGAAGCGCCGGTCGCCAACGACCTGCTCGAGGCGCTCGACCGGCGCATCGGTCTCGCACGGCTGCAACGCGACCAAGAGCACTCGCTCGAAATTCAGCTCCCCTTTCTGCAAGTGGCGCTGGCGGGCGGCTTTACCCTCTTGCCGGTGATGCTCAACGATCAATCCTCCGCCATCTGTCACACGCTGGGCGAAGCCCTGGCCGATGTGCTACGCGACCACAACGCCTTGCTCGTCGCCAGCACCGACCTATCACACTTTTACGATGCGGCCACCGCCGCTCGCCTCGACCGGGCCGTGACCGAGCGCATCGCGGCCTTTGACCCCGCAGGATTGTTGCAAGCGTTGGCTGCTGGCAAGGGACACGCCTGCGGCGGCGGTCCGACGGCGGCGGTGATGTTGGCCGCCCGCGCCCTGGGCGCCAACCGGGCCAAACTGCTCAAATATGCCACGTCGGGCGACGTAACCGGCGATTTTCACAGTGTCGTAGGTTACGCAGCCGCCGCCGTTTATGAGGAGGCCGACAGCGATCGATGATTAACCTGGCCGATCTACTCAAGCTTCTGGCCGTCGTCATTTTGGTGCTTGCGAATGGTTTTTTTGTTATGGCTGAGTTTGCGCTGGTCAGCGTGCGGCGCACCCGCGTTGAGGAGCTGGTCGCCCAAGGCAACGCGACGGCTCGCACGGTGAGCAAAGCGGTCAACGACCCCGATCGCTTCATTGCTGCTACGCAGCTCGGCATCACCCTGGCCAGCCTGGGCTTGGGCTGGATCGGGGAACCGGCTCTGGCCCATCTCTTGCAACCGCTCGTTGAGCGCATCCCCGGGTCCTGGCAGCCGGCCGCCTCCCATTCTCTGGCGGCGGGCATTGGCTTTGCCATCATTACCTTTTTGCACGTCGTGGTCGGCGAGCTGGCGCCCAAGTCGATCGCTTTACAAAACCCCGAGCGCGCGTCACTCCTTGTGGCCCGGCCCACTCTGTGGACCGAGCGCCTGTTTGCGCCGTTCATCTGGGCCTTGAACGGAACGGGCAATGCGCTCTTGAGGATGTTGGGCATCCAACCCGCTTCTGGACATCAGTTGGTCCACTCGGCCGAAGAAATTCGGATGCTTGTAACGGCCAGCGCCCAAGGCGGCGCAATTGAAACGAGTGAGCAAGAAATGGTCGAAGCGGTATTTGACATGGGTGAGACTCTGGCCCGGCAAGTGATGATTCCCCGCACCGAGATGGTTTGCTTGCAAGCCGATGCCACACTGGCCGAGGCCAGCGCTTTGGCTGCCGAGACTCTACTTACCAAGTTCCCCGTTTACGAAGAGGACCTGGATCACATTATCGGCGTCTTGCACACCAAAGACCTGGTCAAGGCCATGCACACCGGTCAAGACGCCAGTATGCCGGTGCGCCAACTGCTGCGCGAAGCGATCTTTTTGCCCGAGAGCATCCGGGTGGACGACTTGTTAGCCAAATTTCGCCAACGCCGCCAGCACATCGCCATCTTGTTGGACGAATACGCCGGCACCGCCGGGTTGGTGACGCTGGAAGACTTGATGGAGGAATTGATAGGTGAGGTCCAGGATGCTTTTGACCGGCCAGAACCGCACATCCGGCGTGTATCCGACACGACTGCGCTCATTGATGGCCTGGTGTTGATCGAAGAGGTGAACGACGCCTTTGACATCAGCTTGCAAGACCCCAACTATGACACGATTGCAGGTTATGTGCTGGGGCGTCTGGGGCGCATCGCGGCAGTGGGCGACGTCGTCGAGACAATCAGAGACGGAAAACGACTGCGTTTTCGCGTCGAAGCGATGGACGGTCTGCGCATTGCGCTGCTAAAGCTCGAAATCCTGCCGCTCAAGCCCACGCTGGTTGACAAATAGCGGATTCTCCCATGTATGCAGAGGTCGCCGTCGGCGGAAAAACACATCTGCTGCTGCATTACGATGCGCCGCCCGAACTGAGCGGACGTTTAGCGCCGGGCCATTTGGTGCGCGTGCCATTGCGCGACGAGGAGCGTCCGGGGGTAGTGGTGACGCTGATGGCCTCGACGCCTGTCGCCGCCACACGGTCATTGCTGGCGCTGATGGATCCGCTACCTGTCCTCACAGCCGGACAGTTAGCCTTGGCGCGTTGGATGGCCGATTTTTACCTGGCTCCACTGGCCGACTGTGTGTGGCTCATGGCGCCGCCGCCACGGGTTGGCCCACGCCGAGTGCGCAGCGCCGAGCTGACCGCCGCCCCGACCCAAATCGAAGCGGCCCGCCCGTCGCTCGGTCGTCCGACCAAACAGGCCGACGTCCTCGACTGGCTGGCAGCCAGCGCCGACCCTTTGCCTACTGCGGCCCAGATACAGGAGGCCGTGGGTTGCAGCGCTGCTACCTTGCGCGCGCTGGTCGAAAGGGGTTGGGTTGAATGTGAAAAGAACGCCGGGTTGCACACCGTCCTTTTGCTGCTTTCCCCGACCGAGGCCCGCGCCCGCGCCGATGAATTGCGCGGCAGCGCGATTTTTTATGGTATCCTGGGTTTTTTAGCCGACCAGGATGGCCCAACGCCCGCCGAGGCCATCCGAGCGGCGACTGGTTGTGAGCTGCGCCATCTGCAAAAATTAAAAGACCTGGGACTGGTGGCGCTCAGCGAGGCCGAGGTCGTGCGCGATCCACTGGCCGACGTCGAGTTTGTGCCCGCCGACCCGCCCCCGCTCACGCCCGACCAGGCCGCGGCGTGGGAGCAAATTGAGCGAGGGGCGAGAGGCGAGGAGCGAATCGCCGCCCGTCTCTCGCCCCTCGCATTTCTGCTCCACGGCGTCACCGGCAGCGGCAAAACAGAAATCTATTTGCGGGCCGTGGCCGCTACCCTGGCTCAGGGGCGGCGCGCCATCGTGTTAGTGCCCGAAATTAGCCTCACGCCTCAGACGACGCGCCGTTTTCTAGCTCGCTTTCCCGGTCGGGTAGGGCTGTTTCACAGCCAGCTCAGCCCTGGCGAGCGATATGAAACCTGGCAACGCGCCCGCGCCGGTCGCCTGGATGTTATCGTCGGGCCGCGCTCGGCGCTCTTTACGCCGTTGCCCGATGTCGGCCTGATCGTGCTGGACGAGGAGCACGACGCCAGCTTCAAAGCCCAAGACTATACTCCGGCCTATCACGCCCGCGACGTGGCGCTGGAACTGGCCCGCATGGCCGGCGCAACGGTGCTTCTGGGCAGCGCCACACCTAGTTTGGAGAGTTATCGGCGGGCGCAGACGGGCGAATTTCAGTTGCTCACTCTACCACAACGCATCCGCGGCCACGTGCGGCGCTTGAATCAACAACAGGAGCGACACCAGGTCGTGCAAACGGCGTATCGCGACGAAGGCGAGCAGGTGCGCTATATCCCACTGCCGCCGGTGCAAGTGGTGGATTTGCGGCACGAGCTGCGGGCGGGTAACGTACACATTTTTAGCCGCGCCCTGCAACAAGCGCTCCAGCAGACGCTGGCGCGCGGCGAACAGGCCATTCTGTTCCTCAATCGACGGGGAAACGCCACGTTCGTCTTGTGCCGTGACTGCGGACACGTGATGCGCTGCCCTCACTGCGACGTGCCGTTGATCCAACACGGGATCGGGAATGGGGAAATTGGAAAATTGATCTGTCACCGCTGCAATCATCACGAGCGCATTCCCCAACGATGTCCGGTGTGTGGGGGAGGGCGCATCCGCTATTTTGGGTTGGGCACACAACGGGTCGAGGCGGCGGTGCGCGAGATGTTCCCTGAAGCGCGCATCCTGCGCTGGGATCGAGACACGGCCTCGAGGCGCGGCGCCCACGAGCTGATCATGGAGCGTTTTGTCGGGGGTCAGGCCGACGTGCTCATCGGCACGCAGATGGTGGCCAAGGGTCTGGACTTGCCGCTCGTGACGTTGGTGGGGGTGGTCTCGGCCGATACGGCGCTCAATCTACCCGATTTCCGCGCCGCCGAGCGCACTTTTCAACTGCTCACCCAGGTGGCCGGGCGGGCCGGGCGCGGACTGCGAGGCGGGCGGGTCATCGTGCAGACCTATAATCCGGCGCATTACGCCGTGCAAATGGCTGCGCGGCACGACTTTGCAGGCTTTGCCCAACGTGAACTGGCCTTTCGCCGCGAGCATGGCTATCCGCCTTTTCGACGATTGGCTCGACTGGAGTATCGGCATCGAAAATCCGAACGGGCCCGCCTGGTCGCCGAGCGCCTGGCGGCGACCTTGCGAGCCATGCTGGAAGCGCGGAGCTTGCCGCCCGAGGACCTCATTGGCCCCGCTCCGGCCTTTTTTGCCAGGCAGCGCAACCTTTTCCGGTGGCAGGTCCTCTTGCGCGCCGACGACCCGGCCGATCTGTTGCGGGAGGTCGAAATCTCTGCCGGCTGGCGGGTGGACATCGACCCGGTGAGCGTGTTATAAAGTTCTTATTCTCCAATCACTCGGAGCCTTTGAGGATTGGACTGGGGAACGCGCTCGATGAGGCCGCGCGCTTCCAGGTCCAATTTGACCGTCGTGACGTACCAGGGAATCGAGCCGTCAAAGCTCCCGGTGAGCTTGTGTTCGACCCGGCGGACCAGGTCTTCGAAGGTCGCGTCGCCGTCGGTGCGCAGCGTCTCCAAGATGGCAGCTTTGATCGTTGCATACTTGGTCCGACTGATGTTGACGCCGGCTTTGCCCTGCGGATGTTGGGTCAGGATTCGATCTTCCATTTCGACTTGCCCTCCTCATGAGTGATCTTGCTACGAATTCACAAAATCCCGCCGAAGCCAGCGCGGCGGGATTTGTATTTTCCAGGTTAAAATTGAATGCGTCAAGCGTCCGTCAACTTGGCTCACCCATACTGGTGTACAGCCCCACCATGTTCCCGGTGGGGTCGGAAAAGACACCGAACCAACCCATGCCGGGAATTTCGCTCTTGGGCGCCACGGTCTTGCCGCCTCTCTTTTCAACCTGGGCCAGCGTGGCCTCTATGTCGTCGGTCAAGATATAAACGAACACGTCGCCAGCTTTGGCCATTTCGCCTACAGGGTTGAAACCGCCGCCCGGAGGAGTGCCTGGGTCGAAGGTGGTATAGTTCATCTCAGGCATGTCTTGAATCTTCCAATCAAAGATTTCGCCGTAAAACCTGGCTGATTCGGCGCGGTCTCTAGTTGAAAACTCGACATGGACGATAGGATGGTTGGACATTTTTCTGACTCCTTTCAAATACTAGCAGCCTATCGGAGAACCCTGTAATATAGGGCCTTGCGCCCGTTTTGCGCCCATTTTGTACGCCCGCAAGGGGCTAAATTACGTCTCTCCGACAGACGGCTAGAAAAGCGGATATGAGATATTTTATTATAGAACAAATATTCTATTTGTCAAGGGTTAAATTCGAGCAAATCGGTATGAAATTTCGGGATTAAATGGGACAATCAGCGGTTTGGCGACTGTGAGTCGTATTCCGAGCGCCGGGTACTGGTCTAGACGCTCACGCCGACCTGTGGTAAAATCAACCTTCAGTATCCAATTTTACCGACGCCTCATGGAGATCGAGTCATGTTTCGCCGTGCTTTGTTGTTATGTATATTGTCACTTGTGTGTGTTATGCTTGCGCCTCCAGGAAATGTCGAGGCCGCTCCCCCGCAACCAAACCGAGGAGCACACAATCCTCTGGGTGATGACGGCACGATTTGCACCGACCGTCTGGTGTGGCAGAACCAACTGGCCTGCCCGCCTTATGGCCCCGCCACCACCGCCGCCCGCATCGCCAACATTCGCCTGCCCAACCCCTTACCCGAACTGGCTATTCATCCTATTCAACCAGCGGAAGGCAACGTCACTCCCTTGACCTACGCCCAGGTGATACAGGATGACGCCCCGGTCTATAGCCATCCTATCGAAGCGGTTTACGGCCTGCCGCCCAAGCGCCGGCTGGGCGTGGGCTATGTGTGGGTCAGTGTGCAAGGCGCGACCACGTATGAGGGGCGCGACTATTATCAAATCAACCCGGGCGAATATGTGCCGGCCGAAGCGCTGGCATTTTATCGTCCGTCTGCGTTTCAGGGTGTGGCGCTGGCCGAGCAGCCCGAACGCCCATTTGCCTGGATTCTGACGGCGGTGCAGCCCTTGCGCACGCCCGGCGGCGAGCTCAACGCCGACGCGCCGGTGTACGGGCGCTACGAGCGGGTGCAAATCTTTGCCGCCGAGCAGGTCGGCGATCAGGTGTGGTACCTCATCGGCCCCGATCAGTGGATCATCCAAACCGCCGTGGCCAAGGTAGAGCTTGCCCCGCTGCCGGCGGGGGTGGATGCGGGCGCGGCCTGGATCGACGTGAACCTGTTCGAGCAGACCCTGGCTGCCTATGTAGGCGACCGCATGGTCTACGCTACGCTGGTCTCCAGCGGCCTGCCCGGCTGGAACACCCCGCCGGGATTGTTTCAGGTGTGGCGCAAGGTCGAGGCGGGCAAGATGAGCGGCGCATACAATCGGCCCGACTATTATTTCTTGGAAGACGTGCCCTGGACGTTGTATTTCAACGCGGACATCGCGCTGCACGGGGCTTACTGGCACAATAGTTTTGGCTATCGGCATAGCCACGGCTGTGTGAACCTGGCCCCCTTGGACGCCAGATGGCTGTACAATTGGGCAACCGACGCCGTGTGGGTGCAAGTGAGACCGGGCCAGGAGCTGGCGTCGAATTAGGACCACTGGGGCGCTGGCGGACAGAGGGCGCTGATGGATGGTCAGCGTCCTCTGTGCCTTTTGCGTTTCAGCCAAATGCTCCTGCGCTTGACAGAACCCTCTCCCTGCACTATAATGCTCCCGTTTGCCGCCGCAACCGGGCGGATTTTGTTTGTCAGGACGCGAGTTGCGCGCCTGCCAAGATTGCATCAGCCTGCCGGAGAAAAACCCATGAGAGATCGCGACGCTATATGGTTTGTCGTCATTGTCATCCTCACGCTGCTCGCTGTGTGGATCAACCTGCCCATTACACACCCCCAGGGAGTCAACAATCTGTTGGTGTGGCAGTCAGAGGAGAGCAAAAACTACAACCGCACCACCGACGCCGACCCGCTGCGTATCCGCCAGGGCCTGGACTTGCAGGGTGGTGTACAGATCGTGCTCCAGGCCGTGCCGGTTGAGGCCGAGGCGGCTGAGAGCGAGGAAGAAGCGCAGGCGCTGGTGTCCGCCTCTATCGAGACCGCTCGCAACATCATCGAGCGCCGCGTCAACGGGTTGGGATTGGCCGAGGCGCTGGTACAGACGCAGGGCGCCGACCGGGTCGTGGTTGAGCTACCCGGTGTGGAAGATCCCGAGCTGGCCATCAGCACCATCAAAGAAACCGGCCTGCTAGAGTTCATCGACACCGGTCTGACTCCGCTGCCGGCGGGCCTGTCCGTGCGCACGACGTATAACACACCGACGCTCACCGACACCGCCACCCTTACCGGCAGCGAAACCGTCTCGCCCACCACGCCGCTGTTTCCCGAACAAGAGACGACTTATGAGACCGTTTTTACCGGGCGCGACTTGAAGCGCGCCTTCCCGGCCCAAGACCCGACCACGGGTGAGTTTTACGTGGCTTTTGAGATGCAAGGCGACGCAGCCCAACGCTTTGCCGAGTATACCAGCAGTCACGTCGGCCAATACCTGACCATCGTGCTGGACGGCATCGTCGTCTCCAGCCCGCAAATCCAGAGCGCCATCCCCGACGGCGCGGGGCGCATCACGGGCGACTTTACCTATCAAGCCGCCCGCAGCCTGGGCATTCAGCTCCAGTATGGCGCGCTGCCCGTGCCGCTGGCGGTCGAATCGCAGCGCAGCATCGGCGCGACGCTGGGGGCCGAATCGGTGGACAAGAGCATCACCGCTGGGGTCATCGGATTGATCACCGTGTTGCTGTTTATGGTTATCTATTACCGGCTGCCCGGTGGGCTGGCCAGTCTGGCGCTCATCATCTATGCCCTGTTGAACCTGGCTATATTTCGCTTGCTCCCTGTCACGCTGACGCTGCCCGGCATCACCGGTTTTTTGCTCTCTACGGGCATGGCCGTAGACGCCAACATCTTGATTTTTGAGCGCATGAAAGAAGAGCTGCGGCGCGGGCGGGGCCTGCACGCCGCCATCGAGGCCGGATTCGACCGCGCCTGGACCTCTATCCGCGACTCGAACATCTCGACCCTCATCATCTGCGCCATTCTATACTGGCTCGGCTCTGGCTTTAGCGTGCTGGGGCTGCGGCTCATCGGCGCGCCGGCCGTCAAGGGCTTCGCCATTACCCTGGCTATCGGCGTGATGATGAGCATGTTCACCGCCGTCATCGTCACACGCACGTTTTTGCGACTGACATTCCACTTGATCGGCGAGCGGCTGCGCGACCACCCGCGCCTGCTGGGGGTCTAGGAGGAAACTATGTACAATATTGTCCAAAAACGTCGCTGGTACTTTTTGATCTCGACGCTGGTCATTGTGCCCGGCATCGTCGCCATGATTTACTCGCTGATACAATATGGCACGCCGGTGCGCCTGGGCGTGGACTTTGAAAGCGGCAGCAAATTCGTGCTCAAGCTACAAAGCCCCGCCGACGAGGATGCCATCCGCGATGTGTTCGAGTCCTTTGGACAGAACAACCCTGCCGTCACCCATCTGGGTAGAGCTGAGGAAAACACCTGGCAGGTGCGCACCAAATTCGTCGCGTCTGACACTGCCGAAGAGATCATTGCCAAACTGTCGGAAGAGGTCGCGCCAGTGGACAAGGCCGCGTCGTCGGTCGATAGCGTCAGCCCGGCCATCAGCCAGGAGGTAACCCGCTCGGCAGCCATCGCCGTGGCCGTGGCCGCCGGCGTCATTCTGTTCTTTATCGTGTGGGCCTTTCGGCGGGTGGGGCGCTCGTTCCGCTACGGCGTGTGCGCCATCGCCGCCATGATCCACGATATCCTGGTGACCATGGGTGTGATGTCTATCTTGGGCATCCTGTTCGGTTGGGAAGTGGACGCGCTGTTCCTCACCGCCATGCTCACCGTGATCGGCTTTTCGGTGCAAGACACCATCGTGGTGTTCGACCGCATCCGCGAAAACATTCCCAAACGGCGCGGCGAGAGCTTTGAGACCATCGCCAACCGCAGCTTGTTGGAGACCCTGCACCGCTCGCTAGCCACACAGCTCAACGCCATCTTTGTGATGATTGCCATTCTGTTGTTTGGCGGGGCCAGCATCAAGCAGTTCATCGCGATTCTGCTGATCGGCTTGCTCAGCGGCACCTACTCGTCGATTTTCAACGCCGTGCCGCTGCTGGTAGCGTGGGAAGAGGGAGATTTGGGGCGATTTGCGATCTGGCGACGACGTCGAATGACGGCGTAACTCCCCCGGGAACGCCCCATGACCTACCAACTGAACCAGCGCGAATTGCTGATCGACCTATCCAGCGGCGAATACGACATTCGCCGCATCACCGACCCGCGCATCGTCGGGCCGGTGGATTACGGCTGGGTGCGCTACCAGGAGGATCCGAGCGTCTTTACCTGGGGCGGCGGGCCGTTGGCCGGATCGCGCATCCCCGGTTCGCGTCGGCTGGTCTTTTGCGCCTACTCGCCGGCCTGGGAAGGGTTCTACATCTCCAGCCTGGGCGGCGGGGCCTACGTGATGCACCGCGTCGGCGTGGATTTTGTGTGTCTGAGCGGCGCCGCCCCCGAGGACAGCGTGCTCATTTTGAATCACAACCACGGCGAAATCCAGGTGCGGCTAGAGCCGGTCAACGCCGACCTGCTGTGGACCGGTTACGCCGACCCTGACGGCAACCGCCTGATCGGCTTTTATGCCCTGCAACAGGCCGTGTTCGACCGCTACGCCGCCGAGTACGACGGGGATTGGATGCGCGTGTTGGCCGTCGGCCCGGCGGCGCGCCGCACAGTCGAGGGCGTCATCGGCTCTAATCACGTCAAAGATGGGCGCATCACCCCCGTGGACGACTGGGCCGGACGCGGCGGGTTGGGTAGCCGTCTGCTACAAAAACACCGCGTCGCCGCGTGTATTTTTGGCGGCGATTGGGAAGACCCCGACCTGAAAGACTCGCAAGAGATTGACGGCTATTTCCTGGTCCACTATGGCGAACGGATGATCAAGGTAGACCTGGGCGCGACGGAAAAGTATCGCTATGTGCCCGGCTTTCGCACGGGCGGCACCTTTGGCGTGAACATGAAAACCGCCGACGAACGGCTGTTCAGCTTTAACTACCAGTCCGTCTATGCCGGCGCCGAGGCTCGCCTGAGTCAACATCAGACCTTCATTCTCGACCACTATTTGCGCCAGTTCAACCAAGAGATCATCGAACCCAAGAACTTTCGGCACTGCGGCGAGCCGTGTCAGGTAGCCTGCAAAAAGATGTATGTGCACTATAAAAAGGACTATGAGCCGTATCAGGCCCTGGGGCCGCTGTGTGGAGTGTTCGATCAGCGGGCCGCCGAAGATCTGAATCATTACGTGGACGCGCTGGGCTTTGACGCCATCCAGACCGGCGGCGTGGTGAGTTGGGTGATGGAACTGGTTCACCGCGGCCTGATCCTGCCGCAGGATTTCGGCTTGCCTCCCGCCGACCAGATGCGCTTCGACTTTAGCGCCGGAGAAGATGATTTTGACGTCGTGGCCGATTCGGCCCGCAACGCCGCCTATGCCCGCGCGGTGGTAGACATGCTGCTGTTCAGCGACACTGGAGCCATCTTTCGCCGAGGCATACGCGCCGCCGCCCGCGCGCTGGACGCCCGCTACGGCCTGGTCGAGCCGGGCCGGCGCACGGTGGATTATGCCGTCTATACCGCTCACGGCGCAGCGGGCTGCATGGTTCCCAATCAATACTGGGTGCCCGGCATGTTCAGCCCCATGCCCATGATGGGCAAGTATTTCAATTATTACGGCGTGGATTTTCTGCCCCCGCGCGAGCTGGGTCGCAAATGCGTCGAGCGCATGGTGTACGAGTTTTACAGTGAGAACAGCGGCATCTGCCGTTTCCATCGCAAGTGGGCCGAGGCTATCGTGGACGAGATCATCCTCAGCCACTACGACCTGGCGCTGGATTATCAGGCCCACCAGTTCGCGGTGGTCAAGGCCATCTGCGAGCAGGAAATCGAGGGCGTGGCCTTTTGGGAAAGCCAGCGCACCGTGGACATCATCCAAGGCTACCTGGAGAGCTGGGAGCGCCTGGATTTGAAAGAGCCGGCCCTGCACGAATGGCTGGCCCGTTTCCGGGCCGACAAATGGGCCGCCGCCCGCGACTACTGGCAGGAAATACGCGCGGGCATTCTGGAGGCGCTGGAGGCCGGCCCGGCGGCGCTGCCGGGCATCCATCCCGAACACAAGGCCGCTGCGATGGACGTGATGGAGCAGAAAAAATAGACGCCGTGCAATAAGGTCCTCCCGTCTACCGGCTTGAGGCATTCTTGGGTTTTGAAAAACAGCGTCGAGCCATCGCTTTTGACGCACCCGCCCAAAGATGGCGATCTGATCGGCGATTAGGCTGGCCTCCGAAAGGTCGTGCGTGATCAGCAGCGTTGGCAGCCTGAAACGGCGCTGCAGGTCGCGCACTTGCGAGTGGGCGCGTCGAGGGCCCCAAAAGGCTCGTCCAGCAGCAACACCTCCGGCCACCGGACCAGCGCCCTGGCCAGAGCCACGCGCTGCTGCTGTCTGCCCAATAGTTCGCTTGGCCGAGGTCCGGCGAAGCTCATGTGCGGAAAAGTCCCGCTGCACATAGCCCACCCACCGGTGCTGGGGCAGCAAATTCACCCTGTTCCACGTGTCGGACAACACCCACTCGCTGATAGCGATGCGCCCTGCGTCGGGCCAAACCAGCGACGCACTGTAGCGCACTCGAGCATCGGGTGCACCCCGTCCGGTCCACGGGCGCACGGCGAGTAGCAGAGTGAGCGCGACCACGGCGAGTGTGGCCTGGCTGTGAGCTTGGACGCGAGAAAGAACATCAACCTGATAAAGAAACAGCCACAAGAAGTCTGGGCGTCGGGCAAAAACTGAAACTGCATGATATAATGCCGTCGTCTGATTTTAGATGGAAGTCTGAACACGAGCTGATTGTCCCCGATCAGGATGACCTGATGAGCAAACTGCAAAAGAGGCTGCTCGAAACCACCGCGGCCGGCCGTCTGGCCGACACAAGCGCCACACCGATCCCCGGTTTTTATCAGAGCGTGCTCGACTCGGTGGGAGCCGTGATTTATACGGTAGACAGCGAGTTGCGCATCACGGGCGTCAACAAGCAGTGGGATGCTTTTGCGTTAGCCAATCACAGCGCGCACCTCACCCGCGAACACATCTTGGGCGCCAACCTACTCGACCAGATGAGCGGTCATGCCCTCGAACGTTGGCGCGGGCTGTGTCGCCAGCTTCTCGCCGGGGAGCTTGAGCGTTACCTGGACGAAGTGATTGCCCCAGAATCGTCGGTTTGGCGGCACTATTCACTGGCCGCCGCACCCCTCTGCGACAGCCAGGGAGGTGTTATAGGTATCACTTTTGTCGCTACCAACATCACACAACTCAAAAAAGCCGAGCACGAGATGCTCAAGCGCCTGGTAGAGATTCGTGGGTTACGCCAGGTGACCCAGACTGCCGGTTCGTGGGCCGATCGGCGCAAGGTTTACAAACAGGTCACAGCCGACATCGCAAACCTGTTCAGCGCAGAAAAATGCATCATTTTCCTATGGGACGAAAACACCGGCAACCTGCAAGCCCAAGAGCCTGCCTATGGTCTGGCCGGGCGCCGGCTGGCCAAACTGTCGTTGGATATGGGCCACCCGTCTGACCCGGATTCGCTCTGGCTGGATCTGGAAGAAAAGGATTATGTTCTGCTCAACGAGGGCGACGAGGCCCCGGCCGATATGTTCGAGACCTCGGCTCGCGTGGATCGGTTGGCCGCGATGATGGCCTTTTTGCGCGTCAGCAGTCGCATCCATGGCGCGGTGCTGGTGGCCGGGCATGCGCAGCCTTTTACCGACCAGGATGGTCAATTGTTGGCTCACTTGGCCGTACCGCTGGCGCTCTCTATCGAGAACGCCGAACTCAACCGGCGTCTACTGGATCGCACGCAGCAATTGGCGGCCACGCAGGATGATTTGAATCGCTTGTTCAAAATCAAAGAGGCCATCCGTATGCCACTCAGCGTGGTGCGCGGCTATCTGGAGCTCCTGCTCGATGGCGTGATGGGACCTGTACCCGAAAGTCAGTCGGCCATGTTGCGCACAGTGCAAGACAAGACTCAGGCCATCATCCATCTGATTGACCGCTTCTCGCCGCGCCGCTTTCTGCTCGACGCGACGCGCTACGAGCAGATTCGTCTGACTGATTTATTAAACAAAGTGGTAGAACATTGGCAGCCCACGGCCGGCCGATCCGGCGTTGATCTCGTTTTGCAAATACCCGACCTAGGTGAGGCAGATGACCTGATCACCGGCGATCCAGACATGGTCTTTTGGGTCTTTAGTGCCCTAGTGGGGCGCGCCATCCAAGTCAGCCGAGAGAATGAAACGGTTTGGGCGTCGCTGCGCGTGTTAGGTGACGTTTTCCATGTCCAGATCGTCGATGGTGGATTTTTGATTCCACCCGACCGGCTGGCGCATATTTGGAAACCCTTGACAGATACCGGCGACGCCCAAATCGTCAACCTGTCTGAAATCAAGCGCATTGTCGAAGGCCACGGCGGGCAAGTGTGGGCCGAAAGCAGGCCCGATCAGGGCAATATCTTCCACGTGGCGTTGCGCCGCGCCGAGCGTTGAGCCTGCGTTCCCGCCAATTAATACCCACTTTTAACCTCTTTTTAATCTCCCTTCAACTATTCGCGGTTATAATTTCCCCGAAATCAGAGTTGATTAGGAGAAATTGACGCGATGGTGTTGAACAGGGCTGATATTCATATTCACACGACGTTTTCCGATGGACTGATGACCCCCGCAGCCGTGGTCGAGTACGCGGCGACCGAGACAGATCTGGCGGTCATTGCCATCAGCGACCACGATACGATTGCCGGCGCGGTGGAGGCGCGCCGCTACCAGCGTCGCTTCCCGCGCGATTTTGGACATCTGGACATCATAATTGCCTCCGAGATCACATCGCGTCAGGGCGATATTGTGGGGCTTTATCTCACCGACGACATCCCCGCCGGCATGAGCGCCGCCGAGACGGTGGAGGCCATCCACGCTCAGGGCGGGCTGGCCGTGGCGGTGCATCCCTATTCGTTCCTATTGCCCAAGATCGTCAATGGCGTCAAGGGTCTGGTCTACAAACTGCCCTTTGACGGCATCGAAGTGCGCAACAGCACGCCCACCGAGTTTGCCAGCAACTACCTGGCCGGGTGGCTCAACCGCCGCCGACGGGCGCTGCCAGAGCTGGGCGGCTCCGACGCGCACTATTTGCCTACCATCGGGCGGGCCTACACTCTCTTTCCTGGACGCAGCGCGGGAGATTTTCGCCGGGCGCTGCAAAGCCGGCAGGTCCAAGCCGGCGGTCGGGTCTACAGCCCGCTGACCCTGGCCCGCGTAGGCGCGCTTTCATTGCTGGGATTGATGCCCATAGCCGTCGGCCATCAGTCGTCCACCGTTGGCCTGATCACTGCCCCACACGCGGGCGAATGGGTGGGATGCGATAAAACAAAAAGTGGGTCTTGCGGATACCCGCCACCGGCAGCCACTCGTACAACAGATGCCAAAAGGGAGCATAGGCCGGAGTGTCTAGCCCCTCTACAAACACCAGGCCGCCGTCGCAATCGTAAACACCGATGGGCTTGCAGCGATCCTCCTGGCCCTGGCGCGGCATGGAGCGCGGCGAGAAAAAGTGAGTCGCCCCTTTAGTCACGTCCGCCTCAGGGGGGGCGGCCAGCACCTCGCGGGCCAGCGCAAAGTACCATTCACGGCTTGGTGTGTGGTCCATTGCGTAACTGAGCAGCGATAGACCTCGGTCCAGCCGGTTGCGAAAAGTCCATGCAACGGCGCGCTGCTCCTCCTCGTTCCCTACCGACGCTTCCGACACGACGATCCGCGCCAGCATCGTCACACAATCCGTCTCGATGGCCGCCCGACAGCGCTCATCGTAGCGGGTCACGTCGGTGATCGGGGCATTGGCGACCAAATCCGTGTCGTCCAGCGTCGTGTTGCGGTCGCGGGCCGCCCAGGGATAATAGGTCGTCGTCACCACGTCGCCCACCTCTAGCCGTTCACCCACGGCGACCAGCCCTTCGTAGAGAAAAACCAGCCGTTGTGTCTGTGTCGGCCCCTGCGGCCAGGTGATAGTCCAGCCCACCCGCCGCCCGATGTCGTCGTAGGTGTAGGTAATCACCTTTTGCACCGTCAGCTCGCCGGACGGTTCGCGGCGATACGCCACAAACGCATTCTCGGCCATCACCCACAACTGATCGCTTGCGCCTACCGTCACCCCCGACAGGCGGTCGGCGGGCGCCATTTGTCCGGTGGCTGGGTCAAAATCATACGCCAGAACCAGGGCCGGCTCGATAGCAGGAGGTGAAACACTTGGGATGGAGGCGCTGGTCGCAGTCGGTCGGGGTAGTGGGGTCGGCAGGGCCAGCGTCGGAACCAGCGTGGGCGCGTCGCCCAGACCGGAACACCCTGCCAACCCAAGCGCTATCATCGTCAAGGCCAAAGCCCACCCGACGCGCCGCCATTTTTCCCCAAGCGATATGCGCTGCATAAGCGACATTCTACCCCCAGGTCGCCCCATCGTCAATCGTCTTTCGTCTCCCGTCCTCCCTCATTGACCAATCCCATCCCCTGCGTTATACTAGACCCAACTCGCAAGCGAACAGGAGTCCCCATGACCCAAGTCACCCCCGTCCGCCGCCAATATCTGCAAATCAAACGCCAGCACCCCGACGCCATCGTCTTTTTTCGCCTGGGCGACTTTTACGAGACCTTTGACGAGGACGCCGAGATCGCTGCCCGCGAACTGGACCTGGTGCTCACCTCGCGTCCGGTCGCCAAGAACGTGCGCGTGCCGATGGCCGGGGTGCCGCACCACGCCGTCGAAGGCTACGTGGCCCGGCTCATCGAAAAAGGTTATCGCGTGGCGCTGGCCGAGCAGGTAGGCGAAGTGACCGGCAAAGGGCTGGTGGACCGCGAGGTCGCCCGCGTCGTCACGCCGGGCACGGTGGTCGAGCCGACCCTGCTAGACGCCAAACGGGCCAACTATTTGGCGGCGGCGGTAGTAGACGAAGACGGACGGCGGGCCGGACTGGCCTATGCCGACATTACCACCGGCGAGTTCGCCGCCGCCGAGTTCAGCGGCGACGACGCCCTGACCGCCCTGGAACAGGAGCTAGGCCGCCTGGCCCCCCGCGAGTGCCTGCTGCCCGACGCCGGCGACTGGAAAGAGACTCGGAATTCAGAGTTCGGCTTTTTTCAAAATCTAAAATCCAAAATCCAAAATCCAAAATCCGAAATCCATTGGACTCCCTGGCCCGTCTGGCGCTTCGAACCCGGCCACGCTCGCCAGACCTTGCTAGATCACTTTGAGCTCAGCACGCTGGATGCCTTTGGCTGCGAAGGCAAGCCTTTTGCCATCCGCGCGGCCGGAGCTGCGCTGGCCTATCTCCAAGAAACCCACAAGGGCGCGCTAGCGCAAATCACATCCCTCAGTACTTATCACACCGGCCATTTTATGACCCTCGACCCGGCCACGCGGCGCAACCTGGAGCTGACGGAAACCGTCAGCGGGGGGCGCACAGGCTCACTGTTGGGCGTGATCGACGCCACGCAGACGCCGATGGGAGCGCGCCTGCTGCGCGCCTGGCTCAGCCAGCCCTTGCTCGACCGCGCTGCGCTAGAGGAGCGCCTGGACCGCGTGCAAGCTTTTTTCGACGCCGGCCTGAGCCGCGCCGCCGTGCGCGACGCGCTCAAGCACGTCCCCGACCTGGAGCGCCTGGCGAACCGGGTGCTGGGCGGCTCGGCCACTCCGCGCGACCTGGTGGGTATCCGCAAGGCGCTGGAAGTCATTCCCAATCTCCAGTCCCAATTGACCCATTTACCAACCTTCCCATCTACCGACCTCGACCCGCACAGCGAAACCCTGACCCTCATCACCTCTGCCCTCACTGACGACCCGCCGGCCCAACTCAGCAAGGGCGGCGTCATTCGACCCGGCTATTCGGTTGAGCTGGATGGCATCTTGTTGGCCTCGCGCGACGCCAAGCAATGGGTCGCCGGCCTGGAAAAGCGCGAGCGCGAGCGCACTGGCATCAAGTCGCTCAAGGTGGGGTTTAATCAGGTTTTCGGCTACTATCTGGAAGTGAGCAAAGCCAACGCGGCCGCTGCGCCGGCGGAGTACATCCGCAAACAAACGTTGGTCAACGCCGAGCGTTACATCATCCCCGAGCTCAAGGAATACGAGTCGCTCATCCTCAACGCCGACGAGCGCATCGCCGAAGTCGAGGCGCGGCTGTTTCGCCAGGTGTGCGAGCAAGTGGCCGCCCGCGCCCCGGTCCTGCTCAAGACGGCCCGCGCCCTGGCCCGGCTCGACGTGGCCGCCGCCCTGGCCGAAGTGGCCCGGCGGCGCCATTACGTGCGCCCCGAGCTGTCCGACGACGAGCGGCTGCACATCGTCGCCGGGCGGCATCCGGTGGTCGAAGTCACACAGACCGACGAGCCTTTTACCCCCAACGACCTGAGCTTTGACGAGCAGAGGCGGCTGCTCATCGTCACCGGGCCGAACATGGCAGGCAAGAGCGTGTACCTGCGCCAGGCGGCGCTGATCGTGCTGCTGGCCCAGATGGGCAGTTTTGTGCCGGCCGACCGCGCCCGCATCGGGCTGGTGGACCGCATTTTCACGCGCATCGGCGCGCAGGACGAGGTGGCCGCCGGGCGCTCGACGTTCATGGTCGAGATGGTCGAGACGGCCTACATCCTGGCCCATGCCACGCCGCGCAGCCTGATCGTGCTGGACGAAGTGGGGCGCGGCACCAGCACCTACGATGGCATGGCGCTGGCGCGGGCCGTGGTCGAGTATCTACACAACAACCCGCGCCTCGACGCGCGCACGCTGTTTGCCACTCACTACCATGAGCTGACCGAGCTGGAGCGTTACCTGCCCCGGGTGCGCAATATGAACATGGCTGTGGCCGAAGAGGGCGACAAGGTGATCTTTACGCACAAAGTGATCCCCGGCGGGGCCGACCGCTCTTACGGGGTGCACGTGGCCCAACTGGCCGGTATGCCCCGCGCCGTGGTGAACCGGGCTAACGAAATCCTGAGCGAGCTGGAAGAGCTGCAAGCCGAGCAGCGCGAGCGCGTGCGCCAGAAATTCCGCAGCGCGGCCCGGCAGTTGGCCCTGTTCAGCGCCGCCCCGCACCCGGTCATCGAGTTGTTGCAAGCGATGAAGGTGGAGGAATTGTCGCCGCTGGAGGCCATCAACAAGCTGTACGAGATGAAGCGGATGGTGGAGGCTGGTAAGGAGTGAACACGTGCGCTTATTTGAGGTTTTCTGAATCATTGCGGTAACTTGCCACTTGTGGTATTATCGAGCAGTGCAAGTCAACAGAGGAAATGCGCTATGGCTGTAGAGGTGTTGGTAGAATCTATCGGGGTGGGGTTGGACGAGTGGCCGCCCACCGAGGACGACCTGCCTTACGACGATGGGATGCCTATGGAAACCCAACGCCACGTCCTGCAAATGTATCTCTTGCTGCTGCCTCTGAACCTGCACTGGACCGATCGGGACGACGTGTTCGTAGGCGGCAACATGTTTGTCTATTTCAGCGTGGATCAGGACCGGCGCTACGATTTTCGTGGCCCGGACGTGTTTGTGGTGCAAGGCGTGACCCGGCGCGAGCGCAAGAGCTGGGTGGTCTGGCAAGAGGGCAAAGGCCCAGACGTGGTCATCGAGCTGCTGTCCGACAGCACCGCCGAGCGCGACAAGACCGAAAAAAAGTGGATCTATCAGGACCGGTTGCGCGTACCCGAATATTTTTGGTACGACCCGTTCAGCAGCGAGTGGGCCGGCTTTGCCTTGACCGAAGGAGCTTATGTTCCCATCCAGCCCACTCCCCAGGGCTGGCTGGTTAGCCGACAGCTCGGATTGGCGCTGGTGCGTTGGGAAGGCAGCTATCAGGGCGTCGAGGCGGTTTGGCTGCGCTGGGCCACACTGGATGGCGAGGTGCTGCCAACCCCTGAAGAAGTCGCCGAGCGGGAAGAGCAACGCGCCAGACAGGCCCAGCAGCAGGCCGCGGAATTGGCGGCCCTGGTGGCCCGCTACCGGGAGCGCTTTGGTGAATTGCCCGAGTAAATGATAGTAGCAGCTTGCCGGGCCGCCTCCATCACTGTGTCCGCTCACGCTCTATCGCGGCCTGGATAAAGGCCCGGAACAGCGGGTGGGGCCGGTTGGGCCGGGAGCGAAACTCGGGGTGGAACTGGCTGCCCAGCATAAAGGGATGGTCGGCCAGCTCGGCAATCTCGACCAGGCGGGTGTCGGGCGACAGACCGCTAAAGACCACACCAGCTTTTTCCAGCATTCCTCGATAGGCGTTGTTGAACTCGAAGCGGTGGCGGTGGCGTTCCTGGATCAGGTCTGCGCCATAAGCCTGGGCTGCTTTGCTCCCCGGCGTCAACCGGCAGGGATACAGCCCCAGGCGCATCGTGCCGCCCATGTCGGCGATGTCGCGCTGGTCGGGCATCAGGCTGATGACCGGATGTGCAGTGTTCAGGTCGAATTCGGTGCTATTGGGTTCGTCGCTGTTCAGCACGCGCCGGGCCAGCTCGATGACCATCACCTGCATGCCCAGGCACAGCCCTAGATACGGGACCCGATTTTCGCGCGCCCAACGGGCCGCCTTGATTTTGCCCTCGATGCCCCGGTAGCCAAACCCGCCCGGCACGACGATGCCGCTTACATCGTCCAACTGTTCCCAGCCCCGGTCGCGCTGTAAATCCTCCGAGTTGACCCACTCGATCTCCACGTCACGCCCCGCCGCCACACCGGCGTGATACAGCGCCTCGCGCACACTGATGTAGGCGTCCTGCAATTGCACGTATTTGCCTACCAAGGCCACCCGCAGCTTGGGCTTGGGGCGTTTGATCTCCGCTACCAGGTCGCGCCAGCGCTGCAAATCGGGCGGGCCGACCTCTAGTTCCAACCGCTCTACGACAAATTGGTCCAGACCGGCGTCGTGCACCCGCAGCGGCAGCTCGTAGAGCAGGGATGTAGTGACCATAGGGATCACTGCTCTCGGCTCGACGTCGCAAAAGAGGGCGATTTTGTCGCACAGCTCATGCGCTACGGGATGGTCGGAGCGGGCGATGATCACGTCGGGCTGGATGCCGATGCTGCGCAGCTCGCGCACGCTGTGTTGGGTGGGCTTGGTCTTTAACTCGCCCGTCGCGCCAATGTGGGGCAGCCAGGTCACGTGGATGTACAGGGTGTTCTCGCGGCCCACGTCTTTGCGCATCTGGCGCAGCGCCTCCAAAAACGGCAGCCCCTCGATGTCGCCCACCGTGCCGCCCACCTCGATGATGACCACTTCGGCGTTCATGTGCTTGCCCACCAGCCCGATGCGGCGCTTGATCTCGTTGGTGATATGCGGGATGACCTGAATCGTGCCGCCCAAAAAGTCTCCCCGCCGTTCTTTGGCAATGACCTCGGCGTACACCTGCCCGGTGGTCACGTTGCACACCTGGCTCAGGCTTTCGTCAATAAAGCGTTCATAGTGCCCCAGGTCCAGGTCGGTCTCGGCCCCGTCGTCGGTGACAAAGACTTCGCCGTGCTGGTAGGGCGACATGGTGCCGGGGTCTACGTTGATGTACGGATCGAGCTTTTGGACGGCCACTCGCAGACCGCGGGCCTTGAGCACCCGCCCCAACGCCGCCGCTGTGACCCCTTTGCCGACGCTGCTGACCACGCCGCCGGTGCAAAAAATATATTTCGGCATTTCGCGTCCTTCGTGTTAAAAAGAGAGATGGGGAGAGCCGGTCATTCGACTCTCCCCATCGGTTATCCGTCAAACAAGTTTGGTACGGGACACCGCCTCCCGCTCATCCCTTACCTCATCGACAAGCCGTTTTCCTAGACCAGCTTGCTCAAATCCTCGGCGGCTCGTTTCATGTCCAGAAAGATCAGGCCCAGCTTGGCGTCGCTGCGAGCCAACACGGTGAGCACGGCTTCCAGACCGACTGCCGACAGAAATACGTATCCCTGGCTGCCTCGGATGTACACCTGGTCCAGGTTGCCGCGACCCAGTTCAGTGGCGATGCGCTCGCCCAGTGACAGCATGGCCGCCGACATGGCCGAAACGCGATCCTCTTCGACGTCGGCGGGGAGGGCAGAGGCCATAATCAGGCCATCTACGCTGACCACGGCCGAAGCTTCGATGTCAGGGGTGCCAGATTGCAGATCCCGCAGGCGGGCTACCATTCTCTCTGTGCGCGACTTGGTCATAGAAGGCGCTCCTTTCGCAAGGCCCGAGAACCGGATTCAACCACCCATAAAAGCAAATCAAATATACCACAAGTCATAGGCAGTGTCAAACACACCAATTATGGCCCGTCGCTTTTGACGTGCACCGATTCTTTCAGCCGTTCCCAGCATGCGCGGATCTCTTGTAATTCGGCCCCAGTCTCGGGCGCCTCGCCGTAATGCACTGCGATGTAGGCTTCGGTGATGACGTATACCTCGGCCAGGGCGGCGGGAAAGGCGCGGGCGGCCGTTTCTTGATACTCATAAGGCGTTTGGTGGGCGGCGCGGGGGTAGCCCTGCTCGGCGCCCAGGTGGAGCATGTGGGCATAGATGCGGCGGATGGTCAGGGCGCGGAACAGTCCGCGCAGACCCGCGTTTTCCACCACGCCCAGCAGCGTCGCTAGCCGTCCCCGGCCGGCCTCGGCCCAACGACGCAAGTTTTCGGCCAACAGCGCCGGAGACAGAAGGAATTCGTGGTCCTCATCCTCGCGCTCGCGGGGTAAACGGCTCTGTCGCCGCACCATCCATATCACGAGAACGCCCATCCCTACCACCAGCGCGAAAAAAAACAGCAACCGGATGATCCCTGCGACCGTGCTCAGGCCAGCGGGCGCTTCGATCTGCCCGGCGGCCGGGTCGGGCAGCAGATCATCCAGCCCGTCCAACAGCTCGGCCAGCGGCGCGGAGACCCCGCCCAAGCCTAGCCCGCGCAACAGGCCCAGCAGCCAATGGACCACGGTGCGCAGCGCGACCAGCGCCAGGCCCAACAGAATGCCGGCCACCAGCAACAACGGCTCGATCCAGTGCAGCACGGCCTGCATGTCGCCCCCGGTCAGCAGCGCGCCCAGCAGCGCCCCCAAGATAATCACCGCCAGCGCCGCCAGCGTGATGGCGAACAGCCACGAGAAGCCAAAAGGCGAGCGAATTGCGCCCCGCAGCCCGCGCATTTCTTCCATGCGCGTCGCGGCCAGGGCCATCAGGCTAAAGAAAAAGAAAATCGGGATAAAGAACGCGGGGTCCTGCCCGGTGACGATGCTGACCACGAGCACAAAACCGATGAACGAGACGATGCCGACGTAAAAGCCAAACGCGACAGCGTCTACCGAGGGGCGGCGTTGCCCCAAACTGATGCCGCGCCACCACAAAAACAGCGTACTCATCACGATGACGAACCAGTCGGGGATCAGCGCGTTAAAACTGATGACCTCGGTGATGGTCTCGGCCAGCCAATCCAGGCCCTTGTATGCCTGTCCGGCGTAGAGCAAGACGCGCAGCGCCAAGATACAGCTCAGCGCCAACAGCGCGACCATGGCCGCCTGCTGCACGCGGGGCTTGAGCGATAATCGGTCCAGCAGCCGCGCCGTGTACACCGGGATGACCATGATGACGAGCAAGCCGATGGCCGTGCGGAGCGGCGGCAGGCGGCCCGTGGCCGGAATGAGCGCCAGATACCACGGCGCAAACCAGGCCACTTCCATCGCCGCCGACAAGGGATACAGCGTCTCGCGCCGCCAGTCAATCGCTGCCAGCAGCGCCAGCAGGCGCTCCAGCCCGCTGCGCACTCGTACCGTCATTACACGCCCCCCTTGCGCAGCGGTCGCTGCCACTGCCTCTGTCCTTCATCCAAAACAGCGGCCTCAACCCTGGCCTGGGGTGGCCGGAAATCGGCCGGCGGCTCGGCGTCGTGGCCGGTGCGGTCGGGCGGCACGTGGTAACACAGGAGGCCGGGGACCGGTTGCGGCGGCTCGCGGTCCACCGCCACCAGCACCAGCCGCCGCCCCACCTCGCGCAGGCGGCTCAGCGTCGCCCGCAGCTCGTCGGTGACGACGGCTGTGACGACGACCAACGTCGCTCCCCACGGCAGATTGGGGCTTTCGTCGCGCAGCAGCCGGTCGATAGAGGCCGTGCAAAAGTGGGTCACGCCGGCTAACACTTCCAAGATGCGCGTCAACTGATCGGGCGAACGGCCCGGCAACACTTTGAGCGGTTGGTCGGCGTGCGGCATGGCGCCGTTCGCTACAATGCCCACGATGTATTCGCGCCGGATGGCGTCGTCGGCCAGGGACGCCGCCACCACGATGGCGTGCTCCAATACTTCGGGTCGCACGCCCTGCCAGGGGTAGGCAAAGGTCGCCACGTTCAGACACAAGACGACGTTGAGCGCGATGGTCGGCTCGTACACCTTGACCTGCAAATCGCCGCGCCGCGCCGTGGCCTTCCAGTGGATGTGGCGAAAGCTGTCGTAGGGGCGATGGTCGCGGCAGCCCATAATCCGGCTGGGGTCTTTGAACAGCTCGCGCGGGGCGCGGGTGTCGCCAAAGGGCGCTTTGGAGGGGAGGCCCAGCTCGCGCAAGGGCATGACCTGCGGATAGACGATGATGTGCTGCGGGTAGCGCTCGTCGCGCTGAGTGCGAAACAGGCTGAACAGGTCGCCCGACTGGTAACGCACCGGACCCAACGCAAACACACCTCGCCGGGCGCAGCGCAGCGTATAATGGCGGCGCACTCGCTCGTACCAGCGCAGCGCCAGCACGCTGACCAGATAGCCGCGCTCCGGCTCGTGCGACGGGGCCAGGGTGCTCCTCCTGTCGTCGCCCTCGATGGGCGCCACGGCGCGTGGAAACTCGTCCTGCACCCGCAGCCAGGGGACCGGCAGCAGCTTGCGGTTTTCGATCTGCACCGTCAGGCGCACCGTCTCGCCGGGAAAGGCGCGGGTGTGGCTCAGCCAGCGTTGATAAGTGACGCCGCGCAGGGCGCGCCGATTCCACCACGCGGCCACGGGGAACAGGGTCAGGATGAGCGCGCTGAGCACGAGCAGCGCCGGGGCGTGCAAGGCGACGCCCAGCATGATGAGCGCAAAGGCCAGCGCAATCCAGCGTTTATCGAACATTTCGCCAACGATACCTATAGCCCACTGTGCCGACTTGTGCTAAAATAGAGTCACCAGGTTGAGGAGGTGCTTCCATGACACTCTATGAACTGATTCAAGATATGCACGCGCTTCAGGCGCGTACTCAGGCTTACGAGCGCAAATATGGCGTGACTTCACAAGATTTTTATGAGCTGTACCAGCAGGGCTTGCTGGACGACGAAGGGTTTGAGCAAACGACCGAATTTGTGCGTTGGGCCAGCGCCTACGAAATGCTGCGGGAGCGTGAAGTCGAATTTCAGGCGCATAGCCGGGCCTTTATCGTCGACCTGCAGAAAAACATCAATGATCGCCCTGTTCGTCTCACGCCCAATCCGCAATTGGTGCAAGCCTGATGCTCCCATCCCTTGCAGATTATGAACTGCTGGTTTACTCGCTGCCCAGTCTCTACTCCTCAATCCGGCGGTCCACACTGGTTGTCATCCGACGCGCGCCAGCATTTGCCGAGTTGGCCGGCGTGGTCGAGTTCGAGAACGATATCACGCTGACGATCTGGGAAGACCTGAACTTTGCGCGAAACGTCATTCAAGGTTACAGTTATGCTGTGGACCGGCGCAGGGAACGCCTGTACTGGTATGACCCTCAGCCGCATCCAAATGATCCTTCATTGAGCAGCACCTTTCCGCATCACAAGCACGTCCCGTCTAATATAAAGCGGCACCGCGTCCCTGCGCCAGATGTTAGCTTTGAGCGTCCTAATTTGCCCTTTCTGATCGAAGAGATCGCACACAACTTGCTCACGCCTTGAAATTAGTTTCGACAATTGTCTTTACGGGTGCTATCCATTCCGCCCCCTCACGCACCTGCTCCCACGCGGTCTTGATCTCTTGTAACGCCGCGCGGCTTTCCGGGGCCTCGCCATAGTGAACGGCCACGTAAGCCTCGGTGATGCGCTCCACCTGCGCTTCGCCCCCCGGAAAGGCCTGCTTGAGCGCCGCCAGGTGCTCGTAGGGCGTGCGGGCTGCGGCGCGCGGGTAACCCTGCTCGGCCCCCAGCGCCAGCAGCGCCGCATAGATGCGCCGCACCGAGCGGGCCGCCAGCCGCCGCCGCAAGCGGTCCATCCCCGGCAAGCTCAACCCCAATCGTTCCAGGCGGTTTTCCACCGCATCGGACACGCGCTGCCCCACCGACGGCAGCGCCTCGCCCTCTGCTTCTTCCTGGTCTTTGAACAGCTGTTTCCAACGCCGGGCGCCGTATACCAGCGCCGCGACGATAATGGCGCAAAAGAGCAAGGTAAACAAACCGACGCAAACGGCCTCGAAGGAATTGGGGTCGGGCGTCTGGGCGACAGAAGAACCGCTTTGACCCGGCGACTCGACGACGGTCTCTGCTGCCGGAGCCAGCGATTCCAGCCCCAACGCGATGACCCTGGCCCCGATGAACGCCGCCGGGTAGACCAGCGCCGCCAGCGCCGGCGTCACGAGGGCCAAAATCAGACCAAAGCCGTGTTGCAGCCTCAGCGCCAGCGCCACGAGCAGCAAGCCGATCAAGACCCCCGCCGTGAGACCGAGTTGGCCTAGCCAGTAAAAGGTGAACGGGGCCCCCTCGCTCTGCGAGCGCCGCGCCGCCTCTTCGACCCGGCCCAATCCTAGCATCAGCAACCCGGTGAACAGCAGGACGAAAAACAGCCAGGGCGCGTCTCGAAAGGTATCGTGGACGAACAAGGTTGAGGTAATGGACGACACGGCCAGGACCAGCAAGCACAGGTAAAAGAAACGTAGTAGATGGGTCGAGGTGAGCAACATATCGCCTAATTGCCGGCCTGCCCACCAGCACACGGCCACAATGAGCAGGCTCGTGTTTTGGTTGAAAAATGTGTCGCCGGACAGGTCATTCTGCAAGAGCCGGTTCCACCAACCCCCGCCCAACACGCCGTAGCGATTATAAAAGCCCCCCAACATCACCAGCAGGGCCACAAAGGCAAACGCGCCCAGGGTGAGGCTGCGATGCAGTTTGGGCTTTAAATCCAGCCCGCGCAGCCAGCGGCTAAAGACGAGGGAAAACTGGATCAACAAGGTCAATACGACCAGCGTGAGCGGCAGCGGCGGGCCGGCCGGGCCAAACAAGGCCCACAATATCCAGGCCACGCAGCAGGCAGCCATCAGCGCCAGGCACAGATGCAAGAGCGTGCGGCGGCGGATTGGCCCGCTCATTGTCCACCTCCGGCGGATGACGAAGGACGAAGGACGAAGGACGAAGGACGAATCCCTAATCCCCAATCCCTGATCCCCAGTCCCGGATTTCGCTGTTCCACCGGGATCAGTCGCGCTTTGCCGCCGGGCTGGGCCGGATCGAAGGCCAGGCCCTCGTTGGGTGCGAAAAAGGTCAGCAGATCGAGCGGCGGTTGGGGCGGTTTTTCTGTCAGCGCGACGAGTACGACGCGCCGGCCGGCGGCGCGCAGCCGGCTCAGGCTGGCATAAACTTGATCGGTAATGATGGCGGTAACAGCGACCAGCGTCGCGCCCCAGGCCATGCGGCTGCTCTCGCGGAGCAGAAATTGCTCGAACGGCGCGGTGGTAAAGCTGGTGACGCCCGCCAGCGCCTCCAGCAAAAAGGAGAGCTGGTCCGGCCCGCGTCCCGGCGGCACGCGAATGGGCTGGTCGGCGTTGGGCATGGCGCCGTTGGCCGTCAGGCCCACCAGCCAACGCCGCTCGACGGCATGGTTGGCCAGCGAGGCCGTGGCCGAGACCAAACGCTCCACGATCTCGGGGCGCGTGCCTTCCCAATGGCGCTCAAAAGTGGCGACGTTGAGCGCCAGAATCAGGGTATAGGCGGTGCTCGGCTCGAACACACGCACTTGCAGGTCCTGGCGACGGGCGCTGGCCTTCCAGTGCACGTGGCGAAAGCTGTCTTCGGGGCGGTAATCGCGCACGCCGACGGTGCGTATGGGGTCTCGAAAGATGGATTGCCGGGCGGCCACGTCGCCAAACGGGGCCTGATAGGGTAATTCGATCCCTTCCAGCGGGACGAGGCGTGGGTAGACGATGAGCCAATCGCGCTGTTTGAGGCTGGCCCGATTGACGAACAGGCCAAAGGGATCGCCCGCTCGCAGCGCGATGGGGCCAAAGGGGTAAATGCCGCGCTGCGTGGGCAAGATGCGATAACTGCGCCCGGCCCGCTCGCGCCCGCGCAGCGAGAACATGAGCGTCGTAAGGTCGAGGCGGCGTTCGGGCAAAGCTTCTCCCTCGGCGGTGAAAAAGGGCAGCGTTTCGGCCCAGTGGTCCACGGCCGCCAGCCAGCTCAGGGGCAGCCATTTGCGGTTTGCCACCTCGACCGTCATCACCGTTTCCTCGTCGGGGAAGGTGCGCCGTTTGCTGAAACGGCGGCGAAATTCGACGTTCCTCAGCGCCCGCCGGCTGTACCAGTGCGCCACGTAACGGAACACGATGATAAAAATGCCGATTACCACCGGCAACGGGTACTGCAGCAGGTAACCGCAGAAGAAAGCGGCCAGCAGGGTCAGTTGCCAGCCCCGGTGCAGCGCCGGCTCTTCGATCTGTCCGTGGCCGAGCTCCCACGGCAGTCCGGCCTCCGGACTGGTAGCTATGGCTGCAACGTCACTGTCGGAGAGACCGGGGCCGATCATGTTTCCACCGGCACCGGCACTGTGTTGACGATTTCGGCCACCACCTCTTCGGGTCGCCGTCCGCGCAGGCGCGTCTGCGGGCTGATGAGGATGCGGTGGGTCAGCACGTGCGGGGCCAGAAACTTGACGTCGTCGGGCAGCACAAAACTTCGCCCGCGCAGCGCCGCCAACGCCTGCGCGGTGCGGTACAATGCCATTGTGCCGCGCGGGCTGGCCCCCAGGTCTACCTCTTCGTGCTCGCGGGTGGCGCGGGCCACCTTGACCACGTACTCACGCACCGATCTTTCGACCTTGATCTCGCGCACCCCCCGCTGCATAGTCTGCACGGTCTCGGGGTCGCACACCGGCTGCAGCGTTTCCAGCGGGTCCTCACGCTCAAAGCGCAACAGGATGTCGTTCTCTTCTTCCTCGCTGGGGTATCCGATGGACAGGCGCATGAGAAAACGGTCCACCTGGGCTTCGGGCAGCGGAAAGGTGCCCTCCAGCTCGATGGGGTTCTGCGTCGCCAACACTAGAAAGGGACGCGGCAGGCGCTTGGTCTCAATGTCCACCGTGACCTGGCGCTCTTGCATGGCCTCCAGCAGGGCGCTCTGGGTGCGCGGGGTGGCCCGGTTGATCTCGTCGGCCAGCACGACTTGGGCCATGATCGGTCCGGCGCGATACTCGAACTCTTGGGACTTTTGGTTGAAATAGTAAATGCCGGTCACGTCGCTGGGCAACAGGTCGGGGGTGAACTGGATGCGGCTGAAGGAGCAGCCCAGGCTGGCGGCGATGGCCTTGGCCAGGGTGGTCTTGCCGATGCCCGGCACGTCTTCCAACAGCAGGTGGCCTTCGCACAAGACAGCCACCAGGGCCAGGTCGATCACTTCTTGTTTACCGACAATGACTTGAGAGATGTTGTCGCGCACCCGCGCGGCGGTTTGTGCAATCATGGCGTGTCCCTTTCTACTTCGGCGCTACATACGGCGGTCGTCCACATAAGATACCGCCCAGCGTGTGTGAAGGTTCAGTTTGCTCACCGGTTGCTGTTAGTGCATTACTCACAAGTTAAGGATCTCCTGAATTTGTCAAGTGCGACAACTCGGCCAAAGGGCTTTTTCGATGGTTCTTTCGCGTGCGTTTGATGATGCCCAGCAATTTCGCGTTGGCCGCGAGATAAGCCGCGA
>DAOTXN010000117.1:0-20856 GCA_034435435.1 Anaerolineae bacterium | reverse complement strand
TTGATAAAGTGCAATTGGGTAACTCGATTCGAGTGTTCACGGCTGTCCTCCGCGTATCATATGCGGAGGAAAGAATACCACAAAAAGCGGAATCGCTTTATTCGGCGCAGTTTGCGCCACTAAACATTACATGTTTCTCTCTTCCAGTTTCATACAACTCGGCGTTCATCTGGTCATATTATACTCTAACCGTGCAGGGCGTAAAGGGGCGCTGGATGAGGCGGGCAGTTTCGAGGCAGGGAACTGGTTTAGGTTACTCAACGTCGAACCGGTCTGCGTGTTTATCGACGTTTGTTGATGTTCTCAATAGCCGTCTTGATATAATATTCCAATTCCGGCGGTATTCTGTACCCTTGTTTGTTGTATATTATTTCCAATTCCCGGTAGGTTTCTATGTAAACTTTTAGCTCTGCCTCCAATCGTTCCGCACTGAATTTCAATGGATGTGTTCATGAATCCAGTCCATATTCTTGCATGCTTCCGCAAGCCTGCGTAGGAAATTCACTCGGAAAGTTTTGGCTGAGTCCTTGCCTGCGAAAATCCAAGACATGGCTTTTAGCGGTTCTTCATTTGCAAGTGTGAGATCATCATATCCATGCACGGTTAGGAAAACAAACTCATGGTTTGCTCTCGCCGCGATATTTCTATACATTCGGCTACAGAGTCTGGAAAGGGCCTTGGCCTTGGTTTCTAGCTCCGAGTGTTCGGCATCCGCTTTTATTTCTGTGACCTTGGGGAATTTGAAGGTGTGCTTTCCATCTTCGTGCTCATAAAATGGCAGTTGAGGGGGCTGGTGCCCCTCAGTGTTATCATATAATCGGATTTTGATTTTGGGTCCCTTTGGGCGACCAATGTGTGAGAAGAAAAGGGGTATACATTCCCCTGAGTATAGAGTCAATTTGAGTTCGTTTTGATCGACCACACCAACAAAAAAAGGCATTTCCAAATTTATCAGGAAATCCACGGAGAGGTAGAGTGGTTTTTTGTTACTCTTGACCTGAATCAAAAAAGAATTCTTTGGTATGAGGAACTCTTTGCCGTCTCTCCTGTCGATTTCAAAGATAGTACAAAAGAAATCCGCACCAATATCATCCGATATTGTAGATGGGTGAGAAACGAATGCTACTTTTCGAAGCAGATAGTTCGCCAGTGTCTCATTCGTCCAACCTTGCCTAGTTTTAGAAAGTGGAGCCACTTGATTCTTCTCCTAACTCTAACCACATTCCTTACCAGCACCATCGCTTCCCTTCACGGCTGGCTTGGTTTAAAGCGAATTACAGCATTGCCGGTACCGATCCACACAACACCGTCCGAACTAATTTCTAAAGCACTCACGCTTTCTATGTCGAAGATCTGTAACGAATCAGTTTCTGGCTTGTAGCGCCTGAGGTCGCTTTTGAGGCTGATAAGAGAGAAAGTTCCCAACCATACATTTCCATCTGGTCCTACTGTCAGTGCTTCTATGCCACTTATATCTTTCCCGCCGATTCGCCATAGGTCTTGCCAACGATCTGTCAACGGATTGTAACGAGTAATGCCGAATTTCTCATACGCGTACGCGACCCAGAGTATGCCGTCTGGTCCGATTGCTAAAGCTTCCACCTGATCGTCAAGCAAAACGTCCAAACGGGTATAGGAATGCCAAGTGCCACTTTTCAGGTCATAACGGCTTATTCCACCTAATGTACCGAACCAGAGACAACCATCCAGGCCGACTGCGATCGCTCTTACCCGATTGTTGACTAGACCATCGTCTTTTGTGAAGGATCGCCAAATATGAGTGACTGGGTCGTAACGGCTCACACCATTCCAGGTTCCGAACCAGAGGGCACTATCCGGTCCAACTATTATTGAGCTTACGCTGTCATCGGCTGGACCTCCCTCCCAATACGTAAAGGACTGCCAGGTATGGCTCATAGAGTCATAGCGACTTGTACCTTTCCCAGTAGCAAACCAAAAGGCATTATCTGATCCGACCGTCATAGCTCCAACTGCTTCATTGTGTGTATCGCCAGGCACGGTAATTCGTGTATAGGTTCCGTGTTCTGCATCCCATACTAAAATTCCGTCAGAAGTGGTTGCCCATAGCAAGTTGTCATGGAATACCAGATCATTCACGCTGAAACCAGTGGTAAAGACAGTCCATGTACCCTCAAGAGTAACACGTTCGACAGTCGGTGCAGGAAGGCCGATTAGGTTATGCGGAAAATGCGGTGTGTGCCATGGGGTCGTTGTTAATTTGGAAATGGCCGTTGGTTGCGATCCAAGAGAAGTTGAGGGATGTGTTGTCGATCTGCCGATATCAGAAGACGTTGGTGGCGGTGACGTTGGTTGAGTGACTGGAGGTGGCGGGAACAAAAGCTTCATTATGTCGGGAAGAATTCCAATAGCTGCCCCAACAATCGTGCTGAGACAACCTATCAGGGCTACTATCAGCATTACTAGAATCCACAATTTGGGATCGAGATTCTTGTCTTCCATTCAAGGCTTCCGAACATGGAGTTGTACATTGTTCAAGATGTATATCACTATTCATCATCGACCTTGGCCATAAGGGCGACCCCGCCGCGCGTAGGTGTTTTCCAACAGCTCGGGCCAGGTGTTATCGTCGCGCAACGCGCCGGCCTGCTGCAACAGCACCTCGCGATTGTCCTGACCGCGCAGCCAGTCGTCTATGGCGGCCCTGAGAAAGCGCCAGGTGTCCTCGATGCGCCGGCCTGGCAGACGACCGTGCGTCGCCTGGCGCTCCACCGTTTCGCGGGGCAGGCGCAAATAATCGGCGACTTCTTCCAGGGTGAGAACTGGTGAGGTTTGTGCTTCTAGCATCATATCTTGTCCGTTTGTCTTTTTCCGAAATTGGAACTTGCTCAGATTATACCATTACTCGCCAGTCGTGCCAAGAATAACTTTGCGCCACTCACTCTCCCCGCCGCGCCCACGCCAACACCCGCTCCAACGGCCACGTGTTCACCACCTCCCCCGTCCGCACCCAGCCACGGCGGGCCGTGGCGACGCCGTAGGCCAGCCGACCCACGCCCTCGGCATTGTGTGTGTCGGTGCCGATGGTCAGCCTGACCCCCAGCTCGACCGCTCGCCGGGCATGCACGTCGCTCAGGTCCAGCCGGTTATAATCGGCGTTGATCTCTAGCGCCGTGCCCGTCTCGGCTGCGGCGCGGAAAATCGCCTCCATGTCCAGATCGGCCCCTTCGCGCTGGCCGACCAACCGCCCGGTGGGGTGGGCGATAATGTCCACGTGTGGGTTGCGAATGGCGGCCAGCATGCGCTCAGTCGTCTTTTCGCGGCCCGTGCGCAGACCAGAATGCAGCGAGGCGATGACGATGTCCAGCCCGGCCAACACCGGGTCGGGATAGTCCAGCGAGCCGTCGGCCTTGATCTCCACCTCGACGCCCGCCAACACGCGGAATTTGTCCCCCAACTGTTCGTTCACGGCCTCGATCTCGGCGCGTTGCTGGCGCACCTCCTCAACGGTCATTCCTCCCGCCACGCCCAAACTCTGGCTGTGGTCGGTGATGAGAATGTATTCTAGCCCTCGCGCCAGCCCTACCTCGGCCATCTCGGCCACCGAGTTGGCCCCGTCGGACCAGGTGGTGTGCATCTGCATGTCGCCGCGCACGTCGTCCAGCGTGACCAGGTCGGCGGGAAAACCGTCGAACTCGCCCCGGTCCTCGCGCAACTCGGGCGGAATCCACGGCAAGCCCAGCGTTTCGTAGACCTGGGTCTCGTCGGCGCACAAAATTTCGCCCCCGTCCTCGCGCTTAAAGCTGTTTTCGCTCAAGCTGAGGCCCTGCTTGCGAGCCAACTCACGCAACCGAATGTTGTGGGCCTGGCTGCCGGTAAAGTATTGCAGCGCCGTGCCCCAGCGGGCCGGCTCGAGCACGCGCAGATCCACCTGCAAGCCGTCGTGGGTGCGTATAGCCGTTTTTGTAGCCCCACTGGCCAGCACCTCGGCCACCGGCGGCAGCCCGCGAAAATGGGCCATCACCGCCTCGGCGCGGTCGGGCGGCGCGGCGACCAGCAGGTCCACGTCGCCGATGGTGTCGCGCATGCGGCGCAGGCTCCCGGCGACCGACGCCGCCATCACGCCGGGCAACGCGGCCAGCTCGTCGAGCATGGCAGCGGCCAGCGGCCATGCCACGCCCAGCGGTGTGCGCCCCGAACGGCGACGCAGCGCCTCGATGCCGGCTAGAATTTTGGCTTCGGTCTTGTCGCTCATCCGAGCGAGCGTCCGAATCTGCCCGGCGCGGGCGGCCCGCTCCACCTCTTCGATGCGGGTCAGACCCAATTCTTGCCACAGCCGGGCGGCCGTCTTGGGGCCGACGTCGGGGATGTCCAGCATTTCGACCACGCCCGGCGGTACTTCTTCGGATAGCCGCTCAAAGAACTCTAGCCGGCCGGTGCGCAGCAGCTCGTCGATTTTGGCGGCGATGGTCGCGCCGACCCCCGGAATGTCGGTCAACTGGCCCGCGCGCCTCAAGTCGTTGATGTCTTGCCCCAGCGCGGTGATGTTTTCCGCCGCGCGGCGGTACGAAAGCACGCGGTGGATATTCTCGCCTTTGATTTCGAGCATCTTGGAAATGGCGTCGAAAACATCGGCAACTTGCTTATTGTTCATTTACCATCCTCTCCAGCGCACGGTGACGATTTCCCACGGGCGCGCCGTAAATGAAACTGCACCGTCCGCGTCGGCCAGCAATGGCTCGATTAAATCCTCTTTCAGGTTGACGCGGGCGGGCTGGCTGAGTGGCCGCCACGGGCGCAGCCAGACGGTGGCCGGGTGATCGCTCAGGTTCACGCCGCGCACGATCAAGCCGGTATTTTCTTCGGGCTGTTTAATCGCCGTCAGCGCAAACGAGGCTGGTTCGACTTGCACCAGACTGGCGACCGGCGGCAGCGGTCCTGCGTGTATTCCCGTGGCGACGGCCCGCAGCGGGGCGCGAAAGGCGTCAGCCTGGGCGCGCGCCGCCTGCCAATCGCCTGCGTGTGGGATGAGCGCGTAATAGAAGGTGTGGCGACCGCTGCACTGGGCCTGCGGCGTGGGCAGCGCGGGACCGGCGTGCCCTTGCCGGCAGTGCATGTCGTCGCGCGAGAGCCAGCCCACGCAGCGCAGCAGCGTCAGGGCGATGGTGGTCCCATCGTCTGCGGGTATAAACTCGACTTCGGGTAGTCCGCGATTGGCGACCATTAGCCCCACCTGCCCGTCGCTCACGTCGGCCCAGCCGCGCTGCGGCGCGGTAGGGACCGGCTGCTCGACCCAGCCGGCCGTGTCCCGCCCGGCGGGAACTTGTGGGATCGACCGGCGGGCGACGTGGTAATGGGCCTCGGTGTGGGCGTGGTCCACGCGGAGCGGTGTGGGAAAGTGGACGCGCAAGCGGTGATCCAATGCCTCGTTGTCCACCGTGGTCTCGATGTCCACGCGGGGCGCGCCCGGATACACACTGACCCGGCTGACAATAGGTAGGCCGACCGGTTCGCGCGAGCGTCCGCGCCAGTCGGGACGCAGCGACTTGGGCAGGCGATAAACCTGCGAGATTTGGAGCGTGTGGCGGGCCGGGCCGTTTTCGACCCACTCGACGGTGGGCGGCGCGAACGGCTCGGAGATAATTTCGTCCTCTTCGGGCCGACAATAATTGTACTCGTCGCCCCGGTCGCCGCCATCCACAAAGCGGTTCAACCCGGCGTAGACTGCGCCGCTGCGCTTGTCGGTGAGCGTGAGTGCGCCGTCGGCGGGGTTGACGTGAACGGTGAGCAGGTCGCTTTCCAGCACATGGCCTGCGACGGACTGTGGCCCGCCGCGAGCGCCGGCAGGTTGTCGTCCTGGCCGGGTGGGCCGCACAAAGAACGTCGCATAGCCGTAAGCAGGCAGGTCGGGGGCTACAAAGACCAGCTCGCGCGGCTCGGTCACGACGGCGCGGACGATGAACCGCGCGATCGTTCCTGTAGCGATCAGTTCTTCGATCTGGGCGTGGGCGACGGCCAGGTGGGCTGGGTCGGGTTGGCCGTTTTCACTCACGGTCAACCCGATATAGCCGCAATCGTCCTCGCGGCGCACGTCCACCCGCTGAATGACGTGATTCAGTACGCGCCCGCCCTGGACAAAGCCGAGGTAGTTTTTCAGCTCGTGCGCTGCGACCTCGATGTGAAAGAGCTGTCGGCCGGGGCTGCGCAAGTCGTCGCCGCCGATTTGGTGCGGCACAATCTGTCCGGTGAGATCGACGACCTCGATGGCGTCGGGTAAGTGCAGGTAAGCGGCGACGACGTCGGTGCGCGGGCCGCCAACAGGGTTAAAGACGATGATCGGCTGGCCAGCATCCTTCGACAGGCTCAGGATGCTGGTGGTGTCCACCTGCTCGGCGATGGCGTGCAGGCTCTGGGCGGCGATGGCCTCGGCGATTTGCTCGGCCTGATCGAAGCGCGGGGCCATCTCGCGATGGACCTGATCCACGCTACAGCCGCAGATCGAGTCGTGGGGGTGGTTCTGGAGCAGCAGCCGCCATGCGCGCCACAGAAAGGCGCGCGGTTCGCGCACGCGACCCGGCGGCTCGTGGCCGGTGAGGTGGATGTGGGGGTCCGGGGACACATCCAACATCTCGGCCCAGGCCGCGAACGGCTCGGCCCAGCAGGTGAGCAGCGTTTCGACGGCGGCGTTGCGCTGCTTGATCCACATGCGGGCAGAGAGCACACCCGGCAGCAGGTGATGGCGCTGCGGCGAGCGCAATTCGCCCCTGACCATCTCCAACCGCCCGGTTTTTGGGGAAAATCGGGCTTTCATGGCCTCCACATAAGCCGTGAGGCTGCTGTGCACCAGCCGGTCGCCATCCAAGCGCCCGGCGTTGGCATACGCGATCAGGGCGGGCAGTTCGGGCTGAGCCTCCTGATGGTCAGTCCCGGCCAGCAGCAGCAGGTGATCGCTGCGGGCGTGCGGGGCCAGGCTGTCGCGGGCGGCGCGGACGGCGGCGACAAAGGCTTCGGGGTCAGTGGGCAAGCGGGCGGCGTTGTCGTAGCCGTCGCGCAGGTAGCAGGTCAAGACATGGCTGCCGTCGGGCGACTCCCAGCGCAGCTCGACCGGCTCTTCGGCCAGCCCCCGGCGGAAGGCAGCCGTTTGGATGCCAAAACCGCGCAGGATTTGCGGCAGTTGACCGATATGCCCAAAGGGGTCGGGGACGTAGCCGATAGCCATTTTGTCCCCGAAGCGGCGGCAAGCCTGGTCGCCTAGCAGCAGGTTGCGCACCAGCGACTCGGGCGACACGAGAAACTCGTCGGGTAGCACGTACCACGGACCGATGGCGAGCCGTCCCAGACGCACCAGGCGCTGGATTTCGTCGGCGCGCTCCGGGCGGAGTTCCAGATAATCGTCCAGGATGATGGTCTGGCCGTCTAGCATAAAGTGCTGGTAGGCGCCGTCGCTGCCCAGCAGATCCAGCAGGCGGTCCAGCAGGCGCACCAGGCGCAGGCGGAAATCCTGAAACGGCCGGTACCATTCGCGGTCCCAATGGGTGTGCGGGACGATGTGTAGGGTGAGCGGCATAGTGGGCTATTCCTCTTGGGCAGTCGGGCGGTGAAAACGGCGCAGGTTGTGGGTCTGCACCTGGCTTAACTGCCAATAGGTCAAATGGATCATCTGAAGCTCTCCCGAGTGTTGAAGCATTATAACGATAAGCCGCGTCCTGCGCAATTGTAAAGTTGCACAAACTCATGAGATGGGTATACTAATACTGCGCCAGTTTATCGTTTGCCCAAACTGTGATGGTTTTTTGAAAAGGGGTGTCGTCTCGGTCGCACTTTTGACGGGCGAGCGGGATGGAAGGAGGCCTGAGACGTGGCAATAAACGATTCCAGTATAGAACTCCCAAACGATCTAACTGCACTGGTGAGCTATATTGAATCGGCGATAGAAGATATTAACCAGGCGGTGGTTGCAGCCAGCGATCTGGAGAATTTAGAGATTGCGCTGTGGCTAGAGTGGATAGCTGAAGAACTGGGAGATATGCTGTTAAATGTCATGCAGTCGTCGCCGATGGAACAGTAAATGCGGCAACGAGTTGGGGTGTTGACTGACTATAAAGAATGGAAGAGACGACTAATATAGGGCTTTGCCCATTTTGGACGCCCACAAGGGGCTAAATTACGTCTCTCCGACAGACTGCTAGGCATCATTTTGCCCGGCCTAGACGGGTACGAGGTGTGCCGGCGCCTAAAGAGCGACCCGCGCGCCAGGGATGTGCCCATTATCTTCCTGACACAAAAGGAAGAGGACGCACACTGAAATAACACACAGCACGCAGCGTTCGGCGGCCGGCGTGTCTTATTCAGGAGTTGTTGGAGGACGATAGGCCCGTTTTACTCTCCGGGTCTGTACCTTTATGCCATGCCTGCACTTGGGGCAGTTTACCGTATAGTGGGTCGGATTGCTCTCTTGAATTTCTTCCACGATCTGGTTGATGGCGGTCTGCCCCAACGTAAAGCTCCAGCCACACTTTTGACAACGGATTTGCAACATTTTGACCTCCTTTTGGGTAGAACAAGATGCCCTCTTGTCCTACGTCAGGCGCGTTCGGCGCGGGAAGCGACGGTAATGCCGATCAGGACAAGTCCGCCGCCGAACACTTCCAGCCCGGTCGGCGGCTCGCCGAGTTGCACCCACGCCAAGACCGACGCGCCGATAGGCTCGCTCAACAGCGTCACGGTGACAAAAGCCGCCGACAGATAGCGCAAGGCCCAGTTGAACGATGAGTGTCCGATGAGTTGGGGGCCGAGGCCCAGGAAAAACAGCCACCCGTAAGTGGAGGGCGCAAAATCGAACATAGGCTGGCGGCTGCCCAAGGCCACGACCAGCAAGATCAGCGCCGCCACGCCATACACGATAAAGATGTACGTGAGCAGGGAAAGCTGGCGGCGCAACGTGCGCCCGATCATCATGTAACCCGCGGCCGTGGCCGCGCCGGCCATGGCCAGCGTATCCCCCAGCAACGGATCGCTGCCGCTGCCCACGTCGCCCAGTGCGATGACGGCGCTGCCGGCAAACGCGATCAAGATGCCGCCCAGCATCAACCGGCCAATGCGTTCTTGGAGCAGCAGCGGCGACAGCAAGCCGACAAAGAGGGGATTCGTGGCGACCAGCACCGACGAGGCCGCCACCGAGGTGTATTCCAGCGAGCTGATCCAGGCGGCAAAATGCAGCGCCAGGAAAAAGCCCGAGACGGCCGCGCGGGCCAGTTCGGAGCGGGTGAGTCGGGATAGCTCGTCGCGGCGGCGCGTGAGCGCGATGGGCGCGAGGACCAGCGCGGCCAGCGTCAGTCGCCAGGCGGCGATGCTGAGCGACGGCGCCTCCCTTTGTGCATAGCGGATGGCCAGGGCGGCGGTCGAGACGACGACCACGCCAACGGCCATGCCCAGGTAGGGACTGATGGGGGGATGATGTTCTGTCGTTTGACTCATGCTCGGCGTGCGATGGGCGCTGGTTTTTTATGTGGTCAAGCGCGTAGCATGGCTTGACAATGGCCGGTAAAGTGGCTACAATGAAAACGCTTTGCCCAGGGGAGATGGATGACATTCCCGGCTCCATCTTATCCCCATAGACTAAATCGGTCAAGTGATGCTGCGCTACACAAAAGAGGCGCTGGAAAAGACGCGACTCTGTTTTGCCAAGCCTTTCCAATTCATCTTTTAAGGAGGAAATTGCCATGACTCACATCATTACCCGTTTGTGCCTGCGCGACAGCGCATGTGTAGACGTGTGTCCAGTCGAATGTATTGTGGGGGGACAGCCAGAAAGCGAGTGGCCCTGGTTCTACATCGACCCAGATACCTGCATCGACTGCGGCGCGTGTGTGCCCGAATGCCCGTATGAGGCCATTTTCCCAGAGGACGAAGTGCCTGGCGCGTTTACTATAGGGGCGGGGGTCGAATATGTCCCACACGGCGGCGCCCGCACGACAGCCGATGGGGGCGAGGTGTTCGACCTCACCGAGGATATTGCATTCAACTACAAGTTTTACAAGGAAGGTCCGGGCTACGACGCCCGGTAGCTGCAACGTGCCCGTCACTTCTCAAGTGACGGGCACGTGTTGGCCTTGCATGGACCACGGCCCGGTCCAAGTGATCTCTACCGGGATCAGTTGGCCCAGCCAGTCGCGTTGATGGTCCTCGAAAAAGACCAGCTTGTTGGTACGGGTGCGCCCGTACCATTTTTCTTTCTTTTGGCCCTCGACCAAAATCTCCACCGTCTGCCCCAACAGGCGGGCGTTGATCTCGGCGACGATGCCTTGTTGTAGCTCGTCCAGCGTCCGGCGGCGACGCTCCTTTTCTTCCGCCGGCACGTCGTCGGCCATGCGTCGGGCCGACACGGTTCCCGGCCGGGGCGAATATTTGGCAATGTGGGCCTTGTCCAGGCGCAATTCGGCCAACAGCTCGCAGGTGCGCTCAAAGGCGGCCGCGCTCTCGCCGGGAAAGCCTACGATCACGTCGGTGTTGATGGCGACGCCCGGCAGGCGCTCGCGGATGCGCTCGATCAACCGGATATAGTCGGCCACGCTGTAGCCGCGCTTCATGGTTTCCAGCACCTCGTCGTCGCCGGCCTGCACGGGCACTTCGATGTGCTCGCACACCTTGGGCAGCCCGGCCACCGCATCCAGCAGCTCGTCGCTCATCCAGTTGGGATGGCTGGTGAGAAAGCGGATACGTTCCAGCCCGTCCACCGTGTGCACGGCCCGCAGCAGGTCGGCCAGCGTGGGGCCGTCGGGGACGTCTTTGCCATAGCGGTCCACGATCTGGCCCAGCAGCGTGACCTCTTTGATCCCCTGCTGCACCAGCGAGCGCACCTCGGCCACGATTTCGCCCACGCGCCGGCTGCGCTCGCCGCCGCGCCGGTAGGGGATGATGCAAAACGTACAGGCGTGGGAGCAGCCCAACACCACGGAGACGTTGGCCGCCACGAGCTGGCCCTGCAGATGCGCCGGCAACAGCAGCTCGTCTACCTGGTCCTGTAACTGGTGGCGGCGGGCCACCCGGCTGTGTTCCACGGCCTGCCCCGCGTCCATCAAGCCCCGCTCAGCCAAATAGTCCAGCAGCGGGCCGGGGTCGGAGGGGGGCATGAACACGTCTACCCAGGGGAAGCGTTTGGCGAGCGGGCCGGGGTCGCGCACGCCCACCAGGCAGCCCATCAAGCCAATGATGGCCTCGGGGCGTTGCTCTTTGAGCGGCCTGAGCGAGCCTAGCCGCCCGTAGATTTTGTCCTCGGCCTGCTGGCGCACCACGCAGGTGTTGAGCACCACAATGTCGGCCTGTTCGGCCTGCTCCACGTAGCGATAGCCCAGTTTTTCCAGCTCCGACGCCACGCGCTGCGAGTCGGCGTCGTTCATCTGGCAGCCGATGGTCCACAGATAATAGTTCAAAATCGGATACCTCAGGTCGGGTTTGTGGGAGGTATTCTACCCGGAAGGGGGGTCGGCGTCAAGCTGTTTTTAACGCGCCCGTCACTTGGGAAGTGACGGACAGGTGTGATTACGGTGCGGCGCCGACGGTGATCAGCTCCTGGATGGCCGCAAAGGTGGCCGGACCGATGCCTTTGACCTCCTGGATCTGCTCGACGGTCTCGAAAGGGCCGTAGGTCTCGCGGTAGGCGACGATGTTTTGGGCGGTGACGGGGCCGATTTTGGGCAGCGTCTCCAGCAGGGCCGCGTCGGCCAGGTTGAGGTCCACCCGCCCGTCGGCGCTGAGGCCGAACGGGGTGGGGGTGGGCAGCACTTCGCCCACGCGGGGCACGTGCACGCGCTCGCCGGCGCGCAGCTCACGGGCCAGGTTGATGCGTTCCAGGTCGGCGTCGGCCAGCGGGCCGCCGGCGGCGCGCAGGGCGGCGTCGGCCAGGCCGCCGGGGGGGAGGGTGTAGTCGCCGGGTTGCGCCACCGCGCCGTCAATGCTGATTGTGATGGGACCAGACGTGGGGGTGGGGGCGATGGGCGTGACTGTAGGCAGCGGCGCGGCAGTGATTTCGAGGGCATTGCTGCGGCAGGCGGTGAGAAGAGATAAGGAAGCGATAACAGTGAGGATCTTTATCCGGGGCATAGTGTCTAGGGCAATGCGGCGATTAACGGGCGCAGTGCGCTCAGAAAATTAGCGCAGCGAGCCAATTGCGATGCGATGTATTCATGGTCAAATGCGACAAAAGCGATATAGTCCCCTTCTTGACGGTCCTCAAAAAGCTGGTCGTAGAACTTGCCCCATTCGACGTCCAGCAAACCAGTTCTGACGAACTCGCGGTGAAAAGCAGCCCGAACGCCAGCGTGCTTTTTGAACGATAACTCGCGCTCGAAAAGTGCTGCGCTCGCGGCATAGAACGCGGAATAGTACAGACGATTTGCGGCGAAGGTTAGAGCACCAGCGTCAAACTCTCGCCTGGCTGAGGTCAAACTCGCTTCAGCTTTCGACCACCAATAACGTACGATCTCGACGCGCCGTTCTCGTTCACTCATAGAGGAATGCCATCTTGAAGAATTTCGTCGTGCAGTGGCAACACAGACGTTATGCCAGTTTCCCAAGTTTCTCGATCAACGACTAGCGTGCTCAAATTGGTGCCGTAGCACAGATTGACTTCGAATACCAGGTCGGTGATAGCGTGACGGGCAAAGCGCGAGGGAAAAGGACGTGTGGTGAGAACAAGCAGGTCGAGGTCTGATTCCCTATCTGCTTCACCTCGCGCGACAGAACCATACAAGATCAAAGCTTCTATGTCGAATTGATCATGCAATGTTTGCTCAAGTTGGTCCAGCGCCTGAGCCTGATTGAGTGTCAACTGAATATCTTCAAGTCGTTTCACGGCCAAGGATTCCTTTTACACCGTTTAGAAATCGCTGCATTTTCGCTGATATCGATCAATACCTATTATAGCACATTACCGGGTGTTACCTCAACTCCACCGTCACGCCAAACACCTCCTGGAAAAACCGGCTCTTTTTCAACCCCGCCCAACGCTCAAGCTCGTTGCCGTGGCGGGGGTGCAGGGTCAGGATGACGTGGCTCCCGACGATCTCGCACTCTACATCTTGCACGGCGTCCGTGTGGCTGCGGTCCAGGCCGTCGGCGAAGCGCAGAATGGCCCCCAGCCGGGTCACGATGTCCTGGTCCTCGGGCGACAGGTCGCGGAAGCCGGGGTGAGTGGGTTTGGGTTTGCCGCCGCGATGATAGCGGGCCGTCAGGGCCACGATGGTCTTTTCGCGCTCGTCCAGGCCGGGGATGTCGGCGGCCACGATCATGCGAAAGGCGTCTTTGTGGTGCTGATCGTAGCCATAAAAGTAGCCGATGTCGTGCAGCAGCGCGGCGTATGCCAACAATTCCTCGTATTCCTGGGGTAACTCGTGCAGGACGCGGGTCAGGCGAAAGAGCGTCGTCGCCAGGTGCGCATCGTGCTCCATGTGGGCCACGTCTTCAGGGTTGTAGCGCCCGGCCAGGTCGCGCACAAATTGCAAAGTATCGGTCATGGCATCACCCGCTATTCGTCCTTCGTCCCTCGTCCTTCGTCATTCCATCTCATCAACACAGCCGGCAGTTCGGCCAGGTGGTGAAGGGTAGCGTCAGGGACGATATGGTTCTGGCTCTCTTGATTGCGGCTCCAGGGATTGGTCAGGCCGCGGTCGATCCACACGCCGCGCATGCCGGCGTGGTGTGCGCCCAGCACGTCGGCGTTGAGCGTGTCGCCGACCATGACGGCCTGTGCGGGCGACATATCCCACTGGTCCAGCACCATGTGGAACAGGCGGGGATGGGGTTTGCGCAGGCCCACTTCTGCCGAAAGGTAGATGGGCGCCAGCCAGTCGCGCAGCCCGCAGCCGTCGATGATGCCCCACACGTGATCGGCGTCGTTGGTGTTCGAGATGCAGCCCAGGCGATAACCGGCCTGGCGCAGCGCCGCTAATGTGGCGAGCGTGTCGGAGTAGGCATGCCAACGCGGGATGACGCGCTTGAAGCTGGCCGCCGTGACCTCGCGGGTCAGGCGGGCGGCGTCTGCGTGGGGGAGGCAGCGGCGCAAGGCGCGCAGCATGGCCAGGCTGGCCGGATATTCGTACCAGCCGCTGCCCTCCCACAAGGCCCGCGCCGCGCTGCGATAGTCGTCAAACAGGGCCATGCCGTCCACAGCAAAGCCGTGCTCTTGCAACACGCTGGCCATATCGGCGGCGCGTTCGGCTTCAGAGGAAGTGATGTCGCCGTCAAAATCTACCAGGGTCCAACCCATATCAAAAATGACGCCTCGAATGGTCACAAAAGCCTCTTTCCTATCTTCCCGAAAACTCCGCAGCTTCCGGAAAGATAAACATGAATAACAGGTCGTTGACGTTGGTCTGCGTGGGGCCGGTGATGACCAGGTCGCCCAATGGCTCAAAAAAGCGATAACTGTCGTTGCGGGCCAGGTAATCGGCGGCGGCGAGGCCGATTTGGCGGGCGCGTTCCACTGTGTCGCCGGTGACGAGAGCGCCGGCGGCGGGGGTGGGGCCGTCGCTGCCGTCGGTAGACAGGGCCAGCAACGCGACGCCGGGCCAGCTATCCAGCGCCAGCGCCGCGGCCAGGGCCAATTCCTGGTTACGCCCGCCCTGACCATCGCCGCTGACGGTCACGGTGGTCTCGCCGCCCCACACCAGACAGGCCGGGCGGGCCACAGGCCGGTCGTAGCGGGCGACCTCTTTGATCAGTGCAGCGGCGACACGGGCCACCTGGCGCGCCTCACCCTCGACGAACGTGCTGAGCAACAGGGTGTTGAAGCCCAACTCGCGCGCTTTGGCCACGCCGGCCTCGGCGGCCAGGCGATTGGAGCCAATGATGACGTTTTGCACGCGCTCAAAGAGGGGATCGCCCGGCTTGGGCGTGTCGGCCACTTTGCCCGCCAAGCCCGCCCGCAGATGGGCCAGGATCGGCCCCGGGGCGGCGTCGAGCAGGCGGCGGCGCTCCAAAACGGCCCAGGCGTCGGCAAACGCGCTTGGGTCGGGCGCGGTCGGTCCGCTGCCGATCACGTCGAGCGGGTCGCCGACCACGTCCGACAAGATCAGCCCCACGACCGTGGCCGGGGCGGCCAGCCGGGCCAGCCCGCCCCCTTTGATCTGCGACAGGTGTTTGCGCACGGTGTTCAGCTCGTTGATCGTGGCCCCACAGCGCAGCAGTTGGTCGGTGAGCGTCTGCACGTCGGCCAGCTCGACGCCAGGCGCAGGCAGGGTCAACAGCGCCGAGCTACCCCCGGAGATGGGGCACAGGACCAGGTCGGCGGGTCCGGCGTCGCTCGCCAACTGGGCCAAGCGGCGTGCGCCGGCTATCCCGGACGGGTCGGGGATCGGGTGGCCGGCTTCAAGGAGGACGAAGGACGAATGACGAGTGACGAATTCTGCATGTCCGTATTTGGTGATGACGACGCCGCCGCTCAGGCGCTGACCCAGGAGGTCGGCCAGGGCGGCGACCATGGGCGCGGTGGCTTTGCCGCCGCCGGCGACCCAAACCTGCTGAAAGCGGCTCAGGTCGTAGGTGCGGTCAGCGACGGTGAGGATATCGCCCTGGCGGCGCACGTGTCGCCGCACGGCCTGACCCGGCTCGACGGCGAGCAGCGCCGCGTCCTGAATGGCTTGGATCGTATGACGCCGCCCGGCAGAGAGCGTTTCAGGGAAGCTCACGGCGCGCCTCCCACCGCCTGGACTGCCTCTTGCGCGGCCTCTTCGGGCGTGGCTCGACCGGCCAGCACGTCGGCCAGCGCGTCGGTCAACGGCGCAGCCAGCACAGCGACCAGGTCGGGATTGGGAATGGATTGGGCCTGGGTCAGCAACTCCCGAATAAAAGGGACGTAGGCGTCGGTCGAGTCCCACGCCTCGAGCGCCGCCTGGCGGGTGGGCAGGCGGCCGGCGGCCCGGCTCCACGCGGCGTGGTTTTCTGTGGATAACAGGTATTCTATCAAAGCCACAGCCAGCGTCTGGCGAGTCGGGTCTTGAGTGACGAGGGCCAAAGCCCAGCCGCGCCCGACGGCTACAAAGCCCGGTTCTGGTAGGGGGACAGGGCCAAAGCCGACGTTGCTGAGACCGGGGCGTTCTGCCAGATACAGGCTGGCTGGTACGAGGGCCATGCCGGCCTCGCCGATGCGAAACTCGGCCCAGGCGGCGGTAGCGTCGGTCAGGTCGAGCACCGTGCGCGGAATGACGCGCTCTTGACGCCCTTGTTGAAATAAGGTCAAGGCCTGGGTCAACGGGTCGGCATCCAGAATCGGTTTGCCAGCGGCGTCGGTCAGCCGGCCGCCCAGAGCCAGATATTGGACCAGCAGGGCGTCGTTGAGGCCATCGGTAGGTGGGGCGGGCGAAAAAACGAGCGGGACAGTGGTGGAATAAAGCTCCTGCCACGTAACGGGCGCTTCTTTCACGACGCTGGCGTCGTAAACCAGGTGGGTCAGATCGGCCTGATACAGAACGCCCAGCGTGGCGCCGTTCACCTGGGTCAATCGCCGCGCAAAGTTGAACTGGTCGGCCAAAAGCGCGGGTGAGATGATCGCGTCCAGGGGTTGGACTAACCCGGCTTGAGCAGCCCGATAGAGGTCGGCGTTGCTCAAAGTGATCAGGTCGGGCAAGACAGAGGGCGCGGCTTTGCTGGCGGTGCTAAGAAAGTCGAGCAAGCCGCCGCTGCCGCTGCGTTTTTTCAAGATTACCTCTATCTGTACATCGTGCGTCTGTTGAAACGCCTGAATCTGTTCCAGCAGTTGCATGCCGCCGGCCGTCTCGCTGGTGGGAGCATAATCTTCACTGGTCCACAGGACCAGTGTAATGGGTTGAGTTTCCGGCGTCGGAGACGGCGCAGCGTCGCTTGGCGTCGTTGGGCTTGGCGCGGCGCTCGCTGTGGTCGGGAAAGGGGTTCCAGCGGCTGGTGATGGTGTGGAAGTGTTTTTATCCTCCGCACGGAAACGACTGCAACCAAGCAGTAGCAAGGTCAATACACTCAGACGCAATAAAGTTGCTTTTGACATGGTCTTGCCGCTATTTTGTATGTCGCTGCGCTCCTCAGAATGACATAGCCCGAGCAAATACTTTGGCTCATGAAGAACAACCAACGCACTCACCAGACAGCATATACCATCTTGGAGTTATGAATTGTTGTATCGGCAGTGAGTAAAGGCAAATCGAGATGACGAGCTGTAGCAGCGATGATCCGATCTGGCATTTCAGGTATCGCTTCGGGCCCAAAATCTTTCACTACTCTGGCTATTGCCAGGTTTAGAGGATAGACATAGATTCCGGCTTGAGGATCCTCAGGGAGGTCGAGTAGAATTTGCGTGATATGCCCTTCAATCCGCTCTCGCTGCATCAAAAAGACTGCTTCGATAAGAACGATGCTTGGCACGATCACTTGTTCATGACCGTCATGTGCCCGAAGAAAGATCGAACGCGCTTTGCGGGATAGCCGTTTGCTGCGTGATAAATACCAGAGAAGCGCATGGGTATCCACAACATATCGGTTCATACAGCTTCCTTTCCCAGGGTGGCCCATAACTCGTGTCTTGCACGGGCAATAAGCTCAGGGGAGAAATCATAGCCCTCCAGAATGCCTTCAGGCAGGTTGACAGGTTTGAAGGGCGCTGTGTCACCCTTTATGTCTCGCGTGTGCTTGAACTGGAGGAACTCCATATACGCAATGAGATCGCTCAAAGCATCATCTGGCAGTTGACTCAGTGCTTTTTCCACTACACTTCGTTCCGTGACAGTTGTATCCATGGGCAAACTCCCTGGCTCACAGTCTATTATTCAAAGCAGCGGGGATAGTATAATATCGGTTTGCGCGAGCGTCAAGAAGAGTCGAGCAGATCACTCGTTTACGCTCAATCCCGTACAAGGCCGCGCAGGAGCTCAAGATTTACACAATCGCAAGGCTGTCCCACTTGACGCAGCCCCGCGAGTGTGTTATCGTATGCGGCAGTTTGGAAACACAAAGGCATAAAGTACACGAAAGACACAAAGGCAGGGAAAGAACATGGGCGATGTGTACGACGTGACGGTGCTGGGCGCCGGCCCCGGCGGATACGTGGCGGCGATCCGCGCCGCCCAACTGGGTCTCAAGACGGCCATCGTTGAAAAAAAGTATTGGGGCGGCGTGTGTTTGAACGTGGGCTGCATCCCCTCCAAGGCGCTGTTGAAAAACGCCGAACTGGCTCACGTGTTGCAACACCGGGCCAAAGAGTTCGGTTTTAGTTTTGACAATCTCTCCCTCGACTATGGCGTGGCCTACAAGCGTAGCCGCCAGGTGAGCGAGCGGCTGGTCAAAGGCGTGGGGTTCCTGATGCGCAAGAACAACATTGACGTGGTCGAGGGCGCCGGGACCATCGTCTCGCCGCAGGAGGTTCACGTCGCGCTGAACGCTGGCGGGGAGACCACCCTGCGCACCCGGAATCTCATCGTCGCTGCCGGCGCGCGGCCTCTTTCGTTCCCCGGCGTAGAGATTGACGGGCAAAAGGTGCTTCATTACGAGCACGCCATTCTGTTGGACAAGCTGCCCAGCCGGGCGGTCGTCATCGGCGCGGGAGCCATCGGCGTCGAGTTTAGCTACGTCTGGCGCTGCTACGGCGTAGACGTGACGCTGGTAGAGATGCTGGACCGAATTCTGCCGCTGGAAGACGAAGAAATCAGCCAGGAGTTGACCAAGGAGTACAAGAAGCTCAAGGTCAATGTCTTGACCGACACGCGAGTGGTCAAGGCCGACGCCAGCGGCGATGGCGTGCAGGTGACGGTGTCCCAGGGCGACGCGACCCAAACCCTCCAGGCCGACGTGACGCTGATGACTGGGGTGCGGCCCAACGTGGAGGGGTTTGGCCTGGAAAACATCGGGGTCAAGCTGGCCGAGCGCGGGCGCTTTATCGAAATTGACGAGCGCATGCGCACCAACGTGCCGGGCGTGTACGCCATCGGCGACGTGACCGGTAAGCTGATGCTGGCCCACGTGGCCTCGGCCCAGGGCATGGTCGCCGCCGAGACCATCGCCGGGCGCGAAACGCTGGAGCTGGACTACAAGATGTTGCCGCGCGCCGTTTATTGCAATCCGCAGGTCGCCAGCTTTGGCCTGACGGAGCGCGAGGCGCAAGAGCGCGGACACGAAATTAAAGTCGGCCGCTTTCCCTTTCAGGCCAACGGCAAGGCGTTGGGCCTGGGCGAACGGGTTGGTTTCGTCAAAATCATCGCCGACGCCCGCTACGGTGAAATTTTGGGCGCACACATGATCGGCCCCGAAGTGACCGAACTGCTGCCCGAGCTGGTGCTGGCGCACAACGCCGAGCTGACCGCCGAGGAGATCGCTCGCAGCGTGCATGCCCACCCCACGTTGAGCGAAGTGCTGATGGAAGCAGCTCACGGCGTGGAGGGGCAGCCCATTCATGCATAGGAATGACCGATGTCTCAATTATTTACCCGGCGTGCGTTTTTGAAATGGGGTGGCAGCGCCCTGGCCCTGGCGGCGCTGCCGCCTTTGCCTTCCGACGACCTGGCTGCCCGGCGCGAGACCCGCTTTTTGGGCCGCGTGACCACCTGGCGAGCGGACGTACACAGCGAACCGCATCCCGACGCCCCGCAGGTGGGCTATCGCAGCTACGATGCCATCGTCAACGTCCTGGACGAAATTGAGGGCGTAGGACATTACGATCACAACCCGGTGTGGTATGAGCTGATAGACGGCTATATCTATTCCTCGTGGGTGCAGCCGGTCGAGTACCGCTTTAACCGCCCCGTCTCCCAGGTCGAACCATCGGGACTGCTGGCCTGGGTCACGGTGCCCTATACCGACGTGCGCCGGCAGCCCGATCTCACTCTGAGCCGCAGCTACCGGCTTTACTACGACGCTGTGTTTCGTGTGGTCGAGACCCAGACCGACGACGCGGGCCAGGTGTGGTACGGCGTGCGCGACGGGCTGACCTGGAGCGGCGTCAACTGGGGCCGGGCCGAGCATTTTCGCATCGTTTACCCCGAAGAACTAACCCCCTTGTCACCCGATACACAAGACAAGCGCATCCTGATCGAGCTGAGCAAGCAATGGCTGACCTGCTTTGAGGGCGAGACCCCTGTCTTTGAGACGCGCCTCTCGTCGGGGATGATGGGTCTGGTCACGCCGCAGGGCACGCATCGCGTGCTGCAAAAGGTGCACACGACGCGCATGATCGGCGGCGAAGGGCGCAACTATTACGATTTGCCCGGCATCGGTTTCGTCACCTACTTTACCGCCAAAGGGGTCGCCATCCACGGCACCTACTGGCACAACGACTATGGCCGGCCGCGCAGCCACGGCTGTGTGAACACGCCCACGGCGGCGGCGCAGTGGATTTATCGCTGGTGCCGACCCGATGTGCCCTACGAGGAGCAGCGGGTGATCGCCCAGGCCGACGAGGCCACTACCATCGAGGTCGTGTATTGAACAAGCCAGGTCTGTCAGATATATTAGGTGATGCTCCGGCGGGTCATTGACCCGCCGGAACATTTTCACCTCCTGTCTCCGTTTTGTAGACGGCCCGCTCTCATTCAGATATAATACGACCAAAATCCTCCAAAAAAGTCACAAAAGGTGAAATGATGCCCAATCGACTGATCCACGAAACTAGTCCCTATCTGCTGCAACACGCCCACAACCCGGTAGACTGGTATCCCTGGGGCGAGGAGGCGCTGCAGAAAGCCAGGGTCGAAGATAAACCGATCTTTTTGAGTATTGGCTATTCGGCCTGCCACTGGTGCCACGTGATGGCCCACGAATCGTTCGAGGACGACGAGACGGCGCGGTTGATGAACGCGCTGTTCGTCAACGTCAAAGTGGACCGCGAAGAGCGCCCCGACCTGGACGCGATTTACATGCAGG
>DAOTXN010000116.1:0-5217 GCA_034435435.1 Anaerolineae bacterium | reverse complement strand
GAAGACAATTCTGACCGGCTTTCGCAAATCATACTACTTGCGAGATATAAGCTAGTCGGCAAAGATGCAGAAACCGGCAAATTACAGTGCGGCAGTCTGGCTTTATCGAAATACACTATGCCGTAATTTCAGTTTCAATCTAATCTGATCTCTCAAATGGGACAAAATTGTTCCACAATACATCCAATGTGACAAGCATTTATACTAGCAGTCTATCGTAGAATCCTGTAATATGGGGCCTTGCGCCCATTTTTTTTGTTTTGCGCCCATGTTGGACGCCCACAAGGGGCTAAATTACGTCTCTCTGACAGACTGCTAGATCGGTAATAGATCACCTCCTTCCTATGTTTTAGCATATTTCAAAAATTAACGCTTTTATCCACAACTTGTAAAAAAGAGATGATGGACAGATTTGCCTATGCACCGTCCTGGCAATCAGGACACAAGCCGTAAAAATCGAGTCGGTGGCTGACGATCTGGTAACCCGAGGACTGGGCGACCTCTTGAATCAGATTCTGCGCCAGGCTAACCTCTGGGTCCAGGATCTTGTGGCAGTTGATGCAGACAAGATGAGGATGGGGATATGGCTTGTTGCCATCGTAGCGGTTGTCGCCATCACTAAAGCCCAATTCCAGTACTTGATCGATCTCTTTCAAGACATTCAAGGTCTTGTAGACAGTCGCCAGACTCGTCGTCGGGAATTGATCCTTGATCTGATCGTACAGCTGGGATGCGCTGGGATGCCCATCACTGGCAGCCAACAGCCGAAGCAGCGTGATGCGCTGTGGCGTCAACCGATATTCACGCTCCCGGAGCTTGTTCACCAATTCTTCAAACCTGGCCTGTGGATCCATCGAACTGCTTTCTTAGTAAAACCATAATCTTTAGAGAATGACTTTCCAAAGCTATTGTACTAAAAGTCGTGTCTGTTGTCAAGAACGTCACAGAAAAAATCCCGCGCACTGTCTATGATGCGCGGGATCTGGCATGTTCGACAGGCAAGTTTAGAGTGACAACCCCTTGACCGAATGACCAAGCCATACGCTGAACGAGCCAGGCCCGCAACTTGTGGCCCTATTAATCGCGCTAGCAGTCTGTCGGAGAGACGTAATTTAGCCCCTCGTGGGCGTCCGACATGGGTGCAAAACGATCAAAAAACGGGCGCAAGGCCCTATATTACAGGGTTCTCCGACAGGCTGCTAGGGCGCGTGCTTGGGTTAGTGAACCGGTTGAGAATACCAGGAAAATGGTGAGGGTGGCTCCACAGACCGATCTATGTTTTCAGAGGAGGGGAGGATCGCCTATCAAGCGGGAGCGGCTAACGGGCAGACGCGCAACGTCGCGCGAACGACCAGCGTCAGCCGATTGCGGGTTGATAAGGCTAAATCCACTTACAACCAACATCGCCAGTGTCAATTTCCGCCCGTTATGGTGGCGAGCGCAGCGTCCACGCTAACGGTAGGCATCAGCCGCGTTGCGAAGCGGAGCGGAGCAACGTCGGCTGCAACCCATTGTTGGGCGGCAAGTCTCGATATCACGAGTTAGCGACAGTTCATTGTGTATTCGACGGCATTGCTCTTGTTCCCAGTCCTATCGAGGATAGTAACTCGAAGTGTCACATCATATTTGCTTCCTCCACAAGTCCATCTCCAGTAATGGTCGCGCCTAGTTTTTGTTGCCGACTCGATATCTCAATGGCCCCACCTCGTACTTCCACACCAGCAGCCGTTGTGTGCACTAATTCGTAGTCCACCCAATAGGAATCACCATCCGGGTCGTGAAACGTGATATCCTGAAATACCACCAGGCTGCCTGAAGAGGTATCATACCGAAGATTCACAGACTCCAGTATGGGAGCTGTGCCGCTTTGAACCTTTGGGGTTGGAGTAGCACTTGGTTGCAGTGTGGGTGTGTGAGTTGGAGTGACGGTGGGTTTGGGAGTGGATGTGTGAGTTGTATCTTCAGCCAATGTGGCTGTCCAGGTACCGGTCGCGCTGTGGTAACAAGTATGTGACTGCGGAATAGCCCCGCCTGTCATACAGGTCGCTCCGTACTCCTTGAAGATGTAGTTGCCGCTGACTGTGGTGGCGGAGGTGAATTCGCCATCGAAAGAGTACGTGCTGCTGCTGTAGGCAAACTGGCCATTGGTTATGGCTATGGGGTCAAAAATGGTTGGGAAAATGCTATAGCCACAAATGCCGCCAGGTATTGCACACGTGCCCCCGGTTGTCAACTGGAAGTTCGTCACCACCGTGCCACGATCGGAGATGTCAAAGGATACCGGCTCATCGGAACTGGTGGTTCCTGTCCAATGCCCGTCCATAGGGATGAGGATAGTAAGTGTCGGTGGAACAGATGTTGCGGTAGGTGGGGCGGTAGGCGGAATGGATGTCGCTATAGGTGGAACAGATGTTGGTGTGTTCGCTCCTTTTGGCCTAGCGACCCAAGTTCCATCCGTTTCGCGACAATCACCAAATTGTGGTGAGCGATGAGCCTCTACAGTCCAGGTTCCCTCAGCCCGTTCGGGTGTGACGAACTTGGCTGTCACACGGAAGTGGGTACCACTCAGTTCAAACTGGCTGCCATTCAAAGGCACATTGCTTTCGCTCACAACACTTTCGAATCCGCCTGGTTTTGTGCAGGTTAGGGGATAAAAAAAACCGTAGAAGGTGAGCGCGTTACCATTCTGCGCGACAGTGAAATCAATCTTGAACTCCTGATCACCCGTGCCTTCCCACTCTCCTGGCTGTATTGCTGAACTGCCGCTTTCACTTGGCCCGCATGCCGATGCGGTAGCGAGTACACACAACGTCAGGCTAATCAGATGTCGTAGTAATCGCTTATGATCCACCTTGCAGCTCCTTCCTGTGTAAGGCGATTGCGCCAAACTTTAGACTGGGGCAATGGCGTAGCAGCCCAACGGCGGCGCATCAGCGGCGCCCGATTGTAGCGAGATACGCCTGCCTATCCAATCGCCTCACAGACGAATGACGCCTCGAAAAAAGGCGTGTGAGGGCGTCGGCTGGATGCGCTTGTTGGGCGGCTTTTGGACATTTAAACTTACAACAATTCCGGCGCCACCAAAACAATGTTACCGATGACTTGGCCGCTTTCCAGCAGGGCGTTGGCCTGAGCAGCCTCCGAGAGCGGAAACCGCGCTGCGATGATGGGCTTGATCTGGCCTGCGCCGAGCAACTCAAAGAGCGCGGCCCAATCTTGCAGGAAGGGACGCCGGTCGAGGTTGGACGCGCCGGTCCCGTAGAGCATGACTTTGCGGCCATTCGGCAGCAGGTTGCGCCAGAGGACACGCCCCAACAGGCGCGCCATGCCCGCAAGACTGCGCGGGTTGGCGTAGCTCACCCAGACGCCGCCGCGCGAGCAAGCGAAAGCCGCGCGGCAGGTAGTCCCCGCCCATGCCGTGGAAGACTGCGTCCAACCTGCCTGGTTCCATCTGGCGGATGACTTGGACGAAATCCTCCGTGCGGTAGTCAATCGGCGTCGCTCCGTACTCGGTCAGGATGGCGTGCTTGCTTTGCGAGGCCAGGCCGTACATCTTCAGGCCCGCCACCCGGCCCAGTTGTAGCAGCGCCGTGCCGATCCCGCCGCTGGCGCCGATGATCAGCACCGCGTCCCCGGCCTTGACTCGCGCCGAGCGGTGTAACGTCTGGTAGGCGACGATATAGTTCAGGATGAGCGGGACGACCTCTGCCGGATCAAGCGCAACCGGGACGGGGATCAGCTTCTTTTCAGCCAGGTAGACATACTCGGCGTAACCGCCATAGACGGTCAGCGCGGCCACGCGGTCGCCCACTTGGGCTTGGGTGACTCCTCCTCCAACCGCATCCACCCTGCCAACGATGGCATAACCTGGTGTGAACGGCGCCTTGGGCGGAAACGGGGAGCGGCCATAGCGCGCCTCCACATCGGGCAAGGAAACCGCGGCCGCCAGCACCTGCACGCGCGCTTCGCCAGCCGCCGGCGGGCGCAGCTCGTCCTCGATGATTTGCAGCGTCTCAGGGCCGCCGCGCTGAGTGACGACAAGACGCCTGTATTTCACGGCCTTTTCCCGAGCAAAAAGATTGCAGCCGGCAGGGCAATCACCAGCGCCGCGAGTGCGACCCGGTGAATCGTGTGTAGCAGCGCATGGTCAAGCTTGCCTGCGCTCATCAGCGCGCCACTGACGAACAGGCCCACGACGCAAAGCGCCGCCAGCGCAAGCAAGGCGATCGAAAGCGCCGACAGGTCAGTACTCTTGAGTATCGTGACAAGCTGGACGACAGTGACGATGACGGCGGCCAGGGCGATCAGCTTATGGATGTTGAAGAGCAGGCCGTTGTACGGCCTGCCCGACCGGCTCAGCCAAAAGCCGAACGCCAACGTCAGGATGAAAACGATTCCGGGGGTAACGAATCTGGATAGAATGCTCAAGTAGACCTCCTCGCAGCATAGCCGCCCAACGGTCGGGTTCAGCCGCGTTGCGGAGCGCAGTGGAGCAACGTCGGCTGCAACCCCGTGTTAGGCTGCACTCTTCTACCTGCGTTTCGCAAGCCGGATCATACCCAATAATACATTTACACGCGGCACTCTTTTCATATACTGACGGTAATCATCTCCGAACTTCTCTATGTTACCACGCTCCTCACGACACATATCATTGTATATCAAACCCACCATCGCCGCCCCTAACACTGCATTCAACCAATGCTGGGAGAGACAAACAAGCGTCAACGACATCAACGCAAATGCCAGATACATTGGGTGGCGTACTACACCATATACCCCTGTTGCGACGACTGTTCGCGTGTGCAGCCAGTTATCGCCTGCATCTTGCTTGCCTTTTTCCTCAAACGCAACACGGGCTTGCCAGCCCAAGAGGAAGGCTATCAATAAGATAGCCCATCCGCAATACATCAACAGATTCAACCCCAAGTAGTTGTAGAATAAAATACATACAACAATTTGCGCAATAAACAGGAGGGTCTCTACTGACATTAGGACAATGTCGTTGGTGGTCATATTCCGCTGATTATCTTTCCTTCTCATACCAAGTATCTCCTCTCGCTACGCGCGATCTCATCTGTGCAGCCTGCTAAGAAACAACGCCGGGTTGTGCATTGGCAACCGGCACGAGCTTAAAGCCGAGTTTTACGGCCTTGCGCTTCAGGTTCTTGACCGCCCGTTGACGATACTGCTGCTCATAATGGTCGGCCCCCGGAT
>DAOTXN010000115.1:0-12051 GCA_034435435.1 Anaerolineae bacterium | reverse complement strand
GAAGACAATTCTGACCGGCTTTCGCAAATCATACTACTTGCGAGATATAAGCTAGTCGGCAAAGATGCAGAAACCGGCAAATTACAGTGCGGCAGTCTGGCTTTATCGAAATACACTATGCCGTAATTTCAGTGGAAAAGGGAGGTTAAATTTTGCTCGAACAACTCAACCAACTCCACGCCGACGCGCTGGCCGAATTGGAAACCATTGACACCCGCCCGGCCCTCGACGACTGGCACGCCCGCACCATCGGGCGCAAAGGCGCGGTGACGCTGCTCGTGCGGCGCGTGGGCGAACTACCCAAAGAAGAGCGCCCGGCCTTCGGCCAGCAGGCTAACCAGGTCAAAGAGGCGCTGGAGGCGGCCTATCAGGTCCGCGCCGAGCAAATCAAAGCCGCCGAGCTGGTCCGCAGCCTGCGCGAGGGGGCCATCGACGTGACGCTGCCGGGGCGACCCGTGCAGCTCGGGCGACTTCACCCGGCCACCCAGACCCTGCGCGAGGTATATGCCATCTTTGCCGAGATGGGCTTTCAGGTCTACCGCAGCCGCGACGTAGAGACCGACGAATACAACTTTCAACTGCTCAATATGCCGCCGCACCACCCGGCCCGCGACATGTGGGACACGTTCTACACGACCCAAGAGGGCGTCATCCTGCGCACCCACACCTCGCCGGGGCAGATTCACGCCATGCGTGAGTTCTGCCCGGAGCCGATCCGGGTCATCCTGCCCGGTATGTGCTACCGCTACGAACAGATCACCGCCCGCTCAGAGATCCAGTTCAACCAGGTGGAGGGGCTGGCGGTGGGCCGGCGCATCACCCTGACCGACCTGAAAGGAACCATGGCCGAGTTTGCCCGCCGCTTGTACGGCGGAGAGCGGCAAATGCGCTTCCGCTCGTCCCACTTTCCCTTCACCGAACCCAGCGTCGAGGTGGATATGGACTGTATGCTGTGCCAGGGTAAGGGCTGCGCCGTGTGCAAGTACGCCGGCTGGCTCGAAATTGCCGGCGCGGGGATGGTGCACCCAGTGGTGCTGCGCAACGGCGGCTACGACCCCGCCGTGTACAGCGGTTTCGCGTTTGGCATGGGGCCGGAGCGAGTCACGATGCTCAAACACGGCATCACCGACATTCGCCAGTTCTGGGCCAACGATTTGCGGTTCTTGGAGCAATTTTAGGATGAAACACACCCAAGAGCGCCAGCAGTTCACCTTTCCTGGCGGGGCGTTGACCCCGCAGCTCTCAAAAGACGCAACTTGACCAGGCTCGACGGGCAGCTTCCGTCTGGGCCTGGGTCTGAAGGATAGGAGGACTGCCTGATGAATGAGCATCATGAAGCGAGCGCGAGTCTCGCCGAGATCGAACGTTTACAAATTGACGTGACCCTGCCGGGCCGGACACCCGCGACGGGCCGATTGCACCCCATGACGCTGGTGCTGCGCGAGATGACCGCCGCCTTTCGGCAGATGGGCTTCCAGGTCATGACCGGGCCGGAGGTTGAAAGCGACGAATACAACTTTCAATTGCTCAACATCCCATCGCACCACCCGGCCCGCGACATGCACGACACCTTTTACGTGGACCCGGCGGCGACCGGCCTGCCCCAAGCGGCAAACTGGGTATTGCGCACGCACACCTCGCCCAACCAGGTGCGCATCATGCGCCGTTTCCAGCCGCCGCTGCGGGTCATCGTGCCGGGGGCGTGTTATCGTCACGAGAACCCGGACCCGTCTCACGATTGGATGTTCTACCAGATGGAAGGGTTCGCGGTGGGACGGGACATCGGTCTACCCGATCTCAAAGGCGTCATTACCGGCATGGTGCGGTGCCTGTTCGGGCCAGAGGCGCAAGTTCGGTTTCGGGGCAGCTACTTTCCCTTCACCGAGCCGAGCCTCGAGGCCGACCTGCGCTGCACGATCTGCGATGGCGCGGGCTGCCGGCTGTGCAGCGACAGCGGTTGGCTGGAAATCTGCCCTGGTGGGATCATTCATCCCCAGGTGTTGCGCAACGGCGGCATCGACCCGGCGCGCTACAGCGGCTTTGCCTTTGGGGCCGGTCCCAGCCGCATTGCCGCGCTCAAGTACGGCGTTCAAGACATTCGCTATCTGTTTCAGAACGATTTGAGATTCCTGGAGCAATTTTAAATCGGTATTCGATGTTGGAGACTAGGGATTCGGCGCGCGTTCCAATACCCAATATCCAATCACGGAGATACGAAAATGAAAGTACCCATCAGTTGGCTCAAAGAATACGTGGACATTCCGCTGCCCATCGAAGAGCTGGCCGAACGGCTGACGCTGGCCGGACTGGAAGTCGGCGGCATCGAATACGTCGGCGTTCCCGGCGCGGAGCTAGAATGGGAGCGGGACAAAATCGTCGTGGGCGAGATTCTCGAAATCCAGCCCCACCCCGACGCCGACCGGCTGACGCTGGCCGTAGTGGATTACGGCGGCGACGAATTAGAGACCTGCGTCACCGGCGCGCCCAACCTGTACCCGTACAAGGGCCAGGGGCCAATCCGCCTCAAAGTCCCTTTTGCGATGGAAGGGGCGCGGCTGTGGGACGCCTACAGCGAGCAACCGATCATCAAGACGCTCAAGAAAACCAAAATTCGCGGCGTACCGTCGCGGGCCATGGTGTGTTCAGAGCGCGAGCTGGGGCTGGGCGCCGACCACACCGGCATCATGCTGCTGCCCGCCGACGCGCCCCCGCCCGGCACGCCGCTGGCCGACTATCTGGGCGACGTGGCGCTCGACCTGGACCTGACGCCCAACTTGTCGCGCTGCTTTTCGGTCGTCGGCGTGGCCCGCGAGGTGGCCGCGCTCACCGGCGGGCGGCTGCGCTATCCCAGTTATGCCGTGCTGATGGAGGGTCCCTCTATCGCGGGGCAAGTGCAGGTCGAGATAAAAGACCCGGCGCTGTCGCCGCGTTTTACCGCGCACCTCATCCGCGACGTGGAGATCAAACCCTCGCCCCTGTGGATGCAGCGCCGGCTCATCCTGGCCGGGCAGCGCCCCATCAACAACGTCGTGGATGTCACCAACTATGTCATGCTCGAAATCGGCCAGCCGCTGCATGCGTTCGACTATGACGGGCTGCTGGAGCGGGCCAAACGCAGCGGACATGATACGCCCAAAATCATCGTGCGCCCGGCCCGGCCCGGTGAAGGGATGGAGAGCATCGACCACGTCTATCGAGCGTTCCAGCCGGGTGACATTCTCATCACCGACATGGCCGGACCGGTAGGCATCGGCGGCGTGATGGGCGGCGTCGAGACCGAAGTCAGCCAAAGCACGAAAAACGTCCTGCTAGAGGCGGCCAATTTCAATTTCTATCACATCCGCCGCACGGCCCAATATCATCATCTGCCATCCGAGGCCTCGGCCCGGTTTGGGCGGGGCATCCATCCCTCCCAGGCCATCCTGGGCGGCCGCCGGGGCGCCGAATTGATGCGCCAATTGGGCGGCGGAACGGTTGCGCAGGGCGTGGTGGATGTGTACCCCGCGCCGCCTGCTCCCGTGACGGTCGAACTCCTCTTGAGCGAGGTCGAGCGCATCCTGGGCCTCGCGCTGTCGGTAGACGAGGTGACCCACATCCTCGAATCCCTCGAATTCCAGGTCACCCAATATCCAATACCCAATACCCAATCTGGAATACGCGCCACCGTCCCCGATCACCGCATGGACATAGAGTTGCCCGCCGACCTGATCGAAGAAATCGCCCGGGTCTACGGCTACGACCGCCTGCCCACCACCATGCTGCGCGACGAGCTGCCGCCCCAGCGCACCAACCTGGAGTTGACGGTCGAAGAGCGCGTGCGCGACCTGCTGGTGCGAGCCGGGTTACAAGAGGTGGTCACCTACCGACTGACCACCCCGGAGCGCGAGGCGCGGGTACTGCCGCCTGATGCGCCAAAGGATACGCGGCCCTATGTGACCCTCACCAATCCCATCTCGGTCGAGCGGGCGGCTATGCGTCACAGCCTGCTGGCCAGCGTGCTGGAAATCGTCGCCGACAATGCCCGCTTCCGAGAGCGCATTGCGCTGTTCGAGGTGGGTAAGGTGTTCGTTTTGGGAGACGAGGGACGAGCGACGAACGACGAAGGACGACTGCCCGATGAGCCGCGCCGCCTGGCGCTGGCGCTCACCGGTCCGCGCGGGTTGCCAGCCTGGCAGGGTGAGGTTGATGAAACTCCAATGGATTTCTATGACCTGAAAGGCGTCGTGGAAAGCTTGCTGGAGGGGCTGCACATCACAGCGGTCGAATATCGGCCGGCCGAGCACCCCAGCTATCATCCGGGGCGCGTGGCCGAGTTGGTGTTGAACGGCCAGCCTATCGGCTGGCTGGGCCAGTTGCACCCGCTGGTCTGCGAGAACTATGAGCTGGCCGACCAACCCACCAGCTACCCGGTCCTGGTCGCCGATCTGGACATGGAGCAACTCCAGGCTGCCACCCACCTGGCCCACACGGTCGAATCGGTTTCGCGCTACCCGGCCGTGCTGCAAGACATCGCCGTCGTGGTGGACGAAAGCGTGCCGGCGGCCCAGGTGCAGACACTCATCCAAGAAGGCGGCGGCAAGCTGCTGCGGGACGTGCGCCTGTTCGATCTATATCGGGGCGAGCAAATCGGCGCCGACAAAAAGAGCCTGGCCTACAGCCTGACCTTCCAGGCCGACGACCGCACTCTCACCGACAAGGACGCCAACAAACTGCGCGACAAGATCGTGCGGCGGCTGGCTGAGCAGTTGGGAGCAACGCTGCGCGCCTGATGAGCCCGCGCGCCACGCGCCTCGGAGGCGCGTGGCGCGTGGCGCGGCGCGTGAAAACCTTGGTGTTTTGGCGTCTTGGTGGTAAAATCTGCTTCATCCGACGCCCGCAACGTGAACCACAGCCTGGTTGGAAAAGTAATGCTAAAGAGGATAATCGTTCAGGGTAGGAGTGGTGAGAGATGTGGGAGCGTTTGAAACTCGAAGAGGGTTGGTCGACGTTTTTTTTGCTGCTGGCCATGTTGGTCAGCGCGGCGGTATCCATCTCGGCGGCCCGTTGGACCAGCGGGCTGGAGAGCCTGGTCACGGCGTCTATATTGGGTTTTTTGGCGGGCTTTATGCTTTCCAAAAGCCGCTTCCCGGCTATGCTCGCTCATCTGTTCAGTCTGGCTTACGGGCTGTTCACCGTCGGTTATTTGATGGGCCGCCTGGTGGACCGGCCTGGCTGGCCCGAACGCCTGTCGGAGTTGGGGGAGCGGGTCGCCACGTGGCTGACCAAAGCCACTTCCGGCGGAACCAGCCGGGACAGCTTGATGTTCGTACTGTTATTAGCGGCGCTATTCTGGCTTTTGGGTCACATCGCCGCCTGGTACACGTTTCGCCGACCACGCTTGTGGCGGGTGCTCCTGCCTCTAGGCTTGACCATGCTGGTCAACTATTACGTGTACACCGACCCACGCATTTCGGCCCCTGGCACGGCTTCGCTGGCGCCCTTTTTAGCCGTGGCGGTGTGGGCGGCCTTGCTGTATACCGTGCGCACCAACGTATACCTGCACGAACTGGAATGGCAGAACGCCCACGTCAGCTATACCACCGACCTGCGCCTGGATTTTGTGCGTTCTGGAACTGCGCTGGCCGTCATTGCGCTCCTGGTCATGACCATCGCGCCGGGCGCCCAGGCCAGTCCCCAAATCAGCGATGTGTGGCAGGGCATCGAAGATGCGCGGGACAGCGTGCGCGACACAGTGCTGCGCCTGTTTGGCTCGCTCGACACGCGCGGGCGTGGCGTGGGCAACCCCTTTGGCAGCCGCGCCCTGTTGGGCGGCGCGCGCGACCTGGGCGACGAAGTGCTGTTCGATGTGATTGCGGGCCAAGGCCGTTATTGGCAAGCCGCGGTCTATGATCGCTACACAGGCGACTCGTGGCTCAATTCAGATGACAAGCAACTGCTCCTGCCGGCGGGCGAGCGGCTCCACCCCAATTTCTGGCTCACGCGCCGCGAGATGACCCAAACGATCACGGTTTATTTGCCCAACACCACCCAGCTCTACGCCGCGCCCGAACCGGTGCGGGTGCCGGGCTTTGCCGTCAAGGCCAGCATCAGCTTCGATCAGGGGCAGGTCAGCTCGGTATCGTCCATCTATGCGCGCAATGCCCTGCGCCCAGGCAACACCTATCAGATTGTGTCAGCGGTGAGCCAGGCCGACCCCGACACGTTGCGCGCCGCCGGAGCAGAGTATCCCGATTGGATCCGAGACCGGCACCTGCAACTGCCCGGAACCGTCACCGAACGCACTCGTAACCTGGCCGAGGAAATTACGGCCGGCTATGATAACGCTTACGACAAAGCCACTGCCATCGAGCAATACCTGCGCCACAATCTGCGCTACAACCTGGCGGTGCCAGGCCCTCCCGAAGGCCAGGACTTTGTGGACTTTGTCCTGTTTGACCTGCAAACCGGCTATTGCGACTATTATGCGAGTTCTTTTGTCGTGTTGGCTCGTTCGGTGGGTATCCCGGCCCGCATCGTGTATGGCTATGCGCAGGATGAATATAACCTGGAAGCCAAGGCCTATCGCGTGCGGGCCGATAACGGCCATAGCTGGCCGGAAGTCTTTTTTCCACAGTACGGCTGGGTGCAGTTCGAGCCAACCGTGGTTATCGCCCCGATTGACCGGCCGCTTCCGCCAGCGCCGAGCAACACCGACCCCGCGAATCCCGCCAATGCGGGTCAAACGGATGAGCAGAACCGGGACCCGCTCTTACCTGAAGAACCCGACACGCCTCCCGGAGCTGCTCCCGAGGCGACCATCGTCAATCCGGATAAAGGCATTTCACCTGTTTTCTTTGTGCTGGCAGGGACGTTGGTGATCGCTGTTCTGGCCGTGGCTGTGACTTATTGGTCCACCGAACGGCGCGGTCTGAATGGGATGAGTCTGGTAGAGCGCGCCTACGCCCGCATGTGGCGCTTTGCGGCCTGGCTGGGTGTACCTGCTCCCCCCGATCAGACGCCTTACGAACGCGCCCAGGTGCTAACGATCCTCGTCCCCGAAAGCCACGGGCCGATTCAAAACATCACCGACATGTACGTCGTCGAGCGCTTTGGTCGGGGCAGCGGGAACGGGGACGGCAGCAACGCCGAAGAGCAATGGTCGCTGTTGCGCCCCAGCTTGTGGAAAAACTGGCTACAGAAAAAGGTCGGGCGTCTCCAACGCGATCAAAAACGTCGTTGGGAAGAGTTTTCCCAGACCTACCCGACGCATGCTAAAACTGGTGGACGGCGGCCCAGTAAAGAATAACTCGACCCCACTCCAAACCGGAGAACATCGCCATGAGCCTCTCGCACATCACGCCTCCTCACCGCTGGCTGTGGAGCGGATTGGTCAGCGACGCCCCAGACGCGGAGGTCGGCATTTTGGGCGTGCCGTTCGACAATGCTACCAGCTTTCGCAAAGGGGCTGCTTTTGCCCCGTCTAAAATCCGCGAGCTGACGCCTCACGTGGCCCCCGCCACCGAAGAAGGACACACGCTGGATGGGCTGCGCGTGCGCGATTATGGGGATGTGCCCTATGACTTGAACTGGGAGCGATTTTTTACCGCCGTGGAGGCGCGGGCCACCCAAGTTCTGCGCCACCCACTAGCCCTCTTTATCGGGGGCGACCACTCGGTTACGATTCCTCTGGCTGCCGCCTTTAGTCGGACGGTGGACGGTTCTTTCGGCGTCATCCACTTTGACGCCCATCCTGACCTGGGCGACGAATACGAAGGCAGCCGCTGGTCCCACGCTTGCACCGACCGCCGGATATTGGAATTGCCCCACATCGCGCCACGCCACCTGGTTTTCGTCGGTCTGCGCTCGTGGATGGCCGACGAGCTGGAGTTTCTGGCGGCGCATCCCGAGATCAGCGTACACACCGCCCGCGACGTGTACCGCCGGGGTATCGAAGCGGTCGCTCAGGACGTCGTGGCGCAACTGACCGGCGTGGACGCTGTCTACTTTACGCTGGACATTGACGGATTGGACCCGGCCTTTGCTCCCGGCACCGGCACGCCCGAAGCGGGCGGTCTTTCGACCCGCGAGCTGCTTGAACTGCTGCGGATAGTTTTCGACCGACTGCCGGTCCGTGCGCTCGACATCGTCGAAGTCGCCCCACCCCTGGACCACGCCGACGTGACCTCTTTTGCCGCGATCAGAGTGATCTATGAGGTTTTCGGCTGGGCAAAAAACCAAACCCCTTGAATTTTTTTGCCAAAGACGCCAAGAACGGAGAAAGACGCAGCAAGGAGTGAACGATGTCCCTCAATGATAATGTCGTCTCCCGATTGCGGGCCGAATTTCCCGCTTTGCAGCAAACCGCCAACGGCCGACCTATCATCTTTTTCGACGGACCCGGCGGCGCCCAGGTGCATGGTTCGGTCATCGAGGCCATGAGCCGCTACCTGAGCCAATCCAACAGCAACGCCCACGGCGCGTTTTTGTTCAGCCAGCGCACCGACCAGACGACCCTGGCCGCCCGTCAGGCCCTGGCCGATTTTCTCAACGCCCCTCGACCTACCGAGATCGTCTTTGGCCCCAACATGACCACGCTCACCTTCAATCTCAGCCGGGCCATCGGGCGGACGCTCTCCCCAGGCAACGAAATCGTCGTCACGCGCCTGGATCACGACGCCAACGTCGCGCCGTGGGTCGCGCTGGAAGAGCGGGGCGTCGTGGTGCGCCGGGTGGACTTTGACCCCGCCGACTGTACGCTCAACATGGACGAATTGGAAGCTGCCATCAACCCGCGCACCAAACTGGTCGCGCTGGGTCATGCCTCTAACGCCGTGGGCACGATCAACGATGTGCGCCGCGCCGTCGAGCTGGCCCACGCCGTCGGCGCGTGGGTTTTTGTAGACGCGGTGCATTATGCGCCCCACGGCCCCATCGACGTGCAGGCGCTGGGTTGTGATTTTCTGGTTTGTTCGGTCTATAAATTCTTCGGCCCGCACCTGGGCGTGTTGTGGGGACGCTACGAGCTGCTAGACGCGCTGCCGGCCTACAAGGTGCGCCCGGCCGGCGACCTACCCCCCGACAAATTCGAGACCGGCACGCCGAGCTTTGAGGCGCTGGCCGGGGCGACGGCGGCCGTGAACTATCTGGCGTCGGTGGGCCGGCGTTTTGGGGATCCGTTCGCCGACCGTTTTCCTGGTTTTGCGGGCCGGCGCTTGGAACTCAAGACGGCGCTGGCGGCCATCCAGGCCTACGAGCGGCAGTTGTGCCAGCGCTTGGTCGCCGGGCTGCTGGACATCCCCGGCTTGCACTTTTACGGCCTCACCGACCCGGCCCGCTTTGACCGACGCACGCCTACCGTCGGGTTTACACTGGATGGCCTCGCGCCGAACGAAATTGCCCGGCGATTGGATCAGGCCAACATCTTTGTGTGGGACGGCAATTTCTACGCCCTGTCTGTCACGGAGCGCCTGGGATTGGAGAGTACGGGCGGGCTGGTGCGGGTGGGCCTGGCGCATTACAACACCGCCCAAGAAGTGGATGTGCTGCTGGGCGTGCTGGCCGATATGCCGCGCCGATAGACGGCGTCGCTCACCAGCCGAGCGCCCGCACCAACTCCCGCACCCCAGCCACGGTCGGCGGCATGTCTGGAGCAGGATAAAATTCCCAGGTTTCGACGTGGGTCGTTGTCTGGCCAGGTTCCAGGCGTTGCAGCGGCGCCAGCGTCTCTAATTCGATAAAGCCGTCGTTGCAATACACCTCAACGTTGCAGCCCAGGTCAGGGTGGGGGCGATCTGGGTGCGGCTCGAAGCGCTTGCAAAAGAAAATACCCCCGCGCACATAACCCGCCCAACCGTGGTGGTTCAGATAGCCCACCTTGCAGGGCGAGGGGTGAGCTTGAGCCTGAACCAGCAGATAATCGGTGTGCAGGTCGAGGCGTGGGTCGGGCCAGACGGTATAGGGCCACAGGGCCAGGCAGCGGTTCGGCAGCAGGTTGCCGGCGTCCGGCGGCCCACACGGCAGCGGCAACACAGCCACGCCGCCCAGCGGCAATTGGGTGATGGCCCACGGAGCCAACTCGACCGGCCACAACCCGTCGTTCTGCAAGCGGTGCGCGAGCGTCAGAGCCGGCCGGTCGGCGTGCAGGTGAATTTCCACGCACTTGCGTATGCCCGTGGGGACTTCTGTGGGCTGGCACAGACGCACACCGGTGGGCGTTTCTTTTACTGTCAGACCGCCATCGTCGGGGATATACGTGCGTGGAAAGGCCTCGGGGGCGTGCCACAGGCGATGTCCGCCCCAGGTGTGATAGTCGCCAAAAGGTGTCTCCCAGCGGAGATCCGGCGCTTCGGCCAGTTGGTTCTCGTCCGAACCGGCCAGGAACAAGCGCACAATGCGTGGGCCGACCCGAGTCAGGAACTCTAGTCGCAGATGTGCGTTGCCGATGCTGCGGGTTGGCATGCCGTAAAAGCCGCACATAGCGGGTTAATCCACCACCGCGTTGGCAGCGATGACGCGCCGATACCAGTGGGCGCTGGTCTTGTAGATGCGGCGCTGTGTGGCATAGTCCACATAGATCAAGCCAAAACGCTTGGTGTAGCCGTGCGCCCACTCAAAGTTGTCCAGCAGCGACCACACGAAATAGCCGCGCAGCGGCACGCCCGCCGTCACCGCTTGGGCCGCCGCTGCCAGATGGGCCTTGAGATAGGCCACGCGCTGCGGGTCGTCCACCTGCCCGTCGGGACCGATACGGTCCGGGTAGGCCGCGCCGTTCTCGGTGACGTACAGCGCCGGGAAGCGATAGTTAAAATGCAGCCGCCCCAATAGCTCGAACAGGCCCTCGGGATAGACCTCCCAGCCCATGTCGGTGTACTCTGGGCCGGGCCACACCGTGCGGGGGGCGTTCTCGGCTTCCGGCGCCTCGTCGCTGCGCACCACGTTCCGCGTGTAATTGTTAATCCCGATAAAATCGAGCGGCGCAGCGATGGCCTGCATATCCCCCGGCCGGATAAAGTCCAGCGGGCGCTGGTAGTGGGCGACGCTGTCCGCCGGATAGCCCCGCGCCGCCAGCGGGTCCAGGAACCAGCGGTTGAGCGTCCCATCCGCCTGCCAGGCCGCGGCCCGGTCGGCGGCGCTGGGCGAGGCAGGCGTCTGGCTGCTCAGGTTGAGTACAATGCCGACCTGGGCTTGCGGGCTGTGCTGACGCAACACAGGCACGGCCCATGCGTGGGCCAGCAGCAGATGGTGCGCAGCGGCCAAGGCCTGGTCCAGGTCGGTGTGACCGGGGGCGTGTCGCCCATCTCGATACCCGACCAGCGCGCTCACCCAGGGTTCGTTCAAGGTCATCCAGTGTTTCACCCGGTCGCCCAAACGGCGGGCGGTCAGGTCAGCGTACTCGACAAAGGCCTCGGCAGTGGACCGAGCGACCCAACCGCCGTGGTCCTGGAGCGCCTGGGGCAAGTCCCAATGGTACAACGTGACAAAGGGTTCGATCCCGGCCCGGAGCAGCGCGTCCACGAGCTGATCGTAAAAGTCGAATCCGGCGGGGTTGGCGCGCCCACGACCCTCTGGCAGCAAGCGCGGCCAGGAAATGGAGAAGCGATAGGCGCGCAGGCCCAAATCCTGCATCAGGGCCACGTCCTCGCGCCAGCGGTGGTAATGGTCACAGGCGATGTCGCCCGTGCTGCCGTCTTCAATCCGGCCCGGCGTGTGCGAAAAGCGGTCCCAGATGGATTCGCCTTTGCCGTCCTCATTCCAGGCGCCCTCTATCTGATAGGCCGCGGTCGCCGCGCCCCACACGAAATCGGAAGGAAAAGAAGCACTCGTTGGCATAAGCGTGGCTCCGATTCAATTGGACAGGACCTTCGGCAAGATTAACAGGATTCAGGACTATGTATTCCAGTGGTTTTACAGATTTCACAAATGGACTTGAAATCAACGGGCGTCCGGCTTATGGACCTTAAAAAATTAATTCGGTAACAAGCCGACATACCTGATCAACTCCAGCGAGCCGTTTTGGAATCCATCCAAGAAGTTCGCCACGGCTCGCTTGAGAGCTTGCCAATCGTCGCTCAA
>DAOTXN010000114.1:0-16114 GCA_034435435.1 Anaerolineae bacterium | reverse complement strand
AGCCCAAATGCGTAAAAGCGGCAAACCCAAAGCCATTCGACAGGATTCACAAGATTCACAGGATGGAATTCGTGGAAAAATCCTGTAAATCCTGTAAATCTTGTCCAAAGAGCTACCAGGGTGAGCAGTTACGTTTTGATTTTGAAGGATTGTGGTTCGACAAGCGTCTAACGTTGCGTAAAACTAGACCGAGAGCACCGGTTTTCTTGTTTAACCTGAGCCACACCAGAATACGGAGAATTTCATCATGGTCCGTTTTATCCTGAGGCGGCTGGCCGTTATCCCAGTCGCGTTACTGCTCATTCATTTTCTGGGATTCGGTTATGCCCACCTGGCCCGGCCCCTACGCGCGGCCCGTAATCCCTTTTTTGCCTCATTGGCCGACCCCGCACCGCTTCTGCCCACGTACCAAAACTATCTGGAAAACGCCCGCCGCCTGGATTTCGGCCACATCCCCACCAGCCCCAGCGAAGAAAAATCTATCGTCACCGTGATCGCCGATGCAGGGGTGGCCAGCCTGGGCTTGATAGCGTTGGCCTTGCTGTTGAGCGTCATTCTGGGATTGATTTTGGGCTTGTTGGCCGCCCGCCCCAACCCACCACGCATCGCCAACTGGCTGACCTTGATCTCGACGTTAGGGCTGGCCATGCCCAGTTTTTTCATTGGCACCTTGTTTATATTTGCTACATTGACCTATCTCATAAAAGGCGGCTATGGCACCCACATGATCTTGCCCATCCGGGGCTTTGGCTGGGACAAGCACCTGGTGCTGCCCACCCTGGCGCTGATGGCCCGCCCGACCGTGCAGATCGCCCAGGTGACGGCCGAGCTGATGGTGGACGAGTTGGACAGGTTATACGTGGTCTCGGCGCGCAGCCTGGGCTACACCTGGCGCACGATCTTGCGCCACAACGCGCTGCGCAACATTTCGGCCCCCATCATCCTGACCATCGCCGGGTCGGTGCGTTTGCTGGCCGGCGAGCTGATCGTGGTGGAGTGGCTGTTCGAATGGCCGGGCCTGGGCCGCCTGCTGGCCTCGGCCTTGATCCCATCGAGCGGGTCGTCGCCGGCGCAAGCCCCGCTGTTTCTCGATCCGCCGGTTGTCGCGGCGGTATTGATGGTGTTTGCGGCGTTGTTCCTGATGACCGATTTTATCGCCGCCATCCTGGTGCGGGTGGCCGACCCGCGCTTGCGTGCGCACTAGGCGACGAAGGACGAACGACGAATGACGAAACACGCATCACGTTTTACGTTTCACGTTTTACGTTTCACGTTTCACGTTTCGCGCATCAACTGGTCCCTCTTGTTCGGCGGGCTGCTCGTCGCTTTGGTCGCGTTAGTCGCCCTGATCGGGCCACAGGTGGCCCCACGCGACCCGCTGCAAGAGAACGCCATCATTCGCGTCGGCGAAAAATGGCGCATTCCCCCCTTCCCGGCCTTTACCCCTGGTTTTGTGCTCGGCTCGGATCACTTTGGGCGCGATCTGTTTAGCCGTTTGCTGTGGGCCGTGCGCCCCACGATGACCATGGTCGTCACGGTCGCGCTGGTGCGGCTGGCCCTGGGTGTGGCCATCGGCATCGGCGCGGGCTGGTTCACGGGTTGGACCGGCCGCGCGATAGACGTCGTCATCGGCGCGGCGCTCTCGGTGCCGGCGCTCATGGTCGCGCTGGGCGCGATTGCCGCCGTGGGCATCGAGACCGGCGTGTGGGCTTTTGTCGTCGGCCTCTCTATCAACGGCTGGGTCGAGACGGCCCGTCTGGTGCGCGAGCAGACCCGCATCGTCAAAGGCCAACTGTACGTCGAGGCCGCCCGCGCGCTGGGTTCATCAGACACCCAAGTCATCCTGCGCCACGTGCTGCGCCAGATCATGCCCATGGTGTGGATGCTGTTCGCCTTTGAGATCAGCGGCACGCTGATGGTGACGGCGGCGCTGGGCTTTTTGGGTTATTACATCGGCGGCGACGTGTGGGTGGTGGTGAGCGACACGGCGGCCCGCGCCATCAGCGGCGCGCCCGAGTTGGGCCAGATGCTGGCGACGTCGTGGGTGCGCATTGATGAGCCGTGGGCAATGATCGTCGTGGGGAGTGTGGTGTTTGTGACCGTGCTGGGCTTTAATTTGATGGGACGGGGCTTGCGCCGCCGCCTGGCGGTGAAGCAACTGGCCAAACGCACCTGGCTCGTGCGCGCCCGCGAAGCCTTGTCCGAACAGGTCACGCGCCCGGCCGGCGACTGGGTGTACGAGCGTGTGTGGGCCCCGCTGGCCCGCCGGCAAAAGCCACGCTACTTGTACCCGACCCTAGCGGCGCTGTGCATGCTCACCGTCGGCGGGGTGGTGGCTTGGCGCTGGCAGACGGTGGAACAGGCGCAAAAGGAGGTGGTCGCGTCGGCCTTTCCGCAGGGGCAGCCCTGGTCGGCCGAACGGCGCGACCCGCAGGGCACGCTGTGGAACATCAGCAACGAGCCGATCAGCCCGCAAGTGCAATGGAAGTTTGCCGACCCCAGCGGCTTTGCCGGCGGCCCGGCCGTGTCGGCCCAGGGCAGCGTATTCATTGTGTCTCAGGCGGGAATCCTGTACGCGCTCGATCCGGCCGGGAGTGTGCGCTGGCAGGCGGCGCTGCCCGGCGGCGGCGCGGGAACGCCGGCCCTGTCGGACGACGGGCAGGTGTACGTGACCGACGAGGCGGGCAATCTATCCGCTTTTGCGCCGGACGGCGCGCTGGTCTGGCGCTTCCAGGCCGAGGCCGGCGATTTTGCCACCTCTGGCCCGATCGTCGGCCCGAATGGAGCGCTCTATTTCATGGTACGGGGCGGAACGGTGCAGGCCGTGTCGCCCGCCGGCGAGGGGCTGTGGCGCACACGGGTGACGTCTGACCCGCTGTATTCGCCGCCGCGTCTGAGCGCCGACGGTCGGTGGCTGTTTGTCAAAAACGTGGCGCTGAGCGCCCAAGATGGCGCTGTCCAGACGTGGCAGGGGGAGCTGGGGGTAGATGACCAATATCTCACGGGGGCCGATGGGCAAGACTATTTGCGGTTGGGAAATGAAATCTGGCAGTGGCAGCTCGTGGGCGACGGCGTCCAGACCGGCGCCAGCGCCACCTGGGACTATCGCCAGTTCACCGTGCGGGCCGGGGGCGGCCCCACCGACGCGGGCGTCACGCCCGACCAGTTGGTGTGGATGTTGTATTCCAGTAACCTTGAGGACACGCGTATTGTGTGGATCAGGCTGGGCGGGCCCACGCTGGGCAACCTCCATCTATCCCAGCGCGAGACCAAAATCATCGCCCTGGATCAAGACGCCACGACATACACTTGCGGGTGGGGGCATGGGATAGGCATGGTGTGCATGGCCCTGAAACCCGGCGCCGATGACCCGCTGTGGCAGGTGGCGCTGGAGCAGGGGGAAAATGTGGCCGGCGGGGCGCTCGTGCCGGGCCGCTTGTACGCGGCGATGGACGAGGGCTTTTTATACGCCATCGGCCGGGGTCAGCCCGACCAACTGGCCGAGCAGATGGCAACCTCTGCGCAAGTCGTGAATAAACCCCTGGGATCCGAGATCCCGGCCAACGCGACTGGCGAGGTGACAGCCCCGCCCCCCGCGCAAGTGGCGTGGGCCTTTACCGACCCGGCATGGAGTGAGGACGCCACGAACGCGGGCTTTGTCAGCCTTCCGGCCGTGGCAGCCGACGGCACGGTGTACATTGCTGCCAAAAACGGGACCTTTTACGCCCTGCATCCGGCCGGTCACATCCTGTGGCAGGCCGCACTGCCCGCTGCGCCGGTCGGGTCCCCGGCCGTGAGCGCAACGGGCGAGGTCTACCAGGCCGACAAAGGGGGCCATCTCTCGGCTTTTGCGCCCGATGGCGCACTGCGCTGGCGTTACACGCCGCCGGAGAGCAAACCCTCCATCGTCGGTCCGCTGGTCGGCCCGGATGGGACGATTTTCCACACCGTCGGCACCAGCGTCCAGGCGCTGTCGGCGGATGGCCAGGCGTTATGGCAAACGCGCGCCAAGACCTTTCGCACGCTTTTGCCCTTGCAGTTGAGCCGCGAGGAAGGGCTTTTGTTCTGGGCCGACGATGCGTTCCAGGTGCAAGACGGAACCTTGTTAGAGCTTGAATCCCCGGTCAACGCCGACCAATACGTGGTAGGGAAGGATGGTCAGCTTTACCTGCGCGACGACCACACGGTGATGCAGTGGCGGCGGAACGGGACAACGGTCGAAATCGTGCAGAGCGCCCAATGGAACTATACCCAGTTTGCCAGTGGTCAGCAGCCTCCTGACAACGTGGGCGTCACCGCTAAAGGGACCATCTGGGTGTTGTACTCGGAGTGGAGAAATGCCGGTCTGGTTTGGCTGGACCCCACCGGCCAGGTCTTGGGCGCGCTGCGCTCGACGCTCGCGGGCGGCCAACTGGTCAAGGTTCTGGATCAAGACGCCACGGCCTTGGTGTGCGGGGTGGGAAATTCCGGCGCAACGCGCGGGAGTTACCTGTGCGCCGCTTTTACCCCAAACAGCGAGGATGCGGTCTGGCAGGTGACTTTGGAGCGCGAGGAGAATATGCCGCGCTTTGACGCAGTCAGAGGGGGGGTGTTGGCGCCAGGGCGGCTGTACGTGGTGATGGAGGGCGGTGTGTTGTTTGCCGTAGGCGAGCAGGTGTCCGCGCCGGCGCCCACACCGGCGGAGGCGCAGCCCGTGGTCGAAACGCCGGTCGCAGAACCGTCACCGGCTGTGACGCCCGCTCCGACTGCGCTGCCCGCCGATTCGGTGGTGGTGGCAGGCGAGCTGGCGACGTTTACCCTGCCCATCATCAACCACGGCCCGTCGGACGCGCCAGGGGTGGTCGTGACCGACGTGTTGCCGGCGGGCCTGAGCCTGGTGTCGGCCACGGCCAGCCAGGGCATGGGCTGCCAGGTTGGGCAAGTAGGACAAGCTGCCAGCTTGTCCTACAGTGTGACGTGTTTCCTGGGCGATGTGCCTGGCGGAGCGAGCGCCACGATCACGCTGGTCGTCGCAGTGGATGTATCGGCGATGGGTGTGATCACGCATTCGGCCGCTGTGGTCGCTCAGGCGGCAGACCCCGATATGGCTGATAACCAGGTGACGCGACCGGTGAACGTGCGAGGCGCGATTGACCTGGCTTTGCGCCAATCTGTTGCGCCGACCCCGGCGATAGCCGGCGCTTCCTTTACCGCTACGTTGACGATCACCAACCACGGTCCGGGAAACGCCAGCGGCGTGAGCCTGCTGGGCGCGCTACCCCTCAGCACAACCCTTGCCGTCGCGTCGGGTTGCCAGATCGAACGGGTCGTTGGTCAATCGTTTGCGTGTGTGCTGGGCGAATTGCCTGCCGGCGGCGGCGCCATTGTTGTATGGCGTATCGCCCTTCACCCCTCGCTGACCGGCTCGGTTCTGTACACGGTCGCAGTTGTGGCGAACGAAACCGAGCTAAATCTGCTGGACAATACCATCGAGGAGCAGATCATTGTCACTACCGAGGCGGATGTGAGCATTACGCGCTAACCGGGCCAACGCGCCAACTTTTCCCCAACCATTTCCCAACTTTTGCCCAACTCATTCGACAACGGCTTGCGCTACAATATAGACAAGCCGTTTTTGACTTGTTGTCCACATCGAGTTACGTTGAGAGAGGTGGAAATGAACAAACATACATTCTGGTCTGGCGTGACACTGGTTGTTGTGTGCGCGCTCGTCGCAATGACCACAGGGGGGGCGTTTCCAAAGGCGACGGCCCAATCCCCTGCGGTCACGGTGATTGTGGAGGCGTCCAGTGTTCGGGACGCGGTAGAGGCGGTGCGCGCCAATGGCGGTCTGGTGACGGATGAGTTGAGCATCATCCGGGCCGTCGTGGCCCAGGTGCCTGGGGATCGGCTGGCCGCATTGGCGACGACTTCTGGCGTGGTGCGGGTGACGCCCAACCGCCGCGTCGAGAAATCAGGTGAACGGGTGGACGTCGAGTTTGTCAAGGCGATTGGCGTGCAGGCGGTGTGGGATGCGGGTGTTTTGGGAGAGGATGTCACCGTGGCCGTCCTCGACAGCGGCATTGAGCCGACCTTTACGCAATTGCACAATCCGCCCGAGGGTAGGGGGGATCGGCTGGTAGGCTACTATGACGCCATCGGCGACAAGTTTTACAAGGCAAAGCGCATCACGCGCTCCCCCGGCGATCCCAACGGCCACGGCACGCACGTTGCCGGTATCATCGGCAATAGCGACTTTGAGAGGAAAGACGGCGAGTATCGCGGTGTGGCCCCGGCGGCTAATCTGTTGGCCGTGCGCGTGCTTGACGAGACCGGGGTGGGCAGTTACGCCGATGTGCTCAAAGGCATCGAGTGGGTGGTTGAGCACAAGGACGAATACGACATCCGTGTGTTGAATGTGTCGCTGTACGCGCCGGTGTATGCGCCTTATTGGGCCGACCCGCTCAATCTGGCGACGATGGCGGCCTGGCACGCGGGCATCGTGGTGGTTGCCAGCGCCGGCAACGACGGTCCCGATCCGATGAGCATTGGCGTGCCGGGCAATACGCCGTACATCATCACTGTGGGGACCTTTACCGACAACTATACGCCGGAGTACTTTGGCGACGATTATATGCCGCCGTTCTCGGCTACCGGACCGACTTTGGATGCGTTCGTCAAGCCCGACCTGATCGCTCCTGGCGCACACGTCATCTCGTTGATGAAGAAAAAGACCTATCTGGATGAGTTGTATCCTGAGAACCGGATCGACAGGTCTTATTTCAAGATGACCGGCACTTCTATGTCGGCGGCGGTAACGTCGGGTGTGGTAGCGTTGATGCTCAGCGAGGACCCGGACCTGACCCCCGACGAGGTGAAATTTCGCCTGGCGATGACGGCCCGCCCACAGTTCAGCGAATACACCGGCGAGGCGGCCTATAGCATCTGGGAACAGGGCGCGGGCCGTGTGTGGGCCGCCGATGCCGTGTTTACCGATATAGAGGGCGCGGCCAATGCCGGGATGGACCTGGCCGCCGACCTGGCCGGCGAGGTTCATTATCAAGGTTGGACGGTTTATGATCCCGACACGGGTGAGTTTCGGGTTGAAGGAGACGGTTATCTGGCCTGGGCGGGCGGCTACAATGCCTGGGCGGGCGGCTATCATGCCTGGGCGGGCGGCTACAACGCTTGGGCGGGCGGCACCACGAACTGGGACGGCGCGTTTAGCGACTGGCTCGCGGCATACGAGTCGTGGGCGGGCGGCTACAATGCTTGGGCCGGCGACTACAATGCTTGGGCTGGCGGCTACAACGCCTGGGCTGGCGGCTATAACGCCTGGGCCGGCGGCTATAACGCCTGGGCCGGGGGGTATTCGGCCTGGGCCGGCGGCTACAACGCCTGGGCCGGCGGCTACAACGCCTGGGCCGGCGGCGTCGGCGACCCAGAGTGGGCGGAAGACTTTGTGAATCTGGCGAATGTGCCCTCAGATGCGGCGTCTGTAGGGATCAATAGCTGGGTAGAAGAATAGTGTGATACGGTGGAAAGGAGGTCCGCAGAAAAAGCATCCTTGACAACTGAACAAGACCACAAACGAGTAGGGCGGGGCCATCTCCCGGCCTACTCTTTTTTGGTAGGGCGCGTTTCCATACGCGCCGTTCTTCAAGCGGCGGGTGTCATAGCAGCCAATTGGCTTTCGATCCGTTGCAGGTCCGCGCGGGCGCCCAACTGCTCAAAAACCCGTTTCGCGGCATCAAATTTCTCGCTCGCGGCGTCGGTTTGGGCCAAGTGTTGTAACAGCAAGCCGCACCAGTATTCAGAGCGGGCGGCTTCGATTTGCGAGCCGACGGCGTGCAAAATGGCGGAGCTGTGCTCCAAATAACGGCGTGTGGCCACCAGATCTCCGCGTACCCAGGCGAGACGCCCCATCAGGCGTAATTGGCGGCCCCATTCTATGGATTCGCCGTTCTCTGCGCCGCTCATCTCGCGCAACAACTCAGAGTTGCGCTCGGCCCAAGCGGCGGCGGTATCGGGCTGGTTTTGTTCCAGGCACAGCCGGCCCTGCAAGTAATAGGCGTCGCTCAGGCTGGGATTGGCGCGCGCCCCGGCTTCGATGTATAGCGGGATAGCAGCGTCGAGGTGGTGCGCACACTCTGCCAGTCGCTTTTGCAAGAGATAGAGCCGTCCCAGATTGGTGTGGGCCAGCGCCAATTGATGGGGGTGGCCGATGCGTTGGGCGATGGCAAAGCTGCGTTGTAGGTTTTCCTCGGCCTTGCTCCACTCGCCGCGTTCGGTATACAGCACGCCCAGGTTGGTGCAGGCCAGAGCCAGCCCCTCGACCTCGCCGATGCGTTCTTGTAGCTCGACCGCTTGTTCGTAATCGGCCAGCGCGCCATCCCAAGCGCCGCTGATTTGTTTGAGGATCCCCAGGTTGTTGAGCGAGCGGGCATAACCGACGATGTCGCCCAACTGTTCGCGCAGACGCAGGGCCTGTTCGACGCACGCGACGGCCTGTTCCCATTCGCTGCGATGGTAATGCACAAAACCGAGGCGGTTGAGAATCGCCGAGACGACGTTGAGATGCTCTGTGCTTTCTACCAGCGCCAGGCCGCTTTCCAGTCGCGCCTGGGCCTCGGTCAGATCGCCTCTGCGCAGGCTGATCCAGCCCATCTCGGAGTGAATTTGAGCGAGCAAATCGGGCATGTCCGCGTGGGCCAGGGCCAGTTGTGATAGACCTTCGCGTAGCCACCGTTCGGCCTGATCCAGGTCGCCGCGCTTGTCGCCCAAGACTTGGCCCAGCTTGAGCATGACTTGGGCGCGGGCCACGGGAGGGGCGTCTTTCCAATCCGTCAAACCGGCCTGGTAGCAAGCAATCGCTTCTTCGTACTGGCCGATGTGCTGTTGGACCTGGCCCAATCCTACGATGGCTTGCCAGCGCTCAGATTCAAAGTCGCTCAAGTGTTGAGACAACTGCAAGGCGCGACTGTAGTATTCGAGGGCTTCGTGGTTTGCAAAGCGTGCGCGGGCGCGTTCGCCGGCGGACAAGGCATATAGCATAGCTTTATCACGCACGCGAGCGCGGTCGTAATGCAAAGCCAAAACCTCGGTCTGCCGTTCGAGATCTCCGGCGTAGAGCTTTTCAATGCACTCGGCGACAATTTGGTGCAGGGTGGGGCGTTGGCTGCGCATCAGACTTTCGTAGATCGTCTCTTGAGTGAGTAGATGGCGAAAGGCATAGATCTGGTTGCCCACCTCGGGCTGTTTGACCAACACCCCTAGATCGGTCAAACGCTCTAGCGCCGGCAAGACGCTATCAGCGCCAGCCAGGCGGCGCAGTATCTCCTCGATCAGGTCGGCGCTGAATTGCAGGCCAATGACGGCCGCGTTGCGCAGTACTTGTTGCAGGTCTTCGGGCAAGCGGTCGACCCGCGTCAGCATCAATCCTCGTAGAGAAGTAGGAATTTCGAGTTGTTGGAGGGTCACTTGGGATACGACGTGCCATCGACCGTCTCGCAGGGCGAGTACTTCTTTTTCGATGAGCATGCGCACGAATTCTTCGATGTAAAATGGATTACCTTGCGCGCGCGTCAATATCGTTTCGACAAAAGGCTCCGGTAGTCCAGAGAGGACGATCAGATGCCCCAACAGGTCGCGGCTCTGTTCGGGCGAGAGGGGGTCCACGGTAAGCGAGAGCGTCACCGGCGCTGCCAGTGGACCTTCAGGCCGGAGAAGGTCAAGCTCTGCCATCGCCTCGGGCTGGGGACGTGTGATGGTGCAAAACAGGACCGGGGCCTCGTCTATTAGGCCGAGCAATGATTTCCACAAGTCGCGGGAGAGGTCGTCGGCCCAGTGGAAATCCTCCAGAATCAAGATCGCGGGTCGTTGCTGCGCTTCGCCCAACAACCATTCGCGTAGAGCAAGGGCGGTCAGTTGCTTGATGTGCTCCGGCTCTAAAAAGCGCAGGTTGCTCTGCTCGTCGGGCGATAGCTTTTCACCCAGTATCTGTTTCAGCAGGGGGCGCAGGGTGGGCGATACGTGAGTGTCCCAGGCCGCGCCGGCCGGGGACGAGCGCAGGGCGTTCTGCAAGAGCGAGCGAAATATGCCATAACCCACGCCTTGGGCGTAAGGCAATCCACGGCCTTGCCAGACAGCCGCCTGTTCGGGCGTGATGCCCGCAAGCCATTCTGAAACCAGCCGCGACTTGCCCATCCCGGCTTCGCCTTGAACGATCACAGCTCGACCGTGGCGGTCGTCCAGAAAAGCATTCAGCAGCGTCTTTAATTGTTCCAGCTCGGCGTCGCGGCCGAGGAAAACGTCGGCGACGCCCGCCACGCCGCGCGTGCGCAATGGCTCCGACCGGTCTCCGACGGCTTGATACACGGCGACGGGCCAGTCAATGCCTTTGACATGGGTGGTTCCCATCCCCTGAAAATTGAACAGGGCGCGCGTTTGATGGTAGACCCGCGAGCTGACCAGCACACAGCCCGGTTGAGCCAGGGCCTCCATGCGAGCGGCCAGATTGACCGTCTCGCCGATAACGGTATAGGCGGCTTGTTCTGCAGTGCCCAGGATGCCGGCGATAGCCAGGCCGCTGTGGATGCCGATGCGCAGCTTGAGCGGGGCGCCCAGTTGAGCGTGGGCGATGGGTTCGAATTCGGCGGCGGCCTTTTGCATGTCCAATGCGGCCCGCACGGCCAGCTCGGCGTCGTTTTCGTGAGCGACGGGCGCGCCAAAGACGGCCATTAATCCGTCGCCGGTGAATTTATCTACCACGCCGTCGTAGCGGTGGATGCAATCCATCAACCGGCCCAAGAGATCGTTGATCAGGTCGAAAACCGGCTCTGCATCCAGCGAAGCAGACAGGTGCGTAAAATCGATCACGTCGGCAAAGAGCACCGCCACCTCACGGCGCTCGCCGCGCAGGCGCTGCTCGTCGTGCAGCACAGCTTCGGCGACGGCGGCGGGGACGTAACGTCGCAGCCGTCGCGTTGCTTCGAAAGCGGCTGCCAGTTCGCGTTGGATGTCGGTGTGGCTGGGTACAGATGCAGTCAAGTTGTTCCTTTTAATGGCCGGTACAGCTTGCCAGATTCTGGCAGAAGGTTTGGCAGATTTCCTGAGTCGTGCCAACATAGAGGATATAGAACTCGTTGTTGTCACGCTGTAGCGTGTAACTGTGGCTGCACGGACTGAGTCCCGGCTGGGCGGAAAACGGCGAGATTTGCCCGCCGATGCAGTCGAATAAAATCGTGGGGTCTGACATGCGGTTGCGGTCGGCGATGGCGATGGCGCCGGAAGAGAGGGGATACTCCTCGTCCACAAAGACCCGGGCGCTCAACGCGCCGGCTTTCTGGTAGCACGCCATTGCGCTGTCCACGCGCTGGATGAGCAAAACCATCTGTGGGTTGGCCGCTAACAGCGCGCCGCCTTCGGCCAGGTTGGCGATGTATTCCTGCACCGCCTGGCCTTCAATCACCTTGAACCCGGCCAGGTCGGGCATCAACTGGACCACTGGCGGCGTGCCTGTAGGCTGGGAGCCGCCCAGGCCGCACGCCAGCGTCGCGCCGGCCCATAGCACTACAGTAACAAGTAAAGCTCTGGTTTTTATCGCGCGCCTCCCATCGCAGGTATCAGGCCCCTGGCCGACCGCTGATGGTTGGATTATATCCCTCTAGCCGGGCCAGGTCAAGCTTGCCAGTTGCACGGCTTGGTGTTACCATATCAATGTGCGTAACTTTTTGGCTCTACTCATGCTATTATCGGCGGCCTGTGGGGCTGCAACACCCACGCTGGCGCCCAGTTTCACCCCGCTTTCCGCGCCCACTGTCATGCCGCCCACCAGCGCAGCGCCGACCGTGTCAACTGTTCCCACGGCGTCATCCACCCGCGCACAGCGCGACCCAACCATCGAACCGACCCGCGCACAGCGCGAGCCGACTATCCCGCCCACCCTCCGACCCACTCCCCAACCTACGCTCACCTTGAGCATGGATGGCCAGCACGCCTTTCCGGTCGCCGGAGACCTGGCTCTGATGACCTGGACGCATTATCATTGGGATGGGTCCAACGCCGTGGACATCGAGGCCGCGCGGCGCCTGGCCGCCGACAGCGTCGAGTTCGACACATTTATCCACCTGCCGGTCGTGGCCGTGGTCAGCGGGACCGTGTCTATCGCCGACAACCCGGCCGGTGGACTGGCTTTGTTGCTCGCCGGCGCCGACGGCTACACCTATTATTACGGCCATCTGAGCGAGCAGTGGGTGGCAGACGGGCAGACGGTGCGGGCAGGGCAACGGCTGGGGCGCATCGGCAACACCGGGCGCTGGACGCAGTACATTGAGCCGCACCTGCACTTTTCCATCGCCACGCGCCAGGCCGACGACTGGCGCTGGGAGCCAGACGTGAACGCCGCCGAGCAATTTCTGGCCTGGTTCGACCTGGCCTGGCAAGACCTGAACATCCCCGATTATCCGCTCGACCAGGTGGGCGGCTGGCCGCTGGATGTGCCTGCGCACGTCGTACGCACTTTTGAGGAGCGGCGGGCCGAAAACCCCGATATGGGGTCTATTGACATCGCGCCGCTGCCCCCCGGCGATAGCCTGTTGCCGGTGTATGCCACGCTGGGCGGCGAAGTCAACGTCAATCGGGCCACGGTGATGGGGCTGCGCGTGCAGATTACCAACCGACCGGCGCGCACCACTATAGTGTACTCTTTTATGCACAGCGCCAGCGTCGCCGATGGCGACGTGGTGCAGCGCGGCGACGTGGTGGGCTACATGGACCCCCTTGTTGAGCTGAATTATATGCTCTTTGTCAACGACGTCCAAAGCGATCCCGCGCCGACGCTGGATCGGTAACGCACGATGATGAGATTCTCCAGCCGACGGATGGCCACTTTTGTTGTGATCGCTTTTTTGCTCGTCATTTTTGTGTTGATCGCCGTGTGGGGAATGATCGAGAGCGATTGGTTGTATGGCGCGTAGGCCATCGCCCACACTGACGCCTATCGTGGATGCGCCCATCGTCCGGGGAGATATGCCGGCGCCATAAAGACTCTGTATCCTAACGAGGAAAGACCATGTCGCTCGCAGCATTGGATGGAACCGACTCGCGCGTGATGATGTTCGGCGGCAAGGGAGGCGTGGGCAAGACCACCACATCGGCCGCCACCGCGTTACACTATGCCACCACCGGCAAAAGAACGCTCATCGTCTCTAGCGATCTGGCTCCGTCGCTTTCGGATATTTGGGAAACACAAATCGGCGCACGCGAGACGCCCATCCCCGGCGTGCCTGGCCTGTGGGGCCTAGAGATCGGCATCGACGAAGTGATGCGGCGCTGGAAGGTCAAATTCGGCCCCGAAATCTACGCGGCCGCGTCCAACCTGGTGGACATGCCCTACGATGAGCTGGTGGATTACGTGGGGATGGCGCCGGGCATTCAAGAAGAGTTCATGCTCGATTTCATTTTGGAGCGGGTCAAAAGCGACGCTTACGACGTCATCGTGTGGGACACAGCCCCCGCCGGCGACACGCTGCGCCTGTTGGAGCTGCCGCACAAGTTTCTGCAACACCTGCGTTTGGCGCCGCGCGTCTATGTCGGTGTGCGCGACAAGCTGCGCCTCAAGCAGACGCCGTTCCTGGACTTGATTGCCAGTTGGAGGGACCTGTCGCAAGAGATTACGGCGTTTTTCCAAGACCCGCACAACACGACTTTGGTGCTCGTCACCATCGCCGAGGGGTTGGGGGTGTACCAGACCCGCCGCTTGATGAGCGAGTTTACCCGCTTTGGACTGGATGTGCGCCATCTCATCATCAATCACGTCATCAGCGACCCCGACTCGGACTTTATGCGCGCCCGCCAGGCCATGCAAGCGCCCTACTTGCGGCTGCTGCAAGAGGAGTACGGCGAACGGATCAAGATCGTCCAACTGCCTCAATTTCCTCACGAAATCAAGGGCGTGGAGCGCCTGAACCAGGTCAAGGCGGCGCTGTTTGAGACAAATGAGTCGAAAACAGGGGGTTATTCAGGGTAGCCGGCCGACTCGACGTGATTTTGCTTCTTGGGTGTACTACAGTACTTTAGCCTCATCTTTTCAAAGGCGCTCGGGCGTCGCCGAGCCTTCCACGCGGCAATCAATGCGTTTACATTTTCTTCAAGTGGCAACGTCGAGAGGATTTCAAAATCATAGATGCCAAATGCGTGCGTCGTTTCAAAGTCTGCGCGTGCCTCACCAACCCTTCGGTTGCCCCGCTCAATCTCCCGTCGCTCGAGCTCCGGCAACGGACAGTGTACTCCCACAAAGAACACATCAACTTGGCTGAGCAGACGCAGGAGGCGATGCATCCAGGCCTCCGTCTCGACGATGTGCTCAACGATGAGGTTGTTTCCGGCTGCGGCAAGCGCAGGCAGGCAACGATGAAAGCCCTCAAAGAAGTGAGGCCGCAAATCGTGCCACGGAAACTCTCCGTCTTCGATGCGTCCCTTCGGCAAGACGTTCGCGGCAATCAGGTGATCGATGGAAAAGTGCCAAAACGGTTCATCGAGAGTGGACTGTAGACCCCGCGCCAGCGTGGATTTACCGGAACTGGAAGCCCCGTTTAGAAGGATGATTTTGCCTATCAAGGGTTTATGCTCCAATTGCGCACGCAGCCGCCGATTGGGTGTTTCTGCTCCTTGCTGCCCGCTTCTGGATAACCCGCCTACCCGCTCAACAAAGCGCCAAGCTTTTGCAGCACCTCGTTCACCGTCCGCACAGGTAACCGACATATCCTCTCCGCTTTGTGAACCCGCCAATCCAGACTCTTGACTTGATCCGCCAGGATCGCCCCTCGGACTTGCAGCCCGTCAGGTATCTGCACCTCGAACGGATACCCCTTCACCTGGCTCGTCACCGGGCAGAGTGTCGCCAACCCTATCTTCCCGTTGTACGCCGCTGGCGACAACACCATCGCCGGCCGACGCCCTGCCTGCGGATTCAGTGTGATCCACACCACCTCTCCGCGTTCGGGAACGTACCCCGCTCCGCCTACCATGCCTCGCTCCCTACCGCCGGACCGGTATCAACTTTGCCATGCAGGTTCGCTTCGTTCACCTGCGCCAACATCTGCGCCAGAGTCAGTCGCGGCTCGGCAATGGGCGTGACGATCAGCTTCCCATCCACCAGGGTGACTTTGACCGCTGAAGACGCGCAGCGTCCGCGCTAACGGTCAGCGTCAGCCGCCGCGTGGGTGCGTGTGTGAGCCTTCGCCGCAAGACCCGCTTGAGGCGTGTGTGACTTCCGATCTGTGCGCGCGGTAGCGCGGTCGGCTGGACGCGATGTTAGCACGTGATCATTCTCACACCGACGTCATCAGCATCTGTTTCTGCTTCTACCTCTCGCCAAAAGTCATCGTGGTGGATGCCGCCTGTCTCTTCGATCCTTCGCCTAGCCGCCTTTAGGAGCCCCTGAAACCTGGGAGAGTAAGCCAGTATCAGCCGCTCGATTTCGTCTTCATCCGCAATGGACAACAATACCGCCACAGGTCTTCCATTGCGCGTGACAACCACTGGCCCACTTTCTTCACTAGCTTTCAGAAAAGCACTGAAACGTGCCTTAATATCTGCTACGGATGCAATTCTCATGTACTCACTTCCTCCCCACCTATCCATACCCGATTCCCTACTTTGACCCCTATCGCCAGGATATACACCTCACGCTGCTCTACATCTACTTGATAGAAAACGCGAAAACGATTATCCGGCCCACAGCGGAGTTCCCACCCAGCTTCGAACTCAACTGGTCGAGTCAAGGGCTTGCGGTTTCTGGTTTCTACATCTGGTTCAAACTGAAGTTGGTTTTCGATTGCGGTACGAATGAGCGAATAATGCCGGCGTTCAATGGCTTTCAAGTGCTGCTTTACTTCGGGGTCGTAGATGATGGTGTATCGCCGTCTGAGAGTCATAGTGACTATAATTATAGTCACTTAAGAGGAATTGTCAATTATTTGCCGATTTACGACGTAGCGTGCTGCTAAGAAACAACGCCGGGTTGTGCATCAGCAACCGGCACGAGCTTAAAGCCGAGTTTTACGGCCTTGCGCTTCAGGTTCTTGACCGCCCGTTGACGATACTGCTGCTCATAATGGTCGGCCCCCGGATC
>DAOTXN010000113.1:0-22693 GCA_034435435.1 Anaerolineae bacterium | reverse complement strand
GGGCAGGCGTGGCGACAGGGGGCGGTGCCGCGCTTCTCGATGGCAAAGGCGTTCGGCGTGGCCTGGGGATAGAGCTTGTAGGTGGCCTTCCGGGTGGCCAGGCCGGCGTTGAATTGGTCGGGCACCTGGATCGGGCAGGCCGCCGCGCAGTCGCCGCAGCCCGTGCACTTTTGCAGGTCGACGAAGCGCGGGTGCTGGCGGACGCGGGCCGTCATGCGCCCCGGCTCGCCGGCGACCTCCTCCAGTTCGGCCATCGTGATGATCTCGATGTTCAGGTGGCGGCCGCACTCCACCAACTTGGGCGACATGATGCACATGGCGCAGTCGTTGGTGGGAAAGGTCTTGTCGAGCTGGGCCATAATGCCGCCGATGGCCGGCGAACGCTCCAGCAAATGCACCTTGAGGCCGGCCTCGGCCAGGTCGAGCGAGGCCTGCATGCCGCCGATGCCCGCGCCAACCACCAATACCGAGCCAATCGGACCTTTGCCGTTGTCCGAGAGCAACTCTGATTGCATTTCTTTTCCGTTGCCCGAAAATTCAGCCATACACTATCTCCGTCATCGCTGACTCGCTGATTCGCCGATTCGCTGACTCGCTCTTAAAATTTCCCCGGCGGCGGCGCCAAACGCCGCACGTACACGGTCAGGTCAAAGGCCTCGTTTTCGCGAAAGAGGTAATAATCCGTGTGGGTATATTCTTTTTGAAAACCCAAAGACTCGAAGGCCTTGATGGCCTGCACTTGACTGCTGACGATTTCGGCGACGACCTGTTGCAGGCCAATACGCCGGGCGATCTCGATGAGCGCCTTGATCAGCTCGGTGCCGATGCCCTTGCGCCGGAACTCGTGGTCCAGATAAATACGGACCCACCCCAGGTGACGGTTGGCTCCCAGGCCGACGTGCAAAGTGGCGTCGCCCACGATGCGCTCACCCACCACCGCTACCAACGGGAACACCCGCTGCAGGTTCACCTGCTCCGCCCAGGCCGCCACCAGGGCTTCATCGCGCACATTGTTGCGAAAATACGCCACGTCCTGGTCGGTTGCAGTGCGGAACAATCCGATAAGCGCCTGGCCGTCATTCCGATTGAGCGGACGCAGCAACACCCGCTCGCCGCTCTCCAGCGTGACGACTTTGCGAAACCTCTCCAACTCCTCCCACATTGTGCGCCCTCCTATTTGTGGGGCAAGATGGCATCTTGCCCTACACTAACTCAATCCGACCTTCCCCAGCAAACTGGTCGGATCAATCAGGTGCTTGCCCCACCACTTCCTGGCCTCATCCAACCCGAAGGCCAGGCCGGCCAGCTCGGTAAAGTAAAAGATCGGCAGCGCTTGACCATTGCCGTCCGCCCCGGCTGAGCCTGTCGAAGCCTGGCGCATCTCCAGGTTGACCTGGCACAGCGGGCAACTGGTGACAATGGCCTCGGCCCCGGCCTCGCGGGCAAAACCGGCCAGGCGATTCACCATGCGCGCCGCCACGTCCGACTTGGTCAGCGCCAATCCGCCCCCGCAACAATCGGTGGCGTAGGACCATTGGCGCACGTCGGCCCCCAGCGCGTCGAGAATTTCGTTCATCAAGGTCGGGTGTTCGGGATTCTCGAACTGGGTCACCTCCGGCGGGCGCACCAGCAGGCAGCCGTAATAGCCCACGACCTTTAGTCCTTTGAGCGGGCGCTGCACCCGCGCCTTGACCCGCGCCAGCCCCACCGCGTTGCCCACCACGTCCAGCACCGGGCGCACGGCCACGTCGCCGCTGAATTGGAACCCCACCACTTGTTCGACCTGGGCGCGGCGCTTCGGGCTGGTGCGCAGTTCGTGGTCAGCAGTCTTGTGGCGATTGAAACACGCCGCGCAGGGCATCACCACGTCGCGCCCGGCCTGTTGAGCGATGCCGATGTTGCGGGCCGGCAGCGCCAGCGACAACAGCCGGTTGGTGCTGTGGGCCGACGACGCCCCGCAGCAGTTCCAGTCCGTTAATTCGTGCAGATTCACATCCAGCGCCGCCAACACCGCGACTACCGAATCGTTATACTCGACGGCGGTGGAGTGGAGACTACAACCCGGATAGTAGGAAAAATCCATAACTCACCTCGAGCTCCTGCTCTCCTCGAAAATCCGTTTCACTTCTCCCCGCCCCTTGATGCGATGCGGGAGCACGGGCACTTTGCCTTTCACGAACATCTTGCCGGCCGGGCCGAGATAATCCATCAAGCCCATCGTCCACAGCAAATAAATGCCCATCAACGACGCTTCGTGCATACGGCCCATGCGCGAGAGCAGCGCCAGAAAAGTGCGGTGGAACTTGACCGAGTCCGGCTCGGCGATAACCGCGCCCTCGGCAATCGCCATCTGGCGCAGCGCGTCCATCACCCGGGCGATGTCAATCTCGTTGGGGCAGCGCGTGCCACACGTCTCGCACGAAGCGCACACCCAGATGTCGTGGCTGGTGAGCAGTGCATCCTTTTGGCCCAACTGCACCATGCGCAAAACCCGGTCGGGACCGTAGGTCATCTCGTCGGCCACCGGGCAGCCCGACGTGCACTTGTGGCAGTGGTAGCACAATTGCACCGTCTGCTCGCTGAGGGTATTGACTTGTTCCACGAGTTTTAAATCCATCATATCAAATGACCTCATCCACCATCGCCATAATCTGCATAGGCCGCCAGTTGTGCACCTGGCTGGCCTTGTTGGGGCACGCCACTACACACGCGCCGCAGCTCTGGCACAGCGCCGCGTTGACCGTGGCGACTTGCCATAGCGGATGCACCTCGCGCGCGCCGTAGGGGCAGGCCGCCACACACGCGCCGCAGGCCGAGCACAACTCTTCGACCACCGTCGCCACCATCGGCGACTGGGTCATTTCGGCGTGGGAGAACAGTTGCAACACTTTGGCCGCTGCGCCGCTGGCCTGGGCCACAGTTTCGGGGATGTCTTTAGGTCCCTGGCCCGCGCCCGCCAAAAAAATGCCCGCCGTCAACGTCTCGACCGGGCGCAGCTTGGGGTGGGCCTCGTTGAAAAAGCCGTTCGCATCGGTGCTGATGTGCAGGCGCTGGCCCAGCTCGGTCGCGCCAGAGGGCGGAGCCATCGGCGTCGCCAGCACCACCAGGTCGGCGGCGATTTCCAGCGCCCGCCCGCTGAGCGTGTCGGCGCCCCATACAATGACCTTCCCTCCCTCCTGCTCCCCCCCGCTTGCGGGGGAGAGGGGGGGGGCTTGAAAGATTTTGCTAACCTTGCCCCGCAAATAGAGCGTCTGGTATTCCTCCATCGCCCGCTGCACGTATTCGTCGTAGCTCTTGCCCGCCGAGCGGATGTCAATGTAGAACACGTAGGCCTGACCGTCGGGCACGCGCTTTTTGTATTCCATCGCGTGCTTGGCGACATACATACAGCACACTTTGGAGCAATAGGGCACACCCCGCTGCGGGTCGCGCGAGCCGGCGCACTGCACAAACACGACCTCGCGCGGCACTTGGCCGTCCGACGGGCGACGGATTCCGTCTGGGCCAGCCGCCAGCATACGCTCGAAGGCCAGCCCATCAATCACGTCCGGAATGCCGTTGCCGCCGTATTCAGGCAGTCGCGCTTGGTCGTAACGCTCCCAGCCCGTGGCGACGACGATGGCGCCAATATCGAAGGTAAACTCGGAATTCACCTTTACCCGAAAATTGCCCACGTACCCCGCCACCTCTTTTACCTCGGCAGCGGTCAACACCTGGATGTACGGGTGATGGGTCACGGCAGCGATTTTTTTCTGCAACAAATCGGGGGCGGTGTTGAAATTGAGATACGTGCCCGACAACTGGGCCATCTTGCCGCCCAGTTGGTCGGATTTTTCGACCAAAACCACCGGATAGCCCGCGTCGGCGATGTCCAGCGCGGCTTGCATCCCGGCGATGCCGCCGCCGACCACCAGCGCCCGCCGCGTCAGAGGCAGCTTGATCGGCTCGAGTTCTTCGTTCCCGCTGACCTTTTCGGCAATCGAGCGCGCGATCTCTATCGCTTTGCGCGTGGCGGCGGGCTGATCGTGCTGGTGCACCCACGACACCTGTTCGCGGATGTTGGCGCTCTCGCAGCGATAGGGATTCATCCCCGCGCCTTCCACCGTGCGCCGAAAAGTCGTCTCGTGCATGGCCGGCGAGCAGGCCGCCACCACCACGCCGTCCAGGCCGTGCTCCTTGATGCTGTCGCGGATGAGCTGCTGGCCGGGGTCGGAGCACATATATTTATAATCGGTGGCAAACACCACATCGGGGTGCGCGAGAGCCTGTTGAGCCACCTGCTCCACGTCCACCGTCCCGGCGATGTTGTGGCCGCAATGACAGACAAAGACGCCGATTCTACTCATCCTGTGCTTCGTCCTCGTACACGTATTCGTACTGGCTTTCGACCCACTCTTTGAGCCGCTGCAACGATTGCCAGCGGGCGGCGCGGTTGGCGTTGTCCAGCCAGAACTTGCTCAACAGCTTGACCAGCCAGCCGCCGGGCGGCGCAAACTCGTCCCACGACGTCACCCGGCACACATCAGCCTCGTCCAGGACCTCGATCTGCCAGCCGCCGCGCCCCTCTACGTCGCCGGTATAGGTGAACGTGATGCTTTTCTCCGGCTCGACCGCCGTGATTTCGACCGTCCACTGCAGGGTGTGTTTCCCCGTCCCGGCGACAGCGCGGTAGCGCGTGCCCACACCGTATTCGCCCTGGGTGAGCACCTCCACCGACTGCATGCCCTGGATCCAATCGGTGAACCCGGCAGGGTGGGTCAGCACGGCCCAAATATCGGCCGGATAAGCGTCAATGTCAATGCTCAGCTCGACTCTCTTCATTCGCGCATTCATCCGTTTTCCATGTGGGCCCGCCGGAACATCGAGAGCACCTTGGCCGCCGCGCCGCTGGCCTGGGCCACCGTTTCGGGGATGTCCTTCGGCCCCAGCGCCGCGCCTGCCAGGAAAATGCCGGGGATGCCGCTCTCCACCGGCGACAACTCTTCGTCGCTGGCCGTGAAAAAGCCATCCCCGTCGGCGTTCAAGCCCAACATCTCGGCCACGGCCCGGCTCTCCGGGCGCGACGTGATAGCCGTCGCCAGCACCACCAGGTCGGCGGCGATTTCGACCGCGCGCCCGCTGAGTGTGTCGGCCCCGCGCACGATGATTTTACCATCGTCGCGGAAAATCTTACTGACTTTGCCCCGCAAATAGACCACGCCATCCTGTTCTTGCGCCCGGTTCAGAAATTCCTCATAGCCCTTGCCCCCGGCGCGCACGTCGATGTAAAACACATAAGCCTGCCCGTCGTGGACGCGGTGTTTGTAGAGAATAGCCTGCTTGGCCGTGTACATACAACAGATTTTCGAACAATAGGCCATCCCGTGTTCGGGGTCGCGCGAGCCGCTGCACTGCACAAACACGACCTCTTTCGGTTCTTTGCCGTCGGACGGACGCAACACCTTGCCGGCGCTCGGCCCGCTGGCCGCCAGCAGCCGCTCAAAAGCCAGCCCATCGATCACGTCGGGAATATGCCCACCGCCGTACTCTTTGAGCCGGGCCTGTGAAAACAGGTCGTAGCCGGTGGCGACGATGACCGCGCCCACGCGCTCCTCGAAAAGCTCATCTTGCTGGTCCCACACGATGGCGCCGGTCGGACAGAACTTTTCGCACGCGCCGCACTTGGGCTTGGCCGGGCGGCCCTTGGCGTCCATCGCCGGGACGCGCCCCGCCTCGATGTCCCACTTACTCTGTAGGTAGCGGCAGTTGGCAGCATCAATGACCGGCTTGTTGGGCACGGCCTGCGGCGACAGGGTGTAGACCACCTTGCGCGGGCCGATGCCCCGCTCAAAGTCCGACTCGACCTTAAAGGGGCACTTTTCCTGACACACGCCGCAGCCAGTGCACACGTCCCAGTCCACGTAGGCCGCCCGTCGCCGGATGCGCACGTCAAAATCGCCCGTGGTTTCGTCGCGGGCGAGGCGCTCGATCTGGCTGTAAGTGTACAGGCGGATGTTCTCGTGGTGGCCCACTTCGACCGTGCGCGGGGTCATGATGCACTGCGAGCAGTCGAGCGTGGGAAAAGTCTCGGAGAGCTGCGCCATGTGCCCGCCGATGGACGGCTCTTTTTCTACCAGCACGACCTCATAGCCGCTGTTGGCGACGTCCAGCGCAGCCTGGATGCCGGCAATGCCGGCGCCGATGATTAAGGCTCGCTCCACCATTATGCTCACTTTTGACCGCTGACGGCTGACGGCTGACCGCCGACGGCTGCCAGAAGCGGCGCGGGGTCTACGTAATGTCCGCTCAACCCCCAAACGGACGGATCCAGGCCCAGCGCAACGGCCATCAATTGGGTGAAATACAGCACCGGCAGCTCTTTACCCGTCCGGTAGCGCCCATTTTCACTCCGCTGAGAGTAATCCAGGTTGAACTGGCATAGCGGGCAGGCAGTGACGAGGACTTGGGCGCCGTGCCGCCGCGCCGAATCGAGGATGTCTTGCGACATCTTTTCCGGCAGTTCGGGCTTGCTCACCGCCAGATACGAGCCGCAGCACTCGACTTGATATGGAAAATCAGCCACCTCGCAACCCAGAGCCGCCAGACAGTCGTGCAAAATGGTCGGCGCGTCGGCGTCGTCCAGGCCAATCTCTTTCTCCGGGCGGAGCAACAGGCAGCCGTAATACGGGACCACTTTTAACCCGCTCAACGGACGGACCACTTTCTCGGCCAGCGCCTCCCAGCCTAGATCGTCGCGCAGCAGCTCCAAAAAATGGCTGACCCGCGTCTGTCCCTGGTAGGGTTCCTCGGTGAACCAGTTGATACGTTCCAGCATGTCGGGGTGGCGGTCGAGAAAGACCTGGGTGCGCTTGAGCACGTGATAGCATATCGCGCACAGCGTCGTGGTGTGCCCGCCGGCGTGCTGAGCCTGGGTCAGCAGCCGCGTGGGGGCAATGAGAGCCATGGTGTTGTCGGTAGCCAGGGGAAAGGTCGCCCCGCAGCACTGCCATTCCGGCAGCTCTTCAAAGGTCATCCCTAACGCTTCGGCCACGGCGCGCCCCGACAGGTCGTAACCGCTGGCTTTGGTGCTAAGGGTGCAGCCGGGAAAATAAGAATAAGCCATTCTTTGCCTCGCTACGAGCTAAACTTGCGCAAGCCGCCAATCAGCGCCAGTTGGGGCGCCTCTCCCACAAATTCAGGAGATAACTGACTAGTGCTCAAAACGTCACCGTCGCGCTGCATTTTGATCAAACGCAGGGCCTCCATGATGCGAGGCAGGTCGATCCCCTTGGGACAGCGCGCCACACAGGTCAGGCAGGCCGCACAGGTCCAGATGGTCTGCGCATCTAGCACGTCCTGGATGCCCAATTGGGCCAGACGAATGACCTGGCTGGGCAAGACGTCCAGATCAAAGGCCACCGGGCAGCCGGCGCTGCATTTACCGCATTGATTACACGCCAGCAGGCTTTCGCCGCTGATCAATTCGATCTGCCGCACAAACTCGCCTCGAATGCTGTCCGCCGAAATTCTCGTCCGCATAATATCCTCACCCTCAGAAAAGGCTTTGCGCCACGATGTCTCGATTATAAGAGAGGGAGCATACGGTGTCTATAGTCCAACCTCTACTTTTGTAGCGCAAAGGAACTAGGTCATTTGCCCTACGATAGGACCACCCCCGACCGAACCTTTGTTGACCACCCCACAGGTTTGTGCTAAACTGACCATGAATCAGCCAGGCAGGAGATGCGCGCTTGAAACATCCCGATTTAAAAAAAGTACTAAAAAAGAATATCGTTCGCACCCTGCTCGACAGCCTGGCGGCACTGGCGCACCCCACCACGGTTTTTCAAGTGTATAATATGGCGGGGCAATCACTCACAGACGCGGCGACCATTGAAACACCCCCGCCCCAGACATTCGCTCGGACACTCACCGTTGATGGCGCGCCCATCGGGTATCTGGTGGCCGCCAAGTCCGGCGATCTAATACCCGGCGACCAATTGGATGCTGCGGCCACCTTGATTGAGCAACACATTGCTCAGGTTATCAGCAACCGTAACCTGGCCCAAGAAACGCTGGAGCGCTATCGCGAGATCAACCTGCTGTACCATGTGCAAGAGGCCATCGGCGCGCACTTGGAATTAGACCAGATCGGCGAACTGGTCTTGAACGAGAGCACGCGCGTCATCCAGGCGACCTGCGGCGCGCTCTTGCTACTTGCGCCTGACCGGACGGCTTTTGAAATCCAGGCCGTTCAGGGACTTGTGCCCGCCGAGAGGTATTGTTCGCCGGACAAAACTATCGCCGGATGGGTAGTGCGCGCCAGACAGCCGGTCATCGTAAACGACGTCGCCGCCGACCCACGCTGCGGCCCGGCCGACACACGTGCGAGATCGATCCTGTGTGCTCCGTTGACGGTGGGCGACAAAAGCACGGGCGCGTTGGTGCTCTATAACAAACAAGGCGACATTTTTACTGCCAGCGATCAAAAACTGCTCACGGCGCTGGCCTGGCAAGCCGCCATCGCCATCGAGACCGCCCGCGAGATTCAGATCCGCGAAAACCGGCTCAAAGCTCAAATCCAAGAATTGCGCATCGAGATCGACGAAATGCGCAAGCAACAACAAGTCGCTTCGATCACCGCCACCGACTATTTCGCACATCTGCAACAAGCGGCTGCAGCGATGCGGCGCGAGTTTGAACAAGATTGAGAACCACTGATGTCACGGATGACGCAGAATGCAGGATGGCTCGCTTTAGCGAGGATGCCCCGGCTCAAGCCGGACGTCCGTTGAGTAGAAAAATCCGTATCATCCGTGCAATCCGCGATTAGTCTACTCGGAGGTGTATGTGACTCGGGTCATTTCACTACACTCTTTTCGCGGCGGCACCGGCAAATCCAACATCACCGCCAACACTGCTGCTTACCTGGCCCAAACGGGTCGTCGCGTGGGCGTGATCGACACTGATATTCAATCGCCAGGCATCCACGCCATTTTTCAGCTTGCCGAGCGGCGGATCAAACATACGCTCAATGATTACCTGTGGGGTCAGTGTCCGATAGAGGAGGCCACCTTTGACGTCACTCCCCCAGAACTGACCCACAGCGGCGGGCGCATCTTTTTGACCCCATCCAGTATGAACGCCGGAGACATCTCGCGCGTGCTCCACGAAGCCTACGACGTGCGCCAGCTCAAAGACGGCTTCAAAGACCTGATCCGCGCTCTGGACCTGGACTATTTGCTCATCGACACCCACCCTGGCCTGAATGAAGAAACGCTGCTCTCCATTGCCATCTCACACGTGCTAGTGGTCATCCTGCGGCCCGACGCGCAAGATTTCCAAGGCACGGGCGTCACGCTTGAGGTGGCCCAAAAGCTAGGCGTGCCGCAAATGATCCTCGTTTTGAACAAAGTGCTACTGGAAAGCGGCGACGACACGGAAATCGCTCAGGTGTTTGCAGGCTATCGCCGACAATTGCGCGAAACCTATGGGCACGAGGCCGGAGCGATCCTGCCGCTGGCCTCCGAGCTGGTGCGACTGGCCAGCTCGGGCTTGTTTATCTTGCAAGCGCCCCACCATTTGTTTTCCCAGGGGCTCCGGGCGCTGGGCGACAAAATCATCGGCGCGGAAACAAGATGACTGAACAAGCCTTTTCCTGGCTCACCAGCGATCAAATTTACACCCGCAAGCGCAAGAGCGGCGTCAGCAGCCTGGAAATCCTGGCCCTGCCCGACGACCTGCGCCAACTCGTCAACCAGGTGATGCGACGTGAGCCGGTCACGTTAGACGAGCTTGTGGCGGCGCTGCATCGCCCAGAAAGCGACGTGCACGGTCAGGCGGCGCTGCTCACTGCACAGGGCTGGCTCGAAACTCTCGAAATCGACGGTGAGACACACTATCGCGTGCACCTGGCCCGGCGTCACGCGCGCAGCCTACCTCCCGGCATCTGGCAAGTTCTCGAGGGTAAATGGAAGATCCAATTCTTTCGCCACTTGAACGAACAGGAACAGGCCGAACTGACCCAGGCCTTCAAACTGGAACAGTTTGAAGCCGGCGAGCGCCTGTTCCAGGCCGGCGACTGGGGCCACACGATGTACCTGATCGAGGCCGGGATCGTCGAATTGGTCGCCAGCGACGCCGATGGCCAGCCGGTGGTGCTGGCGAACTGCAAACCCGGTGACATCATCGGCGAGGTCGCCGTGCTATTAGGCGAGCGCCGCTGCGCGACGGCGCGAGCCGCTGAGCCGGTGATCGCCTGGTCACTCCACAAAGACGACCTGGATCGCCTGCTGCACACTTTTCCGGCCGCGGGATTGTCGGTCCGGCGCGAGATCGAGCGCGAATTGCGCGGTCTGAAACGCCTCCGCGCCGAGAAAACGCTCAACCCGTTGCTGGTTATCGGCCAGGCCGCGCCCGAGCTGGCGCAAGCCATCACTCGCTACACGCGCGAGCGCATCTTGATCCTAGACGTGCACTCCCCCGCCCGGCCAGGCGCTCCCAATGAGCGCATCCAGTATCGCCCGGCCGCCGGGTTAGAGGGCAAAGAACTGGCCGCCGCTCTGCGCCAGGGCGTGCAGGAATTCGACCGCGTGCTCGTCGCGGCGCCGGTCGAGCTGCACCCGCCCGTGATGAGCGTGATAGGTCAGGTCGCGCTGGTGGTCGATTTGAGCGCCGCCGCAGCCCCGTGGGTCATCGCCGCCGCCCGCAAGCGATGGACTGCTTCACCCGACCGTCTGGATGACCTGGCCCGCCGCCTGACGGGGCGGGTCATCGGGTTGGCGTTGAGCGGCGGGGCGGCCCGGGCGCTGGCCCACATCGGTGTGCTGCAAGCTCTGGAAGAAGCACACATCCCGATTGATATGATCGCCAGCACCGGCATAGGCGCTGTTGTCGCCGGGCTGTACGCCGCCGGTTTTTCACCCACTGAGTTGGCCGATCTGTGGCAGCAACGCGAACGCGACCTGAACCCTTTTGAGGAGTCTTTTAGCCTGCGTCCAGCCTCGCGCTCGGCGCCGTACGCGGCCAAGCGGGCGCGCAACACGCTACACAAGCTCTTATCTGACCGCACTCTCGCCGATTTGCGCCTCCCCCTGTACATAGTTGCAGCGGACCTGTCCAGCAATCAAGCGGTCATCCTGAGCCAGACCCACAGGACCGCGCAGCTGCAGACACACGAGACCAGCCCTATGAGTCAGGCAGACCTGGCGCCCGCACTAGAAGCTTCGCTGGCGATGGCCGGGCTGGTAGCCCCTGTAGAATACGCAGGGCGCTGGCTGGTAGACGGCGACCTGATCAATCCTCTGCCGGGCGACGTATTGATCCAACACGGCGCCGACATCGTCATCGGCGTAAGTGTCATACCATCTCCTGTCTTGTCCCGCACAGAATCTGGCCGGTTGGATCTCACGGCGACGTGGCTGCATCTACGCGATCAACTCGCCCACACTGCCCTCCAACCCTGCCTGCGCCACCTGGACGCGCTCATCGCGCCGCCGGTCGCGCACTTGGATGCGGCCGCTTTCGACCACGCGACGGAATTCATCGCTCTTGGGCGGCGCGCCGCCCAAGAGGAATTGCCTCACTTGCAAACACTGCTGGCCCCCGGCGCCTAACAAGAGGTGCACAAGCTGTAACTGGATTGTAATGCAGAATCAGACCAAGAGCGGTAAAATATATGCGCCTGTGTTCAACCCAAACCGATGTCCAAGGAGTAGGTGTATGTCAAAAAGGATTTTGATCGTAGATGACGAACCGCACATTCGTGTGTTGTTGGAACAAACCCTAGAAGACCTAGAGGATCACGGGGTCGAGCTCATCCTTGCGGCCAACGGTCAAGGGGCGTGGGACATCGCCCAACAAAAAAAACCCGATCTGGTCATTCTAGACGTGATGATGCCCTATATGAGCGGCTATGAGGTGTGCGAGCGGATCAAGTCGGAACCCTCGCTGCAACAATCCTACGTCATTTTGCTTACCGCCAAGGGCCAGGAAATCGACCGGCAACGGGGCGCACAAGTGGGCGCCGACGAATACATCACCAAGCCCTTCGACCCAGATTACCTCATCGAGCGCGCCGGGACTATTTTGAACATCAGCCTCCCGTGACTTTCTAAATGCGGCCATGCCCGATATTTCTTCTATTCGACGCCACATCCTCCTGACAGCCAGCGCCACGGCTTGTGTAGGTCTGGCCGTTTTTACGCTGATCACACCTGCCTTTATTCATCTCTCTCCCCGGGCCACACAAGAGATGCAGCGCAACGCCTTGCTGCTCATCGCTACCCTGGTCTTTTTGCTTGGCGCGCTACACCGTTACCTGTCGCCCATTCACCGTTTCGGGCAGATCGTCCGATCCGGCCAAAAACCATCGTCCGACTTGGCCCAACAGGCCCGCAGTCGGGCTTTTAGCGCACCCGTGCACATTTTGGGCGCGCCGCTGATCCTGACAGGTCTGATTCTACTGCTGGTCAACCTTTTACGACTGATCTGCCGGCCCGACGACGGTTTCTCGGTGCACGTGGCTCATTCGCTCCTGCTAATGGCAACTTGTGTCGCCATCACACTCGTCGTTTCGACGCTCTCACGTCGCCTGCTGCGGCCCGTGCTGGTCGCTGCAGCCCCGCGCTGGGGAGCGCGCGCCGACGCGGGCCAAGACCCCGGACAGCGCTACACCATCGGTTTGCGCCTGGCTGTCGTTGTGTTGGGGCTCAATTTTATCGTGTTTTACTTTTTGGGCGTGCTGGCGTTCAACCAAGTCCGCCGCACCGCGATCGAAAGCGCCGCCGACCAATTCCGTCAATGGGCCAACACACTCAACACGACTGCCCCCTATTTGAACGACGAGATGCTGATCGCGCTCATCAGAGACGCTGAAATTGTCCACCAACACCGCGCGGCGCTGCGCTTGGTCACGCCCGAAGGTGATGAGTTAGTCTCAGTAGAGACCGATTTTCCAGAACAAGTAAACGCTCTGGCTTGGGGAGAACTAGTGGAAGGCAAGGGACAATTTACGCTGGCCTTCCCGATTGAGCGCCCGGCCAGTCGCTGGCGCTTGATAGTGTCTTATCAACTGACGCCGGAAAACACGTCCACCGTGCGTAACACGACCGTCACCTTGCTCGTGTTTGGCGTCGTTGTATTGGCGACGACGGTGCTCGCAGTGCGCTACCTAGCCGACGACATCACGCGCGACCTGAAATACGTCACGGCCCGCCTGCTGGACATCGCCAGTCGCGGGCACGTGGGTGACAAAGTGCTCCCCCTATCGCTGGACGAGGTAGGCGACCTGATCGCCGCCTTTGATCAAGTGCGTCAGGCCGTCACGCAGCAACAAAGCGAGCTGAGCTGGCGGGTGGAACAAATGCGCCAGCTCAATCAAGCCAGTCTGGCCCTGGCCAGCAGCATGGATTTCCAACAGGTGCTCAACCGCATCTGCCAGGTCGCCCGCGATATCACAAACTCGGATAGCGTGGCGCTTTTTCTCTATGATCCCGACTCAGATACCTTTATGCGCGCCAGTCAGTGGGGTTACGACGTCGCGCCGTCAAAAAGCAACCATTTCCGGGCGCCGGAACCCGGTCCTGAGATGGAGGCCGAAGGAATGACCCGCGCCGTTTTCACGCGCCAGCAAGCCATCCTGGTACACGACGCGCGCCAGCACGCATTGGTCGCCCCGGTCGTTCCGGAGAGCGGCATCCACTCCATCATCGCCGTGCCGGTCATCAGCCGCACGCAGGCGATGGGCGTGCTATACGTGAACAGCCAGCGCCCCCACGCCTACGACGAACGCGACGTCCAGGCCGTATCGGCCCTGGCGAGCCAGGCCGCTGCCGCCATTGAAAACGCGCGCCTGCTCGAAGAGACGATGACCAGCGCCCATGCCCTCGAACAACGCGCCCGCAATCTACTGATGATCAATCGCATCTCCACCGATCTGACCGCGTTGCTGGACCCGTATGAGATTTTCAAAGCCACCGCCCGCCACATGGTCCAACTGATGCAAGTGGATCACTGCGGCATCCTGATCTTTAACCAAGGAGCGGCTGAAGGCGTGGTGGTCGCCGAATATCCCGAGATCGGCACCCTGGGCATGCGCTTGCCCCGCACCAACAATCCAGCCATCGACCACGTGCTAAACACCAAGCTGCCCCTCGCAGTGAACGACATTCGCCAGGAACCTATGCTGGCCCCTGTGCACGCTGCACTAGAAGAAGTGGGCATCCGCGCTATTCTCATCGCGCCGCTGATTGCGCGCGACCAAGTCATCGGCACTATCGGGCTAGACGTGCTGCATCATCCTCACGAATTCGGCCCAGAAGAGCAAGAATTGTGCCGGACCGTAGCTGCCCAGGCCGCCATTGCGGTCTCGAACGCCCGATTGCTCTACGATTCGCAACAACAGAGCCGGGCGCTGAGTCGCAAGAGCCAGGAATTGGCCGAAGAATCGTCCAGGCTAGATGCTATCCTGGCCCACATGGCCGACGGCTTGGTGGTAACCGACCTGGTCGGGCGGATTATTCTCTCCAACCCGGCCTTCAAAGCCATCGCCGGATTGCCCATTAACCGCTCTCTGCGCGGACGCCTGCTGGACGGCACCTTTTCAGCGGCGGCGCTGCGCCAGGTCATCGCCAGGGCATTGGCCGAGCCTGAACAGGCCGCCACAGCCAACATCGAGTTGGCCGATGGTCGGGTGCTCAAAGCCACTGCTTCGGCGCTGCGCACGCGCCAAGAGGCCGATCCGCTTCAGGCTGGGGAGGTGACCGGCGTGGTCACGGTCTTGCGCGACATCACTCACGAAGTCAAAGTGGATCGGATGAAGAGCGAATTCATTTCTGCCGTGTCACACGAGTTGCGCACCCCATTGACCTCCATCCTCGGCTTTGCCAACCTCATCCAGCGCGAGTTTCAACGGCGCATCGGCCCACTCATTGCTGTTGACAAACAGGCCAGCCGGGCCGCCGAGCGCATGATGGAAAATTTGAGCATCATCGAAAGTGAGAGCCAGCGCCTGACGCGACTGATCAACGATGTGCTGGACATCGCCAAAATGGAATCTGGGCGCCTCGAGTGGCACATGGTCAATGTCAACATGACCAAGGTGATCGACGACTCGGTCAACGCCACTGGCGCCCTGGCCCGAGAGAAGAACCTGTCCATCCAGGTCGAATTGCCGGCCCACTTGCCCTGGGTGTGGGGCGACTATGACCGGCTGATACAGGTAACGACCAACCTGCTCTCGAACGCCATCAAGTTTACCGAGCGCGGCGAAATCACCGTGCGGGGCTGGGTGTGGCTTCGTCCTGAGGATCCCCTGGCATTCTCACCACGCCGCGAGCGCGGCGAACGGCGTCGGCCAAAGGGACGCAACGCCATCGCCCTGCCCCCAGAAGTCCAGCCCCCGGCGCTCATCATCGGCGTGTCGGATACAGGTATAGGCATTGCCAAACAAGACTTGCCCCTGGTCTTTGAACGCTTTCGCCAAGTCGGCGATACCCTCACCGGTAAACCTTCCGGCACCGGTCTGGGGCTCCCGATTTGCAAAGAGATTGTGAGCCACCACGGTGGAACCCTATGGGTCGAGAGCGAGTTGGGAGTGGGCAGCACGTTCTACTTTTGGTTGCCGCTATCGCCCGAACAAGCCGCCGACGAGCCGCTTCCCCCTCTGGGAGGGGCAGCGCCTCGCATCAACGATGGTCGGGCCGACGAATCTACGGAGCGGGGCGATGACGCAGCCCCATCGGTCATCTTGATCGTAGACGACGAACCGCATATCCGCAATTTGCTGCGCCAGGTACTCCACGATGCTGGTTATCACACTATCGAAGCCGCCGATGGCGCTGCTGCGCTCGACCGCGCCCGCGCCTTTCGGCCCGATCTCATCATCCTAGACATCTTGATGCCCGGCGCCAGCGGTTTTGGAGTCACCAGTGTGTTGCGCACCGACCCGGACACCGCCCACATCCCCATCGTCATCCTGTCCATCGCCGACGACGCAGGAGAGGCGCTCGAATTGGGCGCCAACGCCTGGCTCACCAAACCGGTCGATCAGGCGCACTTGATACACACTGTCGAAACGCTGCTCGTGAATCGAACCCACATACCGGTCACAGAGGAAACTTTATGAACCGCACGTCACTCGCCCAAAATCGCACGAAAACGCGCCAGCGGGGCCAATGGTTCATCGTTGCCGCGAGTCTGTTGACGCTGCTATATGCAGCGATTTTGGGGGTGTTATACCTGCGTTGGCCGGGCGATGGCTATGGCGTGCATCTGTCGGAACAGGGATTCACCGTCGACCGCGCGGCAGCCGACGGCGCTCTGCGTAAAGGCGACACAGTGATTCGCGTCGCCAGCGCGGGCGAGGCATGGGGCTTTGACAGCCAACTGATGCGCCCCGGTGTGTGGCGCCGGCGACTGTTCAACGCGCCAGACACACTCACCTACACGGCGCTGCGCGACGGCGTCGAGCTGCCCCCCGTGGCAGCGCCGGTGTCGCGCGCCAACCTGGGCGACCTGGTTTCACGCACCGGTGTGCTGCTCTTTTTGGGCATGGCTTTTGTGTTCAATAGCCTGTTCATCACCCTGCGACGCGGCAATGACCGGGCCGGCCGGCTGATGGCGCTGGCGCTGCTGGCCGAAGGCTTGAACTTGATCAACAATACCATCAATCTCTTTAGCATCAACATCAGCGCGAGCCTGTATTGGCTATTCGTGCCACTTGACCACCTCTCTTTCTGGGCCACTTTTGGCTTGCTGCCGCACTTGTTTCTTGTGTTTCCGCAAGAATCGGTCGGAGCTAAGTGGGGGCAACGCAAATCCGTCGTCTTGACGCTTCACTTGGTCAATCCCGTTATGAGTGGGATGGGCGGCCTTGTGCTCAGCGGCGGCGCAACGCTGGCGCTGCGGGCCGCTATTTATCAATTGGCCTATCCCATCGCAGGCGTGCAACTCATGCTGGCGTTGGGGTTGATGACACGCACGTATAAAACCACTCCGCATCCATTGGTGCGCAGCCAGATCCGCTGGATCCTGTGGGGCATCAGCCTGGGCACGGCGGGCTGGTTAGCTTTGTTTGCCGGGCCTATCGTCTTCACAGGCAACCCGATGGTCGATTTGTCGGTCGCCATGATGCCCCTCGTCCTGGTCCCCGTTGCCTTCACCTTTGCCGTGACCCGTTACCGCCTGCTCGACATTGACACGATCATCAATCGCAGCCTGGTCTATGGGGCAGTGAGCATCTTGCTCGTAGTGGGATATCTGATAGACGTAGCGCTCATCAGTCGGGGGCTGCAAATGCTGACCGGTCGGCAAGACAACTCGGCCGTGGTGTTTTTATCTACGCTCACCGTGGCCCTGGTCTTTGTGCCGGTGCGCACTTGGGTACAGCGCGGGATCGACCGTGCTTTCTACCCTGGTAAACGACACTTCCAACGCTTGCTGCGCCAGGTGGGGGGAGAATTGAGCACGACCCTCGCGCTCGATGAACTGGTCACACTGCTGACGACGACCATTCCTGAGCGCCTGAATATAGAAAACGCAGTCCTGTTTGTATTGGACGAACAAGAAAAACATCTTTTGCCCCATGGCAACACCCGCGTCCATCACCCCATTCCCCTTAGTGAGGCCTTGCAGAACGATCTGCGAGACAAACACACCGTGCTGGCCGACCACGACGAGGGAGGGGCCGGATGTCTGCAAAAAATGCCCGGTGTCCGAGTGTGTTTTCCGCTCTTTAGTCGGGGGCGACTCATCGGCCTTTATGGCTTTGGAGCCAAGCTGTCGGGCGATCTGTACAGTGGTGAAGAGATCGATATCCTGCGCGCCTTGCGCCATCAAGTTGCCATCGCCGTAGAAAACACGCGCCTCTACCACCAGGTGGAGCGATATAGCCGCTCGCTAGAGGACCTGGTGCGCCAGCGCACCGCCGAGTTGGCGCAAGCTCACGAAACCGTCGCCGCCGAGCGCAACAAACTGGACGCCGCCATCAACACCATCAGCGACGGACTGGTCGTAACCGACGCGCACGGCTGCATCGTGCTGAGCAACCCGGTATTTGACAGTATTGTCAACCGACCGGCGGAGCAGTTGATCGGACGTCCCCTCGGTGAGGTTTTTCCAAATGCTGATTTGGAGAACATCCTGCGCCAGGCGCTCAGTCACAGCGAGCGAACATTCACCGGCGACCTGACCCACGAACTGCACGGTCGGCCCGACGGGCAACACGTCTTTCGCACGTCGGCGTGCGCGCTGCGCGCCAAAAGCGCCGCGCCCTCACCTCATCCGGGGGGGGGCGTCGTCACGGTGTTGCGTGATGTGACCCACGAAGTGGCCGTGGACCGCATGAAAACCGACTTTATCTCTACCGTGTCGCACGAGCTACGCACACCTCTCACGTCTGTGTTGGGCTTTGCCAAGCTTATCCGCCGCACCTTTGATCGCGACGTGTTACCCACGCTGCCCACGGATGAAAGCAAGCTCCAACGGGCCGTCGAGCGCGTCCACGACAATTTGGACATTATTGAAAGTGAAAGCCTGCGCCTGACCCGCCTCATCAACGATGTACTCGACATTGCCAAGATGGAAGCCGGCAAAATCGAGTGGCGCGAAGAAAAAGTGACGATGGTCGAGATCATCCACAAAGCCATCGCCAGCACCTCTGCCCTGGCCGAGCAAAAGGGTTTACCGCTGTTCGCCCAAATCACTGCCGACGAATTATCTACCCTTATTGGTGATCCCGACCGATTGGTACAGGTATTGACAAATCTGCTCTCCAACGCCATCAAGTTCACCGAGCGGGGGCATATCACTATTCACTGCCAGACTCGGGACAAACAGCTCGTCACCAGCGTAACCGACACCGGCATCGGCATCGCGCCGGACGATCTGAGCGCCGTGTTTGAACGATTTAAACAAGTGGGCGATGCGCTCACCGATCGTCCCAGGGGCACCGGCCTAGGGCTGCCAATATGCAAAGAAATCGTTGAGCATCACGGCGGTGCAATTTGGGCCGAGAGCCAAGTGGGTGTGGGCAGCACGTTTTATTTCACATTGCCGCTGGCGACCGATGATCAGACGGCCCAGGCAGTTGAGCCACAACCTCCGGCCGACGTCAGCACGGCCTGGGTGCGGCGGCGCGTTTCAGAACGCCTCCCAGCAACGGGCGACACCACGCCTTTGATCCTGGTCGTGGACGACGAAGCCAATATCCGCCGCTTGCTGCACCAGGAGCTTAGCGACGCTGGCTACCGCGTTATCGAAGCCACCGACGGCGCGGAGGCTTTGACCCAAACCCGCCGCCAGCGCCCCGATCTGATCGTCCTGGATGTGATGATGCCAGGCGTCAGCGGCTTTGACGTGACCAGCGCCCTCAAGGCTGACCCGCACACAGCAGACATTCCTATCCTCATCCTTTCCATCATCGAAGACCGCGAGCGTGGGCTACGCCTGGGGGCGGATGAATACTTGACCAAGCCGGTGAACGCCGAAGAATTGCTACACACCATCGCTGCTTTGCTACAGGAGACAGAAATCGACCCCCAGGAGCGCGCGTGCAAGGTACTGGTCGTGGACGAGGACGTATCAGTGGTGGAGGCCATCACGCGCCTGCTGCGCGAGCGTGGGTTGGAGGTGGTCGAAGCGTATGACTCGCGCGGAGCCATCCAGCGAGCCGAGGCCGAAAAGCCCGACCTGGTCATTCTGGATGCGATGCTCAGCAAGATGAACAATTTTGAGCTGCTCAAAGCCCTGCGCTACCAACACCACCGCCGCCACATCAGCATCATTGTTATGTCGGGCGAAACGCGATAGAGTGAGGAGTGAGGAGTAACGTATGAAAGCCGGATACAAGCTAAAACGATTGCTCGATCCTCAAAACATCGCGGCGCTACTATCACACTGGGCGCCGCAGTTCGGGCCGGGCGTCCTGTTAGGGGTGTTCGACGCTCAAGGACAGCGCCTGGCCGGGCGGGCAGAAGTGACCCAAACCGAATGGTCCCAACTATGGCAGACCATCGCTAGGCAAGAGATCCACGTTGCACGTGATGCGGATGTCGCAGCATGGCCTCTTGCGCTGGAGATCGAGACAATCGGGGCGTTGGTTATGCAAGGTCCATATAGAAGCGACGCAATCACGGCTGCCACTACTCTGGTCGTCACGCTAGAGACCCTGATCGCCGAGGCCAACGCCCGTCGCGCCATTGCTCAGGAAACGCTGGAGCGTTACCGTGAAATCAACGTGCTTTATAGCATCGGGGAGACATTGGGCGCCTGCCTCGAGCTAGATGAGGTATGCCGGCTGGTGCTGTCAGAGAGTATGAAACTCATCAACTGCCGGCGGGGAGCTGTATTACTCGTCAAAGATGAAGAAAAGCGCGACCCACCGGCCCCACTTGCGTTGGCTGTCGGGGTGGGGTTGAATAGCCTGAGCGGTGCGACGCTGCGCGAGGGCCTTTCCATCGCTGAAGCAGTGGTGCAGAACGGCAGACCCAAAATCGTGAACGACTTTCAACCCGAAGGATGGTTGCGCATACCGGTCGTCTGCGCCCCACTGCGTTTCCAGGAAGACGTGTTGGGCGCGGTGTTGCTGGCCGAAAAGGCCCAAGGGCAGGATTTTACCGCCGCCGACGAAAAGCTACTGTTTGCTCTATCCACCCAGGCCGCCAGCTCGATCAAAAACGCGCGCCTGTTCGAGAGCGTGAAGCGCCAGCGCGACGAAATCGCCACGATGAAGAGCTTTATGGACAATATCTTTGCCAGCATCGCCAGCGGCGTCATCACCACGAATATGGAGGATCTCATCACGTCGTTCAATCGAGCCGCCGAATCGATCCTCAATCTGTCGTCGCAAGAGGTGCTCAACCGTCCCTATCAACAAGCGCTCGACTTTATGAATGAAACGCTCTTGCCGCGCCTGATGCGCGACGTACAAAAGAACGGCCAGACCTTTATCGACTTTGAGATCAGCCCCAACCTCCCTATTCGTGGGCCAGTCCACCTCAATGTTAGCCTGTCGCGGTTGCGTGGTTCATCGGAAACACCTTTAGGTGTCACCATGGTCGTGGACGACGTCACCGACAAGAAAAAGATCGAGCGTGAACGGCGCATGGTGCGGCGCTACCTGCCCTCTGAGCTGGTGGATTCGTTGCCCGATAACCTGGACGAACTCAAGCTGCGCGGCGAGCGACAGACCATCACGACGCTCTTTGCCGACATTCGGGGCTTTACCACTTTTAGCGAGGCTCAAGGCCCAGAGCTCGTCGTACAGGTCATTAATCGCTACTTTGACCTGGCCGCGCAAGCCGTGCGTGAACACTATGGCATCATCGACAAATACCTGGGCGACGCTGTGATGGCGCTGTTCAACCCGCCGTTGCTAGCCCGAGAAACGCACGCCTGGGACGCGGTACAGGCTGCCTGGCAATTGAAAGAAGCCATTAAAGGTTTTCATTCGGAGGTCGAACCGGAGGAACGGCTGAACCTGGGGGTGGGGATTTGTACCGGCGAGGCGGTGGTGGGCAACGTGGGCACGCTGGATCGCATGGAGTACACCGCCATTGGCGACTCGGTTAACGTCGCCAAACGGCTACAGGAAAATGCCACGGCCGGTCAGATTTTGATGAGCCGTAGCACGTGGGAACAGGTAAAAGAGCGGGTTCACGTCAACCCCCTGCCGGCCGTCACCCTCAAAGGCCGGCAGACGTTAACTGAGGTTTTTGAGCTGGTCGCCATAAAGTAGGGCAAATTGGCAATTTGCCCTACAATTGGCTAATGCAGCCGCCGAATGACCAGCATCACCTTGCCCTGAACTTGGACGTTTTTGGCATCCACAAAAATAGGGGCCATGTAGGGATTGGCCGGTTGCAGGCGTACTTGCGCGCCCTCACGATAGAATTTCTTCAGCGTGGTCTCTTCCTGTTCCGGCAGCCACACCGCCACCATATCGCCGTTGTCGGCGTCTTCCTGCCGGCGCATGACCACGATGTCGCCGTCGTTGACCAGCGCGTCAATCATCGAGTCTCCCTGCACCTCCAGCGCATACAGGCCGCGCTCTTCACGAATAAGGCCACGCGCCAGGGGCACATACTCGCCAGGCATCAGCTCAAAATCAGAACCCGGCACCGGGGCCGGCGCGCTGGCTACGATCCGTCCCACGATCGGCACCTGGATAAAATCCCGGATCGACTCGACCACCTCGGCAAACATCTCTAGCGCCGGCTCCAGCAGTCGCATCCCCCGCGAAACGGTCTTTTCCCGTTCGATAAAGCCCATCTCTTCCAAGCGGCTGAGGTTATAATTCACTACCGAGGTCGAGGAGATGCCCGCCGCCTCACCGATTTCTCGAATCGTGGGCGGATAGTTATTTTCTTGCTGGAATTGGTGAAAAAACTCTAGAATCTTGTGCTGGCGATCCGACAGGTTGCCGTTGCGCTTCCTACCCTTTTTGCCCATCTCGACCTCCTTGAAAATCCAGGGGAACGAATATCCCAAATTATCCCAAATCTATACGCATTATACCACGAACAACCGTTCTATGTCAAGAGTTTTCGGACAAATGTTCGGTATTGGCTGTCAGCGGCCAGGGGTAACTGCTCACCCTGATAGCTCTTTGGACAAGATTTACAGGATTTACAGGATTTTTCCACGAATTCCATCCTGTGAATCTTGTGAATCCTGTCGAATGGCTTTGGGTTTGCCGCTTTTACGCATTTGGGCT
>DAOTXN010000112.1:0-17984 GCA_034435435.1 Anaerolineae bacterium | reverse complement strand
ATCTGCCAGCTAAGGCTGACCCGGCAAATCAAGTCAGCAAGGCTGACGAGGCGATAGGAAAGGAGGTGACCAGATCAGGGAAACGCTCATTTACGGTGCTTAGGGCAGAGGTTCGAGGCACAATCAACCTCTGGCCGTGCCCACCCTGAGCAACCGCAAACAACCAACGGTACGGAGACCGCTTCTCTGATAGGGCACACCCTAAATATATACACACTACAAAAAAGGAGATTAACAATGGATAAGATACTGGTCGTCATCTTCGACGACGAAAACAAGGCTTACGAGGGCTCAAAGACCCTCCAGGATTTGCATAATGAGGGCAGCATCACGCTCTATGCCAAGGCTGTGATCGCCAAAGACGCCAGCGGGCAGATGAGCGTCAAACAGGCGGACGATGAGGGTCCTATCGGGACGGGAGTCGGCCTGCTCACCGGGAGCTTGCTTGGTCTGCTCGGTGGGCCGGTGGGTGTCGCGCTGGGCGCCTATGCCGGGATGTTCGGCGGGATGATCTACGACCTGGCGAACTTGGGGATCGGCGAGGACTTTCTGTACGAGGTCGGGCAATCTCTACTGCCGGGCAAGGCGGCCGTCGTAGCCGAAGTCTGGGAGGCGTGGGTGCTGCCGGTTGATGAGCGCATGGAGGCCGTAGGCGGGGTCGTCTTCCGCCGGACGCGCGGGGACATCGAGGACGCCCAGATCGAGCGGGACGTTATGGCGCTCAAGACCGAGGCCGCCGAGCTAAAAGCCGAATACAACCAGGCGACCGGAGAGGCCAAGGCCAAGCTCCAGGCGAAGATTGATGCGGCCCAAGCCAAGCTGCAAGCCACGCAGGACAGCATCAAGGCAAAGATCGAGACCAGCCAGCAAGAGACCGAGGCAAAGATCAAGTCTTTGCAGGAGCAGTCGGCCAAGGCGCAGGGCGGGCGGAAAGCCAAAATCGAGGCGCGCATCGCCGAGCTGAAGGCCGACCAGAAGCGGCGCAGTGACCTGCTGCACCAAGCCTGGGAACTCACCAAGGAAGCGATGCAAGGGTGAGCCTCTGCTGAGTCTTGATCCAGGCCAACTTCGACCGGACTTGGCAGAGATGAATGTTGAAGCAGGTGGAGGTCTTCCTCCACCTGCTTGGCTCGGCAAACTGCGAAGTGAAGTATATTTAAGTGAGGGCCAAGTCTTGAATAAGCAACCCAGTTATTCTAGCGGAAGAGAAATCATGTCCACCTATACCTTCCTCAAACGGCTGATGATCGTGGTGGTCGCCGTCCTTCTGCTCTTGAGCCTGTGGTATTTGCGCTCGATCTGGCTCCTGGGCTTTGCGGCCGTGGTCGTTGCCGTAGGTATCAGTATCCCGGCGCATTGGTTGCAACGGCATGGGCTGCGGCGCAGCCTGTCCACTCTTTTATCTGCTACAGCTGTACTGTTGCTGGCTATCTTCTTAATCCTATGGATTGTGCCGACTATCATCAGTGAAACCGGGACGGTGCTGGCCGAACTGCCTCAGATGTGGCAAGAGATTGGCCAGCACTATGAAGCGTGGCGCACCGGTAACGACTTGCTCACCCAGATGCTACCTCCCTTCAGCATAGTCAGCCTCAATCAAACTGGTGACACCGCCTTCAGCGACACCCTGCGCCAGTTGTTCACCACCGGCTTTTCCTTCACCCCCATTTTGGAGGGCATGGGTGTCTTTGCCAGCCTGCTGGCCAATGTGGCCCTGGTGATTTTTATGGCCATCTTTTTTCTCAGCGATCCGCTCAGCTATGTGCAGATCAGCCTCTATCTAACGCCGGCCGCCTACCATACCCGGCTGTTGGACCTCTGGAGCGAACTGTATCGCAGCCTGACCCATTGGATCAAGACCCAGTTTCTGTCGGTCAGCATTACCGTCAGCCTGGTCTGGCTCGTTTTGGGCCTTTTTTTGGGCGTACCCTACGCGCCGATTATCGCCGTGTTTTCCGGTGTGGCCACCTTTATTCCCAACCTGGGCGCCTTTCTGCCCTTGATCCCGATTTTCGTTTTTACGATGGCCACCGACCCGTCGCTTATGCTGTGGGCCATCCCGGCCTACCTGGCCATCCAATTGCTGGAGAGCAACGTGATCACCCCTATGCTGATCCGGGAGGAGCTCCAGCTTCCTTCTGGGGGCGTGCTGTTGTTTCAATTGGTCGCGGCGGCGCTCTTTGGCGGGCTTGGCCTCTTGTTGGCGGTGCCCCTCTTGCTGGTGCTGGTCGTCCTGATTCGTGAAATTTACAGCTATGACATCCTGGGGCTGCGCGCTGACAAAATTGAAATTGTCGTAGATGCGGCAGGTCGCATGCATTTGGGCCAAAGTAGGCTGCGAGAAACTGAACAGGAGCTATCAGAGCGCGCTCAACTGCGGCCAAAGAAGACCTGAAAGAGGCCGAAGCCGCACGTGCAGAATTTAAGTCAAAGAGCCATATCAGGTTAGAAAAGGCAGTGACTATAGACAAAATAAAATACGACCGTCGCAGAAAAAAATTATCAAAGAAAAAAATTGACGATCTGTTTGAAAAAAGGAGAAATAAGAGGTGTTACCCTTAAAAGATCTGAACCCAACCCGTCGTTTTCCCTTTCTGACCTATGCCATCATCGTCATCAATGTCCTGGTGTTTTTCTGGGAGTTGAGCCTGTCGCCGGCTCAACTTGAAGCGGCTTTGACCAGCCTGTCCGTGGTGCCGGCCAACGTGTCGGCGGATCCTTTCTCGCTGCAATCCATCCTGAGGGTGATCCGCAGCATGTTCTTCCACGCTGGGTGGAGCCATCTGCTGGGCAATATGCTCTACCTGTATCTGTTCGGCGATAATGTCGAAGACCGCCTGGGCCGGATCGTGTATCTGGTGCTCTATTTTGGCAGTGGCTTTGCCGCCACCGTGGCCCAGGTCGCCATTGACCCGACTTCGACGATTGTCCAGGTGGGGGCCAGCGGCGCGATTGCCGGGGTGTTGGGCAGCTACTTCATCCTCTTCCCCGGTGTGCGGGTCGAGGGCATTGTGCCGCTGCGCTCCGTTAGCTTCTGGGTAAATTGGCCGGCCTGGCTGGTGCTGGGCTTGTGGTTCCTGGTGCAATTTTTCAATGGCGCGGCCTCTTTGGGGGTCCAGACGAGTACCGGCGGGGTAGCCTTTTTCGCCCACATCGGTGGCTTTGTGTTCGGGCTGATTTTGACCCAGCTTGTCATGCTCCTGTATCCCCAACCGTCTATTGCTGAGCGGCAAGAGCTGCTCTACCAACGGGCCAGGCGCAATCCGGCCTTTTGAGCTGAGGGTTTACTCTAGTACCTGGCATATCCATTAGACCTGTTGCGAAATAGAAGAGATGGCATTTCTTCTACAATTTGTAGTACTTTTACACCCTTATTGTCTTGATATATCACTTGTGAATTTAAGTCAGCACATCGTAACTGCTCAGCCCAAACGCGTAAAAGCGGCAAACCCAAAGCCATTCGACAGGATTCACAAGATTCACAGGATGGAATTCGTGGAAAAATCCTGTAAATCCTGTAAATCTTGTCCAAAGAGCTACCAGGGTGAGCAGTTACCAGCACATCTATCAAAGGAAGTGGTTTATGAATCAGATCAACGCTCCATCTCTTGAGCTTAATGCACTGACCAAACTCTATCACAACGGCGACGGCTCAACGTTTAAGGCCATTGACAACCTCAGCCTGACCATTCCTCAGGGCCGGGTGTTTGGCTTGCTGGGGAACGAAGGCGCCGGTAAAACTACCCTGGTTGAACTCATGAGCGGTCGGCTGAAACCCACCACGGGAACCATTTCCGTGTTTGGCCACATCCTGACGCCCGGTAACAAGGCTTTGACCGACCAGATTGGCCTGGTTATGGCCGGGGTCGAGACCATCAACCGGCGGCTTTCGATTTGGGAAAATTTTGCTCACCGGGCGCAGGCCATGACTCGGCCCACAACAAAACTCAAACAACGCCTGGAGAGGCTGATGAGCGAGCTAAACTTGTCGGAGTTCCCGGACTGCCCGGTCCACCAGTTGTCCCCCTCTCAGCAACGCCTGGTGACCTTTGTCTGCGCGATGCAGGCCGATCCACCGATTGTGATTTTTGATGAACCGCTGGCCGGCCTTGATAGTTCGACGGTCTCTGTGGTGAAAAATTGGCTGTTCAATCTGGCTCATGCTCAGGGAAAGACCGTGATTGTCGCCACGCGCCAGCCGGAATCAATTGAAGATGTGGGCGATGAGGTGGCCATCCTCAGCCAGGGGCGGCTGCTGACCCAGCAACCGGTGGCCCAACTGCTGCGTGCGCCTCAGGCTACTGTTTTCGAGATCAAGTTCAAAGGGCATCTGCCTACGCATTGGCGTGACTGGTTCGATAACCTGTCCATGACCCATACCGAAACAGGCGATACCATTCTCGCCGGGCCGGTCAAAGACCAGGCAGCTTTATATGGTGTCTTGATCAAAATCCGGGACCTGGCCTTGCCACTGCTCTCGGTTACCCAGACTGGACCGAGTCTGGCCAATGTGATGCGGTTTTTCCAGCCGGAAGATTCTCTACCGGAGTTGGGATGATAACAACAACCCTTTCCAGCCAAGCCAACCTCTTGAGGCAATCACAATGGAGCAGAACAAAGATAGACCAGTTTGTCACAACGAAGTTTTACCACAAGGGGCATACCGGACAAATGTCCTAATTTACCCTTCTCCATCTATTATTTTGGCGAAGGTATTGTCAGACTCCACTGAAAAAAGGTATCATCTTGACACCTCATTCAAGCGTGGCAGAATAAAGTAACATTTCATTGAGGATAGCAGTATGTCGGGTTCGAGACGCTCAAGGCCGGCTTTGGCTGGAGCGACGAAGAAACCTACGACCACTTGTAACTGCTCAGGTGGGGATATGACAACGAATTTTCGGGAACCTGTCCTGAGCTTGGCGAAGGATTGACCGAATGGCGCCGACCAACCCTGCCCCGGGGCTGCCCGCGTTCTGCAGTGAGGCGCGGCGTCGCATCCCTTGGGCCCACGGTCAGCGCGGCTGTGGGACCCAGGCCATCGAGCTGAGAAGCACAGATTCGCTCAATCCTTTGATTCGTTGTCCTATCTGCACAGGCTGAGCAGTTACGAATTCTGCTTGGCAACCTGGTTACGGACTCGCACGCACTGTCAGCGGCAGGTACACAAACAGATCCGTCGGCATCACGGCGGCGGCGTTGGAGCGCAGCACTACTGTTTCACTCACGTCCCAGCCCTCGACGACGGCGGTGTACCAGGCATAATTGACCAGACCGGTCAGTGTGTAGGCCCGCGTCGTGGTCGGCAGGCCGGTGATGAGCGTGGGTGGGAAAACCAGACTCCCCGCCGGACGACGGGTATAGCTGATGGTAAAACTCGTCAGCGCCGGCTCGCTCCCGGCCAATTGCCAGCTCAGGTGAGCTTGTGTGTCGCCGGGCCAGGCCCACAATGTCAGCGCCACCGGGTACTCATAGGCCCCCATGTCCGGCGCGCCCCCGACCGGGCGGGGCTGACCATCCAGGTCAACGGCAATTCCTTCGTCTCGCCCGGCGTTGATGGCGGGTGAGTCGTCGCCCAAGTGGTAGTCGTCCGGCCCTACGAACAGCGGATCGGCGTCCAGATTGCCGTCGCCAGGCCAGTTCCCCCCCACAATCGAATACGTCACCGTCACTGTCGAGAGGGCGTCCAGGCTGATCTGTTCCCCATTGCCCCACAGGATCGTGTTGACCACCGTGGCGCGCCCGCCGCCCAACCCTTCGTGGTCCCAGGCTTCATAGAGCGCCAGCCCAGTCGTGTTGCTGACCACCGTGTTGTGCACGATACGCGCCGCCGCGCTGTCCTTGACGGCGATGCCCTCCACGCTAGCGTAGACCAGGTTGTTGACCACCGTCGCCGACGAAGGTTGGGTGCTGGAGTCGCTGCCCGTCCCGATGGAAATCCCCTTGTCGGCGCAGTCGTGCAGGCGGTTACACTCGACGACCACCCACGAGCTGTTCACGTCCAGGCAATCGTCGGTCACGTCGTGGACGTGGTTGTTTATGACCAGCGCGGGCGATTCGGGCGTCATGTGGCTGATCTCGATGCCTTCGTAAAAATACCCTCCCCAGCGCGCGTTGTAAATGTGGTTCCCCGAAATAATCGCCGCGCCGCCGGTGGGGTGTACCCCGTCGCCGCCGATGTCGTGAATCTCGTTGCGCAGCAGAACCAGCGTCGAGTCCCAGTCGGCCACCACCGCCGGGCCGTCTTTGCCCAGCGTGTAGCGCAGTATGCTATCGGCCAGGGTGACGCGGGCGCTATAGGCCGTCACGCCGTAGCTGCGCGGGATGGCGCCCTCTTCCCGGTCAGTGTACTCGATGATGGCGTGGGTGATGCGATTGTCGGCCTGGGTGTAGAGTAGCGCAATCGCGCCCCAATAGGCGCCCGCGTCACGGTGAGTGAACAGAATCGTTTGGGTGGGCGCGCCCTCGGCCAGCAGCCGCCCGTACACGATGAGCGACGCGCTAGGGGCAAAGTACAGCTCGACGCCCGGCTCAATGGTCAATGTGTACTCGGCAGGCACGATCAGGTCGGTGTTGACGACGTGCGGGTTGCCGGCGGGGTGCATCGTAGTGTTGCCGGGAAGGGGGCCGCCCCAGATAGAGGAACTTGAGTATTGGGATATTGGGTAGTGGGCAGAGGCATAGTGGACAGCCAGGGTTAGCAGAGCAGCCAAGATCATCGGGAGCAGCAACCCTGCCCAACGGTTCCGCTGAGTCACCGCGAAGCGTCGCAATCCCACGCCGAAATCAGGTTGTTGCATAGGCGGGGGCGCGGGGAATCAAACGCGGGGTTTGGAGCCGCGACCGCCGTGGAGCGAGTTTGCCAACTTCGATGTAGACAATGGATCGGTCAGTCTCGCCGTCAACAGGTGATGGTTTACCAAACGTCTGTACGCTCCAGCGGCTAAAATCCACGTCCGTCTCGTCCACGAAAACAATTTGAGCGCCCGGAGGAATGCGTTGGGCAAAGTCGGGGCGCTCTAGAACGTATTGGTCAAACTCGGCCAACAACTCCTCAAACCGTAATTGATACATTGCTTTCATTTCATTTGCTCCAGCTTTTTCTCGTATGTCGCTCTGTACTCACGCCAGTTTCGTCGAATGTCCTGTTGTCCTGTTGTTAACACTTCGGCTCGGGAATAGTGTGGAAATGGTTCTTTAGTCTGACTTCCATCTGGATGCATCACATCCCGGTGCGGGAAACCGTGGACTGTATCGTAGCGCACGATGGGTACCCAGCGTTGGCCGATCAATGCTTCGTACTGGATTCTAAACAGGACAACCTGACCTTGCTCGGTGTGATGAAAGTGCCGACAACGGTCCCGCATGCCGTCGTCCAGGTAGATGATGTATTCTGTCTCGCCCATGTTGTTGCCTGTATTGTAACAAAATTGTATCTCAAGCTGGGCAGATCGTCAACCTCAAATGACGACGAATCAGGAGATGGAAAGCGTCCCTCGATTCGTCGTCATATTCAAACCCCAACCGACTAACCCGGCGTGAACAAGCTCAGCGGCAGCTCGATGCCGGCCGCGCGCAAGGGCGTGATAAAGCCGGGGATGTAACCGGTGGCGGTGTGGCTCCCGGCGATCTGGCCCTCGGTAACGCCGGTTTGCCGGAATTCAAAGATGTCGTGCAGCACGACGGCGTCGCCCTGCATCCCGGCGACCTCGGTCACTTTGAGCACTTTGCGCGTGCCGTCTTGCAGGCGCTCGATGTGCACGATCAGGTTGATGGCCGAGGCCATTTGCTGGCGCACGTTGAGCAGCGGCAGCGCCGGGTTGGACAGCGTGACCATGGTCTCCAGCCGCGCCAGGGCGTCGCGCGGGCTGTTGGCGTGCATGCTGAACATACATCCGTCGTGGCCGGTGTTCATGGCCGTGAACAGGTCCAGCGCCTCGCCGCCGCGCACCTCGCCCACGATGATGCGGTCGGGGCGCATGCGCAGCGCGTTCATCACCAGGTCGCGCAACGAGACCTCGCCCTTGCCCTCCACGTTGGGCGGGCGGGCCTCCAGCCGCACGACGCGGGTGAACTTGTCGGGCAGCCATTCCAGCTCGCTGGCCAGCTCGACGGCGACGATGCGCTCACCGGCAGGGATCATCTGGCCGATCAGGTTCAACAGCGTGGTCTTGCCCGAGCCGGTCCCGCCCGAGACGGCGACGTTCAGGCGGCCCTCCACGCAGGCCTGCAGAAACGTCACCTCGTTCGCGCCGATACAGTCCCACTGAATCAATTCGTCGAGCGTGATCCGGCGCTGGCGAAACTTGCGGATGGTGAGCACCGGTCCGACCAGCGAGATGGGCGGGATGACCACGTTGACGCGCGAGCCATCGGCCAGGCGGGCATCCATCAGCGGGTGCGACTCGTCCACTACCCGGCCCAGCGGCGTCACGATGGCGTGGATCACCTGCATCAGGTGGGCCTCGTCGCGGAAGGGCGAGTCCACGTCCACGAATTGCCCCCCTTTTTCCACATAGACCCGTCTGGGGCCGTCAACCATAATCTCCGCCACCTGGGGGTCGGCCAGCAGCGGCTCTAAAACAATCAATGGGTTGGCTTGCTCTTGCTTGCTCATCGTTTTTCCTCCTAATTTTTAGGGCTTGTGCCCGGCTGATCTATGTTTTAATCATAGCACGACGCCGGAGCGGGAGGAACGGCTAATCAACCAGTTTGCAGCCTGTTCATTTTACCAGGTCTCGGTTTGGAGCTTCCAGGAAGCCGTCAGCTTCCTGGAAGGTACGTTTTTACCCAGCCCTGACGCAAGGCGTAAATCGCCGCCTCGGTGCGCGAATTGACGCCCAGCTTGGAATAGATGTTGTCCAGGTGAAAGTTGACCGTGCGCGGGCTGATGAACAACGAGCCGGCGATCTCTTTGTTGCTCAATCCCTCGGCCAGCAGTTGGATCACCTCCATCTCGCGGGCGGTCAGCTCCACCGCCGGGGCCAGGTCGAAACGGGCCGTCAGCTCAAAGCCGTGCGCGCCGACGCTGGCCTCGACGCCGCCGCCCAGTTGCTCGATGCGCCCCCGGACGGCGCGCAGGGCCTCACCACCCGCCGCGAGGCCGTTGTCGGCCAGGCGAAAGAGCAGCGCACCCTCCCGTTGCTCCAACCGGATGTTCACCCGCGAGGCGTGGGCCGGGCCGGCGGCGCGGTCCAGTGCCTCTTGCGCCGCCCGAAACAGGGCCAACTCAATCTGAGCGGGCAACCGTTCGCGCATGCGCTCCAACGTCAGCTCGACGTGCAGGCCGCGCGCGCGGATGGTCTGGCTGACCAGCGCTTCCAGCGCCGGTTCCAGCCCCAGCGTCTCCAGGATGGTGGGGTGCAAGTGGGCTTCCAGGTCGCGCACCTGTTGCATGGTCTGGCGAGCCAGGCTGGTCAGCACCGAGACGGCCATACGCGCGGCCGGATTGACGCTCAGGCTTTGCTCGTAGGCGTTGGCCTGTGACAGCAGCAAGTTGAGCGGCTCGATGACATTGCTTTGCAGCAGCGCGGCCAGACGGCGGCGCTCCGCCTCCACCGCCGTGACGGTGTCCTCCTGGGCCGCGTAGACCAGCAAAGCTTGGGTCTGCTCCAACGTCTCGGCCTCGACGGTCTCAGGCAGGGCCAGCAGCGTCTCTTCGTCGGCCAAGACAGTGGGCGGCTCTGGCGGGGGGCGATGGATGGACGAGCTGCGCACGATGCGCTCCAGCAGCGAAAGGGCGTCGCGCTCGGAGGTGCGCTGTTGGACGGCGGGCGTGACCAAACTCTCGACCGCCGACACGTCGGGCAACGCCGCCAACGCTTCCTCCGCTGTGGTGTAGCGTTCGTCTGGATTTTTCGCCAACAGTTTGAGGATGACCTCTTCCACTTCGACCGGAATGCTGGCCTCGACGGCCCGAGGCGGCGCGACGGGCGTGTGCAGGATTTGCGACAGCACGGCCAGGGGGTCGTCGCTGGCAAAGGGCGGACGACCGGTGAGCAGCTCGTACAGCACCGCGCCCACGGCGTATAGATCGGCGCGATGGTCGACGGGTCCACCCGCGATCACTTCGGGGGCCACATACAGCAGTGTGCCGACGATGACTCCTTCCTGCGTCAACCGCACGTCGCCCCGCGCCAGCGCCAGCCCAAAATCGGTCACTTTGGCCTGGCCGTCAGGCGTGAGCATGATGTTTTCAGGTTTGACGTCGCGGTGGATGACGCCCTGGGCATGGGCGTAGGCCAGCGCCTCCAGCGCGCCGCGAACGGCGTGCAGCGCGTCGCGCACGGGCAGCGGCTCGCCGCGCTCGACCATGCGCGCATGCAGGTCCTGGCCGGGGATGTGCTCCAGCACCAGGTAGTGCCAGTCGCCCTCGCGTCCCACGTCGAACAGGGTCATGATGTGGGGATGCGACAGGCGGGCCACGGCGCGAGCCTCGCGCAAAAAGCGCGCGCCCGCCTCACCCCCGGCCACCCGCTCGGGCAGCAGGAACTTGATGGCTACGTCGCGGTCGAGCATCTCGTCATGAGCGCGATAGACGGCCCCCATGCTACCCTCGCCCAACCACTCGACCAGGCGATAGCGGTTGCTGAGGTACGGCGGGGGCTGAGAGGATGAGGGTTTGGCTGGCGGAAGGGAGTGCCCGCTCACCAATTGATTTTCCTTTAACTGGAAGTTAGTTCGGCGGTCGCAACGAGCCGCTTTGTGTTCGCAAAGATTGTATCGCAACCCTACCGCCGCGTCAATCCGTTGTCAAAGCGACCAACTGGGTTGCCACCACTTATCCATGTAGGGATGACTTTAATGATCTGGCCTATCTTGAGAGCCTCTTTTTCAAACTGTCCTATCATTTGGGTTCGTTCGCTCTCTTGGTCTGTTTCCAGTAGACGAGTCGCATTTTGCCAGACTGTCTCGCGCCATTGAGCGATCAGACGCGAGATCATGATTTCATCGATTGGCCCAAGCAGCTTGTCGAAAAGATCCATCACTGGCATTGCCGGCTCGATAACTTGATCTTGGACTGCGTCTATCGTGCGGCCAATCACATCGTTTACGTGGCAATGGTCGGCATAGCGTGTGGCGCGCTGGGCGTCAGAGAGATTAGCCCATTCTGGCTCAAGTAGGTCAAACAGTGTGAGCACTAAATCGTAGTTGATGTGCGCATTGACGCCCAACAGCAGCATCTGGAGAGCAGAACACTTGGGGTCGTGCGCAGCGTTGTGCGCCAACAGCCACACAGTCGGGGCCGATGCAGGGCTTTGCTCATAGGCTTCGAGCGCCACAAAATAATAATCGGCAAAGCGATGCAGGAGTTGATTGACCCACACAGAATCCAAAAATTCATCCCGTTCTATTGCCGTGAGCATGTTGCATGTCATCATCATGTAGCAATTCAGGAACACCGCTCTAGGATCCGCTCTCTGTTCCCATTGTTGAATGAGCGACCGCATTCGGGCAATTACCAAAGCATCAGATGACACCAAATTCTGTTCCTCTTTCTACACCGGTGAGCTGCACGCATAACAGACCCTGATGGAGTGGCCCAACTCTAAATGCGAACCTGGTCGAGCAAAAGACCCCCTCGGCGCAAGCGGGGGGTTGCTTTGATGAGTATAGCACGTCGTCTCTTTCTGTACAATTGGGGAACCGTGGTGAAAGTACGTCACACGCCGCAGCGCGTCATCTTCGGGTGTGTGAATTGTGATCACAATGGGGACGCAGGCTTTGACAGGATCGTGGATTCAGTGTATAATTTAGTTTACAAGATGCAGTAAGTTCTATTCCGAACAAAGAGAGCCACCCGGACTTGCTAAGTCCGGGTGTTTTTTTTGCGATTCGACAATAGCTGTGCATCACAAATATTTGGTGGAAAAAGGAGATTTTCAAAATGAGCGAACGTGAAACGGGAACCGTCAAATGGTTCAGTGATCAAAAAGGCTACGGCTTTATTGCGCGCGACGGGGGAAAAGATGTTTTTGTGCATCACTCTGCTCTCGACGAGTCAGGGTTCCGCAGTCTGATAGAAGGTGAGCGCGTCGAGTTTACCATTCAGCAGGGCCAAAAAGGGCCAGCCGCCGCCAACGTGCGCAGGCTGTCAGGTGAGATGGTTAGTTAACGGACTGAAAACGCCCTTGTGAATGCAGGGGCGTTTTCTAATCACAAACGGTGGTTGGCAAGGAAGGAACCATGCAGTTCTCAATCGGGGACAAGGTGATCCATCCCAAGCTCGGCGCTGGAGAGATTACTGGCGAGGAGCACCGAGAATTGGTAAAGGGATTTGGGCACTATTTTGTAATCAAAATCCTTGCCGCACAGGGGACGGCGTACGTGCCGGTGCACAAGATGATCGAGTTAGGCGTGCGCCCGGTGATGTCCGAGGCCAAACTTGCCCTGGTGTTGGATACGCTGCGGAGTGTGCCGCGATGGTTGTCAAAAGATTTCAAAGAGCGCCAAAAGTTGATCCAAGAAATGCTCGCAACAGGCTATCCGATCCTTATCGCGGAAGCGATTCGCGATCTCACGTGTCACGGCCGGAGCAAGCGTCTCACGGATAAGGACCAACAACTTTTAAAGTGGGGACGGGGACTCCTGGCGACTGAAATAGCGGTAGTAACCAACACTCAGATTCTGGATGCGGAAGTAGCGATCAGCGCCGCGTTGAAAGTTGCCATGGCGAGTGCGCTAGATGATTTTGGGCGCACAAGAGATCCACAGAGCGCCGAACGCCACATAGCAAATCCACAATAAGGAACGAGTGTTCTCCAAATAGGGCGCGGCTAGACGCTTGCTCTCACTCGAGTCAATTCAGAATCGTACAAGACAAAAGCAGATTGTCGCCTGGAATGGCCGTATGCTACACGTCATTGGATGTAGATAGCGCTCACGTGCTGATGTGCCTGGATGAGTAACAACTTTAAAGGAGCTTGTGATGGAATCCGTAATCAAAGAAATCGCAACAGTGTTGCGCTCAACGGACGTGATGGCAGCCCAATTCGCCCAATCCGTTCAGCAACGCGCAAAAGAGACAGTATCGTATGCTGAAATTTTGGCCGCGATGAAAACTGTCTCGGCCAAAAACCTCTCAATGGCAAAGGTGGTCGCAAAACTACACCAACAAAAAAAGAAACAGTAAGCGTATTACGCGCGCCTTTGGAATGTGGAAATCCGCGTCGCTGCTGGCGATGGGCGCCAGAAAGCGATGTGGATCGTGGATGAGCCGATTGTGCTCCATCATCAAACAGACGCCTGCGGCAGACGGAGCCGGGGCAGCATGTGCTCGATCTGGCTACGCCGAGGCTCTAGCCAGGGTGGTAACTTGAGCTGGGCGCCCAGTTCCTCCACTGTTTCATCCAATGTAAAGCCGGGCGGATCGGTCGCTATTTCAAACAACACCCCGCCTGGCTCGCGAAAGTAAATCGAGTGGAAATACTGGCGGTCTAGCACCGGGGTGACACGCAGGCCCAGGTCGTTGATCTCGCGCTGCCAGGCCAATTGCTGCTCGTCGTCTGGCGTGCGCCAGGCCACGTGGTGCACGGCGCCCGCGCCGCCCCGGCCAGGTTGCCCGCTGGGCCGACGGAGCACGTCAACCAGCCCACCGGGGCCACCCGTTGCAACTGCGAATCGGAACCGGTCGCCGGCCCGCCCCACGGACCGCAAGCCGAGGGTTTCGGTCAGCAACGTTGCCGTGCGCTCGGCGTCTGTCTCCCATAGCGTGACGCTGTGAAAACCCCGGATCGCATATTCGGGAAGGACTGGCCCTGATTCCCAGGCGTTGTGCGCCCGCGCCTCGGCGTGAGCAACCAGCTCTAGTTGCAGTCCGTCCGGATCGAGCAGGGTCAACGCCTGTTCGTCGAAGCGTGTGACCGGTTCCGCAACGGAAACACCGTGTTTCTCCAGGCGTTCCTTCCAATACCCTACACCTCCCTGGGGGATGGAAAAGGACGTCACTGCCGCCTGTCCATTGCCCCAATGCCCCCGCTGTGCGCCGGGCCAGGGGAAGAAGGTGAGAACAGTGCCCGGGTGTCCAACCTCATCGCCGAAATAAAAGTGATAGGCGCCCGGATCGTCAAAATTGACAGTCAACTTGACCAGGCGCAACCCCAGAACGTGCGCGTAAAAGTCCAGGTTCCGCTGCGGGTCGCTGGCGATGGCGGTCACATGGTGAATGCCAAGAATCTCTTTCATCGTTAGGCCAAGTTCCCCAGTCATTCTTGTAAGCTTAACGCAATTGTCCAAACTCGGCTAGTTTTTGATGCGCTATGCGCGTAATGTCTCGCATTCATCAGCCACTCCGGCTCAGCTTCCCCGCATGCTTGGCATACTTTTCCGCCTGCCCAAAGATCGCCAGTCCCACCGGGATAGCGATGATACCGATGAGCGCCAGTCGCGCCAGGTAGCCGCCCAGCTCGCTCAGGCCGGCCCCATCCAGCAGCGCCGCCCGCATGCCCTCCAGCACGTAGGTGGCGGGCGAGAGGCGAGAGATCGACTGCATCCACCCCGGCAGCACCGAGATCGGAAAGTAGACGCCGGAAAACAAGAGCAAGAGCGCCTGGATCACGTGCGTCATCTGCGCCCCGCGCTCCGGGAACAACAACGGCAGCACCGAAGCGACGATACCCAGCCCGATGAACGACAGGCTCCCAGCCAGGAGCATCAGCGCGCCGCCGGGCAGGTTGGCCTCGCTCAAGTCGAGGTGGAAGAACAGCACCACCACGCCCAGGATGATGCACGTGTGTAACATGCCGTACACCAGTGAAAAGAGCGTCTGCCCGACCATGTGCGTAAAGCGGGTGATGGGGGCCATGAACGTGTACTCGATGGTGCCCTCCCAGCGTTCCCAAGCGATCAACTCGCTGACGTTGTCGAACACGACGGACAAATAGTGCCACACCAGCGTCCCCACTAACAGGTAGAGGATCAGGTGGTTGGTGTCAATGACCTGCCCGGTGACGACTTGCGTCCCTGCGCCGATGAAGGTGATGGAGAGCGCGTTGGCAATCGAGTACGCCAGCCAGACGACTTCCCAACCCCAGTAACGTTTGACGAGATTGATGTTGCGCTCGACAAAGGCGTACGAAGCGCGGATTTCACGAACCAGTTGCGTCATGTTACTCCTTTCTATGCCTCATCTTCTTCCTTGACCAATTCTTTGCCGGTCAGCTCCATGAACACGTCTTCCAGCGTCGGCTCGTGGCCGTTGCGACTGGCGACGAGCAGCTTGAGGCCGGCCGGCGTATCCAGAGCCACGATTTTGCCGTCGTCTATGATGGCGATGCGGTCGCACAGCGTATCGGCCTCCTGCATGTCGTGCGTGGTCAACAGGATGGTCGCGTCGTGTGTGTCCCGCAGCTCGCGCACGAACGCCTGCACCTCACGCTTCGATCGCGGGTCCAACCCCGTCGTCGGCTCATCCAGCAAGAGCACGATCGGTTCGGTGAGGAACGCGCGGGCGATGGCGACCTTTTGCTGCATCCCACGGCTCATCTCCTCCATCGGTTGAAAGATGACTTCCTTTTTCAGCCCCAGCCGCTGTAGAATCTCCACAGCGCGCTCTCTGGCCTCCCGCGCCCCCAGTCCGTAGAGCCGCGCTCCGTAGAGCAGGTTCTCCATCGGGGTCAGCTTTTTGAAAAACGACGCATCCACCGAGACCCGGTTGATGAGTCGCTTGACCGCCATCTCTTCCCGCGCGATGTCGTGGCCAAAGATGGTAATGTAACCCTCGTCGGGAATGAGCAGCGTGGACAGGCAGCGCACCAGCGTGGACTTGCCGGAGCCGTTCGGCCCCAGGATGCCAAAGATTTCCCGTCGCTGCACCTGAAAGCCGACGTGATCCACCGCTATGACCAGCTTGCGTCCATTGCCGTTTTTCTCACTCTTTTTCCAGGGCCAGTGCAGGCCCTCGCGTTTGACGAATCGTTTGACAACACCCACCACATCCAGGGCGATGGGATGATGCTCGTACATTTTGGTCCTCCTATCCGTTTTGCACAGACTGCGTAGCCAATTCCTGGCCGGGGCGCAGTTCTTTCTCGTATTCCGCATATTGATGCTTCAGGTCTACGTGCATCCCGGCCTTCTCGTACAGTCGGGTCGCGCCGGTGAGGCTGTGCGCGTCTACGCCCAACCCTACCTTGCGCTTGCCCCGCCGGTAGAGCTCGCCGAAACAGTGCTGCAGCAGCGCCAGCGCCAGCCCGCGCCGCCGCCAGGGCCGCCGCACACCCAATCCATGGACCCAACCCAACTCCGGGTCTTCGACCATCCCGGTGTAACCAAAGGCAGTCCCGGCGATTCCGTCGCCGTCCAGCGCCACCAGCCACAGGTCCGGGTCGGTGTCGGGGCTGTCCAGGAAGTGCATCCAGTCCTGAAAATCATCCTCGAATGGCCGCTCCACGTAACCCCAGTGATCCTGGAACTCTTCGCGCACGGCCTGCACCAGGGCGCGCTCCTCCTGGCCACGGATGAACGGACGGATCGTCAAGCCGGCCGGCGCGACCGGCTGCGGCGGCGCTCCGTTCAGCTCGATCATCATGCGCAGATTATAGCGCGCGATCTGGTAGCCCTGCGCATATAGCAAGGCTCGGGTGGCCTCGTTTGCGCTCAGCTTGAACTGACCCAGCGTCACGCGCGCGCCTTCTGGCGCCTGGAGGATGGACCGCCGGGCGCGCTCTTCCGCCCACCGGCACAGAGCCGCGCCGACGCCGCGCCCCTGGTACTCCGGGTGCACCTCCGCCACGACGCCGATGCGCACGTGCGGCTGCTCATCCCACATCTCGGCGTAACCAGCCAAGCGGCCCTCCGGCGCGAGCACCGCCAGCGTATCGCTCGCAAAGCTAAAGCCGACCCGCCCCCAGTCGGTGCGCAATTGCGACGCTTTGACCTCCGGCTTGCCGGTCTGCGCGATGGCGCTGGCGTTCAGCAGGTCAACGATGGCGTCTACGTCATCCGGCGTCGCCGGGCGGGCCGTAAAGTCTGTGAGTAACATGGGTGTTGTATTCATTGCGCGTATCCTTTCACAAAATAAAAAGGCCGTGGACAACGCCCACGGCCTCACACAGGGTGTACGGAGAAATAAAAAGGCCGTGGGTATCGCAGTTGCCCACGGCCTGAGATGACGTTATGTCAACTTTTCAGCGAGTAGGCGCACTGCGACAAGGCAGCGTGGCATCTCCCACTGCTAAAGTGTGGGACAGCCGCATGCGGATGATAGTCAACGCAGTGCTCACGTTATACCTCCTCGTAAGATGTGGGCATTATACTCTGAATTGAAAAGTTGTCAAGAGCGATAGAAACATCCATGAGAGCCTGACGCAGCGAATCCTTTTTCTCATTAGAACTGGATACACAAAGAGCCTCACAGTAGGCCTGAGAGCCTAGCTGCGAGGCCCGCCAGTCGGGGCGCCCGGATTTGAACCGGGGACCTCACGGACCCGAACCGTGCGCGCTATCCGAACTGCGCTACGCCCCGAAACTGAGTGAATTATAACTGAGGTATGCAGTTTTGGCAAGCCGTTTCACGCCCGGCCCGCCGGATCACTGGCGGCCTGGATTTGGCAATCCATGCCGAGCGGCTGAGCAGTTATCAGGCAAGGGAGATTTTACCGCCGAGACCGCAGAAAGCGCAGAGATTTCTCGCAGAACGGCCAGCCAATGGGTCAAGCTCAGCGGTCTTTGCGCAGCCACCTGCACTGCATCCGCAGCGCCGTGCAAGTGATCCTGAGCGCAGCGAGGGACTGCGTGCTCCGCGGTGACGCTTCTCAGCGCCCCGCACTGACTGAATGCTTACATTTGGAAAATATCTGAAAGCGCGCACCAGATGCCAAGCCAGCTCATTTTGGAGTAACTGACTCATCATGTAACTGCTCAGCCCAAATGCGTAAAAGCGGCAAACCCAAAGCCATTCGACAGGATTCACAAGATTCACAGGATGGAATTCGTGGAAAAATCCTGTAAATCCTGTAAATCTTGTCCAAAGAGCTATCAGGGTG
>DAOTXN010000111.1:0-110103 GCA_034435435.1 Anaerolineae bacterium | reverse complement strand
CCGGACGTCCTCCAATTCCTGCCATTGTTCCGGCGTTAGTTCGATAGTCAATGGTTCGGCCATTGTGCTCACCTCCATCGGCTATAACACCCGACTGCCAAGACCGTTACCGAATTTAATTCTTAAGGTTCATAAGCCGGGCGTCCGACGAATCACGCCTCACCTCGGCACTTCTACTTTAGACAACAGCCGCGCCAGCACTGCGTCCGCGTCCAGGCCCTCGATTTCGGCTTCGGGGCGCAGAATGATCCGATGGCGAAAAACCGGCGCAGCTAGAGCTTTCACATCGTCGGGCACGACGAAATCACGCCCCTGGATGGCGGCGTGGGCCTTGCTGGCCAGTAGTAACGCGATGGACGCGCGCGGGCTGCCCCCCAGCAGCAAGTCGGGCGAGCGACGGCTGGCGGCGGTGATGCGCGTGATGTAATTGACAATCCCCTCTTCGACGATGACCCCCTGCACTGCTGCGCGCGCCTCGGCCAACTGCTGAGGTGCAAGCACAGGACGGATACCGGTGGCGACGATGTCGTGGGCGTCAAAGCCCTGATGGTAGCGTCGCAGCACCTCCTGCTCGACTTCCGGCGGCGCATAATCCACTCGTATTTTGAACATAAAGCGGTCCAGTTGCGCCTCGGGCAGCGGATAGGTACCCTCGTACTCGATGGGATTTTGCGTCGCCAACACCATAAAGGGAAAGAGCAGCTTTTCGGTGGCCCCATCGATGCTGACCTGGCGTTCTTCCATCGCTTCCAGCAGCGCGGCCTGCGTTTTAGCCGGGGCGCGGTTGATCTCATCGCACAGGAGAATCTGGGCGAAAATTGGTCCCCGCTTCAGATGGAAATGGCCCGTGCTCAGATCGAACACACTGGTGCCGATAATGTCCGACGGCATCAAGTCGGGCGTAAACTGCACCCGCACGAATTGGGCCTGGATCAGATGCGCCAAGGTTTTGGCGATGAGCGTCTTGGCCGTGCCGGGCACACCTTCCAGCAATACGTGCCCATTCGCCAGCAACGCCACAAACACCTGTTGAAAGACTCGCTCCTGACCGACGATCACTTTGGCCGCTTCGCACTGGATAGTTTCATACAACGTTTCAAGGTCCACGCAGACTCCTTAAACAAGCCCCAAGAACACAAAACTTCCAAACTTGAGTCTCTGCGTCTTGGTCGTAAGAGCTTACCTGCCGGTAGGGCGAACGACCAGTACCGGTCGGCGCGTATGGAGCAGCACTTTTTCCGTTATATTGCGCAGAAAAGCACGTGAGAGCGGTTGAGCGGCCCAGGCCGAACCGACAATAAGCAAATCCACGTCTTGTTCGTGCGCCACTCTCAGCAGTTCGCGCTCCGGCAACCCAAAAGCCAACTCGACCGTTGTATCTGCTCCCAACTCACCCAAACAGCGCACTGCCTGCTTCATCGCGTGCGCTTCGGTGGTGTCGGTTTGCAGAAATTCGGCCAACGTCTCTCTGACCTCCTCCAGCCCCGCATACATCAGGGGCGGCGTCGGGCTGACGTGCAGCAAGGTGACGTGCGCGCCGAACGCCAGCGCCATACTTGCTCCCCAGTCCGTACAATCCTGCGTAAAACCGCCCCCCGAGATGCCTATCAGGATGCGCTGGATAGTCTCACGCTGGTCGCGCACGATGAGAACCGATGCAGGCAACTCGTGAGCAATGCGCGCCGCTAACGAACCCCAGATCATTTTTTCTAAAAAGCTGCGCGCATTATAGCCGACGATGACCAAGTCGTACTCCGTCTCGAGCATATTCGCCAGCATTTCTTCCACCAGCCGTCCCCTACGGCCAATCGGAGTGAACGGAGCGCCGGACGCTTGCGCAACCTCGACCACGACCTGGAGCGCCTGTTCCAGACTGCGCGCCTTGTCTTCAAGCACACACAGGAGCGTCACGTGCGCCTTTAGACGTGCAGCTATCTTGCACCCCAAATGTACCGCGCTCAATCCATTCGTCGAACCATCGGTGCATAGAAGAATTCTCATCCTCTTCCTCTCAAAAAAATTTCATCAAGCCGACGACCGAACCTAATGTCCGGCGCCGCCCAGCACCCCGAGCATATTCAAAATCAACAGAACCGCTCCTAGTAGCGGTAAAAAAGCAAAAGCGATGCGCAAACGCGGGCCGCTAACATAGCGAGTACCCATCGCGCCCAACTGCGCGCCAACTGCCGCTCCCGTGTGCATAATGAGCGCCATCATAATATCCACATTGCCTTTGAGAGCATGCGTCAGTGTGCCGTAACCGGCTGAAAACATTATCTCGAACAGGTCGGTACCTACGGCCACGTGTGTAGGAATGCCCAACAGGTAGATCAATGCCGGCATACGAATGAACCCCCCGCCCACACCCAATAAACCGGCCAGAAAGCCCGTAACAAATCCAACGCCCAGAATCGCCCACAGTGAAATCGCCGCAATCCCAGAGGCTGGCAAATCGACCATTGGCGGCAGGTGAATACTTTGTATGCGGCGGGAAAAGGCCTGAATAGATAGAGTTTCTTTAGCCCCCATACTTTCTCTGATCTCTAATCGAGTGGCCCGAAATCCCTCAATGAACACGGTTATCGAAATGATGAGCAAAAGCGCCAGATAGACCCAGGTCAACACCGAGCGCAGCACGCCCGGCGCTAGACCCTCCAGATATTCGATCGTCTGTGCACCGGCCTCAATGCCCAAGGTGGTGCCCAAGATCATCAGGCCTCCTAGCTTGTAATCTACATGCCCGAGGGTGCTATGGCGACGGGCCGCCACGATAGATTTCCCCGTCATATGCGCCAGGTCGGTCCCGACCACAAAGTTCGGCGGCACTCCGGCCAGCAACATCATCGGTCCGGCCAAAAAACCGCCCCCGACGCCAAAAAATCCTCCCAACAATCCCACGAGGAAGCCGACACCCGACAATAACAAAGGGTGAATAGTGACATTCGACAGCGGAAAATACATCGTTGACTCCTTAGTCGAAACGCGCGAATCGCAGCCGGTCCATCAAGAATGACGTGACCTCTTCCAACGCCACCCCCTGCCCCACGATCAACGCCAACGCTGCAACGGCGAACCAGGTCCGCTGTTCGTAATAAAGATTCGTCAAAGGGTCCATCAGCAGTTTCAGCACGCTAAGGGCATAAATGGTTACCAAAGTTGTGTACACTGCAAGCTCGACGATCACGTATCGGATCGCCCTTAACCGGTCTTTCTTGTCCAATCATCCACCTCCTGGGCCAGAGCTAGCAACTCGCCAGCGTTCGTTTTGTTTTTTCCGGTTTTTTGCAACAGCTTCAACAACGCCTCACAGTCCACATCAGGTTGAGCCAGCGCCAACTGCGCCACAAAGGTCTCGTCGTCCAGGGTAGGATCCAGGCGATGGCTTTGCGCCAACCCGCGCTTGAGCACGCTGTGATAATGTCTCAAGACAGCCACATCCTTTCCCCCGCGCCGGAACAAGTTTGCCATGGCTTGGACATACTCTGCTGGCGCGCGGCGGGACGTCGCGCGAGACCACGTCAGAGGACGGCCAAAGCGCCGCCCACCGACCAACAAAAATAAAAACACCACACCTCCCACATAGATCAGACTGCGCCCCTGCGCCGTGGTCTTGAGCCACGTGGTCAGTGTACGCGGCTGCCGATACCCGTGATGAAACTCGTCAAACACCACGCGTCCATCTTCGCCCGCCAGCGCCATCAAGTTATAAACCAACCGGGCATTGTCGGGATGCCGCAAACCCGCGTTAGAAAAAGGCAAAACCACCGTCGTCACGAAAACCCGTCCTCTGCCATAGGCAAAGGATAATAACACGGGGCGCCCCCGCGCCAGTATATGCGTCACAATATCGTCGCGCTGTGTGACCAAATAGTGTTCCGCCCGCGCCTGGGCATAGGCCCACGACGGATCCAATAAGACAGGCTGAACGGGAACAGCCGTTTCTACCACAGCACCCAAGGGTTCAACGTCCAACCCAAAATGCGCCAGCAGCGGGTCCGCAAAAGCGCGACTCGTCGCCACAATCAGCATACCCCCTTCCTGCACCCAGCTATCAACAACCTTGATTTCACCCGTACTAAAGGACTGCTGCGGCTCCAACACCAAAAGCACACGATCCTCGCGATTCACATCCAAGCGCGCGCCTTCAGCCCGGCGTACCGCATACCCCAGCTCGGCGAGCCACAGCGCCAGCGCACGCGCGCCGTCGGGCGCCGCCGAATAGCTGGTTAACGGCGGATAAGCTTCGGCCTCCACAGCCTGCCGTGCACTGAGCCATACCGACACAAACATCAACCCGGTCAGCAAAAGCGCCAGCGTCGCGCCGCGCCACGACAACGTCACGTTCATCCGCCGCGACCCCTCGCCTCACTCGCCTCCAGAGTGGCTCGCGGCAAGACCTGGCGCACCCGCTCCACCTGGCGCGAGAACATCGCATAACCGGGGCCGTCGAGCGGCGCCAGGCCATACCACACCCGCTCAAAGCCCTGCACCACCGGAGCCAGCGCCGCGTGCAACCCTGGCTGACCGACGACCTGAGTCAAGACTTCGCCGTTGGTTAAGGCAAAGTCATAACGCACCAAACGGCGCTCGTCCAGCCATAACAGAGTGGACAAATATAAAAAGCGCATCGCGTACCGATAATCGCCGGCAGCAGCCAGCGCCTGCGCACGTTTCACAGCTTCACTAACAGACAAGGCCCGACGCTCAACGGTGATGCCTTGATCGGGTCCGCGCCTCTCGGCGATCCACTGTCGCCAGCCATCGCGCAGCACAAAAGCCAGAACCGACAGCGCCACCACCACCCCCGCCAGCGCCAAGCCATATTCCACGCCGGGCGCCGCCCCGATACGCTCTAGCCACCGCCCGATCCCACGTCTCCATTCATCTAGCATGTCCTGAAATGCCGAACGTCGAACGGGATGGGTGGTCTGCGAAAACTCTGGGCGCGACAATACCTGGTCGAGCACAGACCAGGTCTCCAATGTGGCCTTCGGCGACCGGGACGACAGGTCCCTTTGCGCCCGGCGCAGCGCCGACAGCCGGGTCCGGACGGCGTCCAGGTCGTCCGGGCGCACGGGCTGGCGACGCAACGTTGTCACCAAATCGCTGTGGTCCACTGCTACTATGTGTCCGTCCGGCAGTTGCACGGACGCCAAAGCCGCCAACCGGTCTGCTGCCTCAGCCACGGCCGCGGCGCCAGGTTGTGCGTCTTGGAGCAAAGCCGCGACCTCGTCTATACGCCGCCAATATTCATCCTGGGTCACGGTTTCTGTGTCTTGCGCGTGCACACAAACCACTTCCGACAGAGCCAAAAACCCTGCCAGTCCGACACACACCAGAAAAACCAGTCGCCCCACCCCACAACGCAGCATCGCAATTCCACCCATTCAGGTCGAAACGCCTTCTCGATCGACTCCTATCTGGGCGATCTGCAATTCCAGATCGAATCCTTCCAGTCGAACGCGCAGGTCGAAATAAAGCAGCGCCAGCCCGCACACCACCACAGGCTGGATAAACAACGTGATCAGCAAACTTGCCAACGACGTGACAGAGGTGCGCAACACAAAGCCCGGATCCCAAAATGCAAAAGCGACGTTCCATAAAAGCGTGAACGCGCCCGTGAGCACACCCATCAACAGCCCCAGTAAGATATTGACACCCAGCACACGCCAAAATTTGCGCCGGCCCAGCGAAAAAGCGCGTCCCAAGGCCGCGGCGGCGCTCCGGTCTTCGACGACAATAATCGGAGCCAGAAAAGACAAAATGGGCGCGTTGAAAAAAACGAGCAAGATTGGCGCGGCAATCCAGCCAATACACGGGATAATAAACAAGAGCATGATGCTCACGTCCAACACCCCCAGCACGACAAACGCCCCCACCAGTCGCATCCAGCGCCACACCCACGGACGATAGGCCTCCCACACATCTACCTGATAGCCCAAATAGCGTTTGTAAATCACGTGGGCCATTGCGCCGTTGATCAAACCGTAAACGGCAAACAAGCTTACTAGAACGAAAACCAATTGGATCAGCAGCACTTGCCAAAAGTCAGCGTAATAGTCATTTAGAGAGGTGTATACCCTCAAGAAATCGCCCGAGTTCTCGGTCGTGCTTTGGAGGCGTTCGAGAGGGCTAAGACTGATATCGTAAACGGCGCGCACAAGAGCCAGCGGCGCCTGCACCAGCGCCACGACGCCGACGAACAGCCAGAAATGGCGGCGATAAAGCCGAAACGCCGTATCCAGCAATTCACCGACACTTAGCGGGCGCAACTCGAACGATGTGTGCAACATATAAATGCCTCCCCTGTAAGCTTTCAGCTTTCAGCGACCTGGCAGACCGCTGACGGCCGAGCGCAAGTATAACACATCTATGGGCGTAGCAAAAGTGGAGAGGGTCTTTTTGTCAGCCAGTAGAATCTATGTTATCATAGCACTCTTGAAACAAGAGTCGGGGGGGCGCTTTTAGTAGAACAAATATGCGACTGAAACACCTGCAACTCCACGGTTACAAAACCTTTGCCGCCAAAACCGAATTCCTCTTTCCCTCGGGTATCACCGCCATCGTAGGGCCGAACGGCTCAGGTAAAAGCAATATCGCCGACGCGGTGCGCTGGGTGCTGGGCGAACAGAGCTACACCACACTGCGCGGCAAACGCACCGAGGATATGATCTTTTCGGGCAGTCAGGGCCGGGCCCAGGCCGGCATGGCCGAAGTCGTCCTCACGCTCGATAACAGCGACGGCTGGCTGCCGGTGGAATTCAGTCAGGTCACCATCGGGCGACGGGCCTTTCGCGATGGTCAAAACGAATATCGCATCAACAACAACAAAGTGCGCCTGCGCGACGTGTTGGAGCTACTGGCCCAAAGCGGCCTGCGCCGACGCACCTACACCATCATCGGCCAGGGCCTGGTGGACGCCGTCCTGTCGCTGCACGCCCAGGAACGCCGCGAGCTGTTCGAAGAAGCCGCCGGCATCGGGCACTATCGTGATCGCCGCGCCGACGCTCTGGACAAGCTCGAACAGGTCCAGCGCAATGTGGAGCGTGTCCACGACATCGTGAGCGAAATCGAGCCTCGCCTGGGGCGGCTGGAACGCCAGGCCGAGCGCGCCCGCGAACACGAAAAACTATCGGCCGACCTGTCAAGTCTGCTGCGCACGTGGTATGGTTTCCGCTGGGGCCAGGCTGCCCAGACCCTGGACCAGGCCCGCCGCGTGGTTGTTCTGCGCGCCGGACAGCACGACGAGCGCCTCACTCAGATCCATGCCCTCACCGAAAAAATCGACCGAGTGCGCCAGGCCCAGGCCGAGGCGCGCCACCGATTAGGCGACTTGCACCTCCAGAGCAGCGCCTTGCACACTCAGGCCGAAGGCGCGCAGCGCGAATTGGCCGTGCTGGCCGAGCGGGCGCATCAACTGGCCGTCCAACGCGACGAGCATGTGTCGGAAATCGTCACCCTCGAAGCCCGCCACGACGCCCAAGCCGAGCGCGTCGCTCAGGCGCGAGCCGATCTGGCCCAGGCCGAGCAAGCCCTGGCCGAACGGCAGCGCGAGGTCCAGGCCGCCCAATCGGCCCTCAACAACCGTCTGGCCGAGCGCGAAAACCTATCTCGGGCGCGCGGCGCGGCCCGAGAGCGGCACGCCGCCCTGCGCGCCGAGATCGCCGAGCGTCAATCACGCTGGGAAACGCTGGCCGAGCAACTCGATTCCCTGGTCACCCAAAGCCAAACCAATCAGGCCGAACTGACCCGCCTACAAGAGACCCTGGCCGCCCAGATCGCTCTAGTCGCCCAAGCCGAGGCTCATCTAGGCGAGCTGAATGCTGAACAAGAGCAGGCCCGCCAGACCCATGCCAGGCTGGAACAGGCTCGTCAGGGCCTGACCGACAAGATGGCGCGGGAAGAGATCGCCGTGCGCCGCCTGCGAGAGATCGAGACCCAGGTGACGGCCCGTTTCGAGCTGTTGAGCCAATTGCGGCGCGACCTATCGGTGTACGGTCAGGCCGCCCGATCCGTGCTCACGGCCAGCCTGCCGGGATTGCGCGGCGTGTTGGCCCAACTGATCCAGGTATCCGCCGATGGCTCACCTGACATTTCCAGAGCCGTCGAGGCGGCGCTGGGCGCATACACCGCCGCCATCGTGGTGGACGACTGGCAGGCCGCCGCCCGCGCCCTGCGCCACCTGCGCGGCTCCGCTGTGGCCGGACGGGTCGTGTTTGTATCGCTGGCCGCCGGCGCTACGCCGGCCCCCTCTCCCAATTCGCTCGCCGCTCACGTCCGGTGCGATGATGCTTTGCGCCCGCTGGTTGATCGGCTGCTGGGTCGCGCCTTTATGGTTCCCAGCCTGGATGCGGTCCGCGATGCCCCATCCGACGCCGTATACGTCACGCCTGACGGCGACGTGTGGCGGGGCGGTGGGATCATCGAGGGAGGCCGGCCGAGCGAACAAGCCAGTCCGCTGGCTCAGGAGCAAGAATGGGCCGCGCTGAATACACAGCGCGTCGAACTGGGCGTCCAACGCAAAGACCAGGAAACGACGCTGAATCAGACACGCGCGCTGCTTACAAAGGCTCAAGACCGCCTCACGCAGAGCGGTGTGGTCCAGGATGAGATCCGCGCCCGCCAGGTGGCCGCCCAGACGGCCCACGACCAGGCCACGCGCCAGGTCGAGCGGTTGACGCAAGAAATAGAGTGGCGACAAGCGCAACTGGCCCAGGCCCAGACCGAACGGCAGGCCGTGCAGCAGCGCCAGGAAACGTTGACCGCCGAAATCAACCACCTGGCCCTGGAACAGACGACCCTGGAACGTGAAATCGGCGCACTGGACAGGCAGCTCAATGCCCTACCCACGGAAATGCTGAACGAAGAGTTGACCGCGATCCAAATGGCCCTGGCCGCCGCGCGACAAACCCGCCAGGGCCAGCACACCATCTTGTGCGAGCTGGAAACCACCCTGGAACGCCTGGGGCGAGAATTAGAGGCCCGCCGCCGCCGCGTAGCCGAGCTGGCCGACGAGGAAAATCGCGTGACCCGGCGCATCGCCACCCTCACTCAAGACCAGGCTGGCGTGACGGCCCAATTGGAGACGCTGGCGGCCCAAATTGAACCCGCCGAAGCCCGGTTGGCGGCGCTAGAACGCGAACAGAGAGAATTGGAGCAGACAGAGCGCGTCGAGCGCACCCGCATTCACGAATTTGAGAGTCATCTGACAGCGGCGCGCTTGCGCGTGCAGCGCTGTGAAGACGATCTGGCGCAGTTAAACATCCGCATCGAAGAAGACCTGGGGCTGGTCGAGCTAGAGTTGGGGCCAGGCATATCCGGTCAGACGCCGCTGCCACTGCACCCGGTCGTCTCGAAACTACCCGTAGTGGAACAGCTACCGGAGGGGCTGGAGGAAGAAATCAAACGCCTGCGCAGCCAGATGCGCCGCCTGGGGGCAGTTAATCCGGGCGCACCTCAAGAATATCAGGAGACGCTGGAGCGCTACGAGTTCCTGAAAAACCAATCCGCCGACCTGGCCCAGGCCTCCGATTCGCTGCGCCAGATCATCGCCGAGATGGATGGACTGATCGAACACAGCTTCAAACAAACGTTCGAGGCCGTGGCCGCGCAGTTCTCTGCAACCTTCACCACCCTGTTCGGCGGCGGCAAGGCGCGGCTGGAATTGACCGATCCCGACGATCTGACGCACACTGGCGTCGAAATCGTGGCCCAGCCCCCCGGCAAGCGCCTGCAAGCCCTGGCCTCTCTCTCCGGCGGCGAGCGCTCGCTCACCGCCGTGGCGCTGATCTTTGCGATCTTGCAGGTCAGTCCGACGCCGTTTTGCATCCTGGACGAAGTGGACGCCATGCTCGACGAGGCCAACGTGGGACGCTTTCGCGCCATGCTAGAAGAGCTGACCCGCCACACCCAGATCGTCATCATCACCCACAACCGGGGCACCATCTCGGCCGCCGACACCATCTATGGCATCTCGATGGGCGCCGACAGCGTGTCGCAGGCCTATTCGATTCGGTTGGAGGGGGAAAAGATCAAAGAGCTGGAAGAAATAGGTTAACTGTCTCCCGCCACGCCTGAGCGTATTCAACCGGCCACGCTCAACAGTGCCGGCGGCGAATTGCTGCTGGCAGCGTCAGAAAGGCCAGATCGTCTCTCGTACCGGATGCTCATTCGTGAACGAAAGGTTTCCGACGAGTGAACACAATTGAAAGGATAAAACGGCTTGTACGACGCTTCCCAGGCGACGCCGTGGACCGTGCACTAAAGCCTTACCAGGACATACTCGCGGCCGTGAACGCGCTGGAACCAAAGCTGCGACAGGCCAGCGAAACACAGTTGCGCCAGCAAGTGGAGAGGCTCCGAGAGTGCGCTCGCGCCGGTGTGCCCACCGACGACCTGCTCGTCGACATCTTTGCCCTCGTGCGCGAGGTGGCGTGGCGCGAGATCGGGCTGCGTCTCTTTGACGCGCAGGTGATTGGCGGGCTGGGGCTGCACGAAGGCAAAGTCGTGCAGATGCAGACAGGTGAGGGCAAAACGCTGGCCGCCGTTAGCCCTGTGGCCCTCCACGCGCTGGGTCGGCGAGGCGTGCACGTCCTCACCTTCAACGACTATCTGGCTCGACGGGACGCAGAATGGATGGGGCCGATCTATCGCTTTCTGGGCCTCACCATCGAGTTCATCCAACAAGGTATGGGGCAGACAGAGCGGCGAACCGCATACCAGGCGGACGTGACGTACCTCACGGCCAAAGAGGCGGGTTTCGACTTTTTACGAGATGGCCTGGCCTACGAGGCCGGCGAGATGGTGCAGCGCCCGTTTCACATGGCCGTCGTAGACGAGGCGGATTCTATTCTCATCGATGAGGCGCGCGTCCCCCTGGTCATCGCCGGAGCGACAAAGCACGGGCAGGACCGACAGGATCGGGTGCGAACCATCATTGAGCAACTGGAACCCGGCGCGCATTTTGCCATCGACGAATACAGGCGCAACGTCTATCTTACAGAGGAGGGCACGAACCGCGCAGAAGCGCTCCTCGGTTGTGGAGACTTGTACGACCCGGTCAATCTCTCGCTGCTGACAAAGCTTAACCTTGCGTTGCACGCCAGGACCCTGATGCGGCGAGACGTGGATTATATCGTGCGTCACGACCGGGTGGAGATCGTGGATGAATTCACGGGGCGTGTGGTGGACGATCGCCACTGGCCTGATGGCTTGCAGGCTGCCATTGAGGCCAAAGAGGGCGTGCGAGCGTCAGAAGAAGGGCGTGTCCTGGGCTCCATTACGCTCCAACACTTTCTGCGGCAGTATCCTCACCTTTGTGGCATGACGGCTACCGCCAAGCCCGCTGCCGACGAGTTGTCCGGCTTTTATGGCCTTGAAGTGCTGGTGGTGCCACCCAACCGCCCCTGCATTCGCACCGATCACCCGGACCTCATTTTTACACACCGAGAGGCCAAGCGTCGCGCGCTCCTGGCAGAGATCGACAAGGTCCACCGCACGAGACGCCCCATCCTGGTGGGGACGCTGACTGTGGAAGAGTCCGAGGAGCTCGCCGCAGACCTGCGGGCGGCGGGGATTGGCTGCAGCGTCCTCAACGCCAAGCGAGATGCAGAGGAGGCGCGTATCGTTGCTGAAGCCGGCGCTCTCGGAGCAGTCACGATTTCGACCAATATGGCCGGTAGAGGAACCGACATCCGCTTGGGAGGGAGTCATAGCGAGTGGCATGAACAGGTCACGGCGCTAGGCGGCCTGTACGTGATCGGCACGAACCGCCATGAGAGTCGCCGCATCGACGATCAACTGCGCGGACGCGCGGGACGGCAGGGAGACCCGGGGTCGTCTCGCTTTTTCATCAGCCTCGAGGACGAACTGCTGGCGCGCTATGGCATCGACGATTTACTGCCGCAACGATGGCGGCCCGCCGCGCAACTGGAGCCGATTGACAACCCGGTCCTGCATCGCAAGGTCGCGCAGGCACAGCGTATTATTGAGGGTCAGAACTTTGACATTCGACATACGCTATGGCGCTACTCGCACTTTGTCGAACAGCAACGCCGCATTATCAGTGAAAGACGCCGCCAGGCGCTGATGGGGACCGCTCTCCCAAACGTGCTGCAGGAGCGCGTTCCAGCGCTGCGTGAGAGGGCGCGTCACGTTTTGGGAGAAGCCGCTCTGCAGGATCTGGAAAAAAGACTGCTGCTACACGCTATCGATGAATGCTGGTCGGAGCATCTGGCGACAGTCACAGAGATTCGGGACGGTATCCACCTGGCAGAAGTGGGAGGGCTCTCTCCGCTAGAGGAATTTATCAAACAGGCAGCCGCGTCGTTTGAACATACGCTGACCGCCATAGAGATGCACGTGGTAGAGATGTTTACGTCGCTCGAAATCACCTCAGATGGGATCGATATGGACGAGATGGGGCTGCGCGGCCCCTCTTCTACCTGGACCTACCTGGTCAACGACTCTGCATTCACCGACGGTCTAGCCGCGACACTGACGAGTCGCCGCAATATTGGATTTGCAGCATATGCCGCGTTTGCCGCACCACTGCTGATGCTGTGGGCACTGTCCCGACGTTTGCAGCGCCGAGGCAAACACTGACGTGACGCCGTACGGCGACGTGCGCTTCAAACTCTAGTCCATCCCCCGGTCCGCCCAATCCGCCAGGATCTCCCGGTTGACCCACACGTTTTCCAGCCAGCCCCGGCGCAGGGCAGTGTCTTGGGTCTTGCCGGCCACCAACTGCACCCGTGCGTAGGCGCGCTGCAAATACTCGTCGGCCTCGACCTCCCGGCCGGCGGCCCGCAGGGCGCGTGAGTGGAGCCACAGCACTTTTTCCGCCTCCACCGGCAGCCGGGCGGCGGCGCGCACGGCCTCGGTCGAGCAGGTCAGGGCTTTGTCCTGAGGCTCAACCCGAAGGGCGGCCTGCGGCTCTCCCAGGGCCAGGTGGAGCTGCGCTGCCATCGTGAACGCCTCGGCCAGCTCGTACACAAAGCCGGTTTTCTCCAACAACCCAATGGCCCGCTCCACCCGTTCCAGCGCCGGGCGCAGGCGCGTCGCCTGACCTTCCTGGAAATCTATGTGCGCCCCCAGCAGCAGGGCCATGGCCAGCTCCCCGCTGCGCCCGGTCCCCTCGACCTCGTCCAGAACGGCCTGCACGTACTGTCTGGCCCGCGCATAATCGCCCAGCTCGGCGTGCAAATAGCCCAGCCAGATGCGGTTCTTGACCGGGACCTCCGCCGTCGCCGCGTGCGCCGCCTGCATCCGCTCGAGCGCCGGCGCATACTGCCCCAGCCGCAGCAGCATACGCGCCAGGCTGTCCTCAAGATGCGCCAGCAAAAAAGCATCGCCGCCGAGCCGCGCTTTTTCCAATTCCTGCTCGACAAAGCCCAGCCCGGCCTCGTATTCCCCCTGCCACTCGAAATGAATCCACAGCAAATTATCCACCGCGTTCGCCATGCCCAGGCTGAAACGGATCTCTTCGGCCAGTGCAAGAGATTGGCGGATGTAAGCTTCGGCCTCTTGCGGCTGCCCCAGCCAGGCCAGGATGAGGCCGACCACGTTGAGCGCGTTACACTCTTGGGAGCGGTCGCCCAACTGCCGGTGCAGGGCCAGCGCCGCTTCTGCACACGGCAATGCCTCGGCATATTGCTGCATGTCCATGTACGCGATGGCCAGGCGGCGCAGGCTGGTCGCCTCCTGGCGGCGGTCGCCGGCCTGCCGGCTCAAGGCCAGCGCCTCTTTTGCCGCTTCTCGCGCCGCCGTGACCTCGCTCAGTTGGCCCAGGGTCAGCGCCAGGTTGTGCAGGCAGGCGGCCGCCTCACCCGGCACACGAGCCTCACGGAAGCGGGCCACGGCGGCTTCTAACGCCTCGCGGCTGCGCACATAGTCGCTGCGATGCCAGGCGTCAAAACCGACGCGCCGCAGCGCGTGGCCTTCGCGCAGCGGATCGCCTAGCTTTTGCGCCAGCGCGACGGCCCGCTCGGCCGGCTCGCGGGCGCGAAACGGTTCCGTCTCCATGTACAGATCGGCCAGGGCAATCCACGCATCGCAACGGCGGGCGTCGTCGTCCAGCCTTTCGGCCAGCGCCAGCATGGCCTCCACGTCGGCGCGTTGTTCCTCGCGCCGGGCCGCCACGTCGTACACCTGGCTGCGGGCCGCCAGCGCCTCGAAACGCTGCGGGTGGTCGGCGGGCAGCAGAGCCAGCGCCTCGGTGTAAAAACAGATGGCCTCTTCGTTGGCGTAGACCTGCCGCGCCCGCTCGGCCGCACGCAGATTATAATCCAGGGCATGCGCGTCGTCCCCGGCTTCTCCGTAGTGATAGGCCAGCGCCTCCAGATCGTCCGGGCGCACCGCCGCGATGGCCGTCGCCACGCGGCGGTGCAAGCGGCGGCGGCGCATACCGCTCACGCCCTCGCGCAAGGCCGCCAGCGTCAGCCCGTGCGCAAAAGCAAAAGTTTCTCGCCCGTTGCGCTTGACCTCGGCGATCAATTGGGCCCGCTCGGCGGCCTCTAGCGCGTCAATCAGCGCCTCTTCGTCCAGCTCGCCGGCCCGCGCCAGGGTATCAAAGTCAAACTCGCGCCCCACGATGGCGGCCAGCTGCAATACCTCCTGGGCCTGGGATGGGAGCTTACCCACCCGCGACTGGATGGCCAGCCGCACACTCTGCGGCAGCCGGGCCTGATTCATGTCCGGCCAATGCCAGCGCCCCCCCTCCCGAACCAGCAGACCGTCTTCGATCAAAGCCTTGCAGATTTCCTCAATGAAAAACAGATTCCCTTCGGTCTCGCGGTAGATGCGGTGCACAAACTCATCGCCGATCTCTTCCTGGAACATCACGCCCAGCAATTGGCGCGTCTGCTCGCGGTCGAAAGGCGCCAACTTGATGTGGACCGCCAAGCGCTCGCGGGTGAGGTCGAACAGGACGTCATTCAGAGGGTGGGCCTGATCCAGCTCCGTCTCGCGGTAGGTCAACACCAACAACAGCTTCAAGCCCGTGGACCGGCCCCGCCGGGCCAGGTGACGCAGGAGCGCAAGCGTCCCGCCGTCGGCCCATTGCACGTCTTCGACCACCAGCAACAGCGGAGTGCGCGCCGTCAACGCCGTGCACAGCGCCACCATACTTTCAAACAAGCGCTGCTGCTCGGCCAGCGGGTCGAGGGGCGGGTTGGGCGGCACGTAGGGGCAGCAGGTTTGCATTTCGGGGGCCAGGGCGATCAGGCCGGCCTTCACCAGATCGGGCAGATCGTCCGCCAATGGAGGGAGCGCCTCGCGGATGATGTGGGCGATGGGCGCATAAGGCGGGCTGCCCTCGGCGTAGCACTCGCCGACCAACGCCCGCCCGCCCGACACCTCGGCCAGCGTGCGGATGGCGCGCGCCAGCGGCGTCTTGCCCAGGCCCGACTCGCCGCTGATCAGCAGCACGCGGCTTTCAGCGTCGCCAGCCACGACCTGCTTCCACACCGCCCGGGCCTCGGCCAACTCGCGCTCGCGGCCCACCAGTCGCCCGCGCACCAACTGGTCGAGCGGGGAAAGCTTGAGCGCCCCGCCCGGCTCCAGACCGACCAGACCCTCTAGCGCCTGGCGCACCTCGGCCGCCGACGCGGGCCGGTCGGCGGGCTGCTTGCTCAACAGTTGCACGATGAGCGCATCCAGCGCGGGCGGGAGGTGCGGGTTGTAGGCGCTGGGCGGGACGACCGGCGCGTACACGTGCTGCGAGATGACGGTCAGCGGGTCGTCGGCGGTAAAAGGCAGGCGGCCGCTCACCAGCTCGTACAACATCACCCCCAGCGCATACAGGTCGGCGCGACCGTCCACCTCTTGCCCTAGCGCCTGCTCCGGCGGCAGATACAACACCGTGCCCACCAAAGCCCCCTCGGTGCTGACCCGCGAGGCGACCGAGCGGGCCAGCCCAAAGTCGGTCAGCTTGACCGCGCCATCAGCGGCCAGGATGACGTTTTCAGGCTTGAGGTCGCGGTGGACGATGCCGTGCGCGTGGGCGTGCTCCAGGGCGTCGCAAATCTGTCGCATGATGGCGAGGATTTCGTCCAGATCAACGGGCTTGCGCTCAAAGAGCGTCAGTTCTTCCACCAGCTCCATCACGATGAACGAGACGCCCTCGTCCTCACCTGCGTCGTAAATGCCGACGATGTTGGGATGGTTGAGCTGCGCCGCCGCGCGGGCCTCGCGCAGCAAACGGGCCCGCCCCTCGCTGCCCAGCCCGGCGCCGAGCAGGGCCTTGTGCGCGACGTCGCGCTCCAGCAAGGTGTCGTGGGCGCGAAAGACCACGCCCATGCCGCCCTTGCCCAGCTCGGCGTCCAGCCGATAGCGCCTATTGAGCAGCGCGCCAATCTGCACCGTCCGTACATTCTGCACGGGTGTACTCGACATCATTTCAGGCATTTAACCACCATCATTGCCATATCGTCAAAGGGCGCAGCGGCCCCGGAAAAATCGGCGATGGCCCCCTCCAGCGCGGCCAGGATTTCGGCGGCGGGCGCGTCTCGCCGATCCAACAGCACGCGCTGCAGGCGCTCCATCCCAAATTCCGCCCGCCGGGCGTCGGTGGCGTCGGTCACGCCGTCGGTGTAGAGCAAGAGAAAATCGCCCGGATTCAAGCGCACGCTGCGTTGTTCAAACGCTGTGTCAGGGAGCACGCCCAGGGCCATTCCCGTGCGGGTCAGAGGGACCAGTTGGTCCTGACCGGCGCGGCGGAGCAGCGGCGGATTGTGCCCGGCGTTCACGTAGGCCAATTCACCGCTCGTCGGGTCGAGCAGGCCATAGAACAGCGTGACAAACATCCCACCGGTCGCATCGGCGCATAAGAGCCGGTTAGCGCGGGCCATGCCGGCGGCGGGCGACGGCGCGCCGGTCACGCTGGCCCGCACGATGCTGCGGGTGAGGGTCATGAACAACGCGGCGGGCATGCCTTTGTCGGTCACGTCGGCGATGACCAGGCCAATTTGTCCCTCGGCGGCGATAAAATCGTAAAAATCGCCCGCCACTTCGCGTGCCGGTCGCCAGCGGGCCACAAACTCCCATCCAGGCGTTTGGGGTGTCTGGCGGGGAAGCAGGCTGGCCTGCACCTCGCGCGCCATTTGCAGCTCGCGCTCCAACCGGCCTTTTTCCACCGCCACTTGATACAGCCGGGCGTTTTCGACGGCGATGGCGGCGCTGGAGGCGATGGAGGTCAGCAGGTCGAGGTCGGCCTGGGTAAAGATGCCGGCCTTGAGCCGGTTGTCCACGTACACCACGCCCAACGTGCGCTCTTGGGCCCGCAGCGGCACGCACAGAATAGAGCGTAGCCCCAGGCTCATCACGCTCTGGCGCATGCTAAAGCGGTCGTCGCTCTGCGCGTCAAAGGTGAGCACCGGCTGGCCTTGGTCGGCCACCCGCTCGACCACGCTGCGCGAGACCTGGAACTGCGGATCGTCTATCGTGGCCTGGTCCATCCCCCGCGCGGCGCGAAAGCCCAGCCGGTCGGCTTCGCACAGCATGACAAAGCCGCGCTCGGCCCGCGTGGCCGCGATCACCTCGTCCATCACCCGGTTCAGCACCTCGTCCAGATCGAGGGATGAATTGAAGGTTTGCGACAGGCGATAGAGCAGCGCCAGGCGGTCTGCGGAAGGTTGGGCAGGGTTGCTCATCAGCTTGTCCCCAGACCTGCCAGGTTCCAGAAACCTGGCAGGTCTAGGTGCGTCGCACCTTGACGTCGGCCACAAACGCGCTGGCGTCGAGACGAATCTTGCGCTCGGCCGTCTCGTAATCCTCGCTGACCAGATGCACCGGCGTGAGCAGGGCCTCGCGCTTTTGTCCAAACAGGCGGGTCTCAGTCCAGAACCCGCTGGACGAGACGGCCACCCCCACACCCTGCGGCACGGTCAGCTTGACGTCGGCCACAAGACCCGAGACGTTGATGTGCGTCTCGCCGGGCGGGATCTCGGCCTGGGTCATGTCCAGCTTGACGTCGCCCACGCCGATCCAGAAATCCTGATTTGTGACCTGCCACTGGCCGTAGCGCCGGATGTCGCCGATGAGCACCTGGCTGGCGGCTGGGCGCGAGCCGACCAGGCGCGGGCGAAACAGCAGCGCCAGGCCGGCCAGGATGATGAGCGCCGGCCAGAACAGCTTCCACACGTTCACGTCCAACACGTTGCCAACGAGCAGCGCGACGCCGATGAGTATGATCGCCAGACCCAAAAGCAGTTGTCCCGAGTTGCGCATCTTGACCCCCTTGCCGATGATTGGCAACGATTGTACTGTTTGTGGGACAAATGTCAAACGGAAAAAAAGACCTGGCAGGTCTGAGAAACCTGCCAGGTCTTCAGATCTGCCGTTAGCGCAGGACGAGGGGCAGGTAGATGGGCGGAGCCGGTTCGCCGAACAGCGCAAACTGGGTCAGATGGTCCAACACGGCCACGATCTCATTGTGGGTCGGGTCGTGGCTGCACCCGGCGCAGGGCAGCACCGGCTGCAGGACGCCCGCGTTGATCCAGTACAGGTTCAACGAGTCTTCGGAGCCAATGCCCGCGCTGCGCCACTGCCAGTCCTCATAGTAAACGGTCATCGTAAAGGGCGCGTCGAACTGGGTGACAGGTAGACCGGCGGCGTTCTCGGCCTGCAGGTCAAAAGCGACGCCTGCAAAGTATAACGGCTCGCCTTGCTGGTTCACCGTCGCGGCCTGCAATCCACCGCCCAGGTCCAGGTCATCCAGGTTGAGCAGCGTCAGGGTAAAAGTAAAGCCGTCGAACCAGGGGTCGGTGAGATCGAGCAGCAGCCAGCCCAGGTCGAAAAACCAGGGCGGGAGCATGATGGTGGGTTCGTCGACCAGGATGCCATCGCCATAGATCACGTCGCTGACGTTGCCCGCGCCGTCGCGGAAGCGCACGTGCACAAAAGCCAATCCGGTAACGGGATCGGGATCCAGGATCCAGGTCATCTCTTGAGCAAAGGGCAGCCACGGGACGCCGGTCAGGTCGGGATGGTTGCTGACCTGCACGTGGGTCACGTTCTGCGCGCCGTCGGCGGTGGTCAGGGCGTGCAGGGTCAGGGTAACGTTCGGGCTGGTGGTCACAGGGTCATCGTTGTTGATAAGCACCGCTCCCTCTGGCTGGTCGGGGTCGGCGGCCGGCTCGGCCCGGCGTACCTGACTGGGCGCGCCCACCACGCCCGAAGCGCCCTCCGGCTGCAAGTAGTAAAAGTAATCCACGTCGTTGACCAGGCCCTCGTCGAGCAACTGGCCTTTGGTGGGGTCGAACACGGGTTCGTGGAACGGCAAATTCAGCGCCAGCGTCATCGTCGGCAGGTTGTATGTGCCGACCAGGCTGAACGGGCCGGCTGCGGTCGGCCCCCGGTAGACGCGCATCCTGAGATATTCCGGCAGCGGGTTAAAGTTGAGCACCACGCTTTCGGACAGGTTGCGCGTCCAAAAGTCGGTGATGGGCGGAATGTTGTCGTCGGCTGTAAAAAGTGGGTTCTGGCCCTGCATCGTTTCACTGCCGTCGGTCTCGCCGCCTTTGTCGGTGTCGGGGTCGTCGGGGTTGGCGCCGCGCTCGTGCTCTTCCTTGTTGGTCAGGCCGTCTTCGTCGGGGTCTTTGTCGCCATCGGGAACGGTCCAGTCGGTGGCGTTAAAGCGCTCTTCCCAATTGTCGAGCATGCCGTCGCCGTCAGAGTCCAGCGTGGTCTGCTCGCGGCCCAGGAAGGGGGTGTAGGTCAGACGCTGGTAACGCTCAAAGGCCTGGCCTTCGTTGTTAAAGCCGCTGGCGTACAAGTCGAAAATCCACGTATGCCCCAGCAAGAGGTCGCGCTCGAGCGGGCGGTTGATGCGGTCGTACACATAACCGTACACGCCGTCGCCCGCGATGTCGTCGTAGGGGCCGCCGTCGTCCACCAACTGCACCACCTCGACGCCCAGCTCGGGATGGGTCACGGTGGCGCGGACGGTCGCGCCGGCCACGGGCCCGAGGTGGTCGGTCAGGCTGGCCTGCAGGCGCACCGGCAGACCGACGGAACGTTCCAGTTGCGTGTTATCCATAAAGGCGTGCATTTCAGTGCCGTGCACCAGCCAGCCGGAGAGGCTGCCGATCCACTCGCTGGTCCCGCCGCTGGCGGACAGGTCGATCTGGTACGCGCCGGGCGGCAGTTTTTCGGCGTAAAAGGTGACGTGGTTTTGGCCGTCGTCCAATTGGATGAACGAGACGCCGCCGCCAGAGATGCTCACATTCAGCGGGGCGGTGGGGTCGTTCCAGTTAAAGCTGAAAAAGGCGTGCCGGGCGCCGTCTTCGGCGATGTCCACGAACAGAGTCTCGTCGCCGCTCAATGCGCCGTTGTCCTCCCATAGCCGCTGCTGACCGGCGAGGGTCTCGCGCGAGCGCCGGTAGATGTCGGCCAGGGCGTTGGGTAGCTGGGTAGCAGCGGGCGCGTTGGGGCTGGCCGCCAGCACGCCGCTCTCTTCGATATAGTGATAGCACTGGTCCACCCACACCGCGCCGCAGGTGCTCTCGGCGATGTCGCGCATCAACTCTTCGTCGGCGTCTCGGCCCAGGGCGATGGCATGCACTTTGGTGCCGGCGGCGACGATGCCGGCTTTGACCCCGGTCCAGAAGGCCGGCTCGTTTTCCATGCCGTCGCTGAGCAGCACCATGGCCCACTGGTGGTCGAGATTGCCCCAGTCATCGAGTTGGTCCTGACCTTTTTGCAGGCCGTCGCCGATGGAGGTAAGGTTGCCCAACCCGATGCCGTCGATAGCGATCTGGGCGTTTTCTCGCACCTTGGCGGCGTCGTCCTGGTCGGGCACGTCGGTCAACAGAAATACATCTTCGGCGTCGTCGGTAAAGCTGACCACGCCCAGCTTGTCGAATTTTTGCACCACGTCGGCGAACAGGCGGGCGGCGGTCTTGGCCGAGACCAGCTTGTCGTTGTCGCCCATGCTGCCGCTGCGGTCAATCACGAGCACTTGGTCGGTGGTGAACAGGTCATAGATCACTGCGTCAATCTCGGTGTCGGAAATGCCCACGACGGGGCCGAGCTGCACCGTGACGTCGAATTTGTCGCCCAGGCTGGCGGCGGGCTTGTCGGGGGCCTGCACCACCAGCCAGTACTGGTTCTGCACGTAACCGCCGTTGAGGATTTCGGCCACGTCCGAGCCGACGGTGACGGTAAAGTCGCGGCTCCACTCCAGCCCGGCCACGTAGGTGCTGGTGCCCACGTCGCCGGTGACTTGCAACCACAACAGGAAGCGGCCGGGGTCGGTCGGCTCACCCACGTAGGTGGGGTTGGCGGTGGTGGGGGCGATGATCTCCACGCTGGGCTGGGTGCAGCCCAGCTCCCAATCGTAGCCGTAGGCGTGGCCGCCGGTGGCGACGATGCCCACCATACGGCTGTAGGCCGGGCCGCCGGAGGCGCTGCGGTAATTCCACGCGGCGCGGGCAAAATCTCCACCCGCGCTGCGCAACAGCGAGACCACCTCTTCCACGGTGTCGCCGTTGCTGTCCTCCTGGATCATCATCCAACTGTGCATAAACTCGGCGCCGGGGTCGCCGATGACGCGCCAATAAATCAACTGGCAGTCGGCGCTGACCATGGCCTCGTAGTAGTTGGCCCCGTATTCAGACATGGCGTCGGGGTCGCTCACGTCGGGGTCCATCGCGTCCACGTGACCGTTGACCCCAGCGAACAGGTCGGCCCCGGTGAAGCGCTGCCGCTCCGGGCCGTTGATCCAGCCCAGCGTGTCGTCGTTGTAGCCATAAATCAACATATCGGGGTCGGTGCGCTTTTCATCCGAGTACGTGAGCACCTGCTGCGGGTCGCGCCCGCCCAGGTAGCTGTGATCCAGCTCTTTCAGGTCGAAATCTTTGGCATAGTTGGCCACCGTGAAATCCCAAAAAGTGTCGTCAAAGCCCTGACCGATGCGGTCGTTCAGCACGTGGCTCACAGCGTCTATGCCCTGCCGGCCGTCGTCGTCGGCCTGCTCCAGCACGGCTTCCAGGGCGTCTATGCCCTCGCCGGCCGTGCCGACGAACTCGGCGCCGGCCTGGTCGGCGATGTAGGTCCACCACAGCGAGGCGTTGTAACTGGCGCCTAACAAGCCATCGGCCTGGGCAAATTCATTCACGCCGTCGTCGTCGCGGTCTTCCCAGTTGACGTAGGTGGTGTTGCCCAGATAGGCTGCAATCGAGTTGTGATAACGACTGCCCACGCGATTGTCCAGGTCGTCAAAGACCTTGTCTTGCAGCATACGGGCCTGGCCCTCCATCAGCCAGTTGCCCGCGCTGACGCCATAAGCATACTGGGTGTTGTGCCACAGCTCGTGCAGCACGGTGCCGCGCGGCTCGGGAGCCTGGGTCAGCATCCAGGCCGTGTCCAGCAGCTCGCCGCTGCCGTCGCCCGAAGCCAGGCCGAGATACTCGATGTCATAGACGTAAATATTGCGGTTGGTGTCGCTGTCCCACTTGGGATCTTTGAGGCCCCAGTCGTTCACGTAGCGGTTGACCGAACGTTGCACGTTGCGCGGCGTGCTCTCGACCACGCCCGCGCCGCCGCCGAACCAGTCCAAGTCCATCACGTTCAGTACGCCGTCGTTATCGTCGTCGGGACCGGTGTCGAAAATGCCGTTCACGTCGCCGTCCACGGTGGCGATGCAGTCGTTGGGCGAGTCCTCGTCGGGCGCGCCATCGGGCGGGTCGTCGGTGTCCAGGTCCAGGGCGTTGTCGCACTCGCAGTCGGCCCCGTCGTTGCAGTCCACCGTGTACCAGATGCGGTAGGTTTTGGTCCCGGCGGGCACGTCGGAGGTGTTTTGGTCCAGAAAGCCGGGGTTGCTGGCGGCACGGGTAAAGACGGCTGTGCCCAGTACGAGCATCAGCAGCGCCAATCCCGCGCGCCACAAAATTTGTTTGTACCATTGTCGATCCATCTGAGTTACTCCTTTCCATTGCTAATAAACGACAAGCGCCGCCCTCGCCAACAAGCAGCGAGGTGACGATGGTTGCGAGGACAGCATGGGCGCATTTACGCCTATATCAATTGCGATATCGTCGGAGGGGTGCAGAACGGAATTAAACCAAGTCTATCATATTTTTGGGATGCGAGCAAGAGGTCAAGCAGGCGATTTACCTACGACTTGGCCGCTAACGCACTTTACTGCGCCGCCACCGCTATCGGCGATGGCAAATCTGTCACTCAGGGGGTTGCGTCTGCACTGCGCCGGCTACCGCCCGGGCCAGTTGGTCGAGCGCGGGCGGCTTGGACAGCCAGGCCCGCACCCCGCGCGCGCGCAGCTCGGCGAATTCTTTCTCCTGCGGGTGACCGCTCAGCAGGATCACCGGCAGGTCCCAGCCCTGCTCGCGCAAGGCGTGCACCAGCGCCACGCCGCCCATGGTGGGCATCACCACGTCGCTCACCACCACGTCAATCCTAGTCCCGGATTCCGCCAACAGCGCCAGCGCCTCCGCGCCGTGGGCCGCTTCCTGCACCTGATAATTCCACAGCTCCAGCGTCTCGCGCAACGCTGCCCGCAGCAATACGTCATCCTCCACCACCAACACCATCTCGCCCTGCCCCTGGGGTATCTCGCCAAGCTCGGGCGCAGACCAGGCCACCGCCGGCGCCGGCAGCGCGGGCAGGTAGACGGTAAAGGTCGTCCCCGCGCCCATTTGCGTCTGCACCTCAATGCGCCCCTCGTGCTGGCCCACAATGCCGTGCACCTGGGCCAGCCCCAGGCCGCTGCCCTTGCCAGGGGCCTTGGTGGTGTAGAACGGCTCAAAGATATGCGACAGCGCCTGCGGCGGGATGCCCGCGCCGCTGTCCGCCACCGTCAAGCGGATCCATTCCCCCGCCGCCAGCTCCGGCGCAAGCGGCGACGCGCCCGGCTCGACCGTGACGCGCTCCAGCGCGATGCGCAGGACGCCCCCTTCTGGCATGGCATCCCGGGCGTTGACGGCCAGGTTCATCACCATCTGCTGCATACGGGTGGGGTCGGCGTTGACCGTGTACTCCCCGCGCCCGTAAACGAAGCGGATCTCGATGTGCTCCGGCAGCGTGCGCTCCAGTAGCTTGATTTGTTCCTTGAGCAGCGGCAGCAAGTCGAGCGGCTGCCGCTCCAGCGCGGCCTGCCGGCTAAAATCGAGGATCTGCTGAATCAGCCGGGCGGCATGATGCACTTGCTGGCTGATGGTCGCCAGCCGCTCCTGGTCCTGATCGGATAGGTTCTCCGAGCGGGCCGCCAGCCGGGCCTGGAGCAGGATGATGCCCATAATGTTGTTAAAGTCGTGGGCGATGCCGGCGGCCAGTTGACCCACAGCCGCCAGGCGTTCTTGTTGCTGCAACTGGCCGCGCACCTGCCGTTCTTGCGTCGCGTCGTGGAGCACCAGCACCCAATGCTCCGGACGGGAACCATCGGCGACGGGTCGGGCGATCACCTCGAACACCTGTGCGCCAGCCCGCACCTCGTGCCACAAGCCCTTGGGAGGCGAGGTGAGCAGTTCGGCCAGGGGGCGCTCGCCCAGGTGGGTGAGCCGCTCGCCGATGCTGACTTCGGCCAACGCGGCCAGATGCCGCTCGGCCACGGGGTTAGCCAGCAGCACCCGCCCGCTGGCGTCGAGCAACAGCACCCCTTCGGGCACGCTGTTCATGATCTGGGCCGTCTGCCGGGCCTGGGCGGCGATCTGTTCCTGCAGGGCGGTGCGGTGGATGGCGTTGGCGGCAATGTCGGCCACGGCGGTGAGCAGGCGCAGGTCCAGGTCTGTCAGGGGGCGGCGGCTGCCGATCCACAGCAAGCCGATGATCTGGCCTTGCACTGCCAGCGGCGCGGCGGCAGCGGCCCGGCAAGCGCCAAATAGGTCGGGGCGGAACAGGCGCGGATCCTGGTACGCCGCGTTGTTCAGATAAGGCTGGCCAGCAGCCAGCGCCTGCGCGCTCAGCCCGGCGCCGGGCGGAACGATCTGGCCCGTGGCGACTGCCCATATCCCACGCCCCAGCTCGATCAGCAAGTCGCCGCTGACCGGGTCGAGTATTTCCAGCGCGGCGCCTTCCACGCCCAACAGGAGGAGCAGCCGGTCGAGGATGAGCGGCGGCACCTCGGCGCGGGTGGTAGCCGTGCGCAAGGCGGCGCTCACGCTGGCCATCACTTCCAGCTCGCGCAGGCGCGCCTGCCATTGCTGGTACAGAAAGGCGTTCTGGATGGCGGCGGCGAACTGGGCGGCAAGCGTCTCCAGCAGCAGGCGCTGGCGCTCTTCGTAGGCGTGCGGCCGGTAGGATTGCGTCGAGAGCATGCCAACTACTTGCTCGCCGCTGCGCAACGGCGTCGCCAGGATGGAGCGCACGTGTTCCGGGTCGCCAAAGTGTACTGCGGCAAGATCGCCAGTGGCTGAGAAATCGTCCACCCACAACGTTTCGCCGCTGGCGATGACCCGGCCGCTCAGGCTCTGCCCGCGCGGAATGCGTTGGGGTGGACAATGCCCGCCTTTGTCGAACAGGTACACGGCGTGGTATTCGTCGGTGGGTTTGTCCTCCAGCACGATGACAAAGGCCTCGCACGGCATGACCTGCGCCACCGCCTGATGCACGGCGGCGTAGGTCTCTTGGGGGTCGAGGCGGGCGGTGAGCAACTGCTGGCTGGCGCGGTGCAAGGCTTCCAGCTCGACCAGGCGCTGGCGGGTTTCATCCTCTGCCTGCTTGCGTGCGGTGATGTCCCGCGTTACTCCAGCAAAGCCTACCTGTCGTCCATCCCGGTCAAATATCGGTGAGGAGACGACTTCGACATCCACCAGTCGGCCATCCTTGTGCCGCATTTTGTACTCGGTAGGTGCTACCGAGCCTTCCTGACTGCCGGTCAAGCGGGTCTGGACAATCTGCTGCATGAGCGCGATGCCCTCTGAATCCAGCAGGCTGACCACGGGAAGCCCTTGTGTTTCGTCCACAGAGTATCCGAGAATGTTTTCGACCGCCGGGCTGACATAGACGAAGCGCATCTCCTTATCCAATTGCCAGACGATATCGTTGACGTGCTCGGCGATCAAACGATACCGTTCCTCGCTCTCGCGCAGCGCCCTGCGCACCGCGCGCTCCTCGGTTTGATCGCGGAACACCAGCACCACGCCGGCGACCTCACCCTGCTCGTCGCGGATGGGCGCGCCGCTGTCGGCGATGGGGCGCTCGGCGCCGTCGCGGGCGATCAGCAGGGTGTGGTTAGCCAGGCCCACCACCAGGCCCTCGCGCAGCACGCGCCCCACCGGGTTTTCGACCTCGACCCGGCTGTCTTCGTTGACGATACGGAACACCTGCTCCAGGGGTTTACCCAGCGCCTCCGCCTCGCGCCAACCGGTGAGCTGTTCGGCCACCGGGTTCATGCGGGTGACGCGGCCGGCCGCGTCCGCAGCGATCACGCCGTCGCCGATGCCATAGAGGGTGGCGCGGATCTCCTCCTGAGCTTCACGCCGCTCCCGCTCGGCGCGGAACAGGTTTTGATAGAGCTGTCTTTGCCGGTAGCTGAACACGAACGCAGCCATAGCCCCGGCCAGGAGAACGGACAGGGATACAAAGAGCAGGATGGCCCGGCCGCGATAATGGACCTCGGCGAGAATCTCATCCATATCCACTTTGGCGACGATGAACCAGGACGAACCCGGCACGGGCCGCACGTCCGCCAGCACCGGCGCGCCCCGATAGTCCTGACCCTCGGCTTTTCCGATCTGTCCGAGCGCCGCCCGGACAGCCGGAACGTCGGCCTGCGAGAGTGGAATGCGCAGGGTCAGGGCCGGGTCGGGCCGGTGGCGCAGCGTGTTCAGGAACAGCACGTCGGCGCCGTCTTGTCGCACCAGCAGGGTCTCTGCGCTGCGGCTCGGCGTGGGCCAGGATTGAATGAGGGGGTAGAGGTATTGCTCCGGATCGCTGCGCAGGATGAGCACGGCGGCCGGGTGGCCGTCCGCGTCGAGGATCGGCGCGATCACGTCCAGGTGGACCTGTTCGCAAATGGGGCAGCGGAAGAAATCGCCAAAAACGACGTCGCCCGAGGCGACTGCCTGCGCCGCCAACTGCTGCGCATAGGCGTCGAGCTCGGTCAGGCGCGGATCGAGCGAGAGCAGGATTCGACCATCCACGCCGGTCAGGATCACATTGGCATAGCCGTAGGATGTTCGAATGGACTCCATGTTTGCCAGGATGCCGCCCTGCAGCGCGGCGTCGTCCGGCGAATCGAGCCACTGGTTAAAGGCCGCGCGGAGAAAATAGCCGGATGAATTCCGGCGCGCATCGCCGATGCGCTGGTTCCGCCATTCGATGATCTGGCCGACCTTCAGCTCGGCGATGGCGTGCAGTTCGTGATATTTCTCGCTGCGGATGGCCCGCTCTTCGCGGCGGTAGAACAAATAGCCGCCTGTCACGAGTAAGAGAGACACAATACCAAACAGGGCGATCAGAGACCATTGAGTCACACTAGGCCGCGTTTTATGATTCATGGTCACATCTCCTGAGGCTCACTGATCGGTCTGCGGCGGTGTGGATGGAAGCGCCTTTGCCGGCGCAGCAAGCACGGGCTGCGTGGATCGTGCGCATCGTCACGTGTGCCGATGTCGGGCATATTGTATTACAGGTTGCGCTGTTTGTCTACCGGTCTGTTTTGCAGAGGGGCAGCCGTCAGCGCATCCAGCCGCAGCGCCACGGCTGTCAGCGACGGCAAAATCGCGTCGGCCAGGCTGAGGTCTAGCGCGGCGCTCAGCGCGTTGGGCACGGCCACGCAACGCATCCCGGCGGCTTTGGCGGCGGCCACGCCGGTGGGCGAGTCTTCCAGCGCCAGGCATTGCTCCGGCGGCAGTCCCAACGCGGCGGCGGCGGCCAGATAGACGTCGGGGGCGGGTTTACCGTGGGTCACCGCGTCGCCGGTGACGATGGCCGCAAAGCCATCCACGCCGATCTCGCGCAGCGCAACGGGGGCGTAGAAACTGGGGCTGGAGGTGGCCACCGCCCGGAGCAGACCGCGGACGTCAATGGCGTCCAGCAACTCTTTCAAGCCGGGCATCGGTTGCAAGTTACCGGGCAACGCAGCCAGCAAAAGCTCCGCCCGCCGGTGGGCGATCTGTTCGACGGTCAGTGCTAATCCAAAGCGCTCCTGGACCACCCGTGCGCTGTCCGTCAGGCGCAGGCCCAAAATGGCATCCACGGTCTCGGCGTCCAGCGCGTGACCCTGCTCGGCCAAAAAGATGCGCCAGGCCTCCTGCGCCAGTGGCTCGCTGTCCACCATCAGCCCGTCCAGATCGAAAATGATCGCCCGAATCAGCATCACGAATCCCCAATCTACCAATCTACCAATTCCTAATCCCCAAATACCGAATCCCCGGCTTGCCACGGCGGCGCGCACACGGCGATGAATTGCAAATCCTCGCCGCCCAGGTTGAAAATCTGGTGCCGCTCGCCGGGCCGGATGAGACAGACCTGCCCCGGACGCAGCGCAAAGGAATGACCGTCAATCACCATCCGCGCCGCGCCGCGCAAGATATAGTAAGTCTCTTCGGAGACCAGATGATAGTGAGCGTCCGACGATTTGCCCGGCGGGATGATCACGACGGCGACGCTGTGCGTTTTGGACCCGCCGGTCGCCTCGGAGGCGCCGACCAGTTCGTAGATGATCTCGCCGGAGGGGGCGTGGAGCGGTTCGCCTGTATCCTGTATGCTGGAAATATGCACCTGTCTCGATTAGCCTTTTTGGGAAGCACGGTCGCGCCATGCCCAGTACTGTTCCAGGTTCCGATAGGGAACCGCCGAGTCAATGGCCCGTGCCATATCTTCCGTCAAATAGTTCATCCAGTAATCATCAAAAACCGTCTCGCCATGATCGGAGAATGGGCCGCGTCCCTCCAATAGAGCCTGGATGTCAGTGATAGAGCCGATGTTCTTGGTATTGCCACTGCCTGGTCGGTCGGTGGCAACTCGCCATTTTTCGTGGAGCAGGAACTCGAAATCTCGGATCACGGACATAATGTCCAGTAAGTCATCTAGCGAATAAACTCGGCGCTCGTCAATCGCCGTATCAGTGCGACTATAGACAACGCCCAGCACAAAATGGCCGGCGTACTGCTGATAAGGGAATGTGATGTTCTTGGTTGAGCCGCGCTGTCGAAAGTACCCCGTGAACGCACCCAGCGTAAATCCGTTTACGCTCGTGGAGCTTGTTCGATACGTGCTCTTGAAATCGAGGGCGATTTTGGTCCCATCTCGGGCCATAAAACTGATGTCAGGATAATGGTTTTGGTGTTCGCTGAGCACCATCCTGTAATCATGCTCTCTGGCAAACTGAGAGATGACGGGGAAGAGCATCAACTCAACGATCTTGGAAACGACTTTGGTATCCACGGAGATAGTATAGACGTTGCGATAAACATCAATAAAGCCTTTTACGACCCAATCGCCCGTGTCTGTCGCGAGGGTGCGCCGGAATAGGTCAAAATGCGCCGTTAAAAAGGTCTTAAAGTCTTCTTTGGTCATCTCACGGTTCCTCGTCGCTATGTGCCGATGAGCAGTATCTCCCTCGAATGGGCATTGATGGACAGCACGTATTTGTATTGACCCGAGCGTTCCACACGCACTGTTGGTTTGTACCGTTGCAGTAACGAAACCAACTCTAATTCAGCCGGGATACCGTCACTCCGATAAGAAACGACAATGATGCTGTCCCGATAACGTCGGAATATTTGATCAAACGCTGCGTGGATGCGGTGCTTGTCCGTCCATTCACCGGGCTGCGGCTTCAGGCGTCGATGCCTGGAGCGCCGGTCTATATGTCGCTCCCACTCGTCATACATCGTCAGACCTTCCAAAAAGTGGTAGAAATCTCGATAATCTACCCCCACTCCCTTTTGAGAAAGGTAGGGAGGGTCAATGTAAACCAGGTCATACGGCCCGGCTATCTGACTGGCATCCAGGTTCACCGCACGGTTCGCGCGTCCATTATCAAAGACAGCCTGATTCGCCTCTCTGACAAAGTCACAAAACCACGCCTCGAAAGGCCTGTCCCACGTGGTCTTGTTTCCAAAAGAACGCTCGACCTCAGCCAAACGCAGATAGAGGTTTTTGCGATGGAATAGGTTGTATGGCCGCTTGATGATGCAGGCCTGGCACAAGGCAAAAAAGGCAAGCGCAAACTCGTAGGGATCGCCAAGCCGACGAACGTTGGTGATGGTCTGGTCAATCCAGGCGTTCTCATCATCGGTGAAATAAATGTCACGAAACGTGTCCTGGACAAACCGGGGATATTCGATCCCGGAGTGGCGTTGCAATAACCACTCGACTTTGGGCTGGCTCAACCGCACCGTGCTGTTCTCAACCAACGCCAATCCAATGTAATAGTTGAACCGTAAAGCATCGTTATACGTCACCTGCTTCCCGGCCTGTTTCAGCCGATAAGCGACGGCGCCCGTCCCGCCAAACGCATCCAGGCAGGTTGTGAATTCCAGGTCTGCTAGCTGTTCCCAAATCCAGTCCGCGAGTTTCGCCTTGCTCCCCTGATAACGAGTAGAGGGAAACTGGGCAACAGACAAATCGGGAAATAGCGTTAATTGATAAGCGAGTGTGTCTTGCATCCGCTCTCTCAATCCCACGGTTCCGCCTCGCAGCAGTTTAACACAACCTCCGCACAATGTAAACCTGGTATTTTGGTTCACACTTGACCCATTGCCCGTCGCGCCGCGTTATCCAACGCCTCGCCGACCAGCGCCGGGATGAGCTCCAACCGATATTCGCGCGAGGCCCGCATCACACTGCTGCGCGGGTTGGATTCGGTCTGGGCCAATCCTGCGGCCTGGGCAAACACCTCTGACGTGGGAGCTTTGCCCACCAGCCACGCTTCGGCCTGGCGGGCGCGGAAAGGCGTCGGCGCGACCGGCCCCAGCGCGACGACAGCGCGTTCAATGCGGGTGCAGTCCGCGTTCAGGCGCAGTTTAACCGCGCAGTTCAATATCGGCAACACCAGTGAAGGCCGCCGTCCGACTCGCCGCCAGGCTGTGCCCCACGCTCCGGCGGGGCGTGTAAAGCGGATGTGCGTGATGAGCTGGCGCGTCGGGTCTATGGTGGATTGGCCTGGGCCGGCAAAGGTCCGCTCTACCGGCTCCCACCGCGCTCCGCCTCGGTCCATGATGCACAGCTCAGCCTCCAACGCCAGCGCAACCACCGCGCCGTCGGCGGCGGGCATGGCCTGCACGATGTTCCCGACCCACGTCGCGGCATTCTGAATGCCGATGGCGCCCACAGAGCCAGCCGCGTCGGCCAGCGCGTGAACGTGTCGCTTGAAAAACGGCTCGTCTTTGATGCGGGCAAAGGTGACTGCCGCGCCGACCTGGATCCATTCGGTGGTGATTTCGATCTCGTTTAACTCTGGAATGCGCGTGATGTCCACCAGACAACGCGGGGTTTTCTTGCCATCGCGCATGTCCGGCAGCACGTCGGTTCCCCCAGCGAGCACCCGCGCCTCGCCGCGATACATTTCCAGACAGGCAATAGCCTCTTGAACACCCGCAGGAATGACATACTCGGTCATTTGCCACCTGCGCTTCGTCTTTCGTCCTCCGTCATTCGTCTTTCGTCCTTCGTCGCCGAGCCGCCGCCAACACCCGCTCCGGCGTGGCCGGCAACTGTCGAATGCGCGCACCGATGGCCCGCGAGATGGCATTGACGATGGCGGGCGGAACCGGCATCAAAGCGGGTTCGGCCAACCCTTTAGCGCCAAACGGGCCGTACCGGCTGGGCAGCTCGACCAACAACACCTCAATCTCCGGCGTGGACTTGACGGTGGGCAAATAGTAATCGCTCAGGCCGGCGCTGGCCCCCGGAATATACTCTTCGAGCAGCGCCGTACCGATGCCCATCAAAATCGCCCCTTCGACCTGCCCTTTGGCGTCCACCGGGTTGATGGCCCGCCCCACATCGTGCGCCGCGACGACCCGCTCCACCCGCACCTCTCCCGTGCGCACGTTCACGGCGACCTGGGCCATATCAGCGCCGGATGTAAAGTGCGGCGTGTACTCGGGGCGCGTGTGCGGCGGGAACAGCGCAGACGGATCGAACGCGCCGACGACCCGGCGCGACTTGCCCATGCGGTCGAATTCTTGAGCGACCTGAGCCAATGTAACAGCTTGTTCATTGTCGCTACGCGAAACACTCCCCTCCTGTGTGAAGCGCAGGTCCGCAGGCGGGTGATCCAAAAGCTCGGCGGCAGTCGCCAGTATGTCCTGTTTCAGATGGTGAGCCGCGCTGCACACGGCGCTCCCCACCCAATACGTCGTGCGCGAGGCCCCCTGAATGCCGCTGTCGGGCGTGCGGGCCGTGTCCGCATTCACCAGCTCGACTTGTTCTCGCGGCACGCCCAACGTTTCGGCGGCCAATTGGGTCATCACGGTATTTGCGCCCTGACCATAGTCGGGCGCTGCGCAATAGATCACAAAGCGCCCGTCTGGAGCCAGCTCTGCGTGAGCCTCGACGCGCAGCGAGCCAGACTTGCCGAAGCGGTGCCACAGCCCGGCCAGACCCACTCCTGTGCGCCATTCACCGTCGCCAGCGGCGTTTAAGGCGGCCGCGCGTTCGCACTGTTCGCGATAGTGCGGACGCAGCGCTTCCAACACCTGGGCATAACCCCACGTCTCAAAAACCGGATAGCCGAGGAATGAATCTGAGGACTGGTCAATCGCATTTTGCAGGCGGAACTCGATGGGATCCATGCCCAGCGTTTCGATCAGCTCGTCTAGCGCGCATTCGAGGGCAAAGTTGGCCTGGGGTGCGCCAAAGCCACGGAATTGACCGCTCTTGGGGCCGTTGGTGAACACGCTCTGCGCCTGCGCGTCTACTGCCGACCACTTGTAAGGACCACAACTGGCCATCACCGCATAGTCGGGCAGATAAAAGCCGTGCGCGTCATAGCCGCCCGTGTTGGCCGTGATGCGCACGTGTACACCGGTCAACTGCCCGACGCGAGAAGAGCCGATCTTGTAGCGCACGTCGTAGGGGTGGCGCTTGGGCGAGGCGTCGAAAGACTCGCGCCGCGAATAGGCCAGACGCACGGGCTTTTGGGTGTGATAGGTCATCAACGCCACGGCGATCAGCGGCCAGGGGTCCTGTTTGCCCCCAAACGAGCCTCCCGTGGGCGGCATCACGAATCGCACCTGCGCTTTTGGCAGTCCCAGCGCAGCGGCGATCCATTCCTGGTGCCAGTGCGGTTCGTGCGTGCCGCCGACCACCGTCAGCCGCCCGGCCGCGTCGAAATAGCTCAGCGCCGCTTCGCGCTCTAGCGCGGCGTGCTCTTGAAACGCCGTGAGATAGCGCGTTTCCAGAATCACCTCCGCCGCAGCAAAGGCGGCGTCCAGGTCGCCGCGGGCCACGCGATGTGTATTCAGCACGTTTCCACCGGTGTAGAGGGGAACGGCGTCTTGTCTCAACGCTGCTTCCACGTCAAACGTGTGCGGCAAAACCTCATATTCGACCTGCACCGCCGCCACGCCTGCCTCGGCCGCTGCGGGGGTTTCTGCGACGACCAGCGCCACCGGCGCGCCGACCATCTTGAGCGTCTCACCGAGCTTGGGCAGCACTGGCTCAAAGCGGCTATAGCCGGGGAAGCCGTTTTCGCCGGGCACATCCTCGGCCGTCAGCACCCGCACGACGCCCGGCGCGTGCGCCGCCGGAGTCGTGTTCAACGCCAGCAAGCGCGCGTGATGGTGCGGGCTGCGCACGACCCGCCCGTACAGCATATCCGGCAGCGCCATATCCTCGGCGTATTTGGCCTGGCCGGTGACCTTGGCCAGCGCGTCCACCCGGCGCGCGTCGCCGCCAATCGGCGCCCGGTCCGTGAGGTCAGACAGCGCCAAATCCTCTCCGCGCGTGCGCGCCGCCGCCAGCTCGACGGCCATCACGATGCGGGTGTAACCCGTGCAGCGGCACAGGTGGCCTTCCAGCGCCTCGACGATTTCGGCGCGGCTGGGGTCGGGCCGCCTGTCGAGTAAGGCTTTGGCCGCCAGCAGCATACCCGGCGTGCAATATCCGCACTGCACCGCCCCAACGTCAACAAAGGCCTGCTGCAGGGGGTGCAAAGCGCCGGGCGCACCCAGCCCTTCGACCGTGAGCACGTGTCGCCCATTCACCTTGCCCACCGGCGTGAGACACGCCCGCACCGGCAAGCCATCCAGCAGCACCGTACACGCGCCGCACTCGCCCTCGAAATCACAGCCTTGCTTGGTCCCGGTCAGGCCCAGGTCGTCCCGCAGCACGCCCAGCAAATTCCGCCCAGGGTCCACATTGACCATGACAGGCTGATGGTTCAGTATAAACGAAATTTCCATATTCAACTTTTCACGCTTCACGCGCCCGCATCCACGCCAGGGTGCGGTTCATTTCGTTCTGCGTGATGCTGATGGCCTCGTCTACGCCCAGGCCCGGCCTGGCCATCAGGATGTCGGGCCGAGTGGCCAGGGCCACGTGCACCGCCACCCGCGCCGACAGGTCGGTCTCGGCGCAACTGCCGCCCAAAAAGGCCCCCACGCCCCCGGCCTGACAGGCCAGCGCCGCCTCGACCGCATTGTGCACACTGCCCAGATCGGGCATTTTGATCTGAATCATATCGGCGGCTTGGGTCTCAACAAAGGCGCGGATGTCGTCCAGCGTGTTGGCCCACTCGTCGGCGACCAGTTGAACGCTCATTTTTCTAAAACCAACGTACTCGCGCAAGGTCTTCATGGTCTCAATTTGCGCCTCACGGCTCTCCATCAGCACCGGGCACTCGACGCGCAACGAAAAAGGCTGCGCAGCCAGCTCCATCGCGTAGAGCTGACCCAAAACCTTACCCAGGTTGTTCTCGAAAATCTGGCCCAGAGCGCCGTGCACATCCAGATGAAGGGTGGGAAAATAGTCTTCGCCGCCTAGCTCAACGACGCGGCTGCGCAGCCAGTGCAGATAGCCGATCAGTTTTGCCCCATCCCGGCCGACCTGTTCGGGAATGTCGTCTACCAACGCGTGGGGCAGCGAGGCCACGCGCCGCACGATCATCTTGTCGGCGTTCATATAACGCTCGCTCCCCGATTGGGCGTGGATAGGCGCTGGCGCGGCGGGGCGCGGCAAGTCCCACTCGTCTGCGATGACCTCTGCCATCGTGACGCGACGGGTCAGTGCCACGGCCTGCAGCAGCGCCTGGCTGACGCCGTAGCGCACGGCAGGGTGTAGGGGCCGCTCGATAGTCACGCGCTCGACGGAACCGTGTACCTCGACCTCCTCGTCGGGATAGGGCGAGAGCAAGCGGGCCACCGACTTGAGCAACTGGCGGCGAGAGGGATCGTCCACCTGCCCGGCAGAATCGGGCGCGGTCGCCGGGCGCAGCACCTCGACGCGCTCGGTCAGGGCGTCGATCTCGACAGCCAGATTGCGAAAGCTGGTCAGCTCGCGGCCTCGCAGCGCCGGAGCGACCACGTCGCGCAGGGCCGCCAGGCCCGCGTCTGTGCGAAAGGCTGCTGCTCGGCCCGCTTTGCCGCTACTCGTCGTACGCGGAGCTGAGCTATAGGCCACCGACATACAGTCGCCCCAGGCTATCTGCCCATCGTCAAGCATCAACCCCACCGAGACCCCCTCGGCCACCCCGCGCAGGATGCCATAGCGCTCTCCCATAGGCAGTGGATGGGCCTGCAAAGCAGTCAAGTCTTCGTAATAATACGCGCCGGTGGCCGGCGCGGCCAAAACTTGGGCAATTCTGGTCATCGTTTTTCGAGCGCCGCCTGCCAGAAGCTCCCGCCGAGCCACTGTCCGACGCTCTCGGTGGACTGTGGTCCGCCGGGAGCCATCTAGACGTGTCCATAGTAGTCTCGATGGACAACCACCGAGTAGGCAAAATCCAGCAGAGTCCCCCAGCTAAAGATGGGAATATCGATCTCGCGCTGAACGGCGCGGGCAAAGGGCTGCATCCCGGTGCATTCCAGCATCATGGCTCCCATGTTGGGATGGGCGCGATAAAAATCCACCGCGACGGCTACGAATTCTTTTTCGGCCTTGTCGTAAGTGGCGCCCGGCGGGTCGGTGCGCTTGGGCGCATACCACAAGTGCTCAAACTCGGCGCAACGCCCCTCGTCCTCTGCCCCGGACAGGATATAATTGCTGCCCGGCTGAATCCCGACCGCCTCCAGGTGAGCCTGGGTCATCTGCTCCGCTCGCGCCGCCAGAATGCCTACCACTTTGTGCGGGCCGATGAGCTGTTGGGCAAAGGGGACCTGGAGCAAGCTGGACATAAACACAGGGACGTCTACATAGCCAGCGATGGCCTTTTGAAAGTAGGCAAAATAGCCGCACTCGGCGGCGATGGCCCGGCAACCCATCTTTTCCAGCTTTTTAGCCGCCCGCTGGATCGGCTCCAGGCACGGCGACTTGTCTTTCTCGTGCACCAACGCCCAGATGTCTACGCCCTCGGCAATCTCGTACTGCACGGGAAAGGGAAAGGCGCTGGCGTTGCGCACGTCGCCGGGAAAGCCCGGGTACACGTCGTCCAGGATGATGATGCCCAAACCCATCCCGTAGCAGCGGTGGTCCTTGCGGGCCTTGATAGTGTTGATACCCATATCTCGATTTTGATACATTGGTTCCTCCTCTAGTGTGCTGTTTGTTGCGTCACACGTCTAGCTGCTGTTTAATTTTCTGTATGACGTGGGCGGGCAAAGGCTCGGCGCGATGGTTCTCGATGATTTTGCGCACTTGGTCGTTGGCGCGTTGTTGCAACGTCATAGCGCCGGCGTCAAACCAGCGCCGGTAGTCCAGCCGATCCGACAACGTGGGCCGCCAATCCTCGCGCACGTGGCGCAATGTGTGTTTGGCTTCGATAAAGTGGCCGTCAGGACCGATTTCGTGAATCAAGTCCAGCGCCAGCGTCTCCTCGCTGATCTCTAGCTTGCGAAAGTAGCGCCGCAGCCAGCCGATGAGTTCGTCGCAAAAGGCCACCAGCTCCAACGAGCCGGTCATCGCGCAGTCCAGATAGCCCACGTCGTGGATCAGGTTGGCCCCGTTGAGCGTGTTTTCGAACAGCAGCAAAGTCGCCTCGGCCGCGGCCTGGGCGTCAAAGACCTTGGCGTCGCTACACCCGGCCGCGCCAAAAGTGGGGATGGCGTAATAATGGGCCAGGTCCCAGCCAAAAGGCCCGGCGTCGGGCGCGGTATACAGGCTGACCATGGTGCGCATATCCATCTCGCTCCCGCCCGGGCGAGGGCGCAGAAAAGGCGAGCCCTCGCGTTTGAGCTGCGACAGCACCAGTCCCGCCAGTTGGCCGGCATTGCTCAGAGCCAATGCGCCAGCGATGGTGATCGGTGTAATCAGGCCCCGCGTGCTGCCCGGATAATAGACCGTGGGAATATTTCGCTCAGCGGCATAGAGCAAACGCTGCACGCTTTCCTGGTTGTGCTTAAAGGACGATACGGTGTTGAGGTAGTTGATGACGAACGGATAACGCTGTAACTGCTCCAGCCCTCCGGCCACGATAGCGGCCATCTCGATGGCGCGAACCGTACTGGCCGCCTCCAGACCAACGAACACAATAGGCTTGACGCTTTCCTGTAGCATCACTGCCATCTGGTGGCGTTCGTAGGTCTCCTCCGGCACGTCCGACGGTAAAAACATTGACATCACAAAATCCAGGTTGGGCAGCGCGTCTACCAGCCGCACGCCGTTGATCACATCTTGCAACACGGCTTTGCGGTGCTGGCCGGTGTAGGGGTCATAGATAGACATGCAATCAGAGCCAACCCCGAAATAGCTGCGATAGCCCCCCAACTCCATCACCCGGCGACCGACGCGGTCGTAAATGGTGATGTTTTTGGGTGCGGTGCGCAGCGCCCACTCGACCCGATGGGATGGGATGCGCACCAGGTTGCCGTCCGTGACTTCAACCCCGGCTTTTTTGAACAGGTCAAGCGCCTCCTGGTCATAAAAACGCATCCCGGTGCGGTTCAAGATTTCCAGACTGGCCTGGTGCAGCAACTCAAGCTGGTCTTGGGTCAGGCTGTGGAAATGAAAAACGCGGTTTTGCTCAAATTGATCAAAACACTCGTTCATGGTCTACCTCACGCGTACATTTTCTCAGCTCGCTCGACGATGGCGCGGACCTTTTGAGCCGCATCGGCGGGCAGCGCCTCAGGCTTGTGCTCGGCCAGGATGGTCTCCACCCGTTCGGCCGCACGCTCGGCTAAGGTCGCGCCGCCCTTGGACAGCCAGTTGTCATAGTTGTCGCGCTCGATAACGGTGGGATACCAACGCTCGCGGTAGTGCTTGCGGGTGTGGGCGCTGTCCAGGTACTGGCCGTCCGGGCCGACCTGATGAATCAAGTCCACGGCCAGGGCCTCGTCGCTGGTGTCCACACTCTGCAAACAATGCTCCAGCCAGCCCACGATTTCGTCGCAGATGACCAGTTGCGCCAGCGAATAGCACAACCCTGACTCCAGATAGCCCAGGTCGTGTACAATGTGCCCCCCGCTGAGCGCCGATACCATCAACGTGAGGGCGGCTTCGATGCCCGCCTGCTGGTCTACGCACTTGGAATCGCTGCACCCGCCGATGGCAAACATCGGCAGACCATAAAAATGGGCCATCGCCTGGGCCACGCCGCGGCGGTCTGGCTCGGCGTAGGGCTGCACCAGCGTGCGCATATCCAGCGAGCCGGCCCCCCAGCCCGCCATCGCAAAAGGCGCGCCTTCGCGCTTGAGCTGTGAGATGACCAGGCCCACCAGCGCGCCCACGTTCCAGATCACCTGACAGCCGGCCACGGTGACGGGCGCCGTCGTACCGCCCTGCCCCACCGGGATGTACAGCGCCGGCAAGCCTTTTTCGGCCAGATAGAGCAGCTTTTGCAGCGCCTCCTGATTGTGGCGCAAGCCGGTGGTGACGTTGATATAGCAGGCCACAAAGGGGTTCTGGCGCAAGGCCTCGGGGCCGCCCGCCACCGCCTCGGCCATCTCGACGGCGTCCACACAACCCGAAAATCCAGTAGTGACGAAAACGATAGGTTTGGTGGTATGATGCAGCATCGCCTCCATCTGGTAACGGTCGGCGACCATCTGAGGCACGTCCACCGGCAGCACCAGCGACATCACAAAGTCAATGTTGGGCAGCGCGTCGGCCAGGGTCATCCCCTCGACGATGTCTTGTAACACCGGCTTGCGCCGCTCGCCCGTGCGATGATCGATGATGTTGAGACAGTCGGAGCCGGGACCGTAAAAACTACGGTGGCCCTCGATGGGCATGACACGGTTTGCGTGGCGGTCGCACAAGACGATGCGCCGGGGCACGGTTGTGAAGGCCTTTTCCACCAGCCAGGATGGGACCCGCACCAGGTTCCCATCAGACACGCAGGCGCCGACCTTTTTGAGCAGGTCAATGGCCTCTTGCTCGTACAAGCGCACGCCGGTGCGCTCCATCACTTCGAGGCTGGCCCAGTGGATTTTTTCACACTGGGCATCCGACATTTTGCGAAAATGAGCACTGAGAAAAGTTTGGTCGTTGGTCTGAATTTTAGCCATTGGGCGTCTCCTTTTGGAGACCTGTCAGGTCTAGCAGCTTGTCGGAGAGACGTAATTTAGCCCCTTGTGGGCGTCCAAAATGGGCGCAAAACGAGCAAAAAGCGGGCACAAGGCCCTATATTACAGGGTTCTCCGACGGGCTGCTAGGAGACCTGACAGGTCTTTAATGCCTGGTCCAAATCCTCTTTCAAATCCTCCACGTTCTCGATGCCTACCGACATCCGAAACGTACCGGGGCTGATACCGATAGCCGCCAGCTCGTCTTCGCTCAGCCAGTGGTGCGTGGTGCGGGCAGGATTGACGATGAGCGAATAGACATCGCCCAGCGTTGTGGCGGGCAAGATGAGCTTGAGCGCATCCAGAAAGCGAAAAGCCTTGTCCTTGTCACAGCCGGCAACGTCAAAGTTGAGCATCGCGCCAAACTGGCCGGCGGGGAAAATGCGCCGGGCCGTGTCGTGCTGCGGGTGGCTGGGCAAGCCCGCATAGCGCACCTTTTCCACCCAGGGATGGTTTTCAAGGAACCGCGCCACCTGTAGCGCGTTGGCGCAGTGCCGCTCCATACGCAGGGCGAAGGTCTTGAGGCCGCGCAGAGCCAGCCAGGCCTCGTTCGGTCCCAGCGTACAGCCCACTTGAATGAGCATGTCGTGCAGCTTGTCAAAGTCCTTGCGCTGACAACTGACCGACCCGGCTAACACGTCACCGTGACCCGAAAGGAACTTGCTCACGCTGTGCGTCACAAAGTCCGCGCCGAGCGCGAATGGCTTGAGCAGATAGGGGGTGGTGAACGTGTTATCCACGATGACCCGCGCCCCGTATTGATGAGCCAGCTCAATCACGGCAGACGCGTCGATGACTTTGGTCATCGGATTGGTGACCACTTCAAAATAGACGATGGCAGGTTTTTCACGGCGGATGACTTTTCCCAGCCGGTCCAGGTCGGTGAAATCCATCAGGATGCTGCGCGCGCCCAGGTGCGGAAAGATGTTCTCGACCATCGTATACACACTGCCGTACACGTCGCTGCAGCACAGGATCAGCTCATCGCGCCCCGCGCCGGCAGTCAGCAACGCCAGATGGCTGGCCGCCATCCCCGACGCGCACACGTGCGTCACCTCGGACCCTTCCAACGTCGAGATGGCTCGCTCTAACGCCGTGTGGGTAGGCGAGCCGCCCCGCGCATACACGTAACCCGGCTTGCGATAATACACCCGGTCGTCCAAGTCGTCGGCGCTGTCGTAAAAGAAGGTGGTCGAGTGATGAATGGGCGTGCTGGAGGTCCAGAAAAACTGCTTCTCCCAGCGCTCGCCCGCGTGCAAGCACTGCGTCGCCAGGTCGTTGTCCGCGTAGCGGGCGTCGGCCCGGCGATTCTCCGAGTGCATGGGTGTGTCCGTGTATTCCAATTTGGCCATAGATTGCTCCTTTTGCACAGTTTTGAATCACAGGTAGCGCCGCGCTAAACCGTGGAGAACCGTCAGGCCCGGCGCCGAACAGACATCCAGCGCTATCTTGACAGGACTTGCACGATTTACAGGATTTTAATTGACACAAAGCCAAAATCCTGTAAATCCTGTCAATCTTGTCCATTTTATGCGCCATTTTACCACTATCGGGCACTGAAAAGCCCGACCACGATAAATGTGGTCCTACCTCCCTCTAGCTTGGACAAAGAAACCAGGTTTTCCAAAAAACCTGGTTTCTCAAACGCGCCGACTAGCTCTTGAAACTTTCTTCCGCCCGCCGGACGACCGCTTTGATCGCCTGGACGACCTCCTCGGGCAGCGTTTCGGGCTGGTGTTCGGCCAGAATCTGGTTCACGCGCTCAACGGCGCGCTCGCCGAGGCTCTTGCCACCCTTGTCCGTCCACTGATCAAAGTTGCCCCGCTCGAATACGTCGGGGTACCAGCGCTCGCGGAAATGGGCCATGGTGTGCTCACTGCTCAGGAATTGGCCATCAGGACCGATCTCGTCGATCAGGTCCAACGCCAGCGTCTCGTCGTTGATCTCAAAAGGCGCCATCAAGTGCTCGATCCAGCCCACCATCTCATTGCAGATGACCAGCTGGGCCAGCGATCCACACAGACCCGACTCCAGATAGCCCAGGTCGTGGATGAGGTTGGCCCCCCCCAGCGTCTCGGTCATCAAGGTGAGCGCAGCCTCGGCCGCTGCCTGCTGATCCACCAGCTTGGACTCGCTGCACCCTCCCAGGCCAAAGATAGGCAGCTTGTAGTGATGCCCCAGCGCGTGAGCGACGCCGCGCGGATCTGGCGCGCAGTAGGGATTCACCATCGTCTTCATATCAATCCCTTCTCCGCCCCAGCCAGGGATGACGAGCGGCGCGCCTTCGCGCTTGAGCTGCGAAAGCACCAACCCCACCAGCATCCCGGCGTTGACCAGCGCCATGCTGCCAGCCGGCGTCATCGGCCCGCTGATGCCCGATACGACGACGGGGATGTACAGCGCAGGCAGACCCTTGCCAGCCAAAAAGAGTAGCTTTTGCAGCGCTTCCTCATTGTGGCGCAGGCCGGTAGTGACGTTGATGTAACACGCGGCAAAGGGGCGCAGTTTGAGCGCCTCGGCGCCACCCGCCACAATCTCGGCCATCTCGACCGCGTCCGCACAACCCGAAAACTCGTTAGTCACGTACACGATGGGTTTGGTGGTGCGATTGAGCATCACTTGCATCTGATAACGGTCGCTGACCATGGCATCCACGTCTGAAGGCAGAAACATCGACATCACAAAGTCAATGTAGGGCAGGGCGTCGCACACGGTGATGCCCTCTACTACGTCCTGTAGCACGGCCTTGCGGCGCTGCCCGGTGCGATGGTCAACAATATTGAGGCAGTCAGAGCCGGCGCCGTAATAACAGTTGCCCTCTTCCAAAAAGATGGCCCGCTCGCCGTGCTGATTATACAACGTCACACGCTTGGGCACGGTGCTAAAAGCCCGCTCGACCAGGCCGGGTGGAATGCGCACCAGGTTGCCATCCGCGACCGATGCGCCGCCTTTTTTCAACAAGTCGATGGCCTCCTGGTCGTATAGCCGCGCCCCGGTGCGGGCCAGGATTTCCAGGCTGGCGTTATGCAAGCGTTGACATTGGTCCGGCGAAAGCCGACTATACCCCGGGCTACCATAGACCTGGTTGTTGACGCTAATTCTAGTCATTTGTGCCGTTCTCCTTTTTGATTTTTTGGTGGTAACTGCTCACCCCGATAGCTCTTTGGACAAGATTTACAGGATTTACAGGATTTTTCCACGAATTCCATCCTGTGAATCTTGTGAATCCTGTCGAATGGCTTTGGGTTTGCCGCTTTTACGCATTTGGGCTGAGCAGTTACTTTTGGTGAGCAGTACGATTTCTACTCCACTTTACTCCACCAACTGGCTTCCATGCGGTCCAACTCGACCAATACCTCTGCCGGCAGAGGTTCGGGCCGGTGTTGGCGCAAGATTTGGCGCACGCGGGCGTTGGCCCGGTCGCCCAGCGACCCGCCGCCCGCCGCCGTCCACTGTTCATAGTTGCCCCGGTTGAACAGTTTGGCAAACCAGTTCTCCCGAAAATGGCGGCCTGTGTGTTTTTCGCCAAAGTAACTGCCGCCTGGCCCGACGCCCTGCATCACGTCCAGCGCGAGCGTCTCCGGGCTGACCTCAATACCCTTGAGAATGGTCTCAATCATGCCCAGCAACTCATCTGTGGCGACGATCAGCTCCAACGAGGCCGAGTTGGCCGCCTCGGTAAAGCCCACGTCGTGTATCAGGTTGGCCCCGCTCAGCGCCGCCATCAGGCACGAGAGGGCCGACTCGGCGGCGGCTTGCTGATCAAAAGCCACAGCATCGGTGCAGCCGGCCGTGCTGAACACAGGCACGTGCAAATCATGCGCCATCTCGGTCAACGCCGCCGACCACAAACTCATCTCCGGCGCGCCGTAAGAGACGACGGTGGTGGACATGTCAATGACAGTCGGCACACCCCCAAAGATAACCGGCGCGCCGGGGCGTTTGAGCTGCGCCATCACCAATCCGGTGAGCGATTCGGCCATGCAGGCCGCCAGGTTGCCCGCCGCCGTCACCGGGGCAGAGCTCCCGGCCAGGGTCATCGGCGTGTATATGACCGGGATGCCTTTTTCGACGCAGTAAAGCAGCTTGCCCACGCCGTCATCGGTGTGGGTGAGCGGTGAGAACGGCTCGGCGTAATGCACGTAATAGGGACGCCGGGCCAGCTCGTCCCAGCCGCCCACGACGACGGCAGTCATCTCGGCGACAGCCTTGAGGCTGGCCAAGTCCCCCGTGCCGTGCATCAACGGCTTGGTGCAGTGCGTCAATGTGTCTTTGTGGCCCACGCGAATGGCAAGCAGGCCGGGTACGTCGCTGTAAAGCGCGGAAAAGGATACCATGTCGATGTTGGGCAGCGCGTCGCACACCATCGCACCCAGCCTGGCGTCGGCCCGCACGCACAGGCGCCGGTTGTGGTCCAGAGGCCGGTCCTTTGCATAAGCCAGAGGGTCAAAAAAATAGGTCGAGTCCACCTGGCTGCAGAAATAGCTGCGCTGGTCTTCCAACACCACCACGCGCTCACCCAGACGGTTATACACGGCGATGCGGCGCGGCGTGGTCGCCAACGCCCGTTCGACAAGGTAGGAAGGAATGTACACCCGGCGGTCCTGACCCACGTGCGCGCCTGCGCTGTGGAGCAGTTCGAGGCCCTCGGCGTGGCTCACGCGCATGCCGCTGCGCTCCAAAACCTCCAGCACGGAAAGAAATAACGTCTCTTTTTGATCGTCGCTGAGCACCTGGAGGCGTGGGGTCATAAGAACCGTCGAGTTTGCTTTCATGGTCTGGAGCCTCCTTTAAAAACGGTTGGCGCTGAGATCGGACAGAGAAAATTGGCGCAGTCGCGTAGCCGGAACCCCAAATCGGCCAGCGCTTCCGCGTTCTCTGGAATCAGTTCTAGCCCTACCCGCCCGGCCTCGACCAGCAGAAAAAAACCGCCGCTATACACAATATCTACGGGCAATTCACCCAGCTCCGGGTCCGACAGGCGCGTATCCTTGTGAAAAACAAAAACGGGCATGCTGCTCAGGGCCACCTCTTGCACCCGGCCCTCCTGTACTCGCGCCCACGTGCGCACCAGTCCCACGGGCGTGTCAAACACGATGACGGTCTCGGGTTCGGCCAGGGGAAATAAACCCATTGGCCGCCATCGTCGCGCCGCGCAACGGAGGCAAGCCGCTTAGCACGAGGCGCGTTGGCTCGCCGGCGGTGTGCGAATCCACGGTGGAAATAAAACGGCTAAACCGGGCCATGGCCTAAACTTCGCGCACGTCGATGATCTCTTGGTCTTCAATCTTTTCCAGGGCAGCGACGATTTCTTCCTTGGGCACGCCGCGGATTTTGATCACCGCGTCCCAACGAGTGGGATCTTTGGGCGCATACGCGCCGCCGCAAGCCCGGATGCCCCACCCGTGCGCAGCGATGGCGCTGACCAGCTTGGCTAACTCGCCGCGACGGTCCGGTGTGCGCACCGTCACTCGCACACCGGGGTCGCGCATGGCAAACATTTCCATCAACTGGGCCAACAGGTCCGCTTCGGTGATGATGCCAAGCACGATTCCGTCATCCAACACCGGCAGACAACCGATCTTATTTTTGACCATCACACGTGCGGCTTCTTCGAGGGGCATATCCTCGTCAATGGTGATGACACTTTCCGCCTTGATCATCACATCCTTCACCTGGAGGCCGGCCAGGGTGCGGGCGATGTCCCATACGTCCAGGCTGCCCAGCCGATGCGGGTCTATCAATAGTGTTTGGCGCGTGACCAACCCCAACAAGCGCTTGCCGTCGCCCACGACAGGCAGATGGCGAATATTGTTCTCGCCCATAAAGCGCTGCGCTTCGACGACCGACATGGTCGGTTCGGCTACCAGCGGGTGGCGAGTCATATAATCTTTAACCAACATAAGATGCCTCCAATTAACCTCTTATCGTCACTACCGCTTCCATCTGGCGCAACTCTTCTAACGGAATGTGACAAAAGATACGGTGTCCATTCCCGGCCTCCCGCCATGGCGGGGTCTCTTGCTCGCAGATGCTACCCCCATCGGGCAGCATTTCGGCGCGTCTCGGACAGCGGGTGTGGAAACGACAGCCACTGGGCGGGTTGAGGGCGCTGGGCACGTTGCCGCTCAAGCGGATGTGTTTCTGTTCGACGCTGGGGTCGGGTATCGGCACGGCTGAAAGCAGCGCCTCGGTATAGGGATGGTAAGGCGGCGCATAAATGGCCTCGGCAGGGCCGATCTCGGCGATTTGTCCCAGGTACATCACGGCGATGTTGTCGCAGAAAAAGCGCACCACGCTCAGGTCGTGAGCGATAAAGATCATCGTCGTGTCCAGCTCAGCCTGGATTTCCATCAATAGATTGAGCACAGCCGCCTGCACCGAGACGTCCAGCGCCGACACCGGCTCGTCGCATAACACCAGCTCAGGCCGCGCGGCGATGGCGCGGGCGATGCCCACGCGCTGCTTTTCGCCGCCGCTGAGCTGGCGCGGCAGACGGTCGTAATAGCGTTCGCCCAGCCGCATCATACGCAGCAGACGCACCACTTCGTCGCGAACTTGCGCATTGGGCACCGTTTTGAAACGGCGCAGCGGGCGGGCGATCTGCGCGCCGACGGTGAACGAGGGGTTGAGCGTCGAATCGGGATTTTGAAAGACCATTTGAAGCTCTTGGATGATGGATAGGTCCCGTTTGGAGACGAGATTCGAAATATCCATCCCTAAAAACTCAAACTCGCCGGCAGTAGGTTCTTCCATACCGATGATGGTCTTGACCAGTGTGCTCTTGCCACAGCCCGACTCGCCGACGATGCCCAATGTCTCGCCCTTGCGGACCGCGATGCTGACGTCGTCCACCGCCTTGACGTACTGCTTTTCGCGTTCGATGAGCCGTTTGGATGGCGCTTTGTAGAAAGTCTTGGCGTGCTCGACTTTGAGCAGCGGCTCGGCTTTATGGGTGGGTTCATATTCATCCAGCGTGGGTAACAAATCTTTAATCGTTTCCGGCGGCGCCCAGCCCCGCGCAGCAATCTCTTCCGCAAAGTGACAGCGAGTCCAATGACCGCGCCCTATCTCGCGTAATTCGGGTTTTTTAATGCGGCATTCTTCTCGCGCGTAATCACAGCGCGGTTCAAAGATGCAACCAGGCGGTAGATGAGCGGGCGATGGCACCCGTCCCCGGATCGGATACAAAAAGCTGCTCCGCTTATCCATGCCCAGCCGGGGCACGCAGCGCATCAGGCCCTGGGTATAGGGATGGTAGGGTTGCAGATAGACATCGCGGACCGTGGCGCGCTCCACCACCTCGCCAGCGTACATCACTCCCACTCGGCTGGAAACGCGGGCCACGACGCCCAGGTTGTGGCTGATGTACATGATGGCCGTGTCGAATTCGCGCTGCAATTCGGCAATCAGGTCCAGCACGGCCGCCTCGACGGTCACGTCCAGGGCCGTGGTCGGCTCGTCCATAATCAGCAGCGCCGGGTCGTTGAGCAGCGCCATGGCAATGACCACCCGCTGCTGCTGCCCGCCGGACAGTTGATGGGGATAGCGCCGCATCACGTTGGCCGGATCGGGCATGTACACGCGCTCCAACATGCGCACACAGCGCTCCTCGGCCGCCGCCTTTTTCATACTCCGGTGGACGATCAACACCTCAGACATCTGATCGCCAATGCGCATAGAGGGGTTGAGCGCCTGCATGGGGTCCTGGTAGACCATGGCGATGCGGTCGCCCCGGATACGCCGCAGTTCTTCGGGCGAGCGCCCCACCAGGTTCTGGCCTTGAAAAAGAATGTGGCCGCTGACAATGCGGCCGTTGCGCCCCAAAAAATTGACGATGCCAAAGGCGACGGTGCTCTTGCCACAACCTGATTCGCCTACGATACTGTGCGCCTCGCCGCGTTGAATGTCAAAGCTCACATCGCGCACGGCAGGCACGTCGCCCTTGCGCGTCTCGTACGAGATAGCCAGGTTTTCGACCCGCAAGATCGGGGTCTTGATTCCATACTCTTCCGTATCGGTGGTCCATTCCAGGTTCGATTTCATAGCACCTCCATTGAGGCCGAGGTTACTGATACCGCAGCGACTCTTCACGCAAGCCGTCGGCCAGCAGATTCAGCCCGACCACCAGGGAGGAAATGGCGACCGTTGGCCAGATGACGCCCCAAGCATTGGTGAATACGTGGGCGTGGCCGGCCTGCACCATACTCCCCCAGTCAGGATTCGGGGGCGGCAACCCCAGGCCCAGAAAACCCAGCGTGCCGATGGAAAAGATGGCATAACCCACCCGTAGCATCGCGTCAATGATGATGGGACCGCGGGCATTGGGCAGGATTTCGACAAACATCATCCACCATCCAGGCTCGCCCCGGGTCTGGGCAGCGGCGATGTAATCTCGCGTGCGGATATCCAGGGCCAGACCGCGCACCAGGCGGGCGATGCCGGGCGCACCGGCGATCATGATGGCAATGACGACGTTGGTCGCCGACGCGCCTACGGCGGCGATGATGATGAGGTAAAGCAAAATGGTGGGAAAGGCCATCATGGCATCCAGAATGCGCATCACAATCTCGTCCACCCAGCCGCCGTAATAACCCGATAACAATCCCAAGGTACAGCCCACTGCCAGGGCGATGAACACTCCCCACAGCGCCACGCCGCCGGGGATCCAAAACTTGTTAGAAACCGGCCACTTGATGAGGATAATCTGACCGCCATAAGCCACTCGTGACCACAGGTCGCGCCCTTTATGGTCAGTACCCAGCCAGTGGGCCGCCGAAGGACCCTGATTTCTGGCGTTTGAGTCTTCGACATTCGGATCGTATTTTGTGATCAGTGGGGCAAAGATGGCGACCAATACCCAAAAGAGCACGATGGCCAGGCCGACAACTGCGACTTTGGAGCGCCAGAGAATAGACAGGCCCTCTCGCCACCTCTGCCGGCGCGAGGGGCGCGTTATGGGAATCCCGCCTACGTCGATTTCCTTCGCCGTCATCTTGAGTCTCCAGACTAGTCTGTGTAGCGAATGCGGGGATTGAGAAAGGTGTAGATAACGTCGGCTACCAGCTGCGTCCCCACAGCCAGCATCACCATCACCATCGCACCCGCCTCGATGGCAAAAACGTCGTTGAACAAGGCCGAGTCCAGCAGATATTGACCCAGGCCAGGAAAACTGAACAACACCTCGACGACCACAATACCGCCCATCAACCAGTTCACGTGCAGCATAATAACGGTGATGGGCGCCATCATGGCGTTGCGCAGTGCGTGTTTGACCACGATGCGCCGATAGGGCAAGCCCTTGAGGAAAGCCGTGCGAATATAGGGCGCGTTCATCACTTCGACCATGCTGGCCCGCGTGATGCGCAGCACATAGCCCAACTCGATCAGGGTCAACGTCGCTACGGGCAATACCAACATATCGGGATTTTTGAAAATGGCCTTGTCGTCCAAGAGCACTACCGCGCCCGGCAAGACCTCGAGCCATGCCGCAAAGATAAGAATCAACATAATACCGGTGGCAAAGTTGGGGCTGGCGGTTGTGGCCAGCCCACCGATGGTCAGAACGCGGTCGATGGGCTTGCCCTCGTTTAAGCCCGCAATCACACCCAGCACCAACGCCAGGGGCATCACGACGACAAAAGCGATGGCCGCCAGCAGCAGCGAGTTGCGCACGCGGATAAAGAGCGTATCGGCCACCGGGCGCCCGGTGCGAAAAGAAACCCCTGGGTCGCCTCGCAGCAAACCTCTCTGCAACGGAATGTACTCGACGCCGCCGGTCTGCTCGACGGCCGCGCGACCGGCAGAGGCCGGGCCGACTTTAGTTTCTACGATGCCGCGTTTCCACAGCGTGGCGTGGTTGGCCGTGTCAATTCCCCAAAAATACTGCTCGCCCTCTGCGTTCGTTTTCCAACCGGTAAATGGGCTGTCGTCCTTTTCGACCGCGCCGTCGGCGCGCCGGCGGTAGGTGATGAGTTCTCCATCGCTCATCTTCCAACGCGTGAGCGTGCCGTCTACGTTGGCCCACCACTCGGCCTTGCCGCCGCGAGCGTCATAGAGGCGCACCAATGCATAGCCGGTTTTGCTCGACGCCCGCCAGTCGCTGCCAAACAGCCAGTTGACGTAACGCAAGTACAGCGGCTCTTTCAGCCCCAGTTGGGCGCGAAAGAGATCCACCTGCTCAGGCGAAGCAAAAGGTCCCAAGATGTGCCGGGCAACGTCACCCGGCGTCAGCTCGGAGATTAAAAAGACGGCGACCGAGACGATGAGCATGGTGACGAGCATGGTCACAAGACGCTGGGTGATAAACTTGGCCACTTGTTCCCCCTTCCCTGATTGGTCCAGGCGGCGGATGCTCCAAATAGTTTGGAGATGAGATAGAGACGGTGCGTCTCTATCTCTATCTCCAGTCTCTGCCGCTCTATCTAGGCATTCGGATCGAACCAGATGTCCGTCCAGAGGTCATAGGCTGTGGGGTGTGGATGCACGTTCTGGACCGCTTTGTTCATAATGATCCAGGTGGTGAAAAAGTAGGCGATCCCGATGGAACCACGCTCTTGCTGGATCAGCTCCAGATCCTTCATCACCTTGCTCCGTTCTTCCACGTCCAGGATGCCATTGGCCTGCACCAGTTTCTTGGTGAATTCTTCGTCGCACCAGCGGCTTTCATTCCACGGCACCGGGTTGCCATCGGCGTCGCAGATATAAGCCAGGTTAAGCACCATCGTGCCCAACGGGCGGTGCGTCCAGGGAGTGATGCCCAGGTCCACTTCGGTCCACAGGTCCCAGTACTGGCTGTTAGGCATGGTGTTCAAAGTGATGTTAAAGCCTCCGGCAGCAGCGTCTTGTTTGAGCGTCTCGGCGTATGCAACCACGTCTGGCCAGCCAGAGCCAACTGCCAGGCTGACGTCCAGGCCATCGGGATAGCCCGCTTCGGCCAACAGGGCCTTGGCCCGCTCGGGATCGTATTCGGGGGTGGCAACCTCGGCGTATTCGGGGTGCACACCCGGCGCCACGTGATGGTCCTGACCGATGACGCCCTCGCCAAAGTAGGCCAGATCGAGGATCTTTTGGCGGTTCTGGCACAGCTTGAGCGCCTGGCGCACGCGGTTGTCGGTCCACGGCTCCATGTCCACGCGCATGCGCAACACGCGCGTGCGGGCGGTGCCGATAGAGTGGACCTTGACGCCGGCAAAGTCCTTCAACGCCTCCCAGGTGGCCGGAGTCACGTCGTAGATGTGGTCTACCTGTCCGGCCTTGATGGCAGTGACGGCGGCCGTCTGATCTTCACCCTGGTCAATGTAGATGATCTCGTCCAAGTAGGGCAGCGGCTGACCATCCTCGCCCATCTGCCAGTAGTCGGGGCGACGCTTGAGCACCGCACGCTCGCCTACCGAATACTCCTCGAGCGTAAAGGGGCCGGTGCCGATGGGCTGCGCGACAATGTCGCCTTCAAAGTTGCGATGCAGCACCTGAGACGGATAGTGGAACAGATGCTCCGGCACGGCGACTTCGGCGGTATCCAGGTGCAAGCGCACCAAATAGTCGTCCACCTTTTCGATGCCGGTAGGCTGCAAGTAGCTCATCAACCCCAAGACCGAAGAACCGACGTCGGGATTGAGCCACTCTTTCATCGTAAAGACCACGTCGTCGGCTGTAAACGCATCGCCGTTATTCCAGGTGACGTTCTTGCGCAGGTGCAAGTCCCAGGTTTTGAGGTCTTCGCTGGCTACCCACTTGTCCAACAGGTAAGGGTGGGTGATGTTTAGACCATCGGTGAGCGTGAGATACTCACACACGTGGCGGGTGACGTTCGAGTCGTAGACCCAGGAGTAGCGAGCGGGATGGTCGATGCGGATGACCTGCATAGAGCCGCGAATAGTGCCGCCGCGCTTGGGGCCGCCGACCGGCGCCGCGGTTGGCTCGGGCGCTTGGGTCGGTTCTGCCTTTGCTTGTGTGGGTTGGGGCGGCGCGGTTGCCGTGGCTTTTTCTCCCCCGCCACCGCAAGCGGTCAAAAAGGCGCTGGCGCTGGCCACCGACATGCCCAACAACGTGGCGTTGCGCAGGAACTCGCGGCGGGTGATGCGTCCCTGCCGATAGAGCTCCTTCAGCTCGGGGATGTACACGTGTACATCATTTCGCTTGATCCTTTTGATGATTTCCATTTTTGCTCCTCCTCTAAACTGATTTGTCCGATTTGAACACTGCGCCAAATTCAGTGAGTCTTAAGCCTATCACCTCCTTCGAAAAAGCCCGTTTTTATTCCAACGCAGCTAACGCTTCAGCGATGCGCGCCAGCGCCGTTTGGATGTTTTCCAGCGAATTGGCATACGAGAGACGCAAATGCCCCTCGCCATGCTTGCCGAAAGAAGTGCCCGGCAGCACCGCTACCCCAGCCTCGTTCAACAAGTATTCGGCCAATTCGGCCGAGGTCTTGCCGAACGACGCGACGTTGGGGAAAGCGTAAAAAGCCCCCCGCGGCGTTGGGCAGCGCACGCCCGGAATGGCGTTCAGTCCAGCCACGATGACGTCGCGACGGCGGCGAAACTCCTCCCGCACGGCGTCCACGTCGTCCTGGGGACCCAGCACGGCCTCGATTCCGGCATATTGAGTAAAGGTCGCCGTGCAGCCCATGGCGTGAGTCAGCAACAAACCTACCTTGTCGGCCAGGGCAGCCGGCATCACCCCAAAACCCAGTCGCCAACCGGTCATCGCAAAAGTCTTGGAAAAGCCGTCCGCGATGATGGTGCGCTCGGCCATTCCGGGCAGCCCGGCGATGCTGAGGGCCTCTCCATCATACACCAGCCGAAAATAGATTTCGTCCGACAGCACCCACAGGTCCCGCTGGTGAGCGGCCTGGGCGACGTGTTCCAGCGTTTCTAGCGAATGAATACCGCCGGTGGGGTTGCTGGGTGAGTTGAGCAGAATCAGTCGCGTGCGTGGACCGAGCGCGGCGTCAAACGCCTCCAGGTCCAGGTCAAAGTCACGCGCTTGGGTCAATGGCACGGGAACCGGCGCTGCGCCAACCAACTTGATGATGGCGGCGTAGCTGGGGAAGCCAGGATCGGGATAGATGACCTCGTCGCCTGGTTCCAGCAAGGCCAGCATCGGAAAGTAAAGCAGCGGCTTGGTCCCCGGCGCGACGATGATTTGCTCGGGGCTGAATTGCATCCCCCGCCAGCGCCCGGCGTCGTGGGCCAGCGCCTGGCGAAACTCCGGGACGCCCGCTGGCGGATTATAGCGCGTCTTGCCGGCGGCGATGGCGCGGATGCCTGCCAACGCGATGTGCGCATAGGTATCAAAGTCGGGCTGACCGATTTCCAGGTGGATGATCTCACGGCCCTGGGCCTCCAACGCCTGGGCTTTGGCCAGCACGGCGTAGGCCCCTTCTGGCCTCAAGTGTGCGATGCGTTCTGCGAATGCCATACTTGTTTCACGCTTCACGCCGCCAGTTCGCGGGCCTTGTCCACGGCGCTGGCGGCATCGGGGGCGTAGGCGTCGGCCCCGATTTGCTGGGCAAAGACTGCCGTCACCGGCGCGCCGCCGATCATCACCTTGACCGAATCGCGCAGACCGGCCTCGGTCAACGCTTCGATGGTGGCCTTCATATTGACCATCGTGGTGGTCAGCAACGCGCTCATCCCGATCAAGTTGGGTTTGTGCTCGCGCACGGCGGCCACGAACGCAGCCGGCGATACGTCGGTACCCATGTCAATGGTCTCGAACCCGGCCCCTTCCAACATCATCTTGACCAGGTTCTTGCCAATGTCGTGTAGGTCGCCCTTGACGGTGCCAATGACGAATTTGCCGGCGCTGAGAGTTTCGCCCTCGGCCAGCAAGGGGCGCAACACGTTCATCCCAGCCTGCATGGCGCGGGCGGCGATGAGCACCTCGGGCACGAACAAATCGCCGGCCTTGAAATCTTTGCCTACCTGATCCATTCCGGCAATAAGTCCGTCGGCGAGGATCTCGCCAGGCGGCATACCTTGATCCAAAGCTTTTTGGACCCACGCGGCGACTTTTTCCTCTTCGCCATTGTACAAATCTGAAGCCATTTGCTGCAAAATGTCCGACATTTTCTTGGAACCTCCTTGCTTTTGTATTAGATGCTAAACGAGAACAAACAACGTCGATCGACTACTGGGCCATTCCCAGATGCCAGTAGCCGCCTTCCTCTTGGATCACACGCTTGAGGGTCGCCTCACGGGTTTCTTTGAGCTCGTTCAGAATCGCCTGCCGGGCGACGGCGGGGTCACGGGTGCGCAGGGCTTGAATCACGCGGCTGTGGCGCTGGTCGCTCGTTTCATGAGTGACCCCGAGCACCAAAAAGCGCGCCAGACGGTCGTGTAGATGCCCCAACTGATCTGCCAATTCCTGATTTCCCGACGCCTGAGCAATCAAGTAATGAAAGCGCCGGTTTTCGCTGGCGTAACGATCTCGCGACTCGTCATCCTCACCCGTGTAACCAGCGTGTACACTTGCCAGCTCTTGAATGTGCTCATCGGTGATGCGGAGGGCTGCCCGCTCAATGGCCGCGACTTCGAGGATTTCGCGCAACTCGAGCATGTCGTGCAACTGTTTCAAAGTGATGCGGGTGACAAAGTAACCGGAGCGGGGCCTGATCATCACCAACCCTTCTTGATTGAGCATCTGAAGGGCATCCCGAGCAGGCGTCACACTGGTGCCAAAGCTTTCGGCCAGCGCCTCAATATCGAGCTTTTCGCCCGGACGACGGTAACCCAGGATGATGGAGCGTCGCAGCTCGGTGTAAATACGGTTCTTGGACGTGCCATTCAATTCGAGCTGAGACATTCCCCAACTCCGCACGCGGCACACAAGGGATGGACCGGTTCTGACCAGCAGTGAAATTATAGCATATAATATACCAGTTGGCAATACCTGATATATCATTTTGGTCAGGTTACTATCTTTGAATCGCAAATGTCATTTTGCTATGTAATGCAGCCTCTTGCGGCCAGAAATGTCAGCGCAGCACGGTTCTCCTTGAGCCAGACTTGAGTGCACCCGCCGCAACCAGGCCACAATCTCATAACGGCACAGGCTGGACCATTTTCTCGATATGTGGTATCCTGGTTTTCCACAGGCTCAAGCAATTCATTATCATCCAGCAAACGGAAGGGGGAAATGGCAACGCATAAATCGATCAACCAGCTCGTCTTTGCCACCGTCGCCGGAAGTCAAGCGGGAGAGTTGGTCGCCCAATTGACTCGCGACGGCTTTTTTGTGACCCAAATTGATAGTCGGGGGGGATTGTTGCACGAAGCGACTGTCACCTTACTCATCGGCCTGGAAAAACCGCGCCTCTCGATCCTGTTAAAACACATTCGCACCTGCTGTCGTACGCGGCGGCAATTCCTGCCCGCCCACGCCGAAGCGCCGTTTCTCGAAACTCCCCCGGTGATGATCGAGGCTGAGATCGGCGGCGCGATGGTTTACGCATTTGACGTCGAACACTTTGAGCAGCTTTAGGAGGAGGCCCCGATGAAAATGGTTTTTGCGATTGTGCGCGACGTTGACGACCGTCAGATCATCGATCGGCTCGTGACTCAGGGCTATCGAGTGACGCGCCTGGCGAGCACGGGCGGCTTTTTGCGACGTGGCAACGTCACCCTGCTCATCGGCGTCGAAGGCGAGCAGCAAGTCCAGAGCGTCATTGACTTGATTCGCGCCGCGTGCAGCCCACCCGAACCGAGCCATCACCAGGCGACCATTTTTGTCGTAAACGCCGAGCATTTCGAGCAGGTCTGATAGCGTCGCTCTCACTCCAGATGATGCGTCCGCGTCTAAAACAGCACCTTTTACGAGTCACGGCGGGTGGGCGTTGGACCGATCAACTCGCCGCAGCGGTCCGGCGCAACCTACGCTGGTTTTGGCTGGATGGCCTTTTTGCCCAGGCCTCCGAGGCCATTGTTGTCGCGTATCTCCCTCTGTATATACTGGCGCTAGGCGCGACGGCCGCCCAAATCGGCCTGATGAGTGCGTTGTCCAACTTGAGCGCGGCGCTGCTGGTGCTGCCCGGCGCGGCCCTGGTCGAACGCTGGGGTCGCCGCAAGCAGATCGTGGTCTTGTCGGGGGGTGGGGTCGCGCGGGCGATGCTGTTTTTTCTGGCGCTGTTGCCGTTGGCCGCGACCGGGCCGACAGTCGTGTATGTCGCCATCGGGCTGGCGGTGACCCGCTTCGCCTTTGCCAACCTCTCTGTCCCGGCCTGGACCTCACTGACCGCCGACATTGTGCCTGCGCGCTGGCGCGGGCGCTACTTTGCGGCCCGCAACATGGCGATGGGGATCGCCGGAATGGGGTTGACCTTTGGCGTCGGCCAGTTCATTACCCGCGTCGGCGCGCCCAAAGGTTATCAATTTGCTATGGGCTTGGCGTTTTTTCTGGGGATTATCTCTACCTTTTGCTTTGCCCGTCTGACAGAGCCTTCTGCGCCTATCAAGCCGCGCGTCGGGAGCAGCGCCCGGCTCCCCCTGTGGCAAAACCTGCGCCAGTATCCCACTTTTCTGGCTTTTTGCGGTGTAGCCGCTTTGTGGAATTTTTCGCTGAACGTGGCCGGGCCATTTTTCAGCGTTCACTTTGTGCAGGGCATCCACGGCACCGCTGGCTTTTGGGGCATTATCAGCCTGGCGCACGGCTTGGCGGCGCTGCCTGGCCAGCGTTTGTTCGGCGTGCTGGCCGACCGCTGGGGACCGCGCCGGGTGCAACTGCTCACCGGCCTACTCATCCCGCTCGTGCCCTGGCTGTGGGCGCTCAGCCGCGCGCCGATACATTTGATCCCGGTCGAAGTTGTTTCCGGGTTCTTGTGGGCCGGATACGCGCTGGCCAGCTTTAACTATTTGCTGCTGCTCAGTCCCGAGGATCGCCGGGCGCGTTTCGCGGCGCTGTATCAAATCGTCGTCACGCTGGCCCTGGCGGCAGGAGGCGCCGTGGGCGGGCTCGTGGCGACGCAATGGGGCTACCGGACCACTTTTGCATTGTCGGGTCTGGGTCGGCTGGCTGCCGCGTTGCTGTTCGTCTACCTTATCCACCCACCGGCTTTGCCCGCTGCAGATCAATCTCCCTCGTAGAGACTGGGCTGCCTGTCTAACCCGGCGCAGACTGATCTGCCACTTCTTGACGGCGGATGAGCGTGATAAAGGCCTCTTCCATACGAGGGCGGGTCTGCCGCACGCCGGTCACGGTCAGGCCGGCCTCGGCCAGCGCCCGCAGGATGACGGTCTGGCCGGCGGCCGCGTCTTGTACAAAAGCATGGATGAGGTCACCGTAGGTCTGCACCTCGTGCACACCCGGTAGAGTCGCCAGAAACGCGTGGGCCTGCCGCAAATCATCGGGCCGCAACTCGATCAGCTCGCCCTCGACCATGCCCTTGATGCGTTCCGGCGTGTCACATACGATCAATTTTCCCCGGTACATCAACCCCACGCGAGAACAACGCTCGGCCTCGTCCATGTAGGGCGTGCTGACAAAAATCGTCACGCCTTCCAGGTGTAGCTCGGTCAAAATATCCCAAAACTCGCGCCGGCTGACCGGGTCCACGCCGGTGGTTGGCTCGTCGAGAAAAATGATTTCGGGCTTGTGCAGCAGTGCGCAGGCCAGGGCCAGCTTTTTCTGCATGCCGCCGGAAAGGTGTGCGGCGCGGCGGCGGGTAAATTCGCTCAGGCGGGCAAAGCCCAGCAAGCGCTCGATGCGCTCGCGGCGCTCGGTCCCCTTGAGTCCAAAGACGTCGGCGTAAAAGTTCATATTCTCGGCCACCGAGAGGTCGCCATACAGACTGAACTGCTGAGCCATATACCCCATTTTCTCTTTGATGGCCTCGCCCTGCTTGAGCGTGTCGCAACCCAGCACGCGGGCCGAGCCAGACGTCGGGTCCATGATGGCCGCCAGCATGCGGATCGTGGTCGTCTTGCCGGCCCCGTCCGGCCCGACCAGGCCAAAGATCTCGCCTGGCATCACGCTCAAATCCAGGCCGTCCACGGCAACGGCCTTGCCAAAGCGCCGGGTCAAACGATCTGTCTGGATAATTGACTCGGTCATCCTTCCCCCTGCCCTCGCACGCTGGAGATAAACACGTCCTCCAACGACGGCGCGATGACATCCATAGAACGAACCTGCACACCGCTGACCTGCAACGTTTGCGCGATCTCTGCACGGCGTTCGGCCACTTGCCCGGCCACCACGTGGATCAGTGCGCCGTACAGGGCCACCTCTTCCAACCCACGTATCTCGCGCAGTGCCATCAGCGCGCGGGCCGGGTCATCGCAGTCGATCTCGAGCACCTGCCCGCGCATCACCGTCTCTTTGATCTGGCTGGGCGACCCCAGCGCCACGATGCGCCCACCCTGGATAAAAGCCAGGCGGTGACAGTGCTCGGCCTCGTCCATGTAGTGCGTGGTGATCAAGACCGTTGCGCCGCCCGCCGCCAGATCGTAAAGCAAATCCCAAAAAGCGCGCCGGCTGACCGGGTCCACGCCCGCCGTCGGCTCATCCAGGAAGAGCAGCTCCGGTTCATGAAGGATAGCGCAGCCCAGGGCCAGGCGCTGTTTCCAGCCTCCGGCCAGGTCGCGGGTCAGGCTCTTTTCGCGTCCCACCAGCCCGGCCATTTCGAGGATGGCTTGCTTGCGTGGTCTGAGGTGGGCGCTGCTCATACCGTAGGCCCGACCGTAAAAGGTGAGATTCTCGTCCACGGTCAGATCTTTGTACAGCGTGAAACGCTGCGACATATAGCCCAACCGGGCGCGCAGCGGGCGCACGTCGCCGCGAATGTCGTGGCCCAGCACGCGGGCCGCGCCGCCGGTCGGCTTGATCAGCCCCAGCAGCATGCGGATCGTGGTCGTCTTGCCCGCGCCGTTGGGGCCTAGAAAGCCAAAAATCTCCCCCCGGCGCACCTGAAAGCTCACATCGTCGACGGCGCAAAAATCGCCGAATTTTTTAGTCAGGCCGTCCACATGTACGGCGACGTTGGCTTGATCCACCACCCGTTCCTCCCATCTTTTAATCCAGCTTGCGCCGCAGCGCCCACGTTGTCAGAGCCAGGATGCCGCCCCCCAAGCCCAGCAGCATCAAGACGTTCGGCCACACGGCGCTCAAACCGACACCCCGCAGCAAAATGCTGCGCACCATGTTCAAACCGTGGTTCATCGGCACGAAATTGGCGAGAAAACGGATCGCCGGGGGCATGGTGTCCACCGCAAAGACGTAACCGGAAAAGATAAACTCGAGCATCATCAGCACCAGCACCAGCAGCACGGCCTGGATTTGCGTGCGCGACAGCGCCGATATGAGCGTGCCGACGCCCAACTCGACCAGGATATACAGCAACACCACGGCCAGCAGCAGCGGCCACGAGCCGCGCATCGGCAAGCCAAAGCCCACCAGACTGACTGCCAGCATCATCAAAAAGACGCTATAGGCCACCGGGATGGCCGGCAGCGCCTTGCCCACAACGATTTCCAGCGGGCGCATCGGCGTGACCAACAACTGCTCCCACGTGCCGCGCTCGCGCTCGCGGGCGATGCCCAGGCTGGCCACCACCGCCGCGACAAAGTAGAGCATAATGCCCATCTCGGCGGGTAGCTCATAGAACGACTTTTTTAGCCTCTCGTTGTACATCACGTGGATGATGGGCTCTTCGAGCGCCGTCAACGCCGTCCAGCTCAACGAGACCCGCGCGGCAAAATTATCCACCGCTTCTTCAGCAGCAAAGTGCGCGGCTTCTGCAGCAAACGTGTCGGCGCCATCCAGCCACAGCGCGACCTCGGTCGGGCGCGCCGTTTGCGCGTCCTCTAACGCCGCGCTAAACCCATCTGGGATGACAAATACCGCCGTGAGTTTCCCGTTCTCCAGCCAAGCGCGGGCCTGGGCCTCGCCGGTCACGGCAGCGCTCAAGTCGAACACCGGATGCGCTTCCAACATCTGGACCAGCGCCGCGCCCCACTCGCCCCCATCCCGATTGATGACGGCCGTCGGCAGGTGGTCAATGTCGCCCGACGTAGCGATGCCGATGAGGATCAGCTCGATCAGCGGACCAAACAAGATCATCGGCGTCAACACCCGGTCCCGCATCAAGTGGGTCAGCTCTTTCCACACCAGATTCAGTATCCGGGCGATCATCGCAGCAACCACCTTTCGAGCAGCCCACGTTCAGCCGCTGGCAGCGGCACGTTCGCCAGCATCCAGTCCAGCCAGCCGGTCTGTAACCGTTTACGAAAGAGCCAAATGGACAACGCCATCACGCCCGCGCCTGTGGCGACCAGGATCAGTGTCGGCAGCCAGAGTTGGGCCAAGCCGAAATCGCGCAAGAACAAGCCGCGCATAATCACGACAAAAGGCGTCACCGGAAACATCATGGCCTCGATGCGAATCCACCAGGGCATCACGATGACCGGAATAAACAGGCCCGACAGAAAAAACGGTGGGATCATAAAAATGAGGATCGTGACCATCATCGCCGCTTGCTGGGTCTGGAAAAAGAGTGAGAGCAGCAGTGCATAAGCCAGTAGCGCAAAGAGAAAGATAAACGACAGCAGGACAAGCAGGATCACGCTACCGCGAAAGGGCACGTCGAACCCATACACCGAGACCAAAACACACAGCGCGATGGTGATCATGCCAGTGCCCACGTAGGGGATGAGCTTGCCGATCAGCAGCTCCGAGCGACGGATGGGCGTGGCGACCAGCCCTTCAAAAGTGCCCAGTTCTTTTTCGCGCGTCAGCGCCGCGCACACGGCCACGCCCACGAAACTGAGCGCCATGCCGATCATCCCCGGAATGGTGCCGTTGATGGGTTTGAGGTCTGGATTAAACAGCGACTCGATGTTCAGCGCGACGGGCGCCAGTAGCGGCGGGCCGCCCGTCCGGGCGGCTGCGTCGGCGAGAAACGCTTTGCTGCACTCGGTGATGTGAACCAGAGCCACGTTGGCCGCGTGCGGCTCCGAGCCGTCGATCAACACAGTGAACGGCAGGCCGCTGCCCGCGGTCAGCTTGGCGCCAAAACCGGCGGGGACGATCAGCGCGAGCTTGGCTCGGCCGTCGCGGATGAGATTCGCGGCCGCGTCTGGCGTCTCCAAGCGCCGGACGACCGTCAACGTGTCGCCTTTTACCAATCGATCCAGAAATTCACGCGAGAGAACGCTCTGGTCCAGGTCCACGACGGCCGTGGACACGTCTTTGACCTGCACCAAAAAGCTGTAGCCAAAGACGATCAAGATCAACAACGGAGAAAGCAAAGTGAGGGAAAAAGTCATCCGGTCGCGGGTGATGTGGCGAAACTCTTTGCGCATCACAGCCAGGGTGGTATGACGGTTCATGTGTCATCGCTTTCGTGACTCGCATCCCGAACCAGGAACTGGAGCAATATCCGGTTCACCTCGGTGGGGCAGTCCTCGGTCAGGAAATGTCCGCAGTTTGGAATGGTGCGCAACACTGCACCGGGGATGTCGGCCTGTAGGCGGCGAGCGATGGATAGGGGAGCACTGGGATCCTTTTCGGCCCACAGGATCAGCGTTGGGACGGTGATCCGGCTCAGATTGGCCTCAATCTCGCCCATCTCGCGGGGGTCCAACCGGGCCAGGATGCGCAACAAGGTTTTGCGGGCGGCGGGATCGCCGGCAAAAGGCCGGTGATATGCCGCCACCAACTCGTCCGTGACGACGCCGCGCCGGGCCGTGCCGATATGAAACAGCAGTCGCAGTCCCATCCGGCTGACCAACGCGCGCCCCAGCCCAGGAATGCGCGCCGCCGGGAGCAGCAAGCGGATCAGCAGCGGCAGGTCGGGGTAGGGCGTGGTATCCATCACCACCAGGCGGGTCAGCCGTTCGGGATGGCGCACGGCCCACAATAGCGCCACGGGTCCGCCGATGTCGTGACAGACCAGGGTCGCTTTTTCCAGGCCCACGCCATCCAAAAAACCGGCCAACACACCCGCGAAAAAGTCGGGCGAGTAACGCACGCCAGACGGCTTGTCCGAGTCGCCCAGGCCCGGCAAGTCGAGGGCATACACGGCAAAGTGCTCGGCCAGGGCTGGGATTTGCTGGCGCCACAAGTGGGAATAGGTCGGCCAGCCATGCACCAACACCACCGCCTCTCCCTGTCCCGCCGCAAGATAAGCGACGCGCAAGCCATTTAGCTCGACGTATTGTTTGCGCCAGACCGGTTCACCCATCGTTTTCTCCGTCTTGACTATGTGAATCTCCGGCCGCGCTGGTTAACAGACCGGCGATCAAAGTCTCCGTCAACGTTTCCGAGATGGCCGGCCAATCCACGAGCGCCGCGCTCATCATCCATTGGACCATCAAGCCATCGTATAGCGCGATGAGGATGCCCGCCACAGCCGCCGCGTTGACCGCTTTGAACTCGCCAGCGGCGATCCCCTGTTCGATCAACTGCGCCAGCGGGCGGCGAAAGCGCTCGTACATCTGCACGGCCAACTCGTTCACTTCGGCATCCTGCCGGTTCTGCGCCCACACGTCGATGAGCAGCGGCATAAATTCCTGGAAATCGGCCGCGAGGACCATCTGGGCGAACGCATCCAGCGTCATGCGCAGTTTTTCGGCAGCGCTGGCCCGAACCTCCAACGCCGCCGCCAGCGGGGACCCCAAGTCGCTCAAGACCGATTCGAACAAGGCCAGGAAAAGCTCTTTCTTGCTGCCAAAATGCCAATAGACGCCCCCCTTGCTCAGACCTGCCTCTTCGACAATGTCGTCCATAGTGGTCGGGTGATACCCTTTGCGGGCAAAGCAAGTCAATGCAGCTCGCAGGATGTGGCCTTTGCGCTCTTGGAGTGTTTCATGTTTGAGCCGGGGCGACATCGCGCTCCTTCCCACGTTTCACAAACCGACCGGTCAGTTTTTATTATAGTGCGGAAGTTTCAGGCTGTCAAGAACATCATCGCGGATGCGCGATTCGGTTTGACAAAGCCACTCCTCATCCTCTATAATGCCTTTCATGATGATTCTATTCCGCGCCCCCCCAAAACTGCTCATTCTGATAGGAGTCGGTCTGCTCATCGTCACCGGTTGTCGCAAAAACGAATACCGACAGGGTGACCCCGCCCCTACGCCTCTCCCCAACCCGGGTGTAACCCTGATCGTAGACGGGCAGACCCACGAGTTTCACACCCAGGCCGAAACCGTGCGCCAGCTCCTGACCGAGGCCGGCGTCACGCTGGGCGACATGGACCGCGTCACACCTCCTGAATACACCCCCTTGAGCCCCGGGATGACGGTCAAAGTCGTGCGGGTGCGCCACGAGGTCGAACAGGGCGAGGTGATCATCATTCCGTTCGAGCGGCAATACGTCCAGGATACCTCTGTACCGGCTGGCGAGAGCCGCATCCTTGCGCCAGGCCAGAACGGACAAGAGCAAATCATCTACCGCGTGGTGTACGAAGACCAAGTCGAGGTCGAACGCGTGGTGGTGCGGCGCGTCGTACTCCAGGAAGCCCAACCCGAAACGGTGCTGGTCGGCGCGCGTGAAGCCTTTGCCCCCACCCCCATCACCGGCACCATAGCCTATCTCTCCGGCAACACCGACGTGGGTTTTAACGCCTGGCTGATGCGCGGCTCCAGCAGCGCACAACGCCGGTTAACCGCCGACGGGACGCTCGACACCCGCGTGTTTGCTCTATCGCCCGACGGCGCACACCTGCTATTCACTCGTCGCACCAGCGAGACGCTAGCCAACGATCAACTCAACAGCTTGTGGGTGATCGACGCCATCGAGGAGGACGCAGAGCCTATCCCGCTGGGCGTCAATGACATTTTGTGGGCCGATTGGTCGCCCGACGGCGCCTCCATCGCCTTTTCCACCGGGAAATCCACCGTCGGCGCTCCTGGCTGGCAGGCGCTGAACGATCTGTGGCTGGCGCAATTGAATCAGCAACTCTACACCGACGGACGCAGCCGCAATAACCTGGTGGGGCGGCGGCGGCTGGTCGAGCCAAGCGCTAGCGGCGCTTATGCCTGGTGGGGTTCGCGCTATGTCTGGTCGCCCGACGGTCGCTACATCGCTTATGCCCAGGCCGACAGCATCGGCTATGTGCGTCTACAAGATGGCAAGCAAACCGAGCTGACTCGTTTCGCGCCGCTGCGCACCTACAGCCAGTGGGTGTGGGTGCCCCAATTGAGCTGGTCGCCCGACGGCCGCTTCGTAGTCAGTGTGATCCACGGCCCGCCCATCACCGGCGAGTCGCCCGAAGATAGCTCTGTGTTCGACATTTGGGTATTTGACATCTCACGCCCGCTACAACTCAAACAGGTCAGCCAGGCCGGAATGTGGGCCACGCCGGTCTGGTCGCCCGCCTACGCTGGGCTAACTGCCCCGTACCTCGACAGCCAGATCGTCTACGCCCGCGCCCGTAGCCCGGCCGAGAGCGTCAGCAGCGCCTACGACCTGTACGTGATGGACCGCGACGGCAGCAACCGGCAGCGCATCTTTCCCTTGCCGGACGCGGTGGGCATCCGCTCGCCCCAGGTAGCATGGGGCCCAAATGGGCAACAGTTGATCACGATTTACCAGAATAATCTGGTCCTCATCGATCTGATGCAAGGGACGTTCCGCTCCCTCACCGTGGACAACAGCGTACAGCTTTTCGATTGGACGCGCTAGAAAAGACGCCAACGAATGCCCAGCGACGAACGACGAACGACGAAGGACGAAGGACGAAGGAGCCGGCGCTTGTGGCTGGTGTTCCTGGTGTGCTCCACCGGCCTCATCGCTACCTTGTTTGCGCTGACGCTGACCGACGGGCGCTGGCGACAACGGGTGCGTGGGATGGGTCCGGCCTTGCCCGAACCGATAGCGCACGCCGCCGTTTCCCCGCTGTGCGTCAACGTCGCGCTGCGTGACGCTGCCGACCCTTCGGGCAGAGCCTCAGGCCGAAGCCTGTCGCCCACACTGGACCGCATTGCCGAAGGCGGGTTTGTGTGGGTGCGCCAGACCTTCCCCTGGCGCGACATCGAACCCGTGCGCGAGCGTTTCGACTGGGCCCCGTGGGACAGGCTCGTTCGAGCCGTGACCGAGCACCCCGCCGGCTTGCAGCTCATTGCCGTGCTCGACACGGCCCCCGCCTGGGCCAGCGGCGCCGCGGCCGGCCCATGGGACGCCACGCCGCCCGCCGATCCGGCCGAGTTGGCCCGTTTCGCGGGCCAGTTGGCCGCCCGCTACGGCGACCAGATCGACTATTACCAGATCTGGGACGAGCCAAACCTGAGCAGCCATTGGGGCGGACGCGACGCCGACCCGGCCGGATACGCCGCGCTGCTCCAGGCCGCCGCCGATGCCATCCGCGCCGCCGACGCCGACGGCGAGGCCGTCATCCTGCTGGCCGGGCTGGCCCCCACCGTCGAGACCGGGCCGCGCAACCTGAGCGACGTGCGTTTCCTGCGCGCCCTATACGAATTGAACGCCGCGCCTTACTTTGACGTTGTCGCCGGCAAGCCCTACGGTTTCTACAGCGGCCCCAACGATCGGCGCGTAAGCGAGAGCGTGCTCAATTTTTCGCGGCTCATCCTGCTGCGCGAAACGATGGTCGCACATGGCGATGGTCACAAAGCCGTGTGGGCCAGCCATTGGGGCTGGAACGCCCTGCCCGCTCAATGGGATGGTCCACCCTCCTTGTGGGGTCAGACCGATGCAGAAACCCAGGCCGCCTACACCGTCGCGGCCCTGGAACGCGCCCGGCGCGAATGGCCCTGGGCCGGCGGGCTGTGCCTGGAAAACTGGCAACCCGACACGCCTCCCAACAACCCCCGCTGGGGTTTTGCCCTGCTCGGGCAGGATGGCGCTCCCCGCCCAGTCTACCAGGCCATAAAGGACTGGGCCGATGGACTGCCCGCCAACCCGCCGGGTTATTATGCGGCCAGTGAAGGGCTTGCCGAGTATAGCGGCGAATGGCATTTTTCCGAGCTGGGCGCAGACGTGAGCGAGAGCGGCGAGCACCGGGTCACGATTCGCTTTGCCGGGGCCGATTTTGGGTTGCGCGTGCGGCGCGGCGACTATCGAGCTTACATGTTCGTCGCCATTGACGGGCGTCCGGCGAACGCCCTGCCCCGAGACGAAAACGGCGCCTACCTGGTGCTCACTTCGCCCGACGGCCTGCCCCAGGTGAGCACCATCGCCGTGGCCCGCGGTCTACCCGACGGCCCGCACGTGGCCGAGGTGCGCGTCGAGCGCGGCTGGGGCCAGTGGCCGCTGGTAGGCTGGTCGGTGGGCTGGCGGCCCCACGCCGAACAGCGCGCCTACGAATTTCGCATGACGGCCCTGGCGCTGCTGGGCCTGCTCTGCGCAGTCGGCGCGGTGGGGTCGGCGTGGCGCATGCGCCGAGGCTGGTCTACTCGCCTGCTCGCCGCTGCGTGGCAAGGGCTGAGCGACGCCGCACACATCGCCATCGCCGCGACTGTCACCTTGGTCTTTTGGGCCAGCGCCTGGCTCACGTGGGGTCAGGAACGGGCCGCAGGCAACGCCGGCGTGCTGGCTACCCTGGCCTCGGCCACGCTGTTCTACGTCTCGCCGGTATTCCTGCTCAGCCTGGCCGGGCTGGCTGGGCTGGGCATACTCATTGTCCTGCGCCTGGACCTGGGCCTGGCGCTGGTGGCCTTTGCCGCGCCCTTTTACCTCCAATCTCGCGCCATGTTCGACCAGGCCCTATCCGTCGTCGAAATCGCGCTGGCGCTGTGTGTCGCGTCGTGGCTCGTGGGGCTTGGACGAAGGACGAACGACGAAGGACGGATTGCGTTTCACGTTTCACGCCTCACGTTTCACGTTTCACGTTTCACGCCTCACGCCTCACGTTTCACGCTCGACCACGCCGTGCTGTTTTTCGTGGCCGTCTCGGCTGCCTCGCTCTTGGTCGCCGAATTTCAGGGTGTGGCGCTGCGCGAATTTCGCATCGCCGTGCTCGAACCGGCGCTGTACTACCTGATGTTGCGCACCGTCCGGCTGGACCGGCGCGCCCGCTGGCGCATCGTGGATGCCTTTGTGCTGGGCGCGGTGGGCGTGGCGCTGGTGGGGCTGTATCAATACTTGTTCACCGCCGATATTATCACCGCCGAGGCCGGGCTGCGCCGGCTCAAGAGCGTGTATGGCTCGCCTAACAACGTGGGGCTGTATCTGGGGCGCGTCTTGCCGCTGCTGATCGCCATTCCCCTGTGGGGCGCAGACCGGCGCCGGCGCACCCTCTACGCAGCAGCCGCATTGTCCGTCGCGGCGGCGATCCTGCTCAGTTTTTCCAAGGGCGCCCTGCTCTTTGGCGCGCCGGCGGCGCTGCTGGCGCTGGGGCTGCTGGCGGGCGGGCGCTGGCTGTGGACGGCGCTGGGTGCAGTCATCGCTGGAGTGTTGACCGCCGTTCCCCTTTTGCGCACGCCGCGTTTTACTTCTTTGTTCGACTTGCAGAGCGGGACCAGCTTTTTCCGGCTGCACTTGTGGCGCAGCGCGGTAGATATGATGCGCGACCACCCCATTCTGGGCGTCGGGCTGGACAATTTTCTGTACGCCTATCGCGGGCGCTACATCCGCCCGGCGGCCTGGCAAGAGCCAGACCTCTCGCACCCGCACAACATTGTCCTAGACTATGGGAGCAGATTGGGCGTATTGGGGTTTGCAGCAGGGCTGTGGCTCCAGGCCGCTTTCTGGCGGCTGGCGCTGCCGCTGCGCCGTCTGCCCCACCGCGACGAGCGCGCCCTGGCGCTGGGCTTGATGGCCGGAATGGTCGATTTTTTGGCCCACGGCCTAGTGGACAATTCGTACTTTTTGGTAGACCTGGCCTTTGCGTTTTTTTTGACCCTGGCTTTGATCGTTCGGCTGTCTGAAACCAAAGACGAATGACGCAATCCAATCACTCGTCACTCATCACTTTGTGACCTTTTCGCTATTGCCAAAAGCGTCCCACAGCGATTAAGATACAAACAATAGTGTGGTTGGAAAACGCGAAATGCCAACACCTCCTTTACACAGCGTGCTGGAACCCGAACACGTCTCGGCGCTGCTGGCAAACTTTGCCCAGATGTTCCCGCGACCTCTTCAACTCTGCCTGGTGGACGCAGAGGGGCAGATCGTCGGATGCCATCCCCCCGGCGCAACTCAATTCGACGTTGACCAGCTTTTGGCAGCCCTCGAACGGGTGCGTCAGTTCGGGCGCTGGACGTGGGTTCCCTTGGGCGTCGCTGCGCCGGTGCGCGCGCGGGGCGAGCTGGTGGGTATACTCGTCGTCGCTACCGACCAGGACTTTGAGCCGAAAGAAAAAGCAGCCCTGCAACTGTTGGCCCGCGTGCTCAGCTTGCTGATCGACAATCGCTTGACCCAAAACGCGCTGCTGCAAGAGTCACTGGACCGTTATCAGGAACTCAATCTGCTCTATCGCGCCGGTGAGACTATCGCCAGCAGCCTTGACCTGGCCCAGGTCAATCGTTTGATTCTGGACGAAAGCGTCCGGCTGTTGCACGCCGACGAAGGGGCCGTCATGCTGGTAGATCCGGCCAACGGCCAGTTGACCGTGTGGGCCAGCCACGGGCTAGACGCCCTCCAAGACATCGGCGCGGGTATCCCAGCCGGGCATGAGCTGGCCCAACAGGTCGTGCGCACGGGCGCGAGAGCAACCCACGTGACAGAGCCATCGCCCGACCCGCAGCGCAAGAAACCTGTGTCGGCGGTGTTGTGCGTGCCCATCAAAACCAAGGATAAAGTGGTAGGGGTCATCAGCCTGGCGCATACCGCCCCCGGCAAGACGTTTCAAGCCAACGACGCCAACCTGCTGAATGCGCTGGCTGGGCAAGCCGCCGTGGCCCTGGACAACGCCCGCATGTTCAACGACTTGAGCGCGCTGCACACCCAATTGGAAGCGGCCAACCGCCGCCTGCGCGAATTGGACCGCCTGAAATCCTCCTTTATCGGCGCCATCACCCACGAGCTGCGCAGCCCGTTCGCCAACATCGGGTTCTCACTGCAGTTGATCGAACGCTACGGCACGCTGGAATGGCCGCCCCACCAGCGCGAGCAGTGGGAACAACTGAACCATTGGGTGCGCGAGGCCAAGCGCATGGTGGACAACCTGGTCAACCTGGCCGCGCTGCTGAGCAAACAAGGCGACCTGGTGATGGAAGAACTGGATTTCTCTGCGCTGGTCAAGAGCGTCACCGACACACTGGCGCTGGTGGGCGACCCGCGCCGCATCCGTGTGACCATCGAAGCGCCGCCGGAAATGCCTTTCATCCTGGCCGACGCCAAGCGCCTGGAAGAAGCCCTGTATCACTTGATCCACAACGCTATCAAGTTCAATCGCCCCGGCGGGTCGGTGACGGTGCGTTATGGGCCCAAAAAAGGCGGCATTCTGTTTGAAGTGCAAGACACCGGCGTGGGCATCCCTGCCGACAAGCTGAGCACGCTATGGGACCCATTTACCCAGATGGCCGACCCGCTCAAGCGCGGCGTGGAGGGCTTGGGACTCGGCCTGGCGCTGGTGCGCTACGTGGTCCACGCCCACGGGGGCAAGGTGGGCGTGAGCAGCCAGGAGGGGGTGGGCAGCACGTTTCGCTTCTGGCTGCCGGCCGACCCTAAAGGTTCGGGAGATTTTTAGGGTCTGCCGCTCGCCACATCCCCGCATAATACGCCGTCACCTCGCGCCAGCGCTCCCACGCGGCCTGCACGCGCTCCGGCTGGGGCACGTCGCGGCCGGGCGGGGTCCAGTCGGGCAAGTTAAAGTCGCGCCCGGTGAGGCGGGCAAACAGCTCGGCCCGCAGCCCGGCGTTGAGCAGCACGTTCTGCGTGTCGTGGATCAGCATCGAGATGGCGTCCTCCTCGATGGTCAGGTAGTCCATGGGTACCTTTTCGACCAACTGCTCCGAGCCGACGCGGGCCAACTGGCGCAAGAGGGTCGGCTCGGCGGGCGACAAATCGCCCAGGATGTCGGCCCCCCACAGGTGCTCAAAGCCCTGGAAAAACAGCGAATCGGGCCACACCTGGCTGGCGGCCAGGCGCAACTGCCAGGGCGTCGCCAGCCCGAACTGGGCGTAGGCGTCTTCGGCGGCCGCGCCAACCTCGGCCCAATCCACGTTCGCCAGCGTCGCTTCGTCTACCCGTTCTAGCACGACAACGAGGTGCTTTTCCCACTGGTAAAAGGCCAGGCAGCCCGGCAGCAGATCGGGCGCGTCGCCGGGCGGCGGCGCTCCGCGCCAATCGAACTGCGGCATCTCTGCGGCCAACTGGCGTAGCCTGGCGTGGATGGCGGTTGTGGCTTGCAGCGGCGCCAGCGTGCCGGGGGGATTGAGACCCGTAAAGCGTCGCGCCAGGCGGTCGAGCAGTTGGGTCAAACGCTGTAACGCTTCCGGCTTGAGGGTCGCCGGCGTGAGCGCGGTGGCATACGTGATGGCGCGGGCAGCCACGTAGGCCGTCTCTTCTACCGCGTCGTGAGCGCGGCGAATGGCCGGGTCGGGCGGCGGAGGGGTAGGCAGTCTTTCCAGCACCGGCTCACCGTGAAAGCGGCGCGCCTCGGCGTGCAGAGCGCGGTGGAGGGCCGGAAAAAGCGCCAGATGCAGGGCCAGGTCGGCGGGCGTGGCGAGCAGCGGGCCGTGGCCCAGCACGGCGGCGTGCCGCGCCCACAGGGAGCGGAAAGCGTCGCGGGCCGTCGCCAGGGGCATGTCCGGGCTGACGACCAGCAGCAGGTCCACGTCGGAGCGGCCGGGCACATATTGCCCGCGCGCCGCCGAGCCGAACAGATACAGGGCCAGCATACGCTCGCCCAGCCCGGCGGCCAGGGTATCCCGCACGTCTTGGACGACGGCTTTCAGATCTGCCATTCTGTCCTCCCCTCAAGACCTGCCAGGTTTTGCCCGCCCTGGCTCGCGCCAGCGGGCCGGGGGAAACCTGGCAGGGCCATCGAGATTCACTTGTGGACATCAAAATCCTGGATTTGCCGGCGCAACTCGTCCACCGGGTTCAATTCCAGCGCCTGGGCCAGGTCGGCCTGGGCTTCGTCCGCCCGCCCCAACTCGACCAAGGCCTGCGCACGCAGATAATAGACCCACGGCCAGCGCGGGTCGGATTGGATGGCGGCGTCATAGTCGGCCAGCGCGGCCTCCCAATCGCTCTGCGCAGCGTGCAGTTGACCGCGCTTCCACAGCGCGTCAAAATAGGTCGGGCCAATCTTCAACGCCTGGTCACAACCGGCAAGGGCCTGCTCAGCTTTTCCCTGGGCCTGCCTATCGGCGGCCCCCTGGGCCTGGTAGACCGCGCACTGGAACAGGTAGGTATACGGAGGCACGTGCTCGCCCGCCACGCCGCTCATGAGCGCAGCGGCGGCATCCGGCGCAACGTCCAACTCCAATGCCCGCTCATAGTCGCTCGCAGCCTGCGCGCTTTGGCCCAGCTTTTCGTGGATCAGGCCGCGGGCCAGGGGGACAAACGCTTCCGTGAGTTTGATCTCTTGCGCCCGGCTCAAGGCCTGCAGCGCCGAGTCCAGGTCAGCCATGTCGAAAGCGATGATGCTGCGCACCAGGTAAAGCTCCGCGAGGTCCGGTTCTAGCAGGATGAGCTGGTCGTAGGCTTGCGCCGCCGCCTCTATGTCCCCCATCATCCACGCCACCGCACCTCTTAACGTGTAGGCCAATTCATTGCCCGGCTCCAGGGCGCTGGCTCGCTCCAGGTCGGTCACGGCGCGGCCGTCGCCCATTTGGATAAAAGCCAGGGCGCGCATGGTATAAAACAGCGTCTGGTCAGGGCTGGCGGCAATGGCCCGGTCCAGCCGCTCCACAGCCCCCTCTAGGTCGCCCTGGAAAAAGGCCAGCATGCCCTGCACAAAGTCTACCATCTCGTCGCTGCTGCGAAAGTGGGGATCGGCGGGCAGATTTTCCCCGGCCATATCCATAAAGATCAGCATCTTTTCCAGTTCGCCCTGCAGCATAAAGGTCTGGACGAGCGCGATAGAGGTCAGAAAAGATAGCTCCTGGGGCAGGTCTTGGGCGAGGTAGAGCTTGAAATCCGCAACCTCGCCCGCTTCGAGCTTGAAATGTTCCAGTCCAATCGTCAATGGCCTGTCCCCGCCCGCTCCCACCGCCTCGATGTTGGGGCTGATGCCAATATCGTCGTAAAAGCCCCAGATGACCAGGGTCGCGCCGTATTTTTTCCCCAACGCCTGCGCCGCTTCCGACGATTCGATCACGTCGGGCAACGGGTAGACCGTTACATCCGTCTGCCCAAAGCGGCGCAAGTCGTCGGAGAGCTTGGCGTAGATGCGCTGGCCGACGTCAAAGTGCTCGCTGCCCTCCTGCGCTTTGAAACGGGCCACGAGGATCATCACTTCGCCAGGTTGCGCCACGGGCACGCCTCCGACCGACCCGGTTTTCTCACCCTTTGACAGTGCCGGGAACAAAACGAACGCGAGCGCCGCCAACGCCGCGACGAGCATCACAGCCGCCCAGAGACGGGTGCGCTGACGCCAAAGGCGCGGAGCCGGACGGGGAGGTGGCAGGGGGGTGGCGACTGGAGATACCGGCTCCGGCGGCGGCGGTGAGGTCGCGCCGGGAGGCAGCGTGACCCGCTGACTGCCCAGTTCCGGCGTCGCGCCGGGGACCAGGGCTGCCCGCAGCGCGCGGGCCATGTCTCCGGCGCGTGGATAACGCTGGTCGGGCGACTTGGCTGTGGCCCTGGCGACCACCTCGTCCAGCGCGGGCGAGACGTCCGGGTTCAGCTCGCTGGGGCGCGGCATCGGCTCGCTGACGTGCTTGATGATCACGCTGATGGGGGTCTCGCCCGCGTAGGGGTGCCGGCCGGTGAGGGTTTCAAACAGCACGACCCCCAGGGCGTAAATGTCGGCCCGCCCATCGAGCGCCAGCCCGCGCGCCTGTTCGGGAGCCACGTAATCCGGCGTGCCCAACATCATTCCGCTGGCAGTCAGGCGGCGGTCGCCCTGGATGGGGCGGGCCAACCCAAAGTCGGCCAGCAGCGGCCGCCCGTCTTGTGTGAGCAAGATATTGTTGGGCTTGACGTCGCGGTGCACCACGCCCTGGCGGTGGGCATAGTCCAGCGCCTCGGCCACCTGGGCCACCAGCTCGACGGCCTGCGCCAGCGACGTGGGTTCCTCAATGCGCTGGCGCAGCGTGCCGCCGTGTACATACTCTACCACCAGGTAGAGTTGACCATCGGCGCTCTCGCCGTAATCGTGCACGGTCAGGATATTGGGATGGCGCAGGTTGGCGATGGCCTGGGCCTCGCGCTCGAAACGCTCGCGGAACGTGGGATCGGCGGCCAACGCCGGAAGCATCACCTTGAGCGCCACGTCGCGGTTGAGGCGGGGTTGGCGCGCCCGGTAGACGGTGGCCATGCCGCCCTCGCCAATCAGCTCGACGATTTCGTAGCGATCTAGCGTCTGCCCCGTCAGGTCAGCCATCGGTTAGCCTTTCTGTGGGTGGTAACGGCTTGCACCCCATCGAATAGGTCACGCTAGCGGTCTGTCGGAGAACCCTGTAATATAGGGCCTTGCGCCCGTTTTTTGCTCGTTTTGCGCCCATTTTGGACGCCCACAAGGGGCTAAATGACGTCTCTCCGACAGGCTGCTAGAGTGATTGTAGCAAAAACACCCCTTTGTCGCAAGCAGACGAGGTTGGCTGATAGCTGATGGCTGACTGCTGACCGCTAATCCCAGGTCCGCCGGTCGAGGATGAGCGGGGCGCCAGGGGAAATGGCCCCGCTCTCGACGAACTCGATCCGGTCGGGCTTGACGCGGCAGGCGGCGCGCAGCGCCTCGCCTAGTGCGACCGCCAGCTCGTCGCGGTCCACATCCACATCGGTCAGCTCGACCTGGAACGCCAGCTCGTCGCGGTTCTCGGAGCGGGTGACGGTTGCCTGAACGCGGGCCACGGCCGGAAAATGACCGATGGCAAAGCGCGCCTGGTTGGGGTGGACAAACATGCCGCGCACCTTGATCGCTTCGCCGGCCCGCCCTACCAGCGCCAGTAGCCGGCGCGAGCTTCGACCGCAGGGACAGGGTTCGTCGGTGTAGAGAGACAGGTCGCCAGTGCCGAAGCGAATGAGCGGATAGGTCTCGCTGAATGTGGTGGCGACGACTTCGCCCACTGCGCCGGGGCCAAGAGACGCGCCGGTCTCTGGGTCTGCGATCTGCACGATGACGCCGTCGGGGACGTGAAAGCCGGACTTGGCCGGGCATTCGTAACCCAGCAAGCCCAGGTCGGCGGTGCCGTAGGCGTTGACCACGTGCAGGCCGTACTGCTCTTCAAAGCGCTGGCGCAGCGAGGGCGGCAATGGCTCGGCCGTGACCAGGGCGCTGCGCAGGGCCAGGGCCGTTTTCACATCCGGCCCCATCTTTTCCACTTCGTCCAGCAGCGTGGCTAAAAAGCTGGGTGTGCCAACGTAACCGACCACCTTGAGATCGAGCAGCATCTTGACTTGTAACTGGCTCATACCGACGCCGCCGGGGATCACGGTGACGCCCATGGCCGTCAGGGCCTCGTCCAACAGCAACCCCGCCGGCACCAGATGATAGGAAAGCGAATTGAGGACAATGTCGCCCGGCTCCCACCCGAGGACGCTCAGCGCTTCGCCAGCGGCCTCGATCAGGCTTTGCTCGCGCCCTTGAGGGTCGTAGAGCGGGCCGGGGGAAAAGTAGATGCGCTTGAGGCGCAGCGGCGACACGGCCAAGAAGCCGCCAAAGGGCGGGTCGGCCGCCTGAAGCTCGATCAGGCGGTCTTTACTGGTCACGGGTATCTTGTCCAGATCGGCCACGCCCTGTACGTCGGCTGGGGCGACCCCGGCCTGGTCGAAAATCCTCTTCACACCCGGCGCGTTGGCGTAGGCGTGGGTTACGATGTGGCGGACTCGTTCGTCGTGAATTGTCATCCTATCGTTCCTCCATCGGTAGAGATTGGATATGGGTGATCGGCTGTTCGCCGCTATCCAATCCCCAATCTCTAATAATGAATGACCACCAGCGTGCCGACACTGGCCCAGTTATATAACCACTCTGCCTCTGGCGTGGGCAGGTTTACGCAGCCGTGGCTCATCGGTTGACCGAAATTGGTGTGCCAGTAGGTCCCGTGCAGCCCATAGCCCCCATAAAAGTACATGATGTATGGCACGTTAGCCAAATAATAACCCGGCCCGGACATCGGCGCCGACTTGTACTTGACGTAGATTTTGAAGCGCCCGGTGACGGTGGGGGTGCGCGGCAACCCGGTTGAGACGATGACCGTACGCACCGGCGTCTCTCCCTCATAAGCCACCAGCCGTTGGTGCGTCAAGTTCACGTCGATCCAGCGCGTGTCGTCCAGCGAAGCGGCCGGCTGCGGCGCTGTGGTAGGGGTCGCCGTAGCGGTTGGCGTGAGAGTGTCGGTTGGCGTCGCCGTTGCGGTGGCAGTTGGTGTGGGAGTGTCGGTTGATGTCGCCGTTGCGGTCAGCGTGGGAGTCGGCGTAAAAGTGACAGTTGCCGTGGCGGTAGCCGACGGCGTGGGAGACGGCGTGGCCGTATCTTTGGGCGCCCACGCGACGAGCAACGCCCGGGTGGGGTTATCGAAAGGCAAGCTCAAAGCGCCCTGGGCAAAGGCCACCGTCACCCACCCACTGACCAGAATCAATATCAGGCCCATCACCGTCGCCCAGGCTCCGCGCCGACTCCGCCTTGCCTGCACCGACGGCCAACTCTGAGATGGAATGGGCTGCGACCTGACCCGCGACCGCGCCCAGCGGATGGCGGCCCGGGCGCGTTGGTTAGACGGATCCACCTCTAACAGCCGCGCCAGATAAGCCAGACTGGGACGACCTCCACCGAACAAAAAGGCCAACCAGAGCAGCGCTTCAGGGTGGTCGGGGGCCAGCTCGAGCGCCATTCGAAAGTGGTAACGCGCTTCGGCCTTTTTCCCGGCCTGGGCGGCAGCCTTGCCTTGCCGTAACAAATCAGCCAGTTGAGCCTGGCGTCCGGCATCACCGATCCAGTTCATTCTGTCTCACCTTGATATTCTTCCTTCGCCCTCCAGGAAGCACAGAATGCCATCGATGATGCCTTGGGCCACCAAATCGGCGCGTTGAGTCAGCAGCCAGCGGTCTGCCGCCATAAACCCGGTCTCGATAATCGCGCCCGGCGTGTTGGGGTCGATCTCGTAAAAAGTGTGATATTGCGTCATATCGTGCGTGATGCTGCCCTCGTGAAAGGGCAATCCGGTGCGGCGTCCATAGTGTTCCACCAAACAGGCCACCAGCCGGTCTTCGATTTCGGGCACGTGGCTATCCACTACGCGGGCAACTTTGAAGCCCGTCGCCTCGGGGTATGTGCAAGCGTCGGCGTGAATGGATACCAACACGTCGGCCCCATAACCCGGCAGCCGGTCATCCCACTCTTGCAAGAAATCAACCTGATAACCGGCCCGCCGCAGCTCTGTTACCACCCGCTCGGCCACGTCCTTGTTGATCTCGACCTCGGTCAATTGGCTGGGTGTGCCTTCGTCGCACACCGCACCCACGTCTAGTGACTGCTGCCCGCCCTCGCCCAGCCACCAGTGCCCGGCGACGATGCCGATGCGCGGGATCGCCGGGGTAGGAGTGGGCGATGGAGCAAGGGTCGGTGTGGGCTGGTTCTGAGCCTGCGCCGAGCCTGAAGGTTCAAGATTCACTCGAGTCGGCTCGGCCGGCGGCGATGGCGCAGGCGTGGGCGACGAGTCATCCGGAGGTGTAATCTGTCGCGTCTGCGCCGTGGGCGGTGGATTCGCGGGTGGAGGAGCCGCCCGACCATAGCCCATCTGCGCCGCGCCAAACATCGCCGCCAGTCCAATGCTGCACGTCAGGATCACAAACCGGGCCGTGCTTTGTCCGGCCTCAACCCACCGGCGGCGCAAAAAATCGAACGAATCCTGCATTCTCGCATCTCCTGATAGGATATGATACCCGTTTTTGCGCTTTCGTCAACGCAGCGTGACAAAATCAGCAGGCCGTCAGCGCCGTGTCGCCCAACAGACGATCCATCAGATATAATCAAGTGTGTTTTCTATCCATGCAACCTGACGGGGGGAATGCTCGTATTTGGAATGGGAACCAGATTTTGCGCCATTCATATCATTCGTGTCTCATTCGCGCTATTCGTGTTCAGGAAGGAGAGGTAATGGACGCAATCGAAGTTAAAGACCTGCGCAAATATTACGGCGAGACCAAGGCCGTGGACGGTATCAGTTTCTCGGTGCAGCAGGGTGAAGTCTTTGGGATGCTCGGCCCCAATGGGGCGGGCAAGACCACCACGGTCGAGATTGTCGAAGGCTTGCGCGTGGCCGACAGCGGCGCGGTGACGGTGCTGGGGATGGACGTGCGCAAAGAGGCCGGAAAGATCAAAGTGCGCATCGGGGTGCAACTACAAACCACGTCGCTCTATCCCCTGCTCAGCGTGCGCGAGATCATCGACCTCTTTCGCAGCTTTTACCCCGGCCCGGTCAACGACACCGACTATATCATCGACGCCGTCGACCTGCGCGAGAAGGAAAAGACGCGCAGCAAAGACCTGTCGGGCGGGCAGCAGCAGCGCCTGTCAATGGCCCTGGCGCTGGTCAACCAGCCCGACATCATCTTTCTGGACGAGCCGACCACCGGCCTGGACCCCCAGGCCCGGCGCAAGATTTGGGACGTGATCCAGCAAGTCAGCAGCGAAGGTACGACGGTGTTCCTCACCACTCACTACATGGAAGAAGCGCAGCGGCTGTGCAATCGCGTTGCGGTGATCGACCAGGGTCACATTATCGCTCTGGACACGCCTGACGCGCTGATCAACACCCATTTCGAAGAGAGCGCGATTGAATTCGACCTCAACGGCGGGAACGTGGATGAGCAGTGGCTGACCGGGCTATCGGGCGTGACACACATGCGTCAGGACGGCAAAGCCATCACCCTGTACAGCAGAGCGGTGCCCCAGACTTTGGGCGAGCTGACCGAGCTGGGAAAAACCAGACGCCTCACCCTGGACGACTTGCACGTGCGCCGCGCCACTTTAGAAGATGTCTTTCTCAAACTGACCGGGCGGAGGATCCGAGAATGAAAGCCTTTATGTCTATGCTCAACGCCAGTTTCAAAGAATTCGTGCGCGACCGCATGGCGATGTTTTGGACGCTGGTGTTCCCGATTATGTTCATCCTGATCTTTGGCGTGTTCTTTGCCAGCGAAGATTCTGGGGCCTACTCGGTGGGCCTGGTGTTGGAGGACGAGAGCGACCAGGCGGCGCTGGGCTTTTTTTGCATGTTCGAGATGATCGACCGCGACGGCGACGACGAGCCGGCCCTCAGCGCCGAAGATGCCGCGCTGTGCCGCCCCTGGTTCCAGGCCATGCAATCGGCGGGCATGAGCAGCGCCGGCGGCGCGCCGGAGGACGTCCCGGCGGGTGAGCTGCCGCTGTACATCCAGCGCGGCCCGCTGGACGACGAGATGGACAAGCTCAAGGACGGCGACCGGCGCGCAGTGCTCGTTTTTCCGGCCGGGTTTGGCGCACAAGTTGAAGCAGGGTCAAGCGGCGGCGCGGCCGCGAGCGTGGTGGTCCACTATGACGCCAGCCAGACGACCACGGCTCAAATCGTGCAATCCATTCTCTCTAGCCTGCTGGACGCCTACGACCGCCAGTTGAGTGGGTCAGCCCCGCTGATCAACGTAGAGTTTCAGTCCACCACCGCCGAGCACTTTCGCTTCATTGACTTTTTCGTGCCCGGCATGGTCGCCGTGTCGCTGATGCAACTGGGGCTATTTGGCTCGCTTACGTTGGTCAGCCTGCGCGAGCGCAAAATCCTCAAGCGTCTGGGAGCCACGCCCCTACCGCGTCGCACGCTGGTTCTGAGCCAGGTGGTGATGCGATTGGTCATCGCCGTTGTCCAGACTATTATCATCCTGGCCGTAGGATGGGCGGTGTTCGACGTGCGGATCGGGAATCAGGTCCCGCTGATGGCGGCCCTCATCCTGCTGGGCGGGTTGACATTCACGGCTATGGGCTACCTGGTGGCCTCATTCGCCCGCACCGAAGCCGCCGGCAACGCCATCGTGCAGGCGCTCCAATTCCCGATGATGTTCCTGTCGGGGGTTTATTGGCCGGTGGACTTTGCACCCGATTGGCTGCAACCGGTGGTCAAAGTGATGCCGCTCACTTACCTGGGCGACGCGCTGCGCCAGGCTATGGTGCCGGGGACCAGCCAGTTGTTCCCAATGACAGTAAATGTGCTGGTGTTGTCCGGCTGGCTGGTGGCAAGCTTGTTCGTGGCGTTTCGCTACTTTCAGTGGGAGTAACAGCAAGTGACCGGCACTTGGGAAGTGCCGGTCACTTTAGATGCCCAGGTAGGCCCGGCGCACTTGCTCATTGCGCGCGATTTCCCGCGACGGGCCTTCCATCTCGATGCGCCCATGGGCCAGCACGTAGGCATAATCGCTCACGGCCAGCGCCATCTGCACGTTCTGCTCGACCAGCAGCATGGTCAACCCTTCAGACTTGAGCCGTTGCAGGATTTCAAACAGATTGAGCACCAGAAACGGCGCCAGACCCAACGAAAGCTCGTCGAACATCAGAATTTCGGGTTGGGCCATCAGGCCGCGAGCCACGGCCAGCATTTGCTGCTCGCCGCCCGACAGCGTGCCTGCTTTTTGAGCAGCGCGCTCGCGCATGCGGGGAAAAAGCTCGTACACCCACGCCAGATTCTTTTTCATATTGGGCAAGGCCCGCGGTGTAAAAGCTCCCATTTCCAGGTTCTCGTACACGCTCATATCCGTAAAGAGCTGGCGACCTTCGGGCACCAGCGCGATCCCCTGAGCAGCTTTGGCGTGGGGCGATAGACGGGTGACGTCGCGCTCGCCAAAGAGGACCTCGCCCTGCCACGGCTTGACCAATCCCATCACCGTGCGCAGCAAGGTGGTCTTGCCCACGCCATTCGAGCCGACCAGCGCGGTGAGCTGGCCCGGCTCTAGCTTGAGCGACACGTCCCACAAGATTTGCAATTCGCCGTAACCCGACGAGAGATTTCGGACTGTTAACATTGTCACTCCCCACCCATCAACCGCTCGGCCAGCTTGGGATCGCCCAGATAAGCTTCGATCACGCGCGGATCGTTCGCCACTTTTGCCGGCGTCCCCTCGGCGATCTGCTGGCCATAGTCCAGCACGATCACCCGGTCCGACACGTTCATCAGCGCGTGCATGACATGCTCGATGATGAGAATGGTCACGCCTTGTTCGCGGATTCTGCGCACCACCTGTACCATCTCGGCAATCTCGGACGGGTTTAGCCCGGCCAGCACCTCGTCCAGCAGGAGCAAAAAGGGCCGGGCAGCCAGCGCGCGGGCCAGCTCCAGGCGTTTCTTTTGCGCCACGTTCAGGCTGGCAGCCAGAGCGTCGCGCCGTCCGGCCAGCCCAACAAAGTTCAACACCTCGTCGGCGATGCGCTGCGCCTCGCCCAGCGGGCGCTGCTCGTGCCCAAAACAGGCCCCGGCCATCACATTCTCCAGCACGGTCAGCTCGTTCAACGGCTGCACGATTTGGTGGGTGCGGGCCAGGCCCATGCGCGCCACATGAAATGGTCGCCAGCCGGTGATGTCCCGGCCGCGAAAGACCACCTGTCCCTCTTGCGGAGCGTAAACCCCGTTGACGACGTTGAACAACGTCGTCTTGCCCGCGCCGTTGGGACCGATTAACCCCAGGATTTGCCCTTGGGGCAGGTCAAAGGACACGTCGGACAGCGCCTGCAGACCGCCAAAGTTTTTAGAAACGTGCTGTACCTGCAGGATAGCCTGTTCTGTCGTCATTCCAGCACCTCCCGCAGTCGCGCAAAGCGCCCCCGCACCCAGCCAACCAGCCCGGCCGGCACAAACAGGACGATGAGCAGTAACAACGCCCCGGCCACCGCCAGTTGAATATTTTTGAACAGCGAGCTGACCAGCAACATGCCCCGCAGACGCTGATAAACGGTCGCGCCGACAATCGGTCCCAACACGGTCCCATAGCCGCCCAGCATCACCATGACGATGGTTTCAATAGATTGGTGCAGTTTGAAGGCGTCGCCCGGCTCGATGTTGCCGTTCTTGAAGAAAAAGAGCACACCTACCATGCCCGGAAAGATGGCCGAGAGGACATAAGCCCAGGTCTTGGCGCTCGGCGCGATCACCCCCATCACTTCGGCGGCGTCCTCGTTCTCGCGGATAGCCATCAACCCCAGGCCAAAGCGAGAGGTTTTCACCACGTAACTGACGGCGACAACGAGCAGCGTCAGGGCGACCAGCGCGGCGTAGCTCATCCATAGCGCCTGGTTGGCCCCGCCATAAGATCGGTACACCGAAAAGTGTAACGTCATGCCGGTTGGCCCGCCGAACGGCTCAAAGTTCTTGATAAAGGCCAGCATAGCGGCGTTGATGCCGATGGTCGCCAGGGCAAAGTAAGCCCCGCGCAGGCGCAGAATAGCCCGGCCCAGCAAAAAGGCCAGCAGACCGGCGCTCACCGCCCCGGCCGCCACGGCCACATAGAGCGGCAGCTCGTGTTTGCTGATCAGATAAAATCCTGTGTAACCGCCGATGCCGAAAAAGACAATGTGACCAAAGCTCACGTAACCCGTATAGCCGAGCAAGATGTTCAGACTGGAGGCCAGCGCCACCGAGAGCATAATGGTAAAGACCACCTCGCGGTCGGCCGCCTTGCCCGTGACCACCGGCCACAAGCCCAAGAGCAACGTCAGCGCCAGCGCCAGCCACAGCCCTGGGTTGCGCCACGGCCGGCCGTAAACCTTGACCTTTGTTTTGGCTTTGACTTGGCTCATGTCTTGCTCCCCAACAGGCCGCTCGGGCGCACGAGCAGGATGATGACGAACAAAACAAATTCCAGCACGGGCACCCAACTCGTCTCCATAAAAGTGGGAATGATCCCTTCCAGCCCGCCCAAGAGCAATCCGCCGGCCAGCGCCCCCAAGGGATTACCCAACCCACCCAGCACGCAGATGACAAAGCTTTTCAACTCATAGCTGCCGCCGGCCAGGATGGTGAAAGGAAAAAAGGTGGCGATCAGCCCGCCGGCGATGACCGCCAGCATCGTCCCTAATCCAAAGCTGAGGGCCAGCACCCGCGCCGAGGGAATGCCCATCAACTCGGCCGCGGCGCGGTTGTTGGCGACCGCCCGAATCGACTTGCCCGGCCGGGTGCGGTATAGGAACAGATACAACAAGGCCGTCACCAGCACGGTCGCCCCGGCCGCCGCTACGCGCGTCCAGATCAACGTAACCGGCCCCAGCTTGGCGCTACCCAACGAAAAGTCCACGTTGCGCGGCGAAGCGGTAAAAACGGCCGTGCCGACCCCGATGATGATCATATTGACCGAAAAGGTCGCCAACAGAGTGGACAGATGGGGCGCATTGAGCACACGATGTACGGCCACTCCGTAAATCAGGATGCCCAGCAACAGCCCGCCGACGGCAATCAGCGGCAGGGTCAGGTAGGGATTCAAGCCCGGACCTTCAAAGGCGTAATAAACCCCAAACATCCCCAGCGCAATGACCGGGCCGTGAGCCAGATTGATCACGTTCATCACGCCCCAGATCAGCGACAGCCCCATGGCCGCGATGCCGTACACGAACCCCAGCAACAGTCCGTCGGACAAAGAGGCAAGCAAGGTATCCACGATACACGTCTCCTCGATTCTGGATGGGCGATTTTGGATTTTGGATTCGGAAAGGCCGGAGCCAATCCGAAATCCAAAATCCAAAATCTAAAATTCTAGGGCTTGGGGTACAATGTGTCGGCGGTCTTGCCTTCCAACGGCCAGACGACTTGCTTGACCAGATTGCCGCTGGCGTCCTTTTGCCACTGGATGTAGACCATCTCGTGGCCGATTTGCAGGCCGTGGGCCTCGGCGCTGGTGTCAAACTTGACCCGTCCGTAAAAGGTGAGAATATCCATTTTGTCCATGGCCGCCTTGACTTTCTCGGGGTCCACCGAGTCGGCGTCAATGATCGCCTTTTGCAGGATGAGACCCGCCGCATAGCCGCCGGCCGAGTGATAGGAGGGTTCCTGGCCAAAGGCAGCCTGGTAAGCCTCATCGAACGCTTTGCCCTCCACGCCGAACCACGTCAGGCCGGCCGCTTTGGCCGAGTCGGGCGTAAAGGCGGCCAGCGGCTCCCACTGACTCGGTCCCACCACGCCCAGCGCAGCGTCGCCCAGGTCGGCAAAGTCGGGTTCAGGCGGGGCGACCAGCAGAGCAAAGTAGACGATATTCACGTTCTTTTCGTGAATCTGCCGGGCAAAGGTGCTGCCGTCCTGAAAGTGGCCGCCGCCCATGATGGCTTGCGCGCCGGTATCCAAAATCTTGTTGATAAACGGGCCAAAGTCTGTGGTGGCCGAGTCGTAGCCTTCAAAGAGCACCACTTCGTAGCCTTTGGATTCGGCATACGCTTTGGCGGCGTTCACCACGTCGGTCGAAAACGTGTCGTTTTCGTACACAAAGGCAACCTTTTTGACGTTGGGGTCCACGTGGGCCAGCAGGTCCACGGCCCCGGTCAGATAGCGACTGGCCGGTGTATAAGCCTGGAAAACCCGCGTGTAACCTTGCTTGTAGGCCGAGTCTGAGGCAGCGCCCGTGGTGACCATCACCTTGCCATACTGCTCGGCGATGACTGCCGCCGCCGCTGTCAGGCCGCTGGAGTAGGGGCTGATCAAAAAGTCGGCGTTGTCCTCTGTGGCCAGGCGGGTATACAGCTCTTGCACGCGGTCCTTGTTGCTCTCGTCGTCGTAAAACACTGCCTTGAACGTGACCTGCGTGCCGTCGCTCAGCTCGATCCCACCGGCGGCGTTGAGCTGGTCCATCCACAGCTTGAAGCCATTGTACTGCCGGCTGGAGGCGACGTTTTGGGCGCCGGTTTGAGAAACGGTCAGGCCAATGACGAGTTCCTGAGCCTCGCCTTTCTTCTCATCCTTTTTGGACCCGCACTGCGTCGTCGTGAACAGCATCGCCAGGAGTAAAACGAACAAAACAAGCCGTTTCATTTTTTCTTCCTCCTAAACTTGGGAAAACAGCGAAAACGGTTATCGACTCGTATTTCAAAAATGTCTTTGCGATCCCCTCCTTTCCATTGGTGAGAAATTCGAGCAGGCGCGACGTGATGTTCAAAACACAACCACGACTGGAGAAATCAGCAAAAACCCCACTCTATTTTAACGTGAGTTTGCGGGGGTGTCATCGTCCAAAAGGGTCGAAAAACGCCCGGTTTTTTCCTCGGTTTATCTAGTACTTTTGGTCGCAGCGAGTTATATGTTCAGTCCGTGGACAGCAGACCCAGCTTGAGGGCGCGGGCCACGGCCTCAGCGCGGGTATTGGCCTCTAGCTTGACCATCAGGTTGGCAATGTGGACCTTGACCGTGCGCTCTGAAATAGCCAGCGCCTCGGCAACGGCGCGGTTGCGCGCGCCGTTGGCGATCATGGTCAAGACCTCTAGCTCGCGAGCCGTGAGCGCCGCCTGTTCAACGCGCTGAACGACAGGCTGGGAGCCACCCTCCATCAGCTCGCTCAAGCGGTCCAGCACGCGGGCCGCGATCACCGGCTGCAATAATGACTCGCCTCGCGCCACGACGCGAATCGCGCGCACCAATTCGTCGGGCGGCGCATCCTTGAGCAGATAACCACGCGCCCCAGCCCGAATGCCGGCCATAATGTATTCATCGTCGGCGTAGGTGGTCAGAATCAACACGTGGGTGTGGGGCAGCGCCGCTCGAATCTGCCGGATGGCCGCCACGCCGTCCATATTGGGCATTTTGAGATCCATCAGCACCACATCGGGGCGCAACGTCTGCGCCTGGCGCAGCGCCTCAACCCCATCGGCGGCCTGCCCGATGACGGCGATGTCGTCCTCCACATCCACGATGGCGCTCAAACCCTCCCGCACCACCGGATGATCGTCGGCGACAAGGACACGTATCACAGCTTACTCCTTTAGCTTTCAGCTGTCGGCTGACCGCCGACCGCTGAGCGCTACCCTGGCACAAGCACCTCAACCCACGTGCCGCCGCCGGGCCGGCTTTCTATGCGCAACTCGCCGCCCAACAGCGTGGCCCGCTCGCGCATCCCGATCAAGCCAAAACCCTCGTGACCGTTGTCATACAGCGCTGGGTTGTCCGAGTCCGGCAGCCCCACACCATCATCCTGAACACTCAGCCGCAAAAAGCCCGGCTCATAGTCCAACTGCACGTGCGCGGCGCGGGCTTGGGCGTGGCGCTGGACATTGTTCAGCGCCTCCTGAGCGATGCGAAACAGATTCAGCTCGGCGTCCGGCGACAACGCACGCCGCTCACCGCTCGATTCAAAGGTCACGTGCAGGCCATTATCAGCCTGGAGGCTTTCGGTATGGTTTTGAAGCGCCTCGGCCAGGCTCAGACCTTCCAGCGCACTAGGGCGCAGCCCCCACACCGAGCGACGGGCTTCGTGCAGACTGTGCCGGGCCAAATCTTTGGCCCGCTGCAGGCTGTGCAGGGCCTGATCAGGCCGACGTTGGGCCAGGCGCTCCATAGCCTCCAACTGGACCACGATGCCGGTCAATCCCTGCGCCAGCGAATCGTGGATGTCGCGCGCCAGGCGGTTGCGCTCTTTAAGCGTGGCGGCTTGCCGGCTGCGCTGGTACAAGCGGGCGTTGACCACGGCCATACCGATCTGGCTACCCGCTGCCGACAGCAGGTCCACTTCGGTGTCTGAAAAGCGCCGGTCGGTGCGGGTAGCCACTCCCAAAACACCGACGATCGTCTCTTTGGCTTGCAGCGGCACGGCTGCAAAAGACCGTAAACCTTCTTGAGCCGCCGCCTGGGTCTCGTCCTGGCGGATGTCTTTGACGACCAGGGATTGGCCGGTCTGCGCCACCTGGCCCATCAACCCGGCCCCTACTTCCATCGTGCGCACCTGTTCGGCAAAACGGTCGGAAAAACCACGATAGGCTCGCAGGTGTAACATAGTCTCACCCTCACGCAGCAGATGGATCCAGGCCGCTTCAACGCTCATCACTTGCACCACGGCGTCCAGCACGTTGTTCAGCACATCTTCCAGCAGCAGCGACTGGTTGGCCGTGAGCACAATCTGGTTGAGGGCGCTGAGAAAGCGGACCTGTTTTTGCAGCTCCTCGTCGGTCAGGCTAAACAGAGTGGCGTTTTCCAACGCCATAGCCGCGTGATTAGCAAAACTGGAGGCCAGATTGATTTCCTGGTCGCTAAAACGATGCACATCGGCCCGATAAACCACCAGCACGGCGGGCGGGCCGTGAGGCGTGATGAGAGGAACGGCCAACAGGGAACGATAGCCTTCGGCGCGGACCAGCGGCAGAATTTCGGCCATACCGGGGTCGTTTTCGACGTCGGTCACTTGCACGGGACGCCCGCTGTCAATGGCCCGCCAGGACGGCAGTTGCCGGGCCGTTGCGTCGAGCTGCAACTGCCGGACATAGCTCTGGCTGAGTCGCCGGCTGGCTCGCACCTCCAATCCCCCGCTGCGCTCGTTCAGCACCATCACCGCGCACGTATCTACCCCCAACAGGCGCTGCACCTGTTCCAATATGTCCTCGATCACCTGTTCTGTATCCAGACTCGAGACGACGTTGGTGCTGGTCTCCAACAGCGTCGCCAGCTCGGTCAGGCGACGCAGCACGTCTTCCTCGGCCTTCAGCAACGTGCGGGCCAGCGTGCCTATCTGGTCGGCGCGTTGCGCCAGATGCACCAGTTCACGCCGGGCCGTGTTGGCCTGCGCGGTCTGTTGCCCGCCCAATCGGCCAAAGTGAGTTAAATGCTCCACAGGCCGGATCACGCGGCGGGTCAGTCCCCACCAGAAAAGTCCTCCTCCCGCGGAGATCAAACCGATAGCAATGAGCAGTCCGCGATGAAAACTGTGCGACGTGGCAAAGGCGATCTGGGTAGGCCGTTGGACGATGACGCCCCAGCCGGCCGTGGGGATAGGCACGAAGGAGTATAGCCATTCCCGCCCCGCCGCGTCGGCGGCAATGAGCGAGCCGCGCTCGCCAGACAACACGGCTGCGACGCCCGGCAGTGTGTCGAGCACGTTTTGTAACAAGTTGCCTTCCGGTTGCGAATGAGCAATGACCTGTCCGGCAGCGTCCACAATGGTCACTTGCACACCGCGCCGCTCGCCCTGCGCCTGTCCGATCACGACCAGCGTTTGGGTCAAACGCTGCAATTCCAGATTCGTCGCCACGACACCGTCGAATTGCCCCTGCGCGTCGCGCACCGGCGTGAGCACCGTCGCCACGGGCCGTCCAGTGGTAGGAGAGATGCGCCCTTGAGAAAAGACCGGACCCGCGCTGCTCAAGGCCGCTTGAAAATATTCGCGGAAGGAAAAGTCCGTGCCCACTGTTGAGCCAGGACCGACCGGATGGTGAAACACCATGATGCCCTTTTCGTCCAGCCGATAAAAGAGGTTGATGTCTTGCCGGGCAGCCGCGCCGATGGCAAAGGCCTCGGCCATGCCCTCTACGTCGGAATGAATGACCACCGGCATTTGGGCGAACTCGATCACGGCCTGTTGGGCCTTGAGTAGCAAGGCGTCGGTCTCCAGGGCGATGGCCTCGGCCAGGCTGAGGTCGGCGGCGGCCACGTCGTCTTGCAGGCGGCGACCCGCTTGCAGGTCGAACCACACCGCGCCGGCCAGGATGGGCGTCACAAAGAGGAGGTACAGAGCCAGCAGATGCAAGCCCAGGTTATAGCGGGGGTGACGTTTGGTCTTCATGCTCGACAAACTCGTCCAGGTAATCTTGAAAACGATCTGGACAAAGTTCGGTGTAGCGCAGGATCTCCAGACCATCCAGCGCATAAAGAGGGTGGCACGAAGTAGGCCAGGCCCCCCCTGGCGCGTGCACGACGGCGTCTACCCGCAAACCGGTCACGCCGATGGGGCCATCCACCCGCTCTACAACTTGCTCGGCGGTGACGATGACCCGTCCGGCGGCCAGGCCTAGTTCGGTGTCGATGGCCTGGTTGGCGCCGAGCTCGGCGTTGCCGCGCCAGTCGCAGCGCAGCGCGTGGATCACGGCCACGTCGCACTGCACGGCCGGAAAAGCTACGTACTGCCCGCCGCCATAGGGATTATCAATCAGTTTCACGTCAGGGCGCACCTTGAGCATATCCGTCCCGATCCAGCCCTGACCTGGCATAAAACTCACTCCGGCCAGCGTAGCCCGTAGACCAAAAGCCAGGCTGCCCTCCGTCTCTTCGACTACCTCGATTTCCCCGGCGGCGGCCTTGTGTGTAAACATCGGGGCCAGGCCAAATGCCTCCAGCCCAAAATAACACGAGCGCACCTGGCTAACCAGCCCGGCCCCCACCAACAAATCGCTCTCCAGACCGGCAGTAAAGCACAGCAGCGTCAGGTCTTGCGGGGGATGCGCCATGCGCAGCAACTCACGCACAAAGGCCATCGGACGCCGGTAGAGAGTCATCCCCCCCAAAGCCAGCACGTCCCCAGCGCGGACCAACTGAACGGCGTCTTGGAGCGACGCGCGCTTGTCGGTTTGGCGCGTCATACGTTTACGGGGACCTTTCCGACTTTGAAGGTGCAAAATTCGTCGCCCATGGCCCGGCAGGCAATCTCTTGATATTCAAACACCATACCGCCGGTGACGTAAACGCCACCTTCGTACAACACGCCCAACCACATCGAACAAATCGGCCGATCCGCCGCCATACCGGCGCAACACGGGCACTCTTTGAGCGAATAGGTGAAATACTCGCCGTGGTCTTGCACGATGTGCGTGACGTGGATGTCGCCTTCTTTTTTGTACAAATTGATGAACAGGCGCGCCGAGCTCATCAGCGCCAGCTTGACGCGCAACTCGGTGCCCATGGCCTTGAGAGCCAGTCTTTGCAGGCCCAGCAAGTCGTCTTGCTCGGCGACCATGTTCTTGGTGGACAGGCGACCGATGCGCCGGGCAAAGCTGCCCGCTGCCCGCCCGTAAAAGTCGAGGATGGCGCGGTTGAGTGCGGCGTACTCGCCAAAGGTATGCCCCGCAAAGACCAATTGGTTGGGAGGATAGTTGCCGATCAAGTGTTCCAGGCCAGCCTGACGCAACATCGCCGCCATCCCCTTTTCACCCGCTACCTCTTCGACCGCTTCCAACGCCCAGCGCATGTGCGCGTCGGTGATGGGCAGTTCCACCATGGGGTCTGGTCGATCTTGAATCATTTTGCACACGCTCCTCTCGTTCCAAGCCGCCGCGCTGATCCCAATTCTCGTGCGCCTAGTGTACCCCAAGCCGGGAGGAAAATCAAGCCGGTCAATCAAGCGATGACAAGCCGATTGACTATTTTGCGTCGTTCTGCTACTATAGCTATTGTAACGCCTACTTTTGGGAAGGGCGGCAGGTTTTTGGGCCTACAGCCGTGAACGACTTTACACCGAAACCTGGGGAACCGGCGCGGTGGCCGGAACAGGCGGAGTCGAGTCCGCCGGCGAGGCAGTTCAGCGCAGCCTGCTTGTGCCCCATCCGCCCCAATGTCCCTGACATCATGTCTATAATGTGCATCTGCGCCCGGTGATGGGCCGGGCGCAGATGCCAAAACCAGATCAGTTCCCCCTCCGCCTATTGCGGCGGTCCAATCTGCTCAAAATTCACCACCTCCATCGTCTCCTCGCCCATCGCCAGCGCGTAAATCTTGCGCCGGGTCAGATCATTCACCACGTCCTCGCCCAAATACAGTGAAGCAAAAACCGGGACGATCAGCTTATCTGCATACTGGGGAAAGAAATCCCCGACATCTTTCAAGACCTGAATGAACTCGTCAATGTACTCGGCGCGCACTGTGGCCTTGACCTCGACCAGCGCCACCCGCTCACCGCACACGGCGATCACGTCAAACTCACGCCGTCGGGAGCGGTCGCGGCTGCGCACCTGCCGACGCACCATAAAATCGTCCAGCTCGTCGCAACCCAACAATTCTCTGGCGATGCGCGGGACGTTGGGCGCGACGACGTCTTCCACAATGGTCCCCAGTTTATTCGCCAACTCGCCCCAGCGTTTGTTCCACTCGCGCCGGTCTCGCGCTGCATCCTCTTCCATCCGGGCAATGGTGCGCTCAATTCTGAGCATAGCCGCTCCTGTCTGACTCAAAAACTGCCCAAACATGGCCTCCAGCCTGTCTACTCTTTCTTCGACGACCTCTACGCGCTCTTGCAGCAAAACGGCCATTGCACACCTCCTACACACTCCCACCGGTTGGTTACTCATTCTATCACGCAACGCCGTTCTCGACAATTCCCAATCTACCAATTCCCCCTTGACACCCCTAAAAACTGTGGTATGATATGGACGGGTTAGCACTCTCGTCAACAGAGTGCTAACCCGCGAATTGTGCCTACTCACCAAATCTTGAACAGGAGGTAACGAGGAAATGGCGCTTAATCTCAAACCACTCGGCGATCGCGTGATTGTTGAACCCGTGGAAAAGGATGAGGAGACCTTTGCCGGCGGCGCACTGGTGCTGCCCGAAACGGCCAAAGAGAAACCTCAACAGGGCATCATCCTGGCCGCCGGTCCTGGCAAAAAGGACGAGGACGGAGAACGCATCCCGATGGACGTCGAAGAAGGGCAGCGCGTGCTGTATGCCAAATACGCCGGCACCGAGGTCAAGATCGACGGCAAAAAACTGCTGATCCTGCGGGAAAGCGATATTCTGGCGATCTTGGAGTAACAAAAAATCGGCTTGGGAGGAATAAATAAACATGGCTAAACAACTGGTATTTTCCGAAGAGGCCCGCCGCGGGCTAAAGCGCGGTATTGACACTCTGGCTGCGGCCGTCGTGACCACCCTGGGTCCCAAGGGCCGCAACGTGGCCCTGGATAAGAAATGGGGCGCCCCCACCATCACTCATGACGGCGTCACCGTCGCCAAAGAGATCGAGCTGGAAGATCCTTATGAGAACATGGGTGCGCAACTGCTCAAAGAAGCCGCCACCAAGACCAACGACATCGCCGGCGACGGCACCACCACGGCGACGCTGCTGGCTCACACCATCATCACCGAGGGTATGAAGAACGTGGCCGCCGGCGCCAACCCCATGCTGCTCAAGCGCGGCATCACGGCTGGCACCGAAGCGCTGGTTAAAGCCATCGCCGAGCAGAGTATCGAAGTCACCACCAAAGACGAGATCGCTAACGTGGCCGCTATCTCAGCCCAGGACCGTACCATCGGCAATCTGATCGCCGACGTGATGGACGAAGTGGGCAAGGACGGCGTTATCACGGTAGAAGAGAGCAAGGGGCTAGAGTTCGAGACCGAATACGTCGAAGGAATGCAATTCGACCGCGGCTATCTCTCACCCTATTTCATCACCAGCCCTGAGTCGATGGAGGCCGTCATCAACGAGCCGTACATTTTGATCCACGACAAGAAAATCTCCGCCGCCACCGACCTGGTGCCCATCCTGGAAAAACTGGTCCAGATGGGCAAGCGCGAGCTGGTCATCATCGCCGAGGACGTGGACGGTGAAGCGTTGGCCACGCTGGTGCTGAACAAGCTACGCGGCATGCTCAACGTATTGGCCATCAAGGCTCCCGGTTTTGGCGACCGCCGCAAGCGCATGCTAGAAGACATTGCTATCCTCACCGGCGGCCAGGTCATCACCGAAGAGATGGGCCGCAAGCTCGAGAGCACCACGGTCCAGGATTTGGGACGAGCCGACAAGGTCGTCTCGACCAAAGACGACACCACCATCGTGGGCGGCAAGGGCAACGAAAAGGCCATCATGGGCCGCATTGAAGAGATCCGCGTCGAGATCGAACAGAGCACCAGCGACTATGACAAGGAAAAACTGCAAGAGCGCTTGGCCAAGTTGAGCGGCGGCGTAGCCATCATCCGCGTGGGCGCAGCCACCGAGGTCGAGCTGAAGGAAAAGAAACACCGCGTCGAAGACGCTCTGAGCGCCACCCGCGCGGCGGTCGAGGAAGGCATCGTGCCCGGCGGCGGCGTGACCCTCATCAACGCCCTCCCCACACTGGACGGCATCAAGATGGAATACGAAGACGAGCAAACCGGGGTCAAGATCCTGCGCAAAGCCTTGGAAGAGCCGATGCGCAAGATCGCCGAGAATGCCGGAATGGACGGCGCCGTGATCCTCGAAACCGTGCGCCGCAAACAGGCCGAAACCGGCAACAAACACATCGGCTACGATGTACTCAGCAGCGCATACGTGGATATGGTCGAGGCCGGCATCATCGACCCGGCCAAAGTGACCAAGGGAGGGTTGGAGAACGCCGCCAGCATCGCGGCCATGGTCCTCACTACCGAGGCCCTGATCACCGATCTCCCCGAAAAGGAAAAGGCTCCTGCCATGCCCCCCGGCGGCGGGATGGATTACTAGATCGATTAACACCTTGCAAAACCCCGGTTTCCCGGAGAAACCGGGGTTTTTATTTGCCCGGCGCGGAAAACATGGTATGATGGGCTCAATTCGTGACAACGCTTTGGGAGTAAGGCATGAACAGGAATTTTGATTCCCGGTCTGGACTGGGCCGGCATTGGCTCGTCATTCTTGGCTGGATATTATCAATCGTTTTTGGCATGATCCTGGTGTGGTTTGGTTTCCTGCGCCCGTCGGACGGCGACAAGTCTCAAGCGCCTGACCTCACCGCCACAGCAGTCGTGGCGCTGGCCGAGTCGCTCACCCGTCCAACGGCCACGCTATCGCCGTTCACGCCGACCGTCCCCCCTGTCGCGGCGACCGCAGCGCCAGCGCCGACCCTGGCCCCGCTTGTTGAAGCCTCCCCCACCCAAGCGCCACAACCCACTCCTACCGCGCCCCCCAGCATCACGGCCGGCGCCCAGGGTGTAAACGTACGCACTGGGCCAGGTACCAATTACTCGCTTTTGGGGGCGCTAGATCCAGGCGCGCAGGCCCCCGTGACCGCGCGCTATGGGAATTGGTGGCAGATTTCTTATAACAACGCAGCGGGATGGGTCTTGGGCGACATCGTGACCGTCGCCAACGCCGAGGGCGTGCCCGAAGTGCAACCGCCGCCCGCGCCGACGTTGCCTCCGGCGACAGCGGTTCCCACCGCCGCACCCGCAACAGCCACGCCCACTCCGCCGCCGGCTGCGGACACTCGCGGTCTGGTCGTAGATGGGTACCAGGTCGAAGGCGCGCCCGGCCCTTACCCACTTGGCGCCGATATCTGGTTCAACATGTGGATCACCAACAAGTCTGGCGCCTCGGTGGGGTTTAACGCCCTAGGCACCTGGATTCAGGAGAACAATCAGTTCCAAATGAGCTGGACCAATTCGGCGATTCAGCCGGGCCCGCAATTCATCCATCGGGACCACCTGTACGCTCACCACATCACGGCCGCCGGCGCGTACCACCTATACCTGCGTATCTGCTTCACGGATGGCGTGTGCGTCAACCTGGCCGGCCCGGTCGAGATTGTGGTCCAATAACACCGTTGCGCAGGGAAATAGACGCCAAGCCATGTCGGCGATGAGCAGGCGAACCGAGCTACTGCTGCTGATGCTTATCCTGCTTCTGGCCGGCTGGCTGCGCTTGTGGCAACTCGACCGGGTTCCTCCGGGTTTGACGCACGACGAGGCCGATACCGGCTATTTCGTCGCCGCTGTCTATCGAGGTACCCCCTCTCAAATCAAAGCGCCTTATGGCTATGCGAATGAAGCCTTTACCATGTACTCCGGGGCGCTCTTTATGGCTCTTTTTGGTCCCACCGACCTGGCCTTGCGCCTTCATTCGGCTTGCTTTGGCCTGCTGATGCTCGTGTTTGGCTATGTGTGGACACGCAGGGCCTTTGACGCGCCCACTGCGTTGGGAGCGACGGCGCTGGCTGCCGTCACGTTTTGGCCGGTCGCCACTTCGCGCTTTGCACTCAACCCACAACCGGCTCCGGCCCTGTTCACCGGCGCGGTCTGGTGTCTGTGGCTGGCCCTCTTTGACCAGCATCCGCCCCGCAGACGCTGGTGGGGTTGGCTGGGCTTTGCTCTGCTCCTGGCCGGTTCCTTATGGGCCTATGAAGTGGCTCGCGCGACCAGCGCCGCCTTGTTCGCGTTTGTCTTTTACCTCCTGCTCACCGACCGACCCCGCATGCGGGAGCGTGGCGGCTGGTTCGTCGGCGCATTGGCGTTGGGGATGGCGCTGGCCGCGCCCCACCTGCTCGACCCGGCCGCCTGGCAACGCTCTGGTACCCTTTCCACGACGTTAAAGGCGCTGGCCGCCGGCCACCCCCGCCCGCTCTTGGACAAGACTATCGAAACCCTGGGCACGTTCACGTTCCGCGGCGATCCTTTCATCACCTATAACCCTCCCGGACGGCCCATCTTTGATTGGCCGACAGGGCTGCTCTTTTACGGTGGATTGTTTTTATGTGTAAAGCGCTGGCGCCAGCCGGCCCCTGCTTTTACCCTGCTCTGGATTGCCACAGGACTGCTACCCTCAATGGTCGTTGGGGCGTGGAACAGCACACTCCACAGTATGGGCATGCAATTCGTCGTATTTGCGCCGCCCGCTCTCATGGCCGTAGAAACGGTGCGTTGGCTCGGTCGGCGTTACGGAACGAACGTCGGATATATCGTCGCTGCGCTTTTCGTCGCTCTGGTGAGTTGGACGGCGATCCGCACCTACCGCGATTACTTTGAGCGTTGGGGACAGTCGCCTCAAGTGCGGGCGGCCTATTTCCACAACCTGGCCGCCGTGACCGATTATCTCAACGCGACAACTCTAGGCGACGTGGCGGCTATCTCGTCCCCCTTTCCCGATCTGCCCCACGACCCCTTTATCGCTGATCTTCGCGTACAGCGAGACGACTTGACGCTGCGCTGGTTCGACGCCCGGCGCGCCCTCTTGTTCCCGGCGGCAGACACAACCGTAATGATTCTCCCAACCAACGCCCCACTAGACGCAGCGTTTGCCCAGTGGCTGCCGCCAGCTTCGGGCCAACGCATTGTTGTCCACCCGGAAGACGTTGACCCCTACTTTGACGTATGGACCTGGTCTCCCCAAGCGAGCTGGCAGAGAGTGACCGAACAACTGGCCTCAGATGGGCATTCCCTGACGCCGCCCATCAATTTCGGGCGCGCCGTGGCATTGCTCGGCTATTTTCTGCCGACGCCGGTCATTCGGCCCGGAGAGACGGTGACGCTGATCACGGCGTGGCAAATTATGGACCCCACGGCGCTGGGGCCTGTGTCGCCGCAACACTATGGTCGTTCAGCGGCGGTGTTTGCGCACTTGCTGACGCCAGAGGGCCAGGTGGTCGGCCAGGAAGACCGTCTGGATGTACCAGCCTGGAACTGGCAATCCGGAGATCGCTTTCTCCAAATCCACCGCTTCACACCCGACTCTGTCTTGAGCGCTGGAGTCTACCCCTTGGAAGTAGGCATTTATACCCAACCCGACTTGATCCGGCTGCCGGCGCTGGCCGGCAATGAGGTAACGAGCGATCACGTATGGCTCCAACCTGTGGAAGTAAAAGCGCCGTGAGCGATTATCCCCATTCGTGTTCATCTATGCGACGTCGCGTCCGCGCCGTATCTCCTCTGGCTTTGACGCTGGTCGCCTGGGGGCTGCGCCTGGTCGCCCTGGAGAGCGCGCCGCCGGGCTGGCGCGACGACGAGCTGATCCACATCCACACCCTCTCCGGCGAGCTTTTCAACGGGCATTTTCCGCTCTACTTTACCGGCGCCTCCGGTCACGAGCCACTCTATCACTACCTTAACGCCGGCCTGCACGCTGTGCTGGGCTACAATGTGTTGAGCGGCCACCTGCTGGCAGTCTGGTGCGGTACACTGGCCGTCCCGCTGACCTTCAAGCTAACGCAGCGTCTCTTTGGCTTCCTCCCGGCAACCCTGGCCGCGCTGGCGCTGTCCACCTCCTTTTGGTCATTGATGTACAGTCGCTTCGCTCTGCGGCAGATCTCCCTGCCCCTCCTGACCCTGGCTGCATTTTATCTGCTGTGGCGGCTTCTCTCAGACCGGCCGCCAGCGCGATCTGCTATCCGGCCAGCTTTTCTGGCGGGTCTCGCGCTCGGAGCGAGCCTGTACACCTATCCTGCCAGTCGTGTGTTGCCGGCCCTGGTCGCAATTATGGCGCTCTACCTGGTTCTTTTTCACCGAGACGTGTTTCGACGCACCTGGCGCGCCCTGGCGCTGGCGCTCATCGTTGTCTTGGTTCTGGCGCTGCCATTAGCCAGTGCTATCGCACACGGCGCCAGTGAGGCAGCCGCGCAAGGCATTGGCGCAGACGCCCGATTGGTCGAGTTGGCTCGCCCCATCCGGGCGCTGCGCGACGGCGACCCCGATCCACTGCTGGAAAACATCTGGCTGACGCTAGGGATGTTCCACGCCACCGGCGACCCCGAGGCGCTGTACAACATTCCCGACCGACCTGTGTTTAACCTGGTGGACGGCGCGTTGTTTTGGGCCGGGGTGCTGATCTGCATGTGGCGCTGGCGCACCCCGCGCTACTTTTTTCTGCTTTTATGGCTGGGCGCGGGACTGTCACCCACCGTACTCAGCGTGCCCCCGGCCAGCCTCAGCCATTCGATCTTGATCCAACCCCTGGCCTATCTCTTGCCGGCGCTGGCGCTTACCGAAGGTTATCGCTGGCTGCAAACGCGATTCAAGCTCACGACTCAAGCGCCTTTGTGGGTCGCGGCGGCGCTGGTGTTCCTGCTCCCCACGGCCTACCGCGACCTGCGGGACTATTTTGTGCGCTGGCCCCGGCTCAGTTATGTGCGCTTTCTGTATCGGGCAGACTATCGAGACGCCGCGCGCTACCTGGATGAGCAATCCGAAAGCCGCGACTGGGCAGTGGGCAGCCTGCTGATGGGTCCCTGGGACCGCTTGGCGCTGGACGTGGACGTGCAGCGAGACGACCTGACCCTGCGACTCTTTAATCCCCAGCGGGCGCTACTCTACCCGACCGGCCTAGAGCCGGGCGCAGTGCTGCTCCCGTCGTATCCGCCGCCCGCGCCTTCTATTGAACGGTTGTTGCGTCAAGACAACCCGACCGATCCTGGTCATCCCCGTCCCACATTGACCACTTATCGGCTGGCAACTCGAGCCGAATGGCAGAACGCACCGCTGGCGCAATTCGACAACGGCTTAGACCTGGTCGCCGTCGTCTGGGAAGCGCTGCCCCCGCCGGAGCCAGGCCAGGAGATGACTCTCCTCACCTATTGGATGGTCGCCGCTCCATTGCAACTGCCGCCCATGCCCCTAGTGGCGAATCCCCCGCCGCCGGGCATCTATGCCGGACCGCGTCTGGCGGTTTTTGCCCATCTCTTGGCCGCCGATGGGACGCTGGTCGCGGGCGACGACGGTCTGTGGGTAGACCCGCTCACCTTGCGCCCCGGCGACCGCTTTATCCAGATACACCATTTCGCTTGGCCGGCGCAACCCCTCCCTGGTTCTTACACAGTGGAGATGGGCCTGTACGATCCCTTCAACGGTGAGCGTTGGTTGGCTCGCAGCGAAACAGACCTCACCGGATCGGACCATATCGTCTTCCCGGTCCCGGAATGACGCACGCCGATATTTGACACTGGTCGGAGGCAATGGTACAATTGCCCGCCGGCCTTGCCCTGAGGCTTATTTACCCTGTGGGAGCACGGGCAGTCCGAAGGGGTTGCGCTTGCTTTTCAGGCGCAACCACGCCGAACATACACGGGAGGTTCTATGAACGAGCAAAGCAAAAACTCACAGCCCCTCTGTTGGAGGCGCTGGCTGTTGATCGTCGGCCTGTCGGCGCTGGCCGGCGGCGTGACGTTGGGATTTCCTTCCCTAGCCAAACCCCACCAGCAAGGCGGGCCGAGCTGGGAAACCGTGCTGGCCGAAGACTTTGACGGCCCATTGTCCGACGCTTGGACCGTGACCGACACCAGCAGCGCCGACGGCGGCGAATATTTGTGGAGCGTGCGTTCCTTTACCCGCACCGGCGAATTGACCTACGCTCAACCCCTCAGCGCGGTCTGGTCGGTAGGAGGTGGAGCAGATGGCATCAGCCTCACCGCCGGAGTCAGCACCTACGTGGACAACGTAGACTCGTGGCTGATCTACGGCCCATTGAACGTGGCGACTGTACTCGACGGCGAGCTGACCTTTGACTGGTGGCTCGACACTCCCACCGGCACGGCCGGCGGCGCTGGCTTCTTCCGCACCCTGAACGCCAGCGCAGCCCCCACAGGCGGCGATTGGTTGAGCTGGTGCGTGTTGATGGACGTCAACAATCTGCAAGAGTGCCAGGGCACTTATGTGTCCGGCTCCACTGGAGACTGGCTTAGCGCCACTCTTTCTCTCAAGCCCTACATTCAACTCTCACGCGTGCCCGGTGGGACGCCATACCTCTGGCTCGCATTTCATTTTATCAGCGACGGCGATGGCCGGGTTGGGCAGGGCGCCTTTGTAGACAACGTGACGCTGCGGTTGCAAAGCGGCTACAAGGTTTTCCTGCCCCTGGCGGTGCGCAACTATCCCCCGGTCCCGGTTTTGAACCCCATCCCAGCGCCGGACAATCGTGCGTATACCGTCTCCTGGCAGGCCGTCGAAGCCGATCTGGATCACTATGTCTTGCAACAGGCCCGCAGCAGCGATTTTATCAGCGCCGACCAGGTGTGGACGACCACGCTGACCTCGCAGGCCATCAGCGACGCCTATTGCGCCTACTATTATCGCGTGCGTGTGGATAAAACTGACGCATGGGGCGTCGGCCCGTGGAGTAACGTGGAACAGGGCGTGGCCTCGCCGCCCGACCCGCCCGTCTTGAACGACATTCCACAGCCCGACGCGAGCAGCTCATACACCGTCACGTGGTCGGCCGTCAGCGCGCCGGCGGCGGGGGTCGCCGTGGACCATTATGTGCTCCAAGAGGCCGGCGACGCCAACTTTACCCTGCTCACACGCGAATGGACGGTCACTGGCACGTCGCAGCTGATTTCAGGCGGCGCAGCCTATGGCACCCTGTATTACCGGGTGCGCGCGGATGACGACGACTGCTGGGGCGCAGGGCCGTGGAGTGCGGTCAAATCTGTAGAGGTCATTTTCCTGGACAACTTTACCAGCACCGGCACCGGTTGGCCAGACGATAAAGGTCTGATTTACTACGAAAAGAACAAATGGGACTCGTACTGGTACCGAGGATACCTTACCTCGTCCGGTGAGTATCGCCTGAAGGTGGATCCCTTGCCGGCCCCGCTCTGGTTCTATCAGCCCGATGCGCTGGCTTCCTATCGCCCTCCCTCGAATACGTATTGTGTCGAAACTAAAGTCCGGTTTGAGACCACAGGCTGGTGGGCCAACGCTGGTCTCATCTTTGGGGCCAACGAAGCTAACACCGATCTGTACATCCTTTGCCTGGGTTCTGGCTTTAATCAACTGGGCTGGCATATCACGCGCAATCACGAATATACGTTCCCCAAGCAAGGCTGTGCGTATCAGGCAGGCGTCATTGCCCAAGGCAACGAAGGCACGACCTGGGGCGGTTGGAATCTCTTGCAGGTCAGCGTCAACGGGGATTGGATTCACGCCTACGTCGGCGGCGTTGATGTTGGCAGTTACCAAATGCCTGGTCTGGGCAATACAACCCGGGTCGGCGTGGTCGGCGGCGAATACGAGGTCAGCCCCATTGACATCCGTTACGACTACTTTAAGGTCACTCCCAACGCTGCGTGCCAACCCTGACGCTCGTTCAATGTCATAAAGTTAAGAAAATGGGGCATGTCATTGCGAGCGCAGCGAAGCAATCTCCTGTTTCGTGGCTATCATAGACGGGAGATTGCTTCGCCCCCACGGGGCTCGCAATGACAAGACCGGAAATGTGGACAGAATATGCCATCTGCCAGAGAGCACATCGCAGAGCTGGGTCTGCTCGTTTTCATCCTGATCCTGGCGGTCTGGCTGCGATTTGGGCATCTTGATAAAATCGAGTTTATATGGGACCAGGCCGAGATCTCCAAGTGGGCTATCGCACTGGCGCGGGAGGGTCACTTCGATTGGATTGGCCCACTCTCTTCCACCAAGCTCGATTCATTTGCCGTCACCAATTGGATCCTGGCGTTACCATACGCCCTTTCCCTTAGCCCCATCTTTGCCACCGGCTATATCGCATTGCTCAACGTGCTGGCCGTATTGGGGTGCTATCTCCTTACCCGCCTCTGGTTTGGGCGTTTAGCGGCATGTGTGGCCGCTTTGCTGTTTGCTGTCGCGCCTTGGGCCGTGATCTACTCGCGCAAGATCTGGCAAGTCGAGCTGCTGGCCCCTTTTACCCTGCTTTTTGTGTGGACCGGCTGGCGTGTGTTTGTCAAACGAAGGCGCTGGGTTCTGTTGGCCTACGGTCTGTGCCTGGCGCTGTTGGCCCAGATCCATTTTTCGGCGCTGGCTTTTATCCCGCTGGGCGGCTTGTGGGCATTGTGCTTTTGGCGTAGACTCGACTGGCGATTGATGCTTGCCGCCGGGCTGCTGACCGCTTCCACCTTCGCGCCCTACTTTGTCACCGACGCCCGACGCGGGTGGCGCAACGTACACCGTTTCACAGAATTGATGGAACAGCCGGCCTCGGTAGACGCCGACGCATTTTACGCGACGTGGGTCATCTCTACCGGTATGGACCTGCACTGGGTGACCGGACCGGACCGCTATCCTGAATTCGTTGCAGCCACACCCAACTGGCGTTGGGTTTTTAGCTTAGCAGGCGCTCTGGCTTTTGGGGCAGGCGGATTGGCACTAGGCGTGGTGTTCCGCGAATTGCGCCGAAATGGCGCTCGCCAGGGTCTTTCGGACCACGCAGCCATCCTGTTGATGCTGACCACCTGGTTGGTGATGCCTGCCTTGTTTCAAACCCGCCACGGCGTGCCGATTGCCCCGCACTATTTTACCACGGTCTTTCCGGTCCCTTTTATGCTTGTCGGTTGGCTCGTCGCCCAGACCCGGCGACTGCCAGAACGGTTTGGAGTTAGCGTACACAGGCTCCTGCTCGTGTTGGTAGGCGTCATTGCCGTCGTTCAGACCTACGAGATCACGGCATTGCTGCGCTTTGTCGAAACCCACGATACCCGGCGGGGATATGGCACGCCGGTGAGCTATTCAGTTCAGGCCGCACGGACGGCCACCCGGCTCGGACGTGAAATGGGCAGCGCCGAGGTCATTCTGCTCTCCGAGGGAGATGAGCCGCGTATGTACGAAATGCCGGCCGTCGCCGATGTGCTGTTGTACGCGTATCCCCATCGCGCGACGGACATTCGCACCGCGCTGATCTTTCCGGCCACTCCGGCCGTCTATTGGGCGACTTTTGATATGTCGCCTGGCGAAACGTTGCTGGCCACGCTTACCGACGAGCTAACGGAGGAACGCATTCCATTGCGCGAAGGACTGCGCTCGTATCGCTTTTACCGCTGGCCGGGTGGGCGGCCCACGTTGCCAGCGTTGAACTCCATTGAGCCTTCGCCGACGTGGGCCAACGGCGTCCGATTGATCGGTTATGTGGTAGAGGGGGAGGCCCGACCCGGCGCTGTGCTCAATTGGACGTTGGTCTGGCAACCCACTCGCACGCCAACCGAGGATACCTATTATCATTGGTTCAATCATTTGACGAGTGCGGCGGGTGAATTTCAGAGCCAGCAAGACGGTCCCAGCGTCTTACCTGCGTATTGGCGATCCGGGGATACCATTTTGAACTGGTTCCAGATTCCGATTCCCGCCGACGCTCAAGCGGGCGCATACACACTGCGAGTGGGAATGTATGCTTATCCTGCGTTGCAAAATGTGCCGGTGTTGGATGAGACAGGCGGACAAACAATGGGCGAGTGGATCGAGCTTGGCCCCATTATCGTCACGCCGTAGATATTGAACGCAGTCATAGCTGAGATCGACTGGGGTGGAGAGCTGGCACATGCAGTTGGGCAACACCAGAACAAGATGGATAAGACGGCTGGCTGAGGCTGGTCGTAGAGCTTGGCCGTACCTTTTGTTGGCGCTGCTGTGCGCCATGTTCTACTGGGAAGCGCTGTGGCTCCCTGAAGGCCGCACGATCGTGGGTGAGGACGCCACCGACATGCACGCCCACTGGCTGCGCTTTGCGCTGGACTCGCTCCGGCAGGGCGAGATGCCCTTGTGGAATCCCCTGCTCTTTGCGGGCCAGCCGCTGGCTGCCAATCCCCAGGCAGCGTTGTTTTATCCCCCCACCTGGCTGGCGCTGCTCATGCCCGTTGTCAAGGCCCTGAACCTGATCGCGGTGCTGCACGTATGGCTCGCCGGTGTGGGAACCTACCTGTGGCTCAAAGCAGAGGGAGCATCGGTGAGTGGAGCGCTGCTGGGCGGTCTCGTCTTTTCTTTCAGTGGTTACTTTTCCGTGCGTGTGCACAGCGGACACATAGGCGTCGTCACTACGGGGGCCTGGCTGCCGCTCGCCCTGTGGGTTTACGGGCGTGCTGTGACGCGCCGCACGTGGCAACTGGCTATTGTAGCCGGCGCGCCGATTGCCTTTTCCTTTCTGGCAGGACATACAGCCACTTTTAACTACGTGATCCTGGGGTTGATGGCCTACGCTATTTTCCGCGCCTGGAGTGCGTGGCGTCAAGAGCGCAGGGCCGCGTCGATGGTTTTACCGCTGGTCTGGCTTGGCCTTGCTCTTGTGGCCGGTCTGGCGGCGGCGGCGGTGCAACTGGTCCCCATGGTCGAATACGTGTTGCGCACATCCCGGCAAGCAGCACCCAGTTATGCCTTTGCCGCTCGTTTCTCCTGGACGCCGGGGTATTTGCTCACCTTGTTGGCGCCCAATTTTTTCGGCGAACCAACCCACACAGGCTTCTGGGGCGATGGTATCTATCACGAATTCATCTATTACATTGGTATCCTGCCTCTGTTGTTGGCGCTGCTGGGACTCAAACGGCCCTACGGATCAAAACCGTTCCTATTCGCGTTGGGGCTGGGCGCGCTATTGCTTGCCTTTGGCCAATACGGCGCTTTGCATCCGCTCGTCTATCGTTTTATACCATTGGCTCGCGTGATGCGTGCGCCAGCCCGCGCCGCCTTCCTCTTTACCCTGGCCGCTGCTGCGCTGGCCGGCCTGACGCTCACAGAACTACAATCCCTAACTAAACCGCACCGCAAGCAATTGCTGCAAGCATTAAAAACGGGACCGGTGTTGTTCGTCGCAGGAACCGCCTTATTGTTGATCGTCGGTGGTTTTGGCGCCTTTGCCTGGGGACGCGAATCCAACCCGGCAGCGGGGCGGCTATGGCACCAGGCCAACCAGATCACGGTATTTATATTTTTCTTTCTTTTGTCTGCCGGTCTGTTAGCGGCCTGGCGCAACATGCCCGATCAGCAAGCTCAATCTCGCGCTAGACTGACGATCTTGACGCTGGGCCTGGCTCTGTTGGACCTGTGGACCTTTGGCAGCGGCACAGTGGAGGTGATGGATGTGCCACAGAGAACAGCCTGGCGCGCTGTCGCTCAGGCCGTGCCGGATCCACAGGCGACGCGCGTGCTTCCGTGGGGCCTGAACGACGTCGAACAGAGCGCCGGCATGGAATACGGGCTGCGCAGCGTTTTTGGTTACGACCCGCTGGTGCTTCAGCGCTACCAAACCTTCATCGAGTCGTGGCCCGACCCCCGCGCCCGCACCTACGACCTGCTCAACGCCGGCTATTTGATGACGCTGGCTCCCCAGACCTTTCCCGAAGGATCCGACGCCCCGCGCCTGGTGTACGAACAAGAGGGTGTGTGGCTTTACGAGCGGCCCAATGCGCTGCCCCGGGCCTGGCTAGTGTCACAGATCGAAGTGATAGACGACGCGCGCGCCCTGACCCGTTTACACGAAGCAGACTTTGACCCGCGCACGACGGCGCTGGTAGACTCGGCGCTCCGGTGTGCAGGTCTGAGCGAAGGAACGGGAGAACTAACGGGTCAACAGATTGGGCAAGTCGAGATAGTGCGCGACCAGACCAATCGTATCGAAGCTCGGGTGCGCGGCGCGGGCGGACTGTTGATCTTGAGCGAAGTGGACTATCCCGGCTGGCGAGCCACACTAGACGGACAGCCAACCCCGGTGCTGCGGGCCGATTATGTGCTGCGGGCGGTGTGTGCGCCGCCCGGCGAGCATCAGATCGTGCTCATATATGACTCGCCGCTGCTCAAGTGGGGACTGCTGATCACGGCGCTGGCCGGGCTGCTTATTCTGGGAGCAGCGATCCAGCTCTTCCTGCGCGGCCGGCGCGCCGAGAAAGTTTAACGAGATGATCGGCTTGCGCCCTCCTCGAGCACTCACCGTGATTCTGGCGGCCTTTTTACTGCTAGGCGGCGCCGTCAGCGTGCTCAACCCGCTTTTCGAGTCTACTGACGAGATTCGCCACTATCGCTACGTCCGTCACCTGGTCGTGCAGCGCACCCTGCCGGTGCAGGGACAAGAGCTCGTCCGCTCGCAAAGCCACCATCCGCCGCTGTACTATTTTCTGAGCGCCCTGGCCAGCGCCTGGGTATCCTCACCCCACACCCCCGCATACGAACATCCCACCAACCCGTTCTGGGGATACCGGGATTGGGCGGTCGGCGTGGACAACAAGCTGCAATATCTACACGGGCCACAGGAGCGCTTTCCATTTCGGGACGGCTTTCTGGCGGCGCTGATCCCGCGTTGGGTCAACGTGGTGTTGGGTACGCTCACGGTTTGGCTGACCTATCGCCTGGGCCGACGGTTCTGGCTCAAGCGCCCGGTGTTGGCAGTCGGCGCGGCGGCGCTGGTCGCTTTTAACCCTCAATTCATCTACCTGAGCGCAGCCATGAACAACGACATTATCGCTGCCGCCACCGGCGCGGCGACGCTGCTGCTGTGCGTCGAGCTGGTGCAAGAGGGTCTGGACACCAAACGCCTGATCCGCCTGGGCCTTGTGTTTGGCCTGGCGCTGTTGTCCAAGCTCCACCTGGCCGCCCTGGCCGGAATCATCGCCCTGGCAATCTGGCTTGCCGTGCGGTCAACGGTCGGCCACCTGCACTTGTCACCGCAGGTGCAAGTGGGTCAACGATCGGCGCTCGCCTATTGGCTACGCAGCGCAGGCATCGTGCTGAGTGCGGCAGTGCTGCTGGCGGGCTGGTGGTTTGTGCGCAACTGGCAACTCTACGGCGACCCCACCGCTCTCAACCAGGTCAACGAGTTGTGGGGTGGGCGACCCGCCAGCGGCAACTGGTGGGCCATCCGACAAGGCTTGCCCTATCTGTGGAGCAGCCTGTGGGCGCGTTTTGGTTACGGCCAGATTCCTTTGCCCCAACTCTACTACACCGCTCTGTTAGCCCTGTGCCTGCTGGCCTTGACCGGATACGTCGTTCGGGACTCGAGATTCGTCTCCCAGAGGGGCCTTTCATCCTTCGTCCTCTTACCCGCGACCATCCTTGTCTTTACCGCCATCGTACTCTACTACATCCTGATCCAGCCCGCCGGGACGATGGGGCGCTTTCTCTTTCCGGCCTTGCCCGCGTTCGCCGTGATCCTGGTGGGCGGCGCAGACCGCTGGATACGCCGGCCAATCTGGACGGCCGGGTGTGTCACCCTGGGTATGAGTGGATTTGCCATCCTGGCCCTGGTTGGTTATGGGTGGCCGGCCGTGCGCTATCCGGCGGCGAGCCTTCGGCCTGAGCCTGCGACGAGCTCAGTCGAGTCGGCTCGGCTCGAAGGCGCAGTCGCCTCCGTTGCGCCGATACAAGTCGGCGATGTGGCTCGAATTCATACTGTGAGCATAGCGCCTCACACGCTGCGGCCCGGCGAGCCGCTGTTCATCACGGTGGTGTGGGAGCCGTTGCGCCGCACTGCCGCGCCCTACATCGTCTACGTGCATCTGGTAGACGAGGCGGGGGTGCTCATCGCTCAGCGTGATACCTGGCCGGGTCTGGGGCGCGCTCCCACCACGGCCTGGCGGCCCGGCGCAGCCTTTGCCGACACCTATCGGGTGGACCTGCCCGCCGCCACTTATAGCCCCAACCATGCTATTGTCCGGGTGGGATTATACGAACCATCGGCAGGCCGCCTGCCTGTGCAAGATGACGCCGGAGAGTCCATCGGCGACGGCCTCACGGCGGGTGAGATCGCCATTGAACCCCGCCCCGGCCCGTGGCCCAACAGCCAGCAGGCCGATTTTGGCGGCGAGGTCGCGCTGGTCGGCTATACGTTGGAGCCGCGCGCGCTGGCCGCTGGCGAAACTTGCACACTAACGCTATACTGGCAACCCCATTCGGTTAGCCGGGGCTATTCAGTCTTTGCCCAGGTGCTCGGTCCGGAGTGGAACGTGTGGGGCAGCCAAGACGGGGCCGGCCCCGACTGGTCGAGTGGAGGTGTGCTGCGGGACGTGCGGCGCATCACATTACTACCCGACACCCCACCGGGTAGTTATCCGATTCAAGTCGGTCTCTATCACGGCAACACGGGCCGGTTGCCCATCGTCGCCCCCGACGGACACTATCTGGATGAGCGCGTGCTGTTGGGGCCGCTAAGAGTGACGAATGGCGAATAGCGAATCCCGGAGGATATATGCGTAAACGTGGGTGGGCGGTGGCCCGTTTGTTCATCAGTTTGAGCGTGTTGGGCTTTGTGCTGGCGACCATCGGTGTGGAACAGATCGGGCGCACGTTGCTGCAGGCCGCGCTGCTTCCGCTCTTGCTGGCGTTTTTGATGTATGTGGCCGGTATCGTCGTGCGAGCGGCCCGCTGGCGAGCGCTGTTGGTGGCGCTGAATATTCACGTGCCTTTTGGCCGTCTGGTTTATCTTTACTTTGTCGGGGCCTTTTTCAACGCTTTTCTGCCTTCGGGGTTTGGCGGCGACGTGGTGCGCGTGTTGGAGCTGGCGCAAGACACACAGGCCGCAGCGGCCGTGGGCACAGTCGTCGTAGATCGTATGACGGGGCTGTTGGTATTGTTTGCGATGGCCCTAGCCGCGCTGCCCTTTGGCGGCGCGCTGCTCCCGGCCGAGACCCAACTAACCATCGGCGGGGCGGCTCTGGTCGGGTTGGTGCTGGGAGGGCTGGTCTTGCAGGGCAAGTGGCTGCGCCGATTGGGGCGTTGGCTGCCCGGTCCACTCTCACTGGCGGGCGAGGGCGCGCTGGCCCGGGCCTACGCCGCCGTCACTGCCTGCGGCTGGCGGGCAGTGGGACAGGCCTTATTCTATTCGGTCGTATTTAACAGCTTGTTGGTCGTGTTGAACTATTTGTCGGCTTTTGCCGTGGGTATGCGGTTAAGCCTGGTTTACTTTTTCCTCTTTGTGCCGGTGCTGTCGCTGGCGCTGATGCTGCCCATCTCGGTGGGCGGGTTGGGGGTGCGCGAGGGTGTGGCCGTGGTGCTTTTTACGCAGGCTGGGGTAAGCGATGCGATAGCCGTGGCGGCTTCGTTGGCCGTGTTTGCCGTCTCTCGCGCAACGAGCCTGTTTGGCGGACTGCTGTATCTGGGGCAAAGTATTCGCGGTCTGCGACAAGGAACAGATGAGCCACCCGACGTTGACCAAGTTGCTCGAATCGGATAAAATATGGTAACTAAAACGTGTATTGAGGAAAACAAAATGTTGCCGACTCACGAAGGAGTCATCAAAAACGGAAAAATCAGACTACCGGCCAATACACGGCTGCCAGAGGGAGCTCGCGTGTACGTGACGATTGTACCCGTGCTCGACGAACGCTCTGCTCGTCGCAAAGCCGCCCGCTGGCTGGCCGAGAATGTTGGTGATATGGTTATGCCCGGTCCTGCAACATTGACCCAAGAACTGGAACGGCTCGTCTGGCGCTTTCCCACTATGCTCGGTTCACCGTTTGGCGAACCCCGCGGCCCTATTGGTCACCTCGATGTAAATGCCAGAAACGGAACTGTTTTCTCTTCGCCCACGTTAGCTCAAGAAATGCTCCACAATGCCGAAACTCTTGACCGTCCCGTTCCTTCGCCAAGAAATTAGCTCCGGTTGCCTGCCCGCCTGCGCCCAGATGACTCTGGCATATCTGGGTATCACCCACTCGCAGATGGATGGCGCCTATGCCGTCATCGCACGACGCACGTAGCGTGACACCAGGTCCTTGATCATCATTGAGAGACTTTGACTTTAAGGCATCGTTAGCTCTCCCAGAACAACATGATCGCCTAATAATGCCCCCGTCGCGTCGTACACCTCCAGCCGGTCGCCGCTCAAGCCATCATAGAGCCCGATTTCGAGACGATAACGCCCCGGCGGCGCGTCGTCAGCCAGGGGGATGGTGTGTCGGTCGGCTATGATCTCGCCGGGGGGCCAGGTTGTGGTGGGCCGGCTAAAATTGTCCGGCTCGGCGTCGTGCTGGCCCCACAGAAACGAGCCGGCGGCGGGGTTGATGCTTTCGCCCAGCAAATGGGTGAACACTTTGTAGCGCATGGTCACCGGGACGGCGGCGCGCCAATATAACGTCAACTCGGCCGTCTCGCCCGCTCGTACCTCCTGGGAATGCAGATCGTAACCCACAAGATAGATCTCACCGCCGGCCTCCGCCGCCGGATCCACAAAACGCAGGTCGAGCGGCTGTGCAATCGCCGCCGCCGTGGCGTTGCGATGCGGATCTGTCCACAGATCAAAGCGGGCCACGACCTGTCCGCTCAGGCGCACGACGTAGCGACCGCTGCCCAAGTCGGCAGTCAGGGGCAAGTCTACCTGCTGTCGTCGCCGGTCTGGTCCGGGCGGCGGTTGGACCGGCACAGTCCGCACGACACGCGCCTCGGCGTCGGTCAGCGCCAATTCGACGGGTGTCGCGTCTCCCTCCCAATAGAGAAAAAGATGTAGCGTGTCCCCGACGCGGTAGGCCGGTAGAGCCATCTCTGCCCCCACCAGACGCAATCCCGGCCCGACCTCCAGGTCAAAGGGGTGGCGGGGAATATGCCCGGCGGCTAATTCGCCCGCCGCGGCCGCACGCGCCGGGGTGCGTGGGTAAAAGTGCAGGGCCGTGTCGCCAAAACGATAGATAATCTCTTGCGCGGCGTGTTCGGCCAGCCAGCGTTGCATCTGGCCGACCGGGTCGCTTTGGCGGGCATAGTAGGTAAGCACCAGCCAGACCCCTTCCGACTGGTCCCAAATCGGCGCCAGGAAAGTCTCTACCGAGGCCGGGTCGGTAGAACGACTGCTGGGTACGCCGTGCCAATAGCCAGGATAATGCGCGGCAAAAATCGGCCAATCGGTGTCGTCTTGTAATACGACGGCGTCGCCGGGGTGAACGTAGGCTTGCAGGGTCAGGCTCAGCGAGATATAGTCGTCAGAGCGCAGCCGGCCGGAGTAAAAGCCGCTCAGTCCGACCAGGGCGGCGCTCAAAACGACGCCGCTGCCAAGCCAGCCAATCCAGCGCCGTTTTCGCGTCAAGGCGACCAGGCCCCAGGCCAACAGAACGTAGAAGCAACTGGATAAAATGAGCAAATAGCGAGGCGCCAGCCGGGGGGTGTAAAAGAATCGGATAGGCAATGAGACCACGTAGACGATACTCGCCGGCAGCAGCAAGCCCAGGATCAGCGCGAGGGCGCCCCCCGCGTGCACCTGTCGCCGTTGCAACCACAGCGCGATCAATCCACCCAGCAGCACGAGAAACACGAGCAACACAAGCAAAGAATAGCGTTCAATGTCCAGGGGTACGCCCGTCGCCAACAGCGTGGCATACAAGTGCACGAAAAAGGCCGGCGAGGTCGCCTGGGCCGTGGACCAGGTAGGGATACGTGGCAAAGCATAGACCAGCCAGGGGGCGAACAAGAGCAACGCCACGACCTGCGCCGCGATCCAGCCGATCTGGTCGCGCCACCACACCCCCTTTTTGAGCGAGCGCCGCCCCGCCACCAGCCAGGCCAGGTTGACAACCACCAGCGTCGAGACAAACAAATAAATGGTCCACAGACCCGCCGCCATCGCCAACACGTAGCCCAGCCAGGCTTGCCGGCTTCTCGTCTGCCAGTAGCGGAGGGCCGCCCACAGGGCCAATGTCGCCAGCAGCGCCGCCAGGATGTACATACGCATCTCTTGCGACCAGGTGATGGCAAAACGCGAAAAGGCCAGGAACAACGCCGCCAGCCACCCCGTCCGTTTGCCGCCCAGCGTGCATCCCAGGCCATAAATGGCTGCCACGCTCAGGGCGCCCCAAATCGCTGAGGGAAAGCGCAGCACAAACTCACCTTCGCCGGCGATGCCCCGCCAGAGGTGGATGAGCAAAAAATAAAGGGGAGGATGGACGTCGGTGGCCGCCCAGTGATGGATGGCGCCCACGTCGCGGCGCGCCGCCCACACGGTAAGGCCCTCGTCCCACCAGATGTTGTGATCGGCCAGTTTCAAGAGGCGCAATCCCCAAGCCAATAACAAAAGTGTGGGGAGGATAAAGAGACGCCCGATAGCAGGGCGGCGACGCGTCGTTTCAGTTGATCGAGGCATTACGATCTTTCATCTTCTTTCTCTGCGTTTTCCGCACGTAACTGCTCACCCTGATAGCTCTTTGGACAAGATTTACAGGATTTACAGGATTTTTCCACGAATTCCATCCTGTGAATCTTGTGAATCCTGTCGAATGGCTTTGGGTTTGCCGCTTTTACGCATTTGGGCT
>DAOTXN010000110.1:0-6522 GCA_034435435.1 Anaerolineae bacterium | reverse complement strand
CACCCTGGTAGCTCTTTGGACAAGATTTACAGGATTTACAGGATTTTTCCACGAATTCCATCCTGTGAATCTTGTGAATCCTGTCGAATGGCTTTGGGTTTGCCGCTTTTATGCATTTGGGCTGAGCAGTTACCAGATTTCACAGAAAAAATCCGTGGTTACCCGTGGTTTACCACTGCCGCCGTCGGCGATAGTGACTGCGAATGAGCGTCGCGGCCAGGTTCATTGATAACACAAAAACCAGCAACACCAGCGCCGTGCCGTATTGAATGCGCACTGGCATGCCCGGCACCTGGGTGCTGATGACGAACAGATGATAGGGCAGAGCCATGGTCTGGTCAAAGACGGACTGGGGCAGGCGCGGCAAAAAGAAAGCGGCCACGGTGAACAGGATGGGGGCGGTCTCGCCGGCGGCCCGCTCCAGCCCCAGGATGACCCCGGTCAGGATGCCGGGCAGCGCCTGCGGCAGCACGACTCGGCGGATGGTCTGCCAGCGGGTCGCGCCCAGGCTGGCGCTGACCACGCGGAACGATTGCGGCACCGCTCGCAGGGCTTCTTCGGCGGTGCTGATGATGATGGGCAAGGTCATAATGCCCAGCGTCAGCGAACCGGCCAGAATCGACGCGCCAAAGTTGAGAAACAGCACAAACAGCCCCAGCCCAAACAGCCCATACACCACCGATGGGATACCGGCCAGGTTGATGATGGCGATGCGGATGGCGCGGGTGAGGGCGTTGTCCTGGGCATATTCGGACAGGTAAATGGCAGCCCCCACACCCAGCGGCACGGCGATGACGGCGGCGCCGAGGGTCAGTAGCAGCGTGCCCACGATGGCGGGCAGGATGCCGCCGGCCTTCATTCCGTCGTGCGGAAAACCGCTGATGAACTCCCAGCCGATGGCGCCGATCCCCTGCACAACGATGATTCCGACGATGAGCAAGATAGGCGCGACGACCAGCACGGCGGCCAACGTGATGAGCGCGAAAGCGAGCTTTTGAGAAACCTGGCGGGATGCTTTAACCACGGATTTCACCGATTTCACCGATTTGTATTAAACGATGCGCCGGAGCTTTTCCAATGATGGGGCGCCAAAATTCAAGAGCAAGCCGACACGCAAGCCCGTCGCCTTGAGATAGTTGATAAGCTGCGCCTCGTGCTCGGGCAGTAGCTTTTTGACTGCTTTGAGTTCCACGACGACTTTACCGTCTAAAACGAAATCGGCGCGATACTCACCGACAGGTGTTCCCTTGTTCCGTGTAATCTGTGCAATCCGTGGTTACGAGAGAACACGCTCGCTGCGCTTGACGGTCCGAAAGACGACGGCGGCGGCCGTCAGGTTGACGACAAAGCTGATCAGAAACAAAACGATGCCGATGGCGAAGAGCACGTGGTAATGGGTGCTGCCCTGGGCCACCTCACCCATCTCGGCGGCAATCGTAGCGGTCATGGTGCGCACGGGCATAAACAGGTCGGCCGGACCGGCGGGTATGCGCGCCGCGTTGCCTGTGACCATCATCACGGTCATGGTTTCACCGATGGCGCGACCAATGCCCAACATCATCCCGGTCAGGATGCCCGAGCGGGCCGCCGGTACGACCACCCGGCGAATGGTCTGCCAGCGCGTGACGCCCAGCGCCAGCGCCCCGTCGCGGTAGCTCCTGGGCACGGCGTCGAGCGCGTCTTCGGCCACGCTGACGATGGTCGGCAGGGCCATCAGAGCCAGCAGCAGCGCGCCGCTCAGCGCCGTCAGGCCGGTGGGAGCGCCGGTGATCTGGCGCACCGCCGGGGCTAACACCAGCATGCCGATAAAGCCCAGCACAACCGAAGGAATGCCCGCCAGCACTTCGACAAAAGGCTTGAGGATCTCGCGCGCCCACCGCGGCGCGATCTCGGCGATAAAGATGGCCGTAGCCAGACCCAGCGGCAGGGCAATGACCGCCGCGCCCAACGTGACCAGGATCGAGCCAAGGATCAGCGGCAGCAAGCCAAAGTGCGCTTCGATAGGATACCAGCGCGCGGTCAACAGGTCGGCTGGGGACACCTGAAAAAAGGCCGGCCCCCCTTCGCGGATGAGGAATAAAAAGATCAGCCCGACGAAAACAATCGCCGACAGACCTGCGACCCGGATGGCCCGCTCGATGAAAAACTCGGCCAACATAGTCCTATTCATCACTCGTCGCTCATCATCTCAACGGCACAAAGCCCAATTCCTTGACGATGGCCTGCGCTTCGTCGCCCAGAATCCACGCCAGGTAGACCGCGACCGCTCCCGTCGGCTCGCCGACCGTGTACATATACAGGTCGCGGGCGATGGGGTACGCACCACTATTGACACTCTCGGCGGTCGGCAGCACGTAAGGGCCGTCAGACGTGGCGGCTACAGCAACCACTTTCTGATCAGGCGTCACGTAGCCCAGCCCGTCGTAGCCGATAGCGTTGGGGTTTTGGCGCACCTCGGCGCTGATCCCCTCCGAGGAAGGCAAGAGCAGCGTGTCGGGGGAAAAGAGCGCCGTGTTGTGCGAGTCGCCCTGGCGCACGACCTGCTCCAAAAAATAGACGTGCGTGCCCGAATTGGACTCGCGGGAAAGCAGCACAATGGGCCGGTCTTGCCCGCCGACCTCGCGCCAGTTGGTGATGTGGCCCTGGTAGATGGCCGAGAGCTGCCCAATGGTCAAAGCGTCCACAGGGTTGCTGGGATGGACGACGATGGCGATGGCGTCGCGGGCCACGACGTGCTCCACCGGCGTGACGCCGTTGGCCTCGGCGGCCGCAATCTCCTCAGACTTGATGGGCCGCGAGGCGTTGGCAATGTCCACCGTGCCGTTGATCAGCGCGGCGATGCCGGTGCCTGAGCCGCCGCCGGTGACCGATAGGCGCACGTCGGGGTGGTCGGCGGTGTAGGCTTCGGCCCACGCCAGCGCCAGGTTGACCATAGTATCCGAGCCGACGTTTTGGATGGCCGCGCCGCCGTCGGACTGGCCCGCAGCGCGGCGGCAGCCCGTGGTTTGCGCCAGACAGAGGCAGGCGATGAATAGGATGCTTGTCCACGGGCGTCGCGTCACGTTGGCCTCCGAACGTATGGCGTTCACATCAATTGGTGAGAACCGGCGCGATTATAACATCGGCAGTGTGGCCCGTCAACTGGCAGTTGTCGCGGCGCTCGCTTTGAGGTAAAATGCGGTTCGTGGACAAGTTTAAAGTTAATCATCTGGATTTTTATTACGGCGCGGTGCGCGCCCTGAGCAGCATCAACCTGAGCATCCAGGTCAACCAGATCACGGCGCTCATTGGCCCTTCCGGCTGCGGCAAGAGCACGTTCTTGCGCTGCCTCAATCGGATGAACGACACCATCCCCGGCACGCGCGTGGTGGGACAAGTGCTACTTGACGGCAAAGATATTTATGCGCCTGCCACAGACGTGGTCGAATTGCGGCGGCGCGTGGGACTGGTGTTTCAAAAGCCCAACCCGTTTCCGCAGTCGGTGTATGACAACATCGCCCTGGGACCCAAGGCTTTGGGCATGCATCGGCGGCGCAACCTGGACGAGATCGTGGAAGAGTCGCTGCGGCGGGCCGTAGTGTGGGATCAAGTCAAAGACGATCTGAAGCAGCCGGCGCAGGGATTGTCGTTGGGCGAGCAGCAACGCCTGTGTATCGCCCGCACGCTGGCGGTCGAGCCGGAGGTCATTTTGATGGACGAGCCGTGCAGCGCCCTCGATCCCATCGCCACCCTCAAGATCGAGGATTTGATGCAACAGCTCAAGACCGACTATACCATCGTCGTCGTCACGCACAATATGCAGCAGGCGGCGCGCGTCTCGAACCAGACGGGCTTTTTCTGGCTGGGTGAATTGATCGAGTTTGGCGATACACAGCAAATCTTTACGCGACCGGCGCAGGAGCTTACAGAGCAATACGTCACGGGGCGGGTGGGGTAGTTGGTAGATTGGTAGATTGGTAATTGGTAGATTGGTGAGAGGAGGGCCAAGATGACGCAAACGCGAGGCATGTTGGATCACGAGTTAACCGTAATCCAGAATGACGTATTGCGGCTCGGCAGCATGGTCGAGCAGGCTATACAACGCTCTATTCAAGCTCTCAAAGAGCGCGACGTCGATCTGGCGCACGCCATCATCGCCGACGACGCGAAAATCAACGCGCTGCGTTACGCCATCGAGGAGCAATGTCTCATGGTCATTGCGACCCAGCAACCGGTGGCCCGCGACCTGCGCACCATCGTGGCGGCGATGCACATGGGCATCGAACTGGAGCGCATGGCCGACCACGCCGAGGGCATTGCCAAGCTGGTGACTCGTCTGGCCGACCAGCCGCTGCTCAAACCGTTGATTGACATCCCCCGTATGGCCGACGTGGCCTGCGAGATGCTGCGCGCCAGCCTGGATGCCTTTGTGGCCCGTGACATCGAAGCGGCCAAGGCGGCCGCCCTCCGCGACGACGAGATCGACCAGCTCTACGACCAGGTTTTCCGCGAGCTGCTGACCTATATGCTGCAAGACCCGCGTAACATCAACCGGGCCACTTTTTTGCTGTGGGTAGGCCACAACCTGGAGCGCATCGGCGACCGCATCACCAACATCGGTGAGCGAGTGATTTTTATGGCCACCGGCAAGCTAGAAGAAGTGCACGGCAGCTGGAAAGGCGAGGAGTAAATTCTAACGAAACGTTAGTGATCGTCTAATACATCTCTAGTCTTTGTCTAACACTGGTCTAATGCGGCCCAGGTATCCTTACGGGCGTAATCTGAGATTGACGAGATTGATTAGATCGAGAGAAAAGGAGTTAGAGATGTCTACACTAGTTCGTTGGAATCCTGTTTACCGCATTCGGCCCTGGTTCGCGCCCCGTCACTTTGGCGCGCTGGCTCCCTATTGGGACACCCGTGTGGCGATGCCGCTGGACATTGAAGAGACCGAGGACAACTATGTGATCAAGGCCTCGGTGCCCGGATTTAGCCCCGAGGACATCCAGATCGAGATCGAGGACGGCGTGTTGACCATCCGCGCCGAGCACGCGGGCGAGGACGAGCAAGAGCGCGAGGGCTGGCGCCTGCGCGAGCGCTTTAGCGGCACAGTCGAGCGCCGCTTGCGCCTGGGCAAAGACGTGAACCCCGAAGCCATCGAAGCCGAATTAGAGCACGGCGTGCTGACCCTGACGCTGGCCAAGGTCGAGGAAGCCAAGCCCAAGCTGATCGAAGTCAAGGTCAAGTAATCGGTAAATTGGTGAATGGGTAGATAGGTGAGGCCCCTGGTCGAAATGATCAGGGGCTTGTGCTTTCCCAATCTACCCATCCCCAATTTACCAATCTACCTCCCCCTCCACTCCGCCGGACGCTTTTCGGCAAAGGCCGCCATGCCCTCTTTTTGGTCTGCGGTGCCAAAGAGCATGTAGAACAGGCGGCGCTCGTAGGCCATCCCCCCGGCCAGGTCCGACTCGTAGGCATAGTTGACGGCCTCTTTGCCCATGCGCACGGCCACCGGCGCGCGGGCGGCGATCTCGTTGCCCAGGCGGATGGCCTCGTCGAGATAGCGTTCTACCGGCGCGACCCGATTGACCAGCCCCCAACGATAGGCCTCTTCGGCGCTCAACCGGCGGTCGTTGAGCACGACCTCCATGGCGATGGCCTTGCCCACGGCGCGGGTCAGGCGCTGCGTGCCGCCGGCGCCGGGGATGACGCCGATGTTGATCTCGGGCTGGCCGAACACGGCGCTCTCGCTGGCCACGATCATGTCGCAGGACATGGCCAGCTCATTGCCCCCGCCCAAGCAATAGCCCGACACGGCGGCGATGATCGGCTTGGACACACGCCGTAGCCGGTCCCAGTAGTCAATAAAGGGATTGTCCAGCATGTCTACGACGCTGGCCTCCATCATCTGCTTGATGTCGGCCCCGGCCCCGAAAGCGCGCTCGTTCCCGGTGATGACGATGCAGCCGATGGCCGGGTCGGCGTCGAAAGCGGCGCACGCGCCGGTCAGCTCGTCCATCGTCTGTTGGTTGAGTGCGTTGAGCTGTTTGGGCCGGTTGATGCGCACCAGGCCCACGCGGTCGTGGGTTTCGGTCAGGATAAATTCGTATTCCATTTCAAGACCTCCTCGCCGAAATTACTTTGATTTGAAAATCGCTGCCCATTGGCATCCAAACTCATCCCAAGCCAGCTCGAAATCTCCTTTTGGGATAGGAATGGGTGCGTTCTCAAACGCCGGGTCATTCACAAAAACGACATCGGGCTCGATCCCGACAACAACTACCGCATGAGGCGTATCCTCGTCCCAATAGGGTAGTTCACCGGTTCGAAGAAAGACGATCGGTATGTGAGGACGGAGCAGTGCATGCTGCAATTCGTCAACAGATCCATTTTCACGCCATTTGATCTCCCTGAAATTACGGCATAGTGTATTTCGATAAAGCCAGACTGCCGCACTGTAATTTGCCGGTTTCTGCATCTTTGCCGACTAGCTTATATCTCGCAAGTAGTATGATTTGCGAAAGCCGGTCAGAATTGTCT
>DAOTXN010000109.1:0-103644 GCA_034435435.1 Anaerolineae bacterium | reverse complement strand
CTCCTCAATGGTCCTCAGCACAAAACGGGGCTGGAAGCCCGGCTTCAGCCGGGAAAACCCCGATCAATCGGGGCGTCCGTTCCGCTTTTGACTGGGAACCAGGCCGCTTCGGGCGCATCTGGGGACACTCCCTCCACGCTTCAACTGAAATGAAACACACCCATATCGTTCTCTGTTATCGGGACGCAATATTATAATACGTGAGAACTACAAGTCAATACCGGCCCGATCATAGCCCGAAGCCGCGCGCCGCGCATTGCAAAGAGTCCCTACGACTCGTTTACACATCCACGACCTTGCGAAGGATGGGCGGGTGAGTATAATATCTCTACGCAGCGATTCGAGCGCTGCCTCGGAGATGAAAAAATGCCCGCTGAACGCTTACAGAAAGTCATGGCCCAGGCCGGCCTCGGCTCCCGCCGGGCCTGCGAGGAACTCATCCGCCAGGGTCGGGTGACGGTGGACGGCCAGATTGCCGAGTTGGGGAGCAAGGTAGATCCCAGCCGCCAACGCATCGCCGTGGACGGGCAAGCTCTGAGCCAACGGGAACCTTTTGTCTACGTCGCCGTGTATAAACCGCGCGGCGTGCTGTCTGTGAGTCAAGATGATCGGGGGCGGCGCACCGTGCGCGATCTGGTTCCCTTGCCGGGACACTTGTACCCGGTCGGGCGATTGGACGCCACGAGTGAGGGATTGATGCTGCTGACCAACGACGGCGATCTGGCCAATCGGTTGATGCATCCCCGCTTTGGACACGAAAAAGAATATCGTGCGCTCGTCCAGGGTCAGCCCACCGATGCTACCTTGCGCAAATGGGAACAGGGTGTGTATCTGGACGGGCAGCGCACCGCGCCGGCCCGCGTCAAACGGCTAAAAACCGATGCGGATACGACGTGGTTACGCATCACGCTGCACGAGGGGCGCAAGCGCCAGATCCGCCGTGTCTCGACATTGCTAGGGCATCCTGTCCTGCGACTGATTCGCGAAAGAATCGGCCCGTTGCGCCTGGGTCAATTGCCGATCGGAGCGTGGCGACACCTTTCCGCGAGCGAGATCCAGGCCCTGCGCGGCGCCAGCCACACGAAATGATAACCGGAGACATGCCAGTGCTCAAACCGCTTACCATTGCCATAGACGGTCCGGCGGCAGCCGGGAAAAGCACCATTGGCTGCGAAATCGCAAAGCGATTGGGCTTTTTGTACTTTGATACAGGTGTGATGTATCGGGCCGTGACATGGGCCGCCCTGCAACAAGGGATTGACATTGCGGATCAAGCCGCCGTGACGGCGTTGGCGCAAAGCCTGCACCTCGACGTGCTGCCTCCCACCGTGAGTGATGGTCGCCAGTATACCATCCTGGCCGATGGTCGAGACATCACCTGGGCCATTCGCGAGCCGGAAGTGGAATTGGGTGTGTCGCCTGTGTCAACCTATTTGGGAGTACGCGAGGCGCTGGTTGCTCAACAACGCCGCATCGGCGCCCAAGGTCGAGTGGTCATGGTGGGGCGCGACATTGGCACCGTCGTGCTGCCAGAGGCCGAGCTCAAGTTATATCTTGACGCTCACGTGCAAGAGCGCGCCCAACGGCGCTACGATGAGCTGGTCCGGCGCGGACGGGAGGCCAGTTACCACAGCGTGCTCGCTACGATGCAGCGCCGTGACCGGATCGACAGCGGGCGGCAGGTATCTCCGTTGCAACCGGCCGCCGATGCGATCATCATTGACACGACGGGTTTGACGGCAGAGCAAGTATTGGATTGGGTCGAAGAGCTCGTCCATGAACGAACGCCCGACGATGAATAGCCGGATGCTATGAGAGCAAAACGATTTTTTAACCGCTGGTTACGCTTTGGCTACTGGCTGTTGCTGCGCCTGAAGGTCGAGGGTGTGGGAAATATTCCTCCTGCCGGACCGGTGATCTTGATGATCAATCACGTCAGTTTTTTGGATCCGTTCGTCGTGGCGGCTTCGATGCCCCGCTTGGTCACGGCTATGTCCAAAGCTGAGAACTTTGCGATTCCTTTTTGGGGCTGGGTGTTCAAGCTGTACGGCGCTATCCCGGTGCGGCGCGGCGAGGTGGACCGCAAAGCCCTCAAAGGCGCGCTGGATGCGTTAAAAACCGATACGCTGCTGCTCGTGGCCCCCGAAGGCACGCGCAGCCGCACGCGCGCCCTCCAGACGGCTCACGACGGCATGGCCTACATTGCTCAGCGCAGTGGCGCGACCATTGTACCGGTGGCGATCACCGGATCGCCCGAGTTTCGCCGATATATCAAGCGCTTACGCCGCACGCCGGTGCACATCCAGGTGGGTAAACCCTTTTCTTTGCGCGCACATGCCCGCAAAATTGAGCGTGAGACCCTGCGCGCTATGACGACCGAGGCAATGTACCAACTGGCTGCTGTGCTCCCGCCCGAATATCGCGGCGTCTACAACGACCTGACGCAAGCAACCGAGCACTATATTGATTTTCCCGACGGGAGCGGCAGCAATTTAAGCCCCTGAAAGGGGCCGTGAGGATTTGATGTTCACCAACCAGACCGAAGAACTGGAATTGTTCATCAAAGCTCGCTATCCACTCATCTACATCGTGTCGTGGGACGAGCGGCGCATCGAAGAGATGCTGCGCGGCGTCGCCGCCGACCGGCGCAAGCGCCTGTTTGCCTGGACGGTGACAGAGGGTATCTTTGCCCTCGACACGTTGCAACCTACGCCGGTAGACCCCACCGCCGTCAACCCTATGCAGGCGCTGCAACACGTGGCCGAATCGCGCGAGGCGGCGGTCTTTGTGTTCAAAGATTTCCACAGCTTTCTGGTGCAGGATTTTGTCAGCGATGGGCGTAACGATACGGTGCGCGTCGTGCGCAAGCTGCGCGACCTGGCGCGGGAGCTCAAGCGCAGTGAAAAGACGCTGGTTTTCCTCTCTCCCCTGTTGCGTTTGCCGCCCGAATTGGAAAAAGAGATCGCCGTGCTCGATTTTGCCCTGCCCACTCTGGGCGAGCTGGATGAGGCGTTAGAGCGGGTCATCCATTCGGCGCGGGTGCGCGGGCTGCTCGATCTAGAGCTCTCGCCCGAGCAACGCGAGCGGGTGCTCAAAGCGGCGCAAGGGTTAACCATCGGCGAGGCCGAGAATGTCTTTGCCAAAACTGTCGTGCAACGGCGCAGTTTTGATCTGGACATCATTATTGCCGAAAAGAAGCAATTGATCCGCAAATCCGGTATCCTGGAATACACGGAACCCAACGAGCACATTGGTCACGTGGGCGGGCTGGACGAGTTGAAGCGCTGGCTCCAAAAGCGCCGCCTGGCCTTTAGCGACCGGGCGCGGCAGTTTGGTCTGCCAGAACCGAAAGGGCTGTTGCTGCTAGGCGTGCCGGGTGGGGGCAAATCATTGGTTTCCAAGGCCACCGCCAACATGTGGCAACTGCCCCTCCTGCGGCTAGACATGGGCAAGATTTTCAGCCAGATGGTCGGCTCGTCTGAGGAGAACATCCGCGCGGCGCTGCGCTTGGCCGAGACGGTCAGTCCTGCGTTGTTGTGGGTGGACGAGATTGAAAAAGGACTATCCGGTTTGGAGAGTTCGGCCCGCTCTGACGCAGGCACGGCGGCGCGGGTGTTTGGCAGCTTTCTCGTCTGGCTACAGGAAAAGACTGCGCCTGTATTCGTCATTGCTACCAGTAACAATATTAACTTGCTGCCGCCCGAGCTGTTGCGCAAGGGTCGCTTTGACGAGATATTTTTCGTGGACCTGCCGGCCCAGGAAGAGCGCGAAGAAATCTTCGGCATCCACCTGGCACGCCGAGGCCGCGACCCGCACCGTTATGACCTGGCGCAACTGGCACATGAAACAGAGGGATTCAGCGGGGCCGAGATCGAACAGGTCATCATCGCGGCGCTATACGATGCTTTTGACGACGGCGAGCGCGAGCTGATTGAGGATGACTTGCGGCACGCCATCGCCGCCACGGTGCCGCTGTCCCGCACCATGCGCGAGCAGGTGACGGCGCTGCGCAACTGGGCCCGCACGCACGCCCGCCAGGCCTCGGCGCACGCGCAGACGCAAGTGGTTTGGACGGTGGATAGCAAGCAGTAGACGGTAGAGAGGGGCAATGGTCACGCCGACCATCTGGCTGCCGCAGTTGTACCAGCGTTTCCAGGCTTTTTGGGACCGGGCTGTGCCGTCGGCGGGTCTGGCGCTGCTGCTGTGGGCCAGCGCCGAGGCGACCAGGGCCTATCCCAGCGAATGGCGAGTTTTTCTCGCGGCGCTGTTGTTCGTTATCGGGCTGAGATGGCCTGCCTTTGCCTATGTCGCTTTTACTTTTTTTATTTCTTTTCCGCTCTATCGTATCTCTATCTATCTGGCCGCTATCGTGCTGGCTGTACTCGTCTTGAGCTCGCACTGGGCCATGCGCAACCTGGGCGCGACTGTGTTGGTGCTGGCCACACCGGCTCTATTACCCTTTCACCTGGAGGCTGGCGTGCCTCTATTAGCCGGGCTGTGGTGGGGCGAATGGGCCGGCGCTTTGGCCGGCGGGCTGGCGGCGCTGTGGCTCAAGCTGTTGGCGGGTATGGCCGGGCTGCGCGGCGCGCAACTCGACCTGGTCCAACTCAGCGGCTGGACGCCGACCGGCGGCAATATCATCCACCGCTTTGGCGCGTTCAACTCGCTGCAAACCCTGTTCGAGCTGGTCAATCCCTTTGCCGATACCTCGGAAACGTTGCTGCTGCACGTGCTCCAGGTGTTTGTCTGGGCTGTGGCAGGCTATGCGACTGGATGGCTGGCGCGACGCGCCTGGACGGACCGCCAGCGGGCCTGGGCGCCGCTGTTGAGCGTTTTGCCCGCCGTGTTTATTCTGGAAGCCAGCTACACTTTGTTGCCAGGTTTGTTAAATCGGTTAGAAAAGGTTATAATAAACACGCCCGGTGAGTTGACGGCGTGGCTGTTTGTGTCAGGTTTGGCGGCCGCCGGGGTACGTATGTTTTTTCTTTATCTGCAGCGCCCCCTGGTGCAGCCGGCCCGGCGGCGCATCCGGCGTGCAGGGTCGCTGCGCCAAACGACGAACACGCCGGGCGAACAGAGCGGCCGACAGCCGGAAACAGACGCTGCTCAACCGACGTTCGATTGGAAACCGCCCAACCGAGCGCGTCCGACGTCCGATAAGGACGAGGACGTAATTATGCTGGAAATCGACTGATCATGCGCTCGACTCACACGACGCAACCAACCCAATCCATCCGTCAATCGTCAGGCCGAACGGTGCGAGCAACTTCATTATTGATGCTATTGGCCGCCGGGGCTGTCATCGTGGTGTTAGTTGTGCTGTTTCCGTTGGAGTGGGTACAGGTCCCCTCTATCACTATCACGACTGAGCGCCAGGCTTTTTCCCCCAACGGCGACGGCAACGTGGACCAGGTCGTGCTCATCTATGGCCTATCGCAAGATGCCACGGTCAATATTCAGGTCTTGAGTGTGAACGAACAGGTCATCCGCGCACTGGCCGAAGACGAATTGCAAGCCAGCGGTCAGCACTCGGTGTTGTGGGACGGGCGCAGCGGCGTGGGCGCGATTGTCGCCGACGGCGAATACACCGTGCGCATCGAAGCCAAGGGTACCGCCCGTAGCACCACCAAAAGCGCCTCCGTCCTGGTGGATAACACGCCGCCCATTCTGCGCCTGGCCAACCTGCCTAATGATTTAAAAGTGGGTGATGAGGATTTGCTCATCGAAGGCGCTACCGAGCCGGGCAGCACGTTATGGCTCAACGACCAACCTCAATCCATCACTGTGGGGTCCAGTGGAGGGTTTAGCATCCGCTACCGGCTGCGCGAAGGGGAGAATTTTATCGAATTGAGCGCCATTGATCCCTCCGGCAACGCCGCTTCGGTCACACGCGCCGTAACGTTAGTGCTGCGCCCGCCCGAAATCGTGCTCGACAATCCTCCCGATGGGGTGTGGATCAATCAGCGCTTGTTGAGCGTACAAGGTCGCGCCGCGCCCGACGCGCGGGTGCTGGTCAATGGCAAGCAGGCGGTCGTAGACGACAACGGGCGTTTCAACGTTGACGTGTTGCTGGAGGAGGGCGAAAACGTTGTGGCGGTCGAAGCTACCGACGCCGTGGGCAACGAGACCGTTGTCGAGCGGCGCGTGTTTCTCAAGCTCCAGCCGCCGCCCATCACCATCAATTCGGTGCAAGAGGGCGCCAAAGTGAGCGAACCGTCGCTGTTAGTGGCCGGACAGACGGAGGCTGGAGCTGTCGTGCGTCTCAACGGACAAGAGGTGGCCGTGGACACCCAGGGCGGTTTTCAAGGCGTGGTCAATCTGGTCGAAGGGGTCAATCTGATCCGTGTGGAGGCCATCGACCAAGCTAACAATGCTGCTGTTACAACGCGCAGCGTCACCTATACGACCGCGACCTCCAGGCCGGTGGGAAATACGTTGCGCACGGCGCTCATGGCCGGCGGCGTGGGAGCGGCGCTGGTTCTTGCCTTGTGGATTCTGTTGGGCGGCCTGTATGGCCCCAACGCTCTCAGTATGTCTACCGACGAGCCTTTTCTTTCCTCCAACCCCTACGACGGGCAAGACGTGCGCTTTACGCTGGAACTGGCCCGACCCGCTCAAGTGACGGTGCACGTGTTCAACAGCCAGGACGAGCCGGTGGCGACGCTGATGAGCAAACGCCGCCGGCGCGCCGGTCTACATACCATGGAATGGAACGGTCTGGATGACATGGGACGCATGGTGTCCGACGGCGCGTATGACATCGAAGCGTCGGCCAGCACGATTTTCACGACGGTGACGAACCGCCTGAGTGTGATCAAGACCAGCGAGCGCGTACCGCAGTTCTTGCGGCGGCGGGAGGCCGGGCACATCGAACCTGCCGGCCGTATCGAGGGGCACGCTTCGCAGGGGCAGAGCGTAGGGTGGGAGTGAAAATGCAATGGATGGTCAGAAACCCGGTTTCTTGGAGAAACCGGGTTTTTTCGTTGACTTTTGCCTTATCCTCAAATATACTTCCAGTGCATCATGGTGAATAGCAGATCGCTGAGTTGAACGAAATGGATGCGTACCGTTTCGCTGGCTTGATAAAAACTATTGCTCCAGATAGCCTGGCCGCCGAGTTGGGCCTGCAGCCGGGGGACGAGCTGCTGGCTATCAACGACCGCCCGCTGCGCGACGTGATCGACGTGCAGTTCTACAGCGCCGAGGAAGAGCTGGAGCTGCTGGTGCGGCGCAGCGGCGAGTTGACGCTGTACGAGCTCGAGCGCGACTATGCCGAGCCGCTGGGCCTGGAATTCGCCCACCCCACTTTTGACGTGGACATCCGGCGCTGTAACAACCTGTGCGCGTTCTGCTTTGTGCTCCAGACCGGGCCGCGTATGCGCCGCACGCTGTACGTCAAGGACGACGATTATCGCTATTCCTTTTTGCAAGGGCATTATGTCACGCTGACCAACCTGGCCGACGAGGACTGGGCGCGTATCGAAGAGCAACGCCTCGGCCCGCTGTACGTGTCGGTGCACGCTACCGAGCTAGAGTTGCGCCGCCAAGTGCTGCGCAACCCCGCCGCGCCCGACGTGATGGAACAACTGCGCTGGCTGGGCCAGCGCGGCATCGAAACGCACACCCAGATCGTCGTCACGCCGGGGCTGAACGACGGCCCGCACCTGGACCGCTCCATCGCCGACCTGTCCACGCTGTATCCGGCCACCCGCTCGGTCAGCGTGGCGCCGGTGGGCATCACCAAACATCACAAGTACGGCCATCGCCCTAACACCCGCGCCGAGGCCCGCGCCGTGTTCGAGCAGGTGCGCGCGTGGCAAGAGAAATTCCTGACCGAACTCGGCGTGCGTTTCGCCTACCTGACCGACGAGTGGTACCTGGTGCTAGAGGAACCCCTCCCGCCCGCCCAAGACTACGACGACCTGGCGCTGCAAGAAAACGGATTGGGCATGGTGCGCCGGTTTTTGGACGAGTGGCAAGGGGCAAGGGGCAAGTGGGCAAGCGGCAAGCGGCGGGTTCGTCCTTCGTCCCCGGTCTTGCGTCTGACGCTGGTCACAGGCACACTGTTCGCGCCGACGCTGGCGCGGGTGGCCGCCGATTTCGCCGAATTGACCGACGTGGCCGCCGAGGTCGCGCCGGTGGTCAACACGCGCCTGGGCGAGACGATCACCGTGGCCGGGCTGCTGATGGGACAGGACATCATCGAACAATTGCGGGGCCGCGACCTGGGCGACGTGGTCATCCTTCCGCGCATCACCTTCGACCACCCCGCCGGAGTCGCGCTAGACGACGTGTCGCCGCAGCAGATTGCCGAGGCGCTGAGGCGGCCAGTCGCGCTGGCGGGGGGGATGGGGGAGGTGTGGAAGATAGGTGGAAAGGAACACAATGCCTGTTGTGCTACGGATCAAGGGTTATCGGGTTTGGTTCTACCAGGCTGACCTGGATGAACCGCCTCGCGTTCATGTTGGAAAAGAACGCAAGGAAGCCAAATATTGGTTGACCCCTGTTGCATTGGCGAAATCGAGAGGTTTTCGAGAACACGAACTGAGCGAGATCGAGAGAATTCTGGCAGCATACAAGGATGACATCTTGAAAGTATGGCGAAAGGAGCGCGAAAAACGTGGTAACGGCTCAAGCAAAAATTAAAATGCATCCAAGTCACACTCTTATTGTACCCATTCTCATTCCCGATCTGGATGACGTGAGAGAATTGGCAAATCGACTGCACTCGGATGGAAAATTCTGGAAGGGCGAGGCCTTTGGCTGGCCTGCTGAATACAACCCAGAACAACCAGAGCCACCCCTGGATTCCAAGATGACATTTACACCGGCCGATTTTTGCATTGGAGAGAGTGGAATCTGGTTCTTTTCGCTCATGTGGGAGCATGGTCGCCAGGTAGAACCGGTCGAGTTTCTGGACGACAGGAACATCGTGGCGAAAAAGGCTGGGTTGCAGTAAAGTCACGAATGAATACCGGACAACGCATCCTGACCTGCATAATTGCGCTGGCGCTGCTACTCACCAGTATCGGCGTATCGCTGGCTGCAGGCCAGACCGCCACGCCTGCCCGACCAAAGGTCGAACCCGACCTCGACGCCCAGATCGAAGCCATCCTGTCCGAGCTTAGCGTCGAGGAGCGCGTCGGGCAGCTCTTTATCGTCAGTTTCGTCGGCCAGTTCGCCGGCCCCGAAGATGCCATCTCGGCCCTCATCCGCGACTATAAAATCGGCGGCGTGGTGCTGCTGGACGTCAACAACAACATCAACAACGAGGCCGAGGACACGGTAGCCCAGGTCGCCAACCTGACCAACCAGCTCCAAACCCGCGCCTACGAAGCAACCCAGCACGATGACTTTTTTCTGCCGCTGTTCGTCGCCATCGACCATGAAGGCGACGGTTTTCCGCGCACCCACCTGCGCAACGGTTTTACCTCTATCCCTTCGCAGATGGCGCTGGGCGCCACCTGGCGCCCCGAAGACGCCGAGGCCGTAGGATCCATCATCGGGCAAGAGCTGGCCGCCGTGGGGATCAACATGCTGCTGGGACCGGTAGTGGACGTATTGGAGAAACCCCGCCCCGAAGGCAGCGGCGACATGAACATCCGCGTCTTTGGCGGCTCGCCCTTCTGGGTGGGGCAGATGGGCCGGGCTTACGTCCGGGGGGTGCACGAGGGGGGCGGCGGGCGCGTGCTGACCGTCGCCAAACACTTCCCCGGCCACGGAGCCAGCGACCGCCTGCCCGACGACGAGGTCGCCACCGTCCAAAAGTCCCTGGCCGAGTTGCAACAGAGCGACCTGCTACCCTTTTTCGCCGTCACCCGCCCCGCCGCGAACGACCCGTTGGGCGTCACCGACGCCATGATGCCCTCTCACATCCGCTACAAAGGCTTTCAGGGCGACGTGGACCAACTCACCCGCCCCATCAGCCTCGACCGGGAGGGGATGGCGGCCTTTATGGCCCTCGCGCCGCTGGCCGAGTGGCGGCAAGCGGGCCTGATCGTGTGCGACTCACTGGGCGTACGGGCGGTCAAGGGCTACTACGACCCGACCTTCCAAACCTTCCCGGCCAAACAGATCGCCAAAGACGCGCTCATGGCCGGCAACGACGTGCTGCCGTTGGTCAGCTTTGCGTCGACTGACCGGCCCGGCTGGTTCGACGGCCAGCTCCCCACCATCCAGGAAACCATCACGTTTTTTCAGGAGGAATACCACCAGGACGAGTTTTTTCGCCAGCGCGTAGACGACGCCGTGCGCCACATCTTGCGCGCCAAGCTGCGCCTCTATCCCGCTCTGGGGTTGGATAAAGTGTTGATCACGGGAAACGACCCAACCGGTCAGGGCGGCGAGGTCGTTGCCCAAGTCGCCCGGCATACCCTGACCTTGCTCTACCCGCCCGTGGAGCGACCCGAAGACCTGCTCCGCCGCCTGCCTGCCCCGCCCCGCCCCGACGAAGACATCGTGATCATGGGCTGTTTCGAGGGCTGTCTGGCCGTCACTCGCTTGCGAGGAGAGACAATACGAGACGCCTTGCTCGACCTGTACGGCCCCGGCGGCAGCGGCCTCATCGCGCCGGAGCAGATCCACCTGGTCAATTTTGACGACCTGTACCGCTTGTTAACCGGCGACTGGGTCACCGTCGAAGAGGAGGAACAAGCCCACGCCCAGGCCATCGTCGAGCAGATACGAGCCGCAGACTGGATCGTGTTGGTGCTCATCAATTACATGCCCGATACCTACCCCCAAAGCGGCGCAGCCAGGCTCTTTTTGCGCGACCCATCGGTCTCGATCAACGGCGTCACCACCCATTTTGACCTGCGCGATATCAAGATCGTTGCGCTGGCGCTACACGCGCCCTATTATCTGGACGCAACCGAGATCGGCAAGCTGAGCGCCTACTGGGCCGTGTACAGCAAGGTTGAGCCATCTCTCCAGGTGGCGCTGCGGGCTTGGTTCCAGGAACTCGCGCCTGCCAGCGCCTCGCCGGTCAGTGTGGAGGGCATCGGCTACGACCTGGCGACGGCGCTGCAGCCCGCTCCCGACCAGACCCTTGCGCTGCTCAGCGACCCGCTTGGGTCGGAAAAAGGCGACGCCTGGCATCCCGGCGACGAGCTGCGCGTGCGCGTCGGACCTATCTTGGATAGCAACGGCCACCCTGTGCCCGATGGCGCCTCCGTCCGCTTCCAGGGAACTTACACCGATCTGCCCATCAGCCTCGCGCCGCGCACCGTCACCGACACGCTGGCAGGTGTGGCCTGGGCCGTCTTTCGACCGACGGACGCCGGGCGGCTGGAAATTTCCGCTAGCGCCGACGGTCTACAAATCCAGCCCATGAGCCTGCTCATCGCCCCGCTGGCCCCGACCAGCGAGCCGCAGCCCAGCGCGACCGCCATGCTTCAGGTCGAACCTCAAACCGTCGAACCGACGGTCTCGCCGACCCACACGCCCCCGTCCCCCACGAATACTATTGCGTCGCCCACACAAACATCCTCGCCCACCCCTGTTACAGCCCCGGCGACTCCAACGTCGTCGCAGCCAGGCAAGAGCTTTCCCGTGCTACCGTTGATCGTCCTGGGTGGGCTGTTGGCCTTGGGCGGACTGGGTTTTTTGTGGTATCGGGGTCGAAGCGCCGCGCCGGAACCGGCGCTTGCCGCTGCCACATCCATGAGGGAAGAGACCGGCACAGTGAGCGCCGATTTGGCCGCGCTCTCGCCGCCGCTCACCGGCCGCACGCTGGGCAGTTGTCAGGTGGGTCAAAAACTGGGCGAAGGAGGCATGGGCCAGGTGTACAAAGGCTATCACCCGTTGCTGGACCGCTCCGTCGCCATCAAAATTCTGCCCCCGGCGCTGGTCGAATCGGAGGAAATGCGGGCGCGGTTCCTGCAAGAGGCGCGCATCGCCGCCGCGCTGCGCCACCCCAACATCGTGCAGGTGTTCGATTTTGGCGAGACAGAAAACCTCATCTATATGATTATGGAATTTATTGACGGCGTTAGCCTCAAAGGGCGGCTGACCGAGGCGAGCACCGGCGGAGAAATGCTGCCTGTGGATGAGGCTGTACAGATTGCCCGGCAGGTCGCCACGGGACTGGCCTACGCCCACGCCCACGGCGCAGTCCATCGCGACCTCAAGCCGGCCAACATCTTGATCAACCGGGAAGGGCAAGCCATCTTGGTTGATTTTGGATTGGCCGTGTTGCGAGGCGGCCCGCGCTACACCGAGCCGGGCCGGGTGTGGGGCAGCCCTACCTACATCGCGCCGGAGCAATTGAGCGACCCGCCCCGCTTTGACGCCCGCAGCGACATCTATTCTTTGGGCGTGATGCTGTACGAAATGTTGACCGCCCGCCCGCCCTTCAAGGCCGACTCGGTGATGGAGGTGTTGTGGCAGCAAGCCAACGTCACACCGCGCCCGCCGCGCCAACTGGCTCCAGACGTGCCGTCGGAGCTGGAGACCATCGTCCTCAGAGCCTTGTCCAAAAACCCCGCCGAGCGATTCCAGACCGCCCAAGAGTTGGCCGATGCCCTGGCCGACTTTTAACACATTTCATACCGGCTTCCTATCGCATACCAACCCTTTCGTGGTAAAATAGCGCCTACTCAACAGAACCAAGAGGAGGCGCCTATCGAAAAAACTGCCAGGGAAAGACAGCGCACGGCCCGGTCCCCCAGTCTACCGACTACTTTTTACTATCTACTGGAAACCGGGTGACGAGGAGACGGTTCCCTGCCGCGAGGTGGGGCTAATCCGCGTTAACCGACGCGGAGAAAATCGAAAGATCAGCGGATGCCGTCTAGGGGGTTGCCATCCCTCTAATCTTTTTCCCCACACCCATCTGGCCCACAAAAAACCGAGCGATCGGCGCACAAAAGGGCGCAGCACTGGCGCACCACTAGACCAACAGACCAAAAACCATCAATGGGTATCCCCCATTGATCCATTATTTCATGCTTGAGGAGGCACTGTCATGTGTGGCATCGTAGGTTACGTCGGCCCGCGCCAGGCGACGCCGATCATCTATGAAGGATTGAAACGACTGGAATATCGAGGCTACGACTCGGCCGGGCTGGCCGTGTTTGAGGAAAACGGCAGCATCGCCATCCGCCGCGACGTGGGCAAGTTGAGCGCACTAGGGACGCTGTTGGAGGCGCAACCCGTGCACGGGCGCATCGGCATCGGCCATACGCGTTGGGCCACCCACGGCGAGCCGAGCCAGCGCAACGCCCACCCCCACGTAGGCATGACCGGCGACGTGGTTGTAGTACATAACGGCATCGTAGAGAATTTTCTAGAGCTGCGCGACGATCTGCAGGCCGAAGGAGCCGTGTTTAGCTCCGAGACCGACACCGAGGTCATCGCGCACATCATCGAGCGTTGCCTGGCGGCCGGCGAGAGTCTGTTCGAGGCCACCCGCTGCGCGCTGAGCCAACTGCGGGGCGCGCATGGGGTGGTCGTGATCAGCAAGCGCGAGCCCGACCGGCTGGTGGCCGCTCGCATCGGCAACGCTGGCGGCGTCACCATCGGCATCGGCGACGGTGAAATGTTCATCGCCTCCGATATGCCCGCCATTATGGAGCACACCCGGCGCATGGTCTTTTTGGAGAGCCGCGAGATGGCCGTCGTGACCGCCGACGGCTACCAGGTCTACCGGCTCGACGACGGCCGGCCCGTGGACAAACAGGTTCACACCATCTCGTGGGACCCCGTGTCGGCGGCCAGGGGCGAGTACAGCCGCTTTATGGAAAAAGAGATTTACGAACAGGCCCGCGCCGCCACCGACACCATCCGTGGCCGGGCCGACTTTGAAGCGGGACAGATGCGACTGGACAAAGAAATCCCGCTGACGCCGCAAGAGGCCCGCAAGCTGGAAAAACTCATCATCGTCGCCTGCGGCACGTCGGCCTACGCCGGACAGGTGGGCAAGTTTCTCATCGAAAGCCTGGCCCGTCTGCCGGTCGAAGTGGACTATGGCTCCGAGTTCCGCTACCGCGATCCTATCATCAACGGGAACACGGCCGTGCTGGCCATCACGCAGAGCGGCGAGACCGTGGACACGCTGGCGGCGCTGGAAGAGGCGCGCAACAAAGGCGCCCGATTGTGGAGCATCGTCAACGTCATCGGCAGCCAGGCCCACCGCACGGTGGACGGGGCCATCTTGATGCACGCCGGACCGGAAATCGGCGTCGCCAGTACCAAGGCTTTCACCACGTCGTTGGTAGACCTGTACATGCTCGGCATCCATTTGGGGACGCTGCGCGGAGTGCTCAGCCCTGAGCAGCAGCGCCAATACGTCAAAGACCTGGCCCGCCTGCCCGACCTGATCAGTCACGTGTTGGGGAACGGCAATGATTTTGAGGCGCTGGCTAACGCCTTTTTCCAGCGCGAGCATTTCCTGTTTCTGGGGCGAGGCATCAACTATCCTGTGGCGCTAGAGGGGGCGCTCAAGCTCAAAGAAATCAGCTACATTCACGCCGAGGGCTACCCCGCCGGCGAGATGAAGCACGGCCCCATCGCGCTGATCGACAAAGCCATGCCGGTGGTCGCCATCGCCGTGCGCGACAATGTGTACGACAAGATGCTCAGCCAGGTGGAGCAAGTCAAAGCGCGGGGCGGCATCGTGATCGCGCTGGTGACAGAAGGCGACCAGGAAATTCGGGCCAAGGCCGATTACGTGCTCACCGTGCCGCCGGCCCCGCCGTTGCTCACGCCGATGCTCACAGTCATCCCGCTGCAATTGCTGGCCTATCACATCGCCGTGCGCCGAGGGTGCGACGTGGACCAACCGCGCAACCTGGCCAAGAGTGTGACGGTGGAATAGGAGTCAGATTTTTACCATTTTATAACTTTTGGGCGTTGGACCTTTTTACTTTCTGTTGTATAATCATATGAAGCGTTTCTGCCTGCTCTCTCTTCTTCGCGTTCAACTAAAGTGAATACACGATACACTGTCTTTTTATAGGTGCTCTCCCGTTAGTCAAGACAGCATTTATGCGCGAAAGTTACTTCGCCCTATGCTATCTTGAAAATCGGTGATGGTTATTCTACAGCAACGTGTGATGTGCAAGGCTATGGGCAGAAAAGCGACCGTTCAGAAAGGGGGTGGGGCCTGCTGGAAGGAGTACTAGATAAAGCATCTCGGGATCTCTGTTACTCTAAAAAAACAAGGGGGAAAAATAGATTATGAAATGCTCAAGATTCCTGTCTCTAATTCTCATACTGGCCGTACTGCTCTCAGCGTTCAGTATAGAATTCACTGCCGCTGGCCCGGTTGAACCGCGCGAGCGTGCAGCCACTGGCGTAGAGTTCGTCTCAGAAGCGCCGGCCGCGAATGCCAAGATCAGAGCTGCAGACGGTGAGGAATGGGTCAGCGTCATTGTTAAATTAAAAGATGCTCCGCTGGCTATCTACACCGGTAATGTATCTGGCTTAGCTGCGACCAACCCGAAAGTCACAGGGGAGGAGAAACTAGACGTCGCGTCGGCTGAAAGCCAAGCGTATCTCAAATACCTCAGGACGCGCCAAGACGTGTTTGTCGCCGCGGCGCAGGCGGCTATCCCCGGCGCCAAGGTCACCTATCGCTACGACGTCATCTTGGGTGGCGTGGCGATGCTCGTCCCTGAAAGCCAGCTTGAGACGCTGTCCAAGCTGCCCAACGTCGAAAACATTTACTTTGACCAGGTGGCCCAGGTCGACACAGACCGCAGCCCTTCGTTCATCGGCGCCAAAAAGCTCTGGCAAGAGCTGGGCGGCAGTAGTGAAGCTGGTGAAGGAGTTGTCGTGGGTATCCTCGACACGGGTATCTGGCCCGAGCATCCCTCGTTCTCCGACCCAGATCCCAGCGGAAAGTCTTATCCTGCACCGCCGGGGGGGCCCTATGCGTGTGATTTTGGCAACACGGCCTGGAACCCCAATGACGCGCCGTTTACCTGCAATAACAAGCTAATTGGGGCTTATACCTTCTTGGATACTTACAAAGCCACTATAGGACTAATCCCCTACGACCCTGTCACCAACCTGGGCGAGTATGACTCGGCCCGCGACGACGACGGCCACGGTACACACACCAGCAGCACAGCGGCGGGTAACTATGGGGTTGACTCAATCCTGCTCGGCGTGCCGCGCGGCAAGGTGTCCGGCATCGCCCCCCGCGCTCACATCATCATGTACCGGGTGTGCGCCCTCGAAGGTTGCTACTTTACCGACTCGGCGGCCGCCATGCAGCAGGCCATCATCGATGGCGTGGACGCGGTCAACTTTTCAATCGGCGGCGGCACCAACCCCTATTCTGAAGCTCCCGATCTGGCCTTCCTCGACGCCTACGAGGCGGGCGTGTTTGTGGCTGCCTCGGCCGGCAACTCTGGCCCCGGCCCCAACACGGTCGGCCATCGCGGCCCGTGGGTGACCACGGTGGCTGCCAGCACTCACGACCGCACCTTTGCGGCCGACGTGACGGTAACAGCCGACAATGGCGACGAGTTGGTCCTGGACGGCGCTTCCATCACGGGTGGCTACACAGGCGATGTCGTACTGGCGGCGGACTATGGCGATGCGCTGTGCCTGTCTCCTTTTGCGCCTGGTACTTTTAGCGGCCAAATCGTCGTGTGCGAGCGCGGCGTCATCGCCCGGGTGACCAAGAGCTTTAACGTGGCGGAAGGCGGCGCGGGCGGTATGATTCTCTACAACCCCTCGCTACAGGGTGTATCCACCGACCCTCACTACATCCCCAGCATTCACCTCGAGAACGACGCCGGCGTGGCGCTGCTGGACTTTGTCGCCACGCACACCGGCGTGGTGGGCACGCTGAGCGGCGGCGTCAAGGCCAAGACCCAAGGCGACGTCATGGCCGCCTTTAGCTCGCGGGGTGGCCCTGCCCAGACGCTGGGTGTCAGCAAGCCCGACGTAACCGCGCCGGGCGTGCAAATCCTGGCCGGTGAGACCCCACTAGGAGTCGAGCAGGGTGTGGGCGGCATGGGCCCGCAGGATGAGCTGTTCCAGGCCATCCAGGGTACCTCGATGTCCAGCCCACACGTCGCCGGTGCTGCGGCGCTGCTCAAAGACCTGCATCCCGACTGGACGCCGGGCCAGATCAAATCTGCGCTGATGACGACCGCCAGGATCCACAAGGTCTACAAGGAAGACGCCGTCACGCCAGCCGATGCCTATGACTATGGTTCGGGTCGCATCGAGTTGCGTAAGGCAGGAGACCCCGGCATTACGTTCGACGAAACCGGGGCCAACTATCGCGCCCTCGAGACCGAACTGTGGCACGCCAACTATCCCAGCGTGTACCATCCCAATATGCCAGGGCGGATCACTCTCCAGCGCACGGCCAAAGACGTCACCGGCTCGGACAGCACCTGGTATCTATGGACCACAAGAAAACAGAACGACTGGTCCATCACCGTCCCACCCACTCTGTTCGTACCGGCCGACGGTGAGGCGACGTTCGACATTACCATTAACGCTGGCCGTGTGCCATTGGGCGAGGTCCGCTTCGGCATGATCAAGCTAACCGATGGTACGCACATGTTGCACATGCCCGTCACCATCGTGCGTGGTGAGCCGTCTGTGACCATGTCCAAGTCTTGCGATCCAGCCGTGTTTGCAAAAGACGAGACAACCGACTGCACGATCACCATCGAGAACACCGGCTTTGAGGACGCCACCGTTAGCATGACGGACCACCTGCCGAACTATCTGCGCCTGGTGCCGGGTAGCGTCGTCGGCGGCGATCCAGATGGCAACGGCGTCAAGTTCGATGGGACCATCGCCGGCGCCGGCCTGCCGGTGGTGGACGTCGATGCAGATGCGCTCTATGGCTATCTCCCACTGGCTAGCTTTGGCATCACGCCCATAGCGTGCCCCTCCAACTGTGACGACGGTGGCTGGATCATCACTGGCCTGGACATCGACTATCTGGGACAGAACTACACGGACGGCATCTGGTCGGTCAACGGAACCCTGGAGCTGGGAACGGCCAGTGGTGTGGCAACTTCGGCTACCAACCAGAACTTCCCGGACCCGGCCATCCCCGACAACTTGCTTGCACCCTGGTGGACCGACCTGAACCTGGGCGCTGGCGGCAACTGGTACCTGGGGGCGCTGACCGATGGGGTTCGCGTTTGGGACATTTTCGAATGGGAGAACGTGCCGCGCTATGGAGACGCCGGCTCCACTTTCAGCTTCCAGATCTGGCTGGAGCGCGGCAGCGGCAACATCCACTTTACCTATGGTCCCTATGCCGGTGACACGGGCGACGCCACGGTCGGCGCGGAAAACGAAGACGGCACGGTTGGCGATACCTGGTACTACGACGGCGCCGGTACGCTGCCGTGGGGTGGCAGCGACCTGGGTGTATTCTCGGTCCCTGGCACACCTGGCGAGACCCACGTCGTTTCTTTTAGCGCCACGGGCCGCCGCGTCGGTACGTGGACCAACTGTGCAGAGATGACCGGCGACACCTTCTTTGGGACTAACATCGCCTGCTTTAGTGGTGAGGTTACTACACCGTAACCGGGGCATCTACACTCATCTACTCACGCGCCTCGCGTAATGTGGGCGGATGACAACAAAAAAACGGCGGGCCAACGAAATTCGGCCCGCCGTTTTGTGTTCTTGTCAGGCATACCTGAGCGCCTCTTCGGCCTCCTTACGGACAACGTAGGCGCGATCCCAATCGAAATTCCCATCGGTGCCCAGGATGAGCTTACACAGCGTCTTGAGCTTTTCTCGCTCTTGTTCATCAAGGTGGCCGAACCGGGCCAGTTTGCCTAAACTGCGCACCGCTTTGGCGCGAATCCCTGGGCTTGGATCGGCAAGATTGGTGCGCAACTGGGCGATCAAGATCGGCAATAATTCCTCAGATAGGTCTGACGGCGGAACGGATTCTACAAACTTGCCCAGCGCCCGCGTCGCGGTGTCTCTCAGCTCCAGATCCTCGGATTGGGCCGCCTCGAGCGCCAAGGGCGCGGCTTGCACGATCTTGGGCGATTTGATCTTGCTTAACGCGTACAGGATGAACGTGCGGCGGGCCGGGTCGGCCGAAGCCTGATATGCGTTCATCAGCGGCTCGATGGCATCCACCCCAATGCGGCCTAGAGCGTGGCCGATGGCTAGTTGGGCCTTGAGGTCGCCCGCGTCCAGGCTATCCAACAAAACGGGAATGACCCACTCGCCAAAACCTACCACGAGGCTGATCGCCTGGTCGAGTATGGGCATCAATTCCGGGTGGTCCAGCGGATCGACGTAAAAGATGGCCGAAACCATTTCAAACAGGGGCCGGGCCTCGCTTGAACCCACGCGGGAGATTTCCTGGCGCACCATTTCCAAACCCTGGCGTAATTCTTTTGGATCCGTGCTAGCCAAAAGGATTCTGATTTCCTCACGCGTCTTTTCTGTCACGTTCTCCTCCCATTTCGTTCCAAAGTAGTTGATATGCAATCGTCGGCTGCCCAAGCTTCTCTTTCAGAAAAGAGAAAAACAGTGGCGGTACAGTTTTAGATTGGCCGGCCAGCGAGCTTTTTGGGACCGTTTTTTCCTTGGCAAAAGAACCCAAGCCATTTTAACACAATTCGACCAAAAAGGTAGTGACAAAAGTCGCGCACGCGACGCTTTGACGCTGAAACACACACGGGAGAGTCATAATAACTCTCCCGTGGCGCCGGACAAGCCCATCCGTACCGGCGAGCCTGGGTTTCAAGGTGACAAGTGACAGGCCACCCAATGCCCCGGCGCTTCTGTCTTGAACTCCGGCTCGGTCTCGAAGCAGATGTCCTTGGCGATGGGGCAGCGAGTGTTAAAGTTGCATCCCACCGGCGGGTTGGCCGGGCTGGGCACGTCACCTTGCAGGATAATGCGCTGGCGCTGCTCCTCGATCAGCGGGTCGGGGATGGGCACGGCCGACAGCAACGCCTGCGTGTAGGGGTGCAGCGGACGGGTGTACAGCGTGTCGCGGTCGGTCAATTCGACGATCTTGCCCAGGTACATCACCGCCACCCGGTCGCTAATGTGGCGCACCATTGAAAGGTCGTGGGCGATAAAGAGATAGGTGAGGTTGAAACGCTCTTGCAGGTCTTCCAGCAGGTTGACCACCTGGGCTTGAATGGACACGTCCAGCGCGGCAATCGGCTCGTCGCACACGATAAAGTCAGGGTTGAGGGCCAGAGCCCGGGCGATGCCGATGCGCTGACGCTGGCCGCCGGAGAACTCGTGAGGATAGCGACTGGCAAAGTAGGGATTCAAGCCGACCAGGTGCAGCAGCTCTTCCACGCGCGCCCTTTTTTCCTTGCCTTTGGCCGTTTTATAAATCTCCATCGGCTCTCCGACGATGCTGCCCACCGTCATACGCGGGTTCAGCGAGGCATAGGGGTCCTGGAAGATCATCTGCATGCGGCGGCGCATGTGTTGGAGCTTGCCCCGCCTGAGCTGCGCCAGGTCTGTCCCTTCTAGCAAGATGCGCCCTGCGGTGGGGCGGTACAGTTGCAGGAGCGTCCGCCCGGTGGTGGATTTGCCGCAGCCGCTCTCGCCCACCAGGCCCAGCGTCTCACCCCGGTAGATGTCAAAGGTGACGTCATCCACCGCCTTGACGTCGCCTACGCGCCGCTGCAGCACGCCGCGCGTGATGGGGAAGTATTTTTTCAGCCCTTTGATCTGGATCAGAACCTCGCGGCTCCCGTTGTCGTTCGACTGAGGCTCACGAACGTCGCGCTTGATCTCAGCCATGTTGCCCATTGTTCCATATTCCTTTGGTGCGTGCGTGTTCCCAACATGCCACCTTGTGTTGGGGACTGACGATTTCCAGGCTTGGGTTTTCGTTCAGACAGCGCTCCACGGCAAAGCCACACCGGGGCGCAAAGGGGCAGCCCTGCGGCAAGGCCACCAGGTCGGGCGGCTGGCCGGGAATGGAGAGCAGCTTGGCTCCCGGCGCTTCGTCCAGCCGGGGCAGCGACCCCAGTAACCCGATGGTATAAGGATGGCGCGGCGCGCCGTACAGCTCTTTGACCGGCGCGTCTTCGATGATGTATCCGGCGTACATCACGATCACCCGCCTGGTCAACCGGGCCACCACCCCCAAGTCGTGAGTGATCCAGATCACGGCCATGCCCAACTGCTCTTGCAGCCGCTTGACCAGGTCGATGATCTGCGCCTGAATCGTCACGTCCAACGCGGTGGTCGGCTCGTCGGCAATGAGCAGCTTGGGGTTGCACGACAGGCTCATGGCGATCATGGCCCGCTGGCGCATGCCGCCGGAGAATTGGTGTGGGTAATCGTCCAGGCGGTCCGCGGGATTGGGGATGCCCACCATGCTCAATAATTCTGCCGAGCGCTCGCGGGCCTGGTGGGTGTTCATGCCCTGGTGCAGCTTGAGCGCCTCCATGATCTGAAAGCCCACCGTCAGCACCGGGTTGAGCGAGGTCATCGGGTCCTGAAAGATCATGGCGATGTCGGCCCCGCGCACGCGACGCATCTCGTCGTCAGGGATTTTGAGCAGGTCGCGCCCGCAGAACAGCACTTGGCCCGTCTCGATTCTGCCGGGGGGCTGGGGAATGAGCCGCATCACCGAGAGCATGCTCACGCTTTTGCCGCAGCCGCTCTCGCCCACGATGCCCAGTGTTTCTCCTTCGCCCATCGTGTAAGAAATGCCGTTCACGGCCTTGACGACGCCATCCTGAGTGTAAAAGTGGGTAGAAAGATTTTTGATCTCGAGCAGAGCGGACAATGTGGGTGTCTCCTTTCCGACGTGCGTTGAAAACTGCCCCTCTGGCGCTCCAGGCAGGTGCATAAGTATATGTGAAATCCCGCCATCTGACAACACGCGCGCCGCTGCGCTGCGAGCACACTGGCCTTCTCTTTACAGTTCCCCCGCGCTGATATACAATGGCCTGCCATTCGACAAAGGCGATATGAAATGAGCCGCCCGCTCCACCTGCTCTCCGAGAGCCGCATAGCCATTTTGGTCGGTCTTGGTCCCACGGCCCTCGTCGCCGCCGTGTTTATCCTGCTTCCTATTGGCTTTTCCCTGTACTTGTCCTTGTGGGACTGGCCTCTACTGGGACCCCACCGGCAGTTCGTGGGTTTGGGTAATTGGATGCGACTGTTGGGCGACCGTGAGTTTTGGGCCGCGCTCAAGGTCACGGCGCTGTATACTTTGGGGAGCGTGCCCGCCAGCGCCGCCCTGGCCCTCTTGCTGGCGCTGGCGCTCAACCGGCCTCTGCGGGCGAGCACGTTTTACCGCCTGGCGTTTTTCTTACCGGTCGTTCTCTCGACGGTCGTCGCGGCCCTCTTTTGGGAATGGGCCTTGCAACCGCAGCTCGGACCGGTCAATCGAGGGCTGCAAGCCCTGGGTCTGCCCGGGCCCGGCTGGCTCACCGACCCGGCCTGGGCGCTGCCGGCCCTCATCTTGGTCCACGTCTGGCGCTTCACTGGCTATCATGCCTTGATCTTTTTGGCCGGCCTGCAAACCATTCCGGGCGTTTTTTACGAATCCGCCGCCATAGATGGCGCCGGGAGTTGGGCGCGCTTTCGCCACGTCACCTGGCCTTTGTTGCGTCCCACCACCGCGCTGGTCCTGATCACCGGGGCCATTTTCGCCGGCCAGGTTTTCGGGCCCGTCTACGTGCTCACTGGCGGCGGCCCGGCCCGCAGTACGACCACCCTGGCTTTTTACCTGTACGACCGGGCTATCGGCCTGCGCGAACTGGGCTATGGGGCGACCATCGGCTGGGCGCTGTTCCTGGTCTTGTTTCCGCTGACGTGGCAGCAGTTTCAGAGGTGGGCGCACAGATGAACAGGTTGGCAAGTCGGCAAATTAACAGGGGGACGCTGTTTGTCCACACAGCGCTACTGGTGGGCGCGGGAGCGGCGCTGGCGCCGTTCGGCTGGGCATTGGCGGCAGCGCTGGGCGGGGGACCGAGGCCGTGGTCGGCGTTTGTGCGGGCGGCTCACATGGCCCCCCTGGCCCGCTACTTGGTGAACAGCTTGCTGGTGTCGGGGCTGACCGCCAGCGGCCAAGTGATAACGGCGGCGTTGGCGGCCTTTGTATTTGCGCGGCTGCACTTTCGAGGGCGCGATACCCTGTTTCTGCTCTTCCTGGGCACACTCATCATTCCCCAGCACGTGACGCTGCTACCCACCTTTATGCTCATGCGCCGGCTGCACTGGCTCGACAGCTACGCCGCCTTGATCGCGCCGGCGCTGGCGCACCCTTTTGGTGTGTTTGTGCTGCGCCAATATTTTATCGCTTTTTCGACCGAGCTGGAGGACGCTGCCCGATTGGAGGGCTGCTCGCGGCTGGGCTTGCTGTGGCGCGTCTTTTTGCCTCTCTCCCGGCCGGCGCTGGCGACGGTGGGGCTGTTCAGCTTTCTCTGGTCCTGGAACAGCTTTCTTTGGCCGCTGATTGTGCTACAGACCCCGCAGCGTTATACTTGGCCGGTCGGCTTGGCGCTGCTGCACAGCGAGGCCGGCCCCGACTGGCCGGTGGTCATGGCCGCCGCGTTGATAGCAGCCCTGCCCATCGTCTTGCTTTTTCTGGGAACGCAGCGCTGGTTGGCGCGCGGCGTGAGCCTGGTCCATTACGACGGATAGTCAACGAGGAGCGAAACATGAAACGCATTCCGAGCCTGATCCTGATGCTCATCATCACCACAGCGGCGTGCGGCCCGGCCGAGCGCGACGCCGCCCCGGTGCGTCTGACGCTGTGGCACGCCTACGGAGGCGCCCTGGGTGAGCAATTCGAGACGCTGGTAGACGAGTTCAACCGCACCCACCCCGACATCCTGGTCCAACCCAGCTATGGCGGCGACCTGTGGACCATGCGCGACAAGCTGTTCACGGCCATTGCCGGCGGGGCTGCGCCCGACCTGGCTCAGATCGACCAATTCTGGTCGTCGGAGCTGGCTGAGGCCGGGGCCATCGCCCGTATCGAGGAGTGGCTCGCCGCGTCCGACCGGGAAGACGTGTGGCCGCTGGCCTGGGAAACAGCGACTTATGCAGGCGAGGTGTGGTCCATGCCCTTTTCTTTGAGCAACATTGCGCTGTATTACAATCGGGCGCGTTTTGACTCGACCGCGCCTCCGGCAACCTGGGAAGAGCTGGCCGCCGCCGCCGCCGCCCTGACGGTTGACGCCGACGGCGATGGTCAAACCGACCGGTGGGGACTCTCTTTCCCTCTCCGAGCCAGCGAGGGCGTCGTTTACTATTGGTTTGCTTTTCTCTGGCAGGCCGGCGGCGAGATATTTGCCGGGGATTTTTCGGCCTCCCGCTTTCACGAGCCTCCCGGTGTGCAGGCGCTGGCTTTCTGGCAAGCGATGGTCGAGGCCGGCAGCATCCCCCTGGCGCCGCCCGCAGAGGGTTTTGAAAAGGGCCAAATCGCCATGACGCTGGCTTCGACCGCCCGCCTCAGCTATTACGTGCAGGCCCTGGGCGATAACCTGGGGATCGCGCCGCTGCCGGCTGGCCCGGCGGGCCGGGCGACCGGCGTCGGCGGGGCCAATCTGGCCGTGATGGCGAGCTGCCGGGACAAGCCGGCCGCCTGGACCTTTATTGCCTGGATGACCAGTTCCGAGGTCAATCTGCGCTGGAGCGCCGCCACGGGCTACTTGCCGCTGCGGCGCTCTGTCGTCGCTTCAGAGGCGTACCAGCAATACCTGCTTTCCGAACCTCGCGCCCGCGTGATCCTGGACCAGATGAGCGTCGCCCGCGCCCGCCCCAACATCCCGGCCTACGCCGCGGCCAGCCGCGAGATAGGGCTGGCTATCGAGGAAGCGCTGTTCACCGGGGCCGACCCGGCCGCGGCGCTGGCCGCAGCCGCCGAACGAGTGGATCAAATCCTGGATAAAGAGGCCTCCCGCTGATGGGGCCTGGCGCGCAGATTACCGAGACCCTCCCTTGTGCCATGCGGTCCCTGTGTGTTATACTGTCGGTGATCCTGGTCCGTTATTTGGAGTATGAATATGGCCCAAGACAAACGTGGTACGCTTAGCCCGCGCATCCCCAATGCAGCGTTAACCACCGCGCTGACCGACGCGGCCCTGCAGACTCGCCGCACGGGCCAGCGCCTGCTGACGCCGGAGCTTTTACTCTTGACGCTCATCCGCGACGCCAAGGGCCCGGCGCGGCGCGTTTTGAGCGGCTTTGCCCAGGAGCGCGGTTTCGACCTGACGGACCTGGAGCGGCAGGTCGAGCAACTGACGCGCACCCATCCCGGCTGCGACGCAAACATGGACCTGGAGGACGATCATGGCGGCAAAACCCCGCTGGCCGACGAATTGGTGATCGTTCTGGACGAAGCATTGACCATCGCCCACGCCATGGACGAGCTACAGGTCGCCCCGGAGCACGTGCTGGCGGCCATGTCGCAAAAAGGCGTCTCGACGGCGGGCGTGTTGCAGCGCCACGGCGTCACGCCCAGCGCCATGAGCCAGGTGTTGCAGAACACCTCCCTCCAACGCGAAACGATCACCCGCGATTGGGCGGCGCTGGCCCGTGGGGGCGAGCTGACGCCGCTCTACTACCGCGAAGCGCTGTTGCGCGAGCTGATCAACCTGCTCTCGCTGGCTCAAGACCGTCACGTGATCTTGATCGGTCCAGCTGGCGTGGGCAAGCGTTCCCTGGCCGCCAGTCTGTCCCATCTCATCGTTGAGGGGAGAGGACCGGTGGACATGGATAAGCTGATTCAAATCTCCGAAGCGGCCCTGATTGATGCGCCCGACCGCGCTATGCGGGCCGGGCTGCGCCAGGCGCGCGGCGGCGTCTTGATGTTGCCCGAGCTGCACCGCTTTTTCGAGCGCACCATGCGCCCCGACCTGCTCAAGGCCGCCCGCGAGATCCAGCAAGCCTTTCTCAACCACGACCCGGTGCTCATCGGCACGACGACCGAGACGGCTTATAACGAAAACCTGGCGTCTGACAGCGCCGTGGCAGGACACAGCCACTTGTTGCGCGTGCCTGCCGCCACTGCCGAAGAGACACTGGCGATTTTGAACGTGCACCGCAGCCAGTTGACGCACGAATACAACATCCAGATCGCCCCTGACAGCCTGCAAACCGCCGCGACAATGGCCCAGCGCTATCTGACAGAACAACCCCTGCCTGCGTCGGCCATACACCTACTTCATCGCTCGTGCGCCCTGGTCCGGGCGGGCATGCAAGACCTGGCCTTTCATCCGGGCGCGCCGGCCGACAAATCGCTGGACGCTGATGACGTCTTGCGCGCCGTCAATATGATGACCGGCGTACCGGTGGACCAACTGGGCGCCGACCAGCGCGCCCGCTACGCCCAAATGGATGCGCACCTGCACCGGCGCATCATCGGCCAGGACGAAGCCGTGCAGGCCGTCAGCCGCGCCATCAAGACGGCCCGCGTGGGCCTCAAAGACCCCAAGCGACCCATTGGCAGCTTTCTCTTCCTCGGCCCTACCGGGGTGGGCAAGACCGAATTGGCCAAGGCCCTGGCCGAGTTTTTGTTCGGCAATGAAGACGCCTCGATCGAACTGGATATGAGCGAGTACCAAAACGAAGCCAGCGTCAATCGGCTCATCGGCGCGCCGCCGGGCTACGTGGGTTTTGAGGGCGGCGGCCAGCTCACCGACGCGGTGCGCGGCCAGCCCTACGTGGTCGTGCTGTTCGACGAAGTGGAAAAGGCCCACCCGCGCGTGACGGATGTTCTTTTACAGGTGTTGGAAGAAGGCCGGCTGACGGATGGCCAGGGTAACACGGTTTCTTTTAGCGAGACGGTCATCGTGCTGACCAGTAACCTGGGTTCCGAGTACTTGATCGAGGCGACCATCAGCGAAGCGGCCCGCGAGCTGGTGATGAACGAGGTCAAAAGCCACTTTCGACCCGAATTCCTGAACCGCCTGGACGAAATCATCCTCTTTCACCCGCTCTCGAGGGAGCAACTGGGTCTCATTTTGGGACTGATGCTCAAAAAGGAACAAAAGCTGCTGGAGGCGCGTGACTTGAGCCTGGATGTTACCGACGCCGCTCGGACCTGGCTGCTAGATAAAAATGACCATCCGGAATGGGGCGCGCGTCCCCTGCGACGCATCTTGAACAAATGGGTGCGCGAACCTCTGGCCGACTTTATGTTGCAGGCCGACCCGCCGCCGGGGACGAAAATCTGCGTCGACGTCGGTGAAAAAGGGTTGGCGCTTGAAACTGCCCAATCAAAGCCGACTTGATTTCCGCACCGCCATGAACGGGACGAACCATTACATAAGGGGTCTGGAAGCAAACATATAGCCCGCTCCGCGTACCGTGACAATGTATATCGGATCGGTTGGGTCCGGCTCGAGTTTTTGCCGTAGGCGGCGGACGTGCACGCGGATAATCGAGCGCGCCTCCCAGTGATCAGCATCGTAACCTTGAACTTCACGAACCAGCTCTTGGGGGCTTAGCACGCGGTCGGGGTTTGAAAGTAGATGGATCAGTAGCTTGAACTCGGTGGGGGTCAAGTCCAGGGCTTCTCCCCGCAGCATTGCTAGGTGTTTCTGCTGGTCCACCAAGACCTCGCGGACCTGCAAAAAGCGGTCGGTCATGGCCGGCGGTTCGGCAGCGGGCACAGGCGTTTCTTCGGTGATGGCAGCCAGAGTATGCTGCATCAACGAGAGCAACTCGCGCCGGCGCAGTTCGCGCCGGCGTTTGTCCAGCCCGGCTTTCACACTGACCATAATTTCATTCACGTTGGTCGGTTTGAGTAAATAATCGTGCGCGCCCTTGCGCATGGCCTGGACAGCCGTGTCTAGGGTCCCGTGAGCGGTGAGCATAATGATCACCGTTTCTGCAGAACGCTCTTGAAACGTCTTGACCAGCTCCAAGCCATCCATACCGGGCATTTTGAGGTCCACAATCGCCAAATCAAAAGGTCCCTCTGGCAATAGCCCGACTGCTTCCTCGCCGCTGGCCGCTGAGACGACTTCGTATCCTTCTAATAACAGCAACTCGGCCAGCGACAACCGCGCGGCCGGTTCATCATCTACGACCAGTATCTTGGCTTTTGCCAATGTTCGCTCCGCATTCATGCTCCCCCCTCTGGCGTTCGAACGATGTGATTTGCGGGCAACCGGACGGTAAACGTAGAGCCAACCCCGGGGGTACTTTCGACCACGATCTGGCCGCCGTGGCGCTCGATGATGCCATAGCTGATCGCCAAGCCCAGGCCGGTACCGGTGCTTTTGGTGGTAAAGAATGGCTCAAAAATACTCGTTTTGGTTTCGTCGTCCATCCCAGGGCCACTGTCGGTAAAAACAATGTCCACCCATTGAGCCTCGGGCGACGGAAACGTCTCAATGGTCAGCTTGCCGCCTTGACGCATGGCCTCCACCGCATTGATCACGATGTTGAGAAACACCTGTGCGATGTGATCTGGCACGACATGGAGCGGCGGTAGCCGCGGAGACAGGCGCGTCTCTACTTTTACACCTCCGTGTTGCAATCGTTTGTTCGTCAGCGCCAACACGTTTTCCAAAACGCGGTTAATGTCGGTGGCAGAGCGTTGGCCGCGCGAAGGGCGATAAAATTCTAGCAGCCGCCGCACAATATCCATCAAACGCTCTACCTCTTCCTGAGCCATGGCCAGAAAACGCGTGCGCTTTTCTTCCGATAACGTAGGGCGCAAAGTTAAATGCAAGCTATTGTGGATGGCCTGTAGCGGGTTGTTGATTTCGTGAGCAATAGACGCCGCCAGGCGACCGACGGCGGCTAGCTTTTCGGCCTGGATGAGTTGCGCCTGCGAGCGTTCCAATTCTTTGGTGGACTGCGCCAGGTCGCTATAGAGCTGCGCATTCTCGATAGCCGCGGCGACCGACGCCGCGATAGATAGGAGCAAATCTTGATCGTTTTGCTCAAAGGGGAGGATGTGCTTATTGACGACCTGGATCGCGCCCACGGTCTGATCTTTTACCACGAGGGGCACGCATAACACCGAGCGGATGGTCCCATCGGACGGACCGGAGAACCTGGGGTCTGCTGGGACGTCGTTGATCAGTAGTGGGCAGCGGTTGTCCATAACAAAATCAACAATATTGCCCTGGAGCATATTCGGCTCGGCCTCTGCATGACCCTGGCGCGTGAATTGTTGATAGACGCAGCGCTCACCCGATTCGGCGTCGAGCAAGACCAGATACCCGGCTTGCACGTTGACAATTTCCGCGATGCCGTTCATGGCGCTGGTCAGGATTTGGTTCAGGTCCAGGCTCGAAGCGACACTTTGAGTAATCGTATTGAGGATAGCCAACTCGCGGTTGCGCTGGCGGAGTTCTTGTTCCATGCGCCGGATGCGCAGCATTGCCCCCACCCGCGCCAGCATTTCGCGTGGGTCGAAGGGTTTGGTGATATAATCGTCGGCGCCGGCGCCCAATCCCAACGCTTTGTTGTCTACCGAGGCCAGCGCCGTCATCATCAGCACCGGCGTGAAACGAAATCGCTCGTGCTGCTTGATCCGCTCGCACAGCTCAAAGCCGTTCATCTCGGCCATCATAACGTCGAGCAGGATCAAATCGTACTCGGCGCCGGCTTTTTCTTGAGAGGATAGCAACGCCTGCCATGCCTCTTCGCCCGAATACTGCGCTTCGATTTCGCACGCGCTGTGCTCCAGAAGGTGTTGGAGCATCTCGATGATTTCGGGATCGTCATCGACGATGAGGATGCGTGGTAGGCCGGGGCCGTTTGGGTTACCTCTCCAGAACAGGTTGTCCTGGTTTGTCATTCCTCTTTTCTCTCCTAAAGAGTCGCCCGAAACCTTAAATAATTATAACGTCTTTTAACCCGGCTGACAAGACAAGGCGAGGGGTTCTGGCCCGTACAGGCCGGGGCCGGAAAAAGCGGAGATTATTCGATCGAGTGGGCCGCCCAGGCGTCATCCACAGCCGCGTCAAGCCGTTCTCGACTGGCTAATACAAGCACACCGCCTCGATAATCTGCACGGCGCTGCATACCGGCAAACACGACCGGCGGGTCATAGTGACGTCCAGATTGGGGAAACAAATACTTGTCGGCTTGAGGAAAGCCGTGTATCGTGTGGATGATAACCGGTTCAGCGTAAAACACTTCTACCGCGGAGAAACGCGTATAATATTCTTCTTGCGACTCGATAGCCATTCCTAGCGGCTCTTTGGCTTTGATGTGGCGCACGATTTGATTGATGGCGTCGTTGATTTCCTCGTATCCCCGGTCGCCAGGATAAAGCACCAACTCTCGCCCGTCTCGGTACAGATGAATCCTGGCGGCCCGCTCGTTGAAAACCGGCAGAAACCATAACCAGTCTCGATCGGGCAAGGCGATGCCGAACCAAATCAGCCCAATGAGAACGATGACCACAGTGATGGTCATTTCGCGAAAGCGAGGCAGGTTTCTCTCTTGTTCCATCGTCTGATCGCCTCTGAGCTTGTTGCCCAGATACAAGAGAGGCCCCGCCGATGATTGCTGGATTGCAGACTGCGGGGCCTCTGCAGATTTGTAAAGTCTGATTATTCTACCCGCCAGCAAGCGGCAAAGTGGCCTTGACCAATATCTTTAAAGCGCGGCTCTTCCTGACTACAGTGGTCCATCACCACCGGGCAGCGCGGGTGGAAGCGGCAGCCGCTAGGTGGATTAACCGGGCTGGGCACATCTCCCTTTAAGATGATGCGTTCGCGTTTGAGGGTGGGGTCGGGGACAGGGATGGCCGACATCAGCGCCTGTGTATAGGGGTGCAAGGGATTTTCAAACAGTTCCTCGCGGTCGGCCAGCTCGACCATCTTGCCCAGGTACATCACTGCGACGCGGTCGCTAATGTGTTCGACCACACTCAAGTTGTGGGCGATAAAGAGATACGAGAACCCATGATCGCGCTGCAGGTCTTTGAGAATGTTCAGCACCTGCGCCTGGATGGACACGTCTAACGCCGATACCGGCTCGTCGCACACGATGAAGCGAGGGCCCAATGCCAACGCGCGCGCGATGCCAATGCGTTGGCGCTGTCCACCAGAGAATTCGTGCGGATAACGGCGGGCGTGGAATTCCTTCATTCCCACCATATCCAAGGTTCGCAGGACCTTTTGCCATCGTTCGCTCGAATTGCCAATGCCATGCACCAACAACCCCTCGCCGATGCTCTCGCCCACCGGAACCCGGGGGTCCAGCGATGAATAAGGGTCTTGAAATACAATCTGCATGTTGCGGCGCAGTCCTTTCACGCGCTTGTCGATGATGTTGGTGTAGCGCTTGTGTAAGACATAACCCACTGCCACGATCCCCACCGCCGAAATCACTACACTCAAAAACGCGCCCAGGTCTAGACCTTCCAAAAGAGCAAACAAGCCATTAAAATATACCAACCCAATAATCACACCTGCAATCCAGATCGGCGTATTCTCCAGAAAGTATTGTTTTATTGTCTGAACCCGGTTCAAACTGACAATACCTCGCCACAGGCCAACCAACACATACGCCAATGTGATCAAAATAAAAAATGGCAGCGTTCCGCCAACAGCGCCCGGGTCGGTAAAGATGTTTTTGTTAGACAAGGGGCCAAATATAAACAAAAAGGCAGTGCCAATCACCTTCCAGACATTTCTCTGCGCTGCCCGTTCCTTTTTGGAGGCAAAGGCCGCCAACACATCTTCGCCTTCGAAATAGACGCTCCCGTCGTTGTGGGGGATTAAGCCCAAAATGGTCCGGCCGACAGTCGTCTTGCCGCAACCGCTTTCACCTACCAGCCCCAACGTCTCTCCTTTCTTGACGGTGAAGCTCACGCCATCAACGGCTTTAACCCACGCCTGAATGCGCTGCAAGATTCCCCCGCGAATGGGAAAGTATTTGACCAGGTTTTCGACGACGATCAGGTCTTCTTTGCCATTGCGGCTCATAGTGGTATTGAGTTGTTCCATGCCTTTCTCCTTGCCAGTGGGAGGTGAGTAGAGCTGTCCCCTATTGATATAGCCAGCAGCGCACACCGTGTCCCGGCGCGACCGGCTTGAGCTTGGGTTCTTCTTCCGTACAAATCGTCAGGTTATTCTCGATGCGGGCCGCGCAACGCGGAGCAAATGTACAACCGGGCGGCATATCAATCAAATTGGGCACCGCGCCGGGGATCGTGTCCAGCTTGTCCTGCACAATACCCATCACCGGCACTGAGGCGATCAGGCCCTTGGTATACGGATGCAGAGGCTCGCGAAAGAGTGTTTTTACGTCGGTTTGTTCAATGATGCGCCCGGCGTACATCACACACACTCGATCCACCATTTCGGCCACCACGCCCAGGTCGTGGGTGATGAGGATGATCGAAGTGTCCATCTTTTTCTGCAGATCGCGCATCAGGTCCAAAATCTGGGCCTGAATGGTCACGTCCAGCGCCGTGGTCGGCTCGTCGGCGATGAGCAGCTCTGGGATGCACGCCAACGCCATAGCGATCATCACACGCTGCGCCTGCCCGCCCGACATCTCGTGGGGATAGGCGTGGGCTTTTTTCTCTGGTTCCGGGATACCCACCATTTGCATCAGCTCGATGGCGCGTTCCCAACCGGCCTCTTTGCCCAGGCTTTGGTGAATATCTAACACTTCGGCGATCTGGTCGCCGACCTTGAACACCGGGTTCAGACAACCCGTGGGTTGTTGGAAAATCATCGAGATGCGGTTGCCTCGAATATGGATCATCTCCGACTCGGGCAATTCCAGCAGGCTTTGCCCGTCAAAGTTGATGCTGCCTCCTACGATCTTGCCAGGCATACCGATCAGACGCATGATCGTGAACGAGGTGACGCTCTTGCCGCACCCCGATTCACCCACCAGCCCTAAAATCTCCCCACGCTTGACCTCAAAGTCGACGCCATCTACCGCCTTGACGACGCCATCTTCGGTGAAAAAATAGGTCTTGAGTCCATTTACTTCCAGGATATTTTCTCGACCGTTCGTGCTCACGCTGAACTCTTTCTCCTTTCTAAATCCGACGGAAGACGAAGGACGAAGAACGAATGGGGTCTTGCGTCCCTTCGACTTTGCTCAAGGCAAGCCTTCGTCCTTCGTCCTAATCTATATCACATCTTGAGGCGTGGGTCAAGCGCGTCGCGTAGTCCATCACCTACATAGTTGAATGACAGCGAGACCAAAAAGATGGTCAGCCCGGGAAAGAACACTTTGGCCGGTTGTGTCCACATGTCGTGCTGATACTCGTTCAACATATTGCCCCAGGTAGCTGTCGGCAACTGAATGCCAAAGCCCAAGAAGCTCAAGGCCGATTCCAGGATGATCACCCCGCCCAGGCTCAACGTCGCGTTCACAATGATGGGCGCCATGGCGTTGGGGATCATGTGCCGCACGATGATCCGCAAATCCGACATGCCCAACGCCCGCGAAGCCTCGATAAAGTCCATCTCGCGCAGGCTAAGCACCATACCGCGCACCAGGCGGCAGGTCCCCATCCAGGAAAAGAGGATGAGAACTACCGAGATGATGACGGCGCTGCTCAGTTCAGCGGGCACTATGGGAACCTGGAGGCCCCGCAAGAGCGCCGAGAAGGCCAGCAAGAGCGGCAACAGGGGAATCGTGATCAAGAATTCGACGATGCGTTGGATGAAACTATCCACCCAACCGCCGTAAAAGCCCGATATTGCGCCAATCAATGCGCCAAACGACTCGCTGACGATCACGACCACAAACGCCACCGACAGCGAGATGCGCCCGGCGTGCAGCAGGCGGCTGAACACATCGCGCCCGATGGTATCGGTTCCCATCCAGTGGTCCAGGCTCATCGTAGCGTTTCTCAGCCGGTTACCCTGGTCATCCGTAGTCTGCAGCAGTGGGTCATACGGCGCGATGAGCGGCGCGAATACCGCCGCCAGCACGAGGATGATCAAGACAATCCCTCCGCCGACAGCCAGCTTGTGTTTGCGAAAGCGTCGCCACACGACGACCCATTGGCTCTCTTCTTTGGCCGTCAAAAGGGTTTCTGATTCCAACTCCGCAACAGCCATTTTTCACTCCTTTGGTAGATAGAGATTGGAGATAGAGACTGTCTCTATCTCCCGTCTCTATCTCAGTTGTACCGAATCCGCGGGTCTACGATGGTGTACAAAATGTCACCCAGCAGCGTGGCGACGACGACCAGAATGGCCGTGATGAACAAAATGATCATCATAATCGGCCAGTCGCTCTGGCTCAGGGCGTCGAAATACAATCGCCCAATGCCCGGATAGCTGAAAATCGTCTCGGTCAACGTCGCACCGCTAAAGACGCCCGGAATTTGGAATACTACGATGGTGATGATGGGGATCAATGCGTTGCGCAGCGCATGCTTGGCAATGACCACGCGCTCGCGCAATCCTTTGGCCCGCGCCGTGCGCACATAGTCCTGTCGCAACACCTCCAGCATCGCCGAACGCATAAAGCGACTCCACCCGGCCATGTACAGCAAACTCAATACCATCGCCGGCATGACGATGTGCATGAGCCGATCCACCACGCCGTCGGGTTTGGCATTGACAGCCGCTAATAACGTCCCTTGCTCTGCCTGAGATTTGAGGGTTCGTGTGCCGCCGGCAGGCATGGAGAGCAAGGGAATTTCCACCTTGGGGCCGATTCCTAGAACCAGAATTAAAAACACGACCAGGATTGTTCCCCACATCCACAGACGCCACTCTAGGCCCTGAATGCGCCCCACGGCATGTTTACGGATGCGGTAGCCAATGATGGAACCCACCAGGACCACCAGGGACAAGTATGGGAATGTCCATTCTCCCCACTGCTTAAAGAGGTACGAGAAGAGCAAGATCATCATCAACCCGAACCAGAACACCGGCATAGCTGTGCCAAAGAAGGTAAAGGTCGTGACGACATAGTCTACCTTGCTATACTGGTGCACCGCCGAGTACACCCCGATAGGAATGGCGATGATCAACGAGACGAGCGTAGCCGTGGTCATCAATAGGAGCGTGTTGCCCAGTCGGCTGCGGATCAAGTCCGAGACCGGTTGGCCGGCTGCGACTTTCCAAGACAGGCCCCAATCCAAGCGCAGCACGCCCTTTTGATCGCCGTGGAAACCGACGTATTGGCCCAGCAAGCCATCCGCGCCAAAAAGCCAACTGATGTTCAGCCAGTTGCCGCCCTCGGGCCGGGATTGAACTTCTTCAGTGGGGTATTGCCAGCGGGTGTCATCGCTGGTATGCACTGTATATTTATTGGCGCTGCCCACAGGTTGTACCACTACGGTCTTGCCGTCCTGGTCCAACACCTGACCCGCGAGCGTCACGTCGGCCGGGCGGTCCCCCTTGGGTTTAACCCACACTTCTGTCACATTGACCACGTCTGTTTCGCGCATCTCGCCCCACACCCACACTTCATAACCTGGGTTCAGGTAGGCCGGGCCAGGATCGGCCCAGAAACGCGCCGCAGGCAAATAGATCACGTCACGCGCACCCTCGCACGTGTTTAGCCTTTCCTCGGGCAGTGATTGTTCGCGGCACGCATCTCGCTCGGCAGTGCGTCCGCTGCACTCCACCACAGCCCCCTCGGCTACTTCGTGATCCTTTTTATAATCCCGATAGGCCGCCTCGATACAGGACCAATACCTGGTTTTGTCCACGGCGCCATCTGCGCTGACCGCGATTTGCGCATCGCAAGCTCCTGTCGTGGCAGGATCGTTCATCAAGGCGATGATTTGCTCGCTACGCAATTCGTTAAACTGTTCCAGGACGCATGGCCGATACCCCTCATCGTTGACGACGGGATTACCTTCCGAGTCTAATCTGGGTACCTTGATAGGCGACAGGCCCAAGTACATCCAATCAGCGCCCAGCCAGTCGTCGCCGATGAGCCAGGTCAAGTAGCGCAGGGCCAGCGGCCTGTCCAATTTTAGATACGCCTCTAACCGGGCGATGTCGGCGTCGCTGACGCGCGACTTGCGGTCCGCCGACGCGACTTTGAGCCCCGAGAGGGGACCGCCCGGCGCGATGTTCAACAACATATAGATAGCCATTGTGGATAGCAAGACCACAATGACCATCTGAAAGAAACGCCGGATAAGATAACCTGCCATAATATGTGCTCCTTTCATTCATCCCCGCGAGTCTTTTTCCCCCAGGGGTGCGCTGGCTCCTCCTCTCCGGCCAGGAAAAGAAATGGAGGCAAATTTCCGCTCTGGTTCTATTACTCGCTTGACAGATGTTTGGTTCAAAATAACACCGAATCTTTGGATTAACCCAATCTGGCGGCCCTGATTCGATCAATCCAAAGATTCGCTGTCATTTCAGGTAGCGCCCCGTCACGCTTCAGACCCCGATAACATAGATGGTGGCAGCGCAATGCGCTGCCACCATCTTTGCGTTTGTCAACCGAGATTACTCTCCGATGTCAAACTCTTCGATGTTCCACATCTCGCTGTTGGCCGTCGGGTCCATGATAAAGTTCTTCATGTCCGGGCGGGTGGCAGCGAGCTTGAGGCGCAGGTACAGCGGCGCCACCGGTACTTGCTCGCCAAAGATGCGCTGAGCCTCCAGGTGGTTCGCAGCTTCTTCCGGCGTGCCGGGCAGCGATTGCAGCGCAGCGTTGCAGGCGGCGTCAAACTCGGCGTTGCTAAAGCCGGGGTCGTTCTGGCCGGCCCAGCCGGTCTCCTCGGAGGGGATCTGCGAGGTGATGTACAGGTTGCACGGCGGTTGTACGCCCGTCAGCCAGGCAAACTGGGCGATGTCAAAGCGGCGACCAAAGACGGGGCCTTCGGGACCATCGGCAAAGTACTCGCCGGCGTTCCAGTACTCCAGGTTGACCTTGACGCCGCACTGGGCCAGCGAGGCCTGCAAGACCTGGGTGGCCTGAACGCGCTGGGTTGCGCTGGTGGTCCAGTAGTTGAACTCTAACAACGTGCCGTCGGGAATACCCTCGACGCCAGAGGCCACGCGCGGGGTGGCGGGGTCGCCGTCGTCGTCAATCCAGCCGACCTCCTCCAGCAACGCCGAACCGGCTTCGACGTCAAAGTCATAGTGCCGGACTTCGGGGTTGAACAACGGGTGCTCGGGCGGCAGGTAGCTGTCCAGCACGATAGACTGGCCGAACATGACCGTATCCACCACAGATTGGCGGTCCATGCACATCAGCAGGGCCTGGCGGACGCGCACGTCCTCGAAAAAGTCGGGCCGGTCGTAGCTCTCCACCGAGTTGATGCCATAGTCGGCGTGCTCCCACACCGTGCCGGTGACGAACGTGGCGTTGACCTGACCGGAGGCCTGCAGTTCCAGCAGCAACTCGCTCTGGTCGTCCAGGTGGCTGGTCTGATCCACAATGTCACACTCGCCGGACAGCAGAGAAGCGATGTTGGCGTTCGAGTTCTCGCCCGCGATGCGATAGATCACGTTTTCGAACTTGGGCAGGCCCTCGTCGGCGCGCCAGTAGTTGGGGTTCTTGTGCAGGCTGATGTGATCGCCCGCCACCCACTCGTCGATGACATAAGCGCCCCAGCCCAGGGGCATGCGGGAGGCTTCCTCGGACTCGACGATCTCGAGGGCAGTCATGCCGCCCAAAACATGCTCCGGCAGCGGGGTCCAAAAGTTGATAAAGAAGGTCGCGTCGATAAAGCCCGGCAGGCTGGTCCACACGGCGGTTACGTCGTCCAGGGCCTCGTAAGAGGCGGTGCGCTCACCCGTGTACTTGCTGGGCGCGGGGGTGTCGGGGTCCATCTGCAGCTCGAAGGAGTAGACCGAGTCGTAAGCCGTGAGCGGTTCGCCATCGGACCACAGCATACCTTCCCGTAGCTTGAAGGTGACCACCATCTGGTCCATCTCCAGCGGGCTGCTGCCGTCGTACTCGATGGCGCAGTCGGCGCTGCGGCAACCGGCGGGACGGACCTTCACGCCGGCTTCCAACGTAACGACCGCGTCATTCTCGGCGTCGTACACCGTGTCGCCGGCCTGCACCGTCACCGTGTTGATCACGGCGTCGCCGTCGGCCAGGCTGGGCAGCTTTTCCAGGATGGTTGTCTGGTAAGCAAAGGTGCGGTTGTCAAAGGGACCGTCGTAAACGGCCTCTAGCACCTGGCTGGCGGCCAACATCGAACCGCCGTGGATATAGAGAGTGTCCGGCTCCTGGCCGATGCAGATGACCAGTGTGTCGGGCTTTTCTATCGTCGGCACCACGGTCTCGATCACGGTGACGGTCTCTTTCTCGACCACGGTCTCTTTCTGGACCACGGTCTGGACGACGGTTTCCTTTTCGGTGACGATCTTGGTGACGACGACTTCTTTGGTCTCGCCCTCGCAAGCCGTCAAGACGAGCGAACCAACCAATACGAACAGGGCAACTAATGCCCATTTCTTGCTAAGCATTTTCTCCTCCTTTGATGCTTATGCAACAGGTTTGAATTGAAAAGATGTTGGGTCGTGTTTCACTCTCTCAAAAACCTGTTTGACAGCATGTGGAGGAAAACATTCTCCAAATGCAGTGCTCAGGTAGTCGTCAAACAGGAAACTTTTGGAGGTGAAACCCACATTAAAAACAAGAGGGCTTTCGTGTGGAAGCACCACCTCCTTTCAAGAGTGTCATGCTTTGCCAAATCCTGAGGTAAACCAGAATGGGACTATCACCGTTGGCGAAGCTTTGTCTCATAGATGCCAGGCGTGCCTTTGAGACAGTGTGGCTCTATTTTAGCGTCCTTTGCCAGAAAAGTCAAGTCACTTTTCTTCCAAATCGGGGGAATTGGGTAACTGCACGCCAACGACTTTTTTACCAAGACCCGCAGGAAGCAAGCCAACGATTCACATTTTAAAGCCCTTGGGTCATTGCAGATATAGAGGATGGAACCGCCGAGGGCGCAGAGAGCGCAGAGATTTTCTCGATTTCTACCATCCATGCCGCTTTGCATCCTCTTTCTCTGCGTTCTCCGCGTTCTCTGCGGTAAAAAGGGACCTTACCTGCCCGGAGAGGTCGGGCGACGGCTAACCGACCAGTTTTTTAGCCAGCGCCACCGCTCCCACGGCGTCCTCGGCGTACCCGTCGGCGCCGATGGTATTAGCCCATTCCTGGCTGACCGGCGCGCCGCCGATGATGACCTTGACCTGGTCGCGGATGCCTGCTTCCTGTAGCGCCTCGATGACCTGCCGCTGCACGGTCATGGTCGTGGTCAGCAAGGCCGAGAGGCCGAGCAAGTTGGCGCCCGTTTCCTTGACTCTGGTCACAAAGGTGGCGGTGGGCACATCTACCCCCAGGTCATACACTTCAAAACCACTGGCCGACATCATGGTGGCTACCAGCGATTTGCCGATCTCGTGAATATCCCCGGCTACCGAGCCGATCACCAGCGTTCCAGCTTTGGCGGCGGTTTGCTGGCGGGCCTGGAGTTCGGGATTGAGTAGTTCCATGGCTTGCTGCATGCCGCTGGCGGCAATGACCAAGTGGGGCAAAAAATATTCGCCGCACTGGTATTTCTCCCCGACGATGTTCATACCGGGCACCAGCCCGTCGTTGATAATCGCCAACGGTTCCACGCCGGCTGTTAGCGCCTGGCGGGTCAGGTCTACCGTTGCATCAGGCTCGCCTTCGACCAGGCTAGCGGTGATTTGAGTTAAAAGCTCGTTAGACATTTTGCGCTCCTCAATGTGCAATATCCAATATCTAATCCCGGGGCAGCGGCGGCAATTCGGCCATGCCAAACTGCCGGGCCGCCTGGGTGGCAATGTCGCGCAGTTCCTTGCGCAGCTCGTCCGAAACGGGCGCCGGCTTGAAGGTCGCCAGGAGTTCATTCACGCGGTCTTTGGCCCGTTCCCAGGTCGTCTTGGCGCCTTTGCGCTTCCAGCCATCCAACGTGCCGCGGTCGATCACCGCCGATGGCAGATACGCCTCTTGGCTGAACCACTTGAGCGTGTGCGGCTGCGCCAGATAATCCGCCCGATGGCCCAGCTTGCGCATCAGCGTCAGGGCAATGGGGTCGTCGCGCTGCTCGACCCCAGCGATCAGCCGCCGGGCCATGCCGATGATCTCGGCGTCGATAACCAGTTTTTCATAGCTCTGGCAACTCTCAAAATCCATCATACCTGCGCCGGAGACCATATTGACGCCCGCCAACGCCGCCATCATCGCCCCGCCGGCCGATTCTAGCCCACATTGGGCATCCACGATCTTGGCATCGCTCATGCCCAGGTAGGCGTGCGTGGGCATGCCCAGCGCCTTGCCCACCTGGGTGTAGGCGCAGTCGATCATCCAGGTGCCGACCGCGCCCATGGGCGTGGTGCCCTCGCGCATGTCAAAGGCGGCCGGCGAGCCGCCCCACACGATGGGCGCGCCCGCCTGGGCCAACTGGCATATCGTCACGCCGCTGAGGCATTCGGCGGTGTGCTGCACCACCGCGCCCGCCAACGTGACCGGCGACGTGGCGCCCGCCAGCGGCATCGAGACCAATTCCGAGGGGATGCCGTAGCGCGCACAGTCGATCATATTTTGACAGGTCAGATCGCTCCACAGCAATGGCGGAGACGGGCACACGTCGAACACGGCGATGGGCTTTTCTTTCAGCGCCGCTTCCCCCCCCACCATCGCCGCCAGCATATCTTTCATCGTCCACCAGGTGTCTTTGCGGAACGCGCCGGTGATGATAGGCTTGCGCATATAGTTCAACGCCAGGTAGAGCCGATACAGGTCGCCGATCTCTTCCGGCACATCCACGCAGATCATCGCCGTACTTTGGGCGTCTAGTTGGGGGATGGTCTCGACCAGCTTGACGAATTTGACGAAATCGGGAGTGACAGGCTGGCGTTGCTCTTGCGTCTCGCTGTCGAGCAGGGTGATAGCCGCCGAACCGGGGTCGAACTGAACGCTATCGCCGCCATAATGGACCACCGACTCGCCGTCCAGGTTGTACAGATAGAATTCAGAGGGTCGTGTCTCCAGCGCCCGGCGCACGATATGTTCCGGGATGTGTGCAATCTGGGAGTCGAAATTTACGTCGGCGCCCGCGTCGGCCAGCAAGCCGAGCGCTTCTTGATTGTGGACCCGCACGCCGGGGTCCTTCAATAACTCGAACCCCTCGACGATGATCTTGTTGACCATTTCGTCGCTGAGGATATTCAACTTGGGTCGCATGATGGTGCCTCCTGAAAATGAATGGTTTGAAAGAAAAAAGGAACGGGCTTTTAGCCTGTTCCTTTTCCGCGAAAGTTACACGCTGTATGGTGAAGGCGGAGTATCTGGCTTGATTAGCAGCAAGTGATGGGTGTGAGTGTACTGTTGAGTAACTGAACACTACCCGCTGTTCACTTTTTACTATCTCACAGTTGCGGGACAGCCCCGGATTTTATCCTTCTGGATAGCACCGGTGTTCCCCCATTTAGCCTGCCAAGGGTCAGGAACCTTCACCGTCTTGCAGGGATAATCAAAGCCCGCTCGCCAAACAGGGCCACCCGACAGCCGTGAACATCTGCTATGCCTCCGGTGTCTTTTTCTCGAAAGAGATTTTACCATAAATCAAATCAAGTGTCAACTTTTTCTTTGAAAATCAATCTTGTCAACTTGATGTAGTGCGAATATCGTGTTAAAATATACCCGATTCGTCGATATTCAATCCAAGAAGGGGACAATGGACGAAATCGATCAACTGATCCTCCACACGTTACAAGAAGACGGCCGAACGCGCTTTACGCAAATCGCCAAACATGCCGGCGTCTCCGAAACGACTATCCGTAGTCGCTATCGCAGTCTCTTGGAAGAGGGCATCATTCGCACCGTGGGGGTTGTAGACCCGTTTGCTCTCGGTTTTCAGGCTCCGGCGGTCATCGGCGCGGCAGTAGAGGCCGACAAGATCGACCAGGTAGCTCGAACCATTGTGGAATTTCCAGAGGTGAGCTATCTGGTTTTAACATTGGGATCATTTGACCTGATCATCGAGGTTTTTTGTCGGGATCTACTGCATTTGACAGAATTGGTCACGCAAAGGATCGGTCTTGTGCCAGGGGTCCGTTCCACGCAGACATTGGTGATCGCGCGCACCTACAAGTTGTCTTACGGCTGGTCGCCCGATTTAAACTTTGACACAGAGCCAGATTAGGGCCATCTGGCAGCCTGTCGGAGAACCCTGCAATATAGGGCCTTGTGCCCGCTTTGGACGCCCACAAGGGGCTAAATTACGTCTCTCCGACAGGCTGCTAGCGGGTTTGGGTGCGCTCGGCCTCGCGATCTTTTTCCTCGACCAGCAGCGAATCAAATAGCACGTTGACCAGGCTGATGACAATCGAACCCAACACAGCCCAGCCCAGCCCTTGTACGGCAAAACCCAGATCGAACAGGTCGGACAGCCGGGCGGTGAATAGCAACAGCAACCCGTTGATGACCAGCAAGAACAGACCAAACGTCAAGATCACCAGGGGGCAGGAGAGTACGATCAGTACAGGTTTGAAAGCGGCGTTGACCAGTCCAAAGATGAGCGCAACGCCCAACAGGGCCGCACCACTGCCTGTATGCTCCAATCCTGGTAGGACCTGCACGGCGACATAAAGGGCAATGGTATTGATTCCGCAGCGGAGTAGAAATCTGTTCATACGACTTGTATGGTTGCCGGCTCAACCCGGCTGTGTTATAATTTTACACACGCCCCCGTAGCTCAGGCGGATAGAGCACCAACCTCCTAAGTTGGGTGCCGCGCGTTCGAGTCGCGCCGGGGGCGCCTGATCGCGTTTGCTGCCCGTGTAGTTATACCACCTTTCTGGCAGTTGAACAAGGCGCTTGGGTGGTACCTGCTCAGGAGGTGGGTTGATGACCTTGAAAGACTTGCCCACGCTCATCCCCCTGGAAAAAGCGGTGAGGTTATCCCCATTCTTTGGACCACAAAAGGGTCAAAATAGGTGAAAGTTATGGCGTCAAGAAATCGGGTTCATCCTTCCGAATTCGGGGCAGTTCGGCCAGAGGCAGGCCCCGAAACTGAAAGCCGAGAGGGATTGCAGACCCTTCAGGTTTCCAAAACCTGAAGGGTCTCTCCATACCCGCCTGTCCAAACCATTAGCCTGCTTCCCCTGGACGTGGTATAATCTTGCTGAACTGCTCGGATCACGAAACGCTCGGAGGATGACTGGAGAGTGTTTGACTGAAGGACGGTGAGAATGAGTAACCCGGTAGTGGTGAAAGCGACTTATGAGAACGGCATGCTGCGCCCGCTGCGGCCCCTGGACCTGAGTGAGCGCCAGGTGGTGCAGATTCGCCTGGAAGCTGAGGCCGCGACGGATCATCTACACATTACCCAAACCCCCGGCGTGTGCGGTGGCCGACCGGTGGTGCGGGGCACGCGCATTCCCATCAAGGTATTGGTTCGCTACCATCAAATGGGGTACACCTCGACGGAAATCCTTGCCGGTCACGTCGGCCTGACGCCGGCCCAACTGTACGATGCTCTCAGCTATTATTATGATCACCAGGCCGAGATAGAGGCCGACATCAAAGCCGATGAATTACCGGCGCTCCTGGAACGCTTTGGTATGGAGATGGACGAGGACGGCGCGTTTTACCCATCTCGATAGACAATGAGATGATTGTGAAATCCCCCTTGTTCATTCGCCTCTACATTGACGAAGACGTGCACGAAAGCATCGCGCCGGCGCTGCGCCGTCACGGTTATGACGTTGTCAACGTGCGTGAGGTTAATCGGCGCGGGCTTTCGGATGCTGAACAGTTGGCCTGTGCGATCAAAGAGGGGCGTACACTGTTCAGTTTTAACGCTGCCGACTATATGGCCCTGCACATCGCGTATGTCACCCAAAATCGGGGGCATACGGGCATCGTCATTTCCAAAGATCCCCATCAGTGAGGCAGTCCAGCGCCTGCTTATCTTGTTGGATCAGGTCAGCGCCGATGAGATGCGCAATCAACTACGCTGGCTTCCCCCCTTATAGATGGCCTCACCCCCCGCAACGGCAGCCGGGCGGTAGTGATCAGCAATCACGCCTGTGGCTATCTGAACTCGCCCGAGATCGCCGTGCAACCGGACACGATCTACCACGTGAGTGCGTGGGCGCGCGGCGAACTGGATACCGAGGAAAGCGCCGGGTACTGGCTGCTGACGGACCACCTGGGTTCCCCGCTATCACGGCCAGCGCGGATGGCACAACCGAGCTGGGCGAGCTGCGCTATAAGGCCTGGGGCGAGACGAGGTTCACCTCCGACAGCACGCCCACGACGCGCCGCTTTACAGGCCAAGTCGAACACAGTACAAGAAGGCTGTACTCGCGCAGCGCAACGCGAGATATTATCCCGCTGCTCCGCGCGGGACAAGCTCCGGCGCGCTGGGACGCTTCATTCAGGCCGACACCCTTGTGCCCAATCTGGCCGACCCGCTCTGGTCCTTGGGCCGGTTAGCCAGGCGGGTCAGCAGGCCGTGAACGATGACCAGCCGGCGCTGCGCCATAAATGGGATCGTGTCACACGTGTTCATCAGTTCTCCCAGGCTGACCTGATCCGCTTCAAATACGGTCGTGTTGAGCGCGATCAGCTCGGGAGGGCCGAGCCGCGTTTGCAGGTTTTTGAGCGTCTCGGTGCGCGTCAACTCGTCTTCACCGTGCAGGATGTAGTAGCGCGGGGTAGAGTGCTTGGTCATACCCATCTCCTCAGCGGCGCAAAAAGCGCCGCTCCAGCTCGTCTTGCGTCAGCGTGAAAAAGGCTGGCCGGCCATGTGGACAGGTAGATGGCGACCAAGTTTGCATCAAGTCGTCCAGCAGCGTCTGCTGTTGTTCGGGCGCAAGGTGGTCGCCGGCTTTGACGGCGGCGAAACACGCCGTTTTCATGGCTAGACCATCCCGCAGCGCGTCCGCCTCTCGATTGCGCAAACGCCCCAATTCCTCTACCAGAACGGTCAATAGCTCGTGCGGGTGTTGGTCAGCGACCGGCGTGGGCAGCGCACGCACCACAAAGTCGTTCCCGCCGAACGGCTCCACTTCAAAACCCAAATCGGCCAGCAATGACAGCGCCGGGCGCAGCGTCTCAGCTTCGCGGGTGGTCAGGCTCAGGCGGATGGGCGCAGGTAAAGGCCGCGCATCTGTCCCTGCCGCCAATCGCTCATACAATATCTGTTCGTGCGCGGCGTGCTGGTCTGCGATGAGCAGCCCTGCGGTGCTCCGAGCGACGATGTAGGTGTTGAGCACCTGCCCCAGGGCTTGCAGGCTCCCGCCCATCGCGTAATCAGCCGGACTCTCGCGCAGCGCGTCCGGTTCCGCAGCGAACGGCCACGGCCAGTCGAGAAATTCCTCCTGCCGGGGAAAGGGCGATAGCGCCGCTTCCACTGCCTGCGTCAGCGCCTGATACACCGCCCGCTCCTGCGCCAGCCGCACCTCGGCCTTGCGCGGATGCACGTTCACGTCCACCAAGCGCGGCTCGATGGCGACGTTTATCACTGCCAATGGATAGCGTCCCGGCGGCAAGCGCCCGGCGTAGGGCCGCTCCAGCATCACCGCCAGCAGCCCGGAACGGATGGGCCGCCCGTTGAGGGAAAAGAACTGCCCCTCGCGCCGGCTGCGGCCAATTGTCGGGCGGCTAACAAAACCGCTGACGCGCAACTCGCCCGCCGCCCATTCGATTCCCAGCATCTCGCCCGCTATCTCACGCCCCAGACACACTCCCACGCGCTCAAGCGGCGACCCCGGCGGCGCGACGAAACGCTCCCGCCCATCCACGACCAGTCGAAAGGCCATGCCGGGGTAGGCCAATGCGTATCGAATCAGCGTATCGCGTACCAATTCGGTCTCGCGCAGTGGAGACTTGAGAAACTTGCGCCGCGCCGGAACGTTATAAAACAGGTCCCGCACCGTGACACTGGTCCCCACAGGGCTCGCCGCTGGCGTGGTCTGCGATCGGTCGTCCGCAGTCGTCACCCGCGTCCCTTCCAGCTCATCTGCTGTGCGTGTCAGCAACTCCAGCCGAGCCACGGCCGCGACGCTGCTCAACGCCTCGCCGCGAAAGCCCAGCGTGACAATGGCCTCCAGGTCGGCGACGTTGCGTATCTTGCTGGTAGCAAAGCGTTCCAGCGCCAGCGGCGCATCCCCCCGGCTCATCCCGCAGCCGTCGTCGCTCACACGCACCAGCGCCATGCCCCCGGCTCGAATCTCGATGCTGATGGCGCGCGCGCCGGCATCCAGGCTGTTCTCGATCAGCTCTTTGACTACCGACGCTGGCCGCTCGACCACCTCACCGGCGGCGATGCGCTCGGCCACTGCGGGGGCCAAAATGTGAATCTTGGGTTCCTGGCTCATACGCCCTACTTTATCACACCCGGCTTTATGAAGCAACTCGCGCGTTGCAAGTCAGCCTTTAACCATTTGACAAGGTTGTGTCGCGGGTGTACAATTAGAGTGCGAGGCCAGGGAGACACGGTGTTGCTGAGTGAGTCCACTTTCGCCGCAGATGCAAGCTAGTTGGCGCTAACCGGAGAGACAGCAACTGACGAAAGCGTTTAACCACTTGAATAAGCGTCTTCTCAACTCGGTGCACCTGTCCTTTCTCTCAAAGAGCAGGAGCGCCGATTTTTCTTGCCGGAGTGATGATCGGGGTGTAACGGTTTTATCTAATGGCGCGATGGAGGTAAAGGTGTATGGCAAGAGTGGAATTACGTCCTAATGAATCGCCGGAGAGCCTGCTCCGGCGCTTTCGAAAAAAGGTCGGTGATAGCGGTGTTCTCCAGGACGTTCGCCGTAAGCGCTGGTACATGAGCCCCAGCGAAGTGCGCAGATTACAGAAAAAGAAAGCGATTCGCCGGGCGAGGCGGCGTCAACGCCAGGAACAGCACTGGCAAGATCGTTGAGCCGTCTGGCTTGTTTGCCCGACATTGGCGCTCATGATATAACGCGGGAGGGTAAGGTGTTCAACGTTGGAGATAAGGTCATCCATCCAGCTTATGGCGCTGGTACTATTGTTACGATTGAAGAAAAGCAAGTAGGGGAACAGCAGCGCACCTACTATATCATAGAGTTGCTCACGCAAGCGGGCACTTTGATGGTACCAGTAGCACGCGCCGATGAGTTAGGGCTGCGCCCACCGGTTAAGCAGCCCGAGCAAGTGCTCGATGTGCTCACTTCGGAACCGACCATGTTGTCTAGTGATCATCGGGAGCGCCAGGAATTGATCAGCACCGACCTCCGCAGCGGCGATGTACGCAAAATTAGTGAAGCCGTGCGCGACCTGGCCTACCGAGAACGAGAAGAAAGATTGACCGAAGCCGACCAGAAACTTTACCGCCAGGCTCAAGGCTTTTTAGCAGGGGAGATCGCCCTGAGTCAAGGGATTGACGTCGAGGCAGCTCAAAGTCAGGTCGCATCGGTCCTGGAGACCTTGAACGCGCCCGACGAATCGGTTTGATTTTCGCAAGAGGAGAAGAGAGAAAGCGTCTATGCCCAAGCAAGATGATAAAGTTGAAGTAGAAGGCACCATCATTGAAGCGTTGCCGGGCACGCAATTCCGGGTCGAGCTGGACAACGGGCATTCGGTGCTGGCCTATTTGTCGGGCAAGATGCGCAAGTATTATATCCGCATCTTGTTGGGCGACCGGGTGCGCGTGGAACTCACGCCCTACGACCTGAGTCGCGGCCGCATCACCTACCGTTACAAGCGCCGCGTCGTAGCCTGATGGGTGCCGCTCGATCCCCGGTTGAGCATTTGACCACCTTTCGGTCAAGCTATCTTCTATACCCGCTTTCCGATGAGCGCCACCCAGTCGGCGACCTGTTGGTGTTCGGTTACGTGCAACCCGGCGGCTCTTAACGCCGCCTCCACCTCCGCCGCTTGAGAGTCGATGATCCCCGCCGCAACCCACGCGCCTCCCATCTTGACGTGATCTGCTAATCCTCTTTCGACCAATTCCAGAATAACTCTGGATAAAATATTGACTACAACCAAATCAAAAACGCCCGCAACCTGATCGAGCGACCCTTCGGCCACTGTCACCACGTCGGCGACGCCGTTGCGCACGACGTTCTCCTGGGCAGCCTGGACCGCTACAGGGTCGTTGTCCAGGGCCAGCACACGCTCGGCTCCCAGCCTGGCCGCGGCCACCGCCAGAATCCCCGATCCCGTGCCCATGTCCAGCACCGTCATCCCCGGTTGCACGCGCCCCTCTAGCGCCAGCAGGCACATCTGCGTGGTGGGGTGTAGCCCTGTGCCAAAAGCCATGCCCGGATCCAGCTCGATAACGATGTCGCCGGGATGGCTCTCAAACTCGCGCCACGTGGGCTTGATCACGATGCGCTGACCGACGCGCAACGGATGAAAATGCTCTTTCCAGGCATCGGCCCAATTGGCCTCGACCACAACAGTAAAGGTCGGCGCGGGAATCGGCGCAATCTGTCCCAAATGCCACAACGCTTCCTCTACCTGCCTCTGGATGTTGGGGGTATCCAGCCCGACAGGCAAAAAAGCCTTCACCGCCGCCTGCTCCGCAACGCTCGTTTGCCCTGCGCTCAACATCTCTATCGCCACGCCGTTGGGCGCAAAGCGACTCAGTACATCGGCCACGGCCTCGGCGGTTTCTGCCTCTACTTCCACACTGACTTGTAGCCACTCCATTGTACAGCTCCTGCAAGTTCTTACCCTCCCGCAGGTCGCAAACCTGCGGGAGGATTCACCGAAGCCAGTATACCTTATCCCGGCTTGCCAGCCAAGCCGGGAGATGCTAAAATCCCTTTGTATTATCAAGGAGCAGTCGGTAAAACATTCAAACGAGGAGACACAATGCCCGAAGCCTATCAACCCCGAGGCCGCTATTTCGAAGAGTTTCAACCTGGCGACACGGTGATCAGCGCCGGCCGCACGATTACCGAAGCCGATGTGGTCAACTTTGCCGGCGTCTCCGGCGACTATAATCAGATTCACACCGACGCCGAATATTCACGCCAGAGCATGTTCGGCCAGCGAGTGGTCCACGGCCTGTTGGGGCTGTCGATTGCCAGCGGCCTGGCCGCCCAATTGGGCTTTATAGAAGGCACCGTGCTGGCTTTCCGCGAGCTGAGCTGGAAGTTCAGCCTGCCCATTTTCATCGGCGACACCGTTCACGTTCAAGCCAGCGTGACCGAGTTGAAGGAAATGCGCCGGTTGGGCGGCGGTTCGGTCGCGCTGGACGTGCAGCTCTTGAACCAGGAAGACAAGGTCGTGGCGCGGGGCCAGTGGGTGGTGCTGGTCGCCAGCAAACCCGCTGCGGCGTGAGTTTACCGAATGGAATGACCCTCACGCCCCTGCTTTCCAACCTGCATCAACTCACCCTCCCCACGCCTTTCCCGGTGGGACCGGTGAATGTGTATCTGGCGCACGGCGAGGCCGAACCGCTCACCCTCATTGACACCGGCCCGCGCACCGCCGAGGCCCGCGTGGCGCTAGAAAGCGGCCTGGCCGAGCTCGGTTACACGTTGGCCGACGTGGGGCGGATCATTATCACCCACGCCCACGCCGACCATCATGGGTTGGCAGGCGACATCGCCGAGATTTCCGGCGCGACCGTCTATGCGCACCCGCACAGCCGCCCGGCGCTGGAGGACTATGCGGCCGAACGCGCCAGTCGCAGGGCTTTTTACGAGCAGATGCTCATCGAATCGGGTGCGCCGCCGGAGGTGCGGGCGGCCATCACCGAGATGACGCGCGGCTATAGCCGCTTTGCCACGTCGGCGCCGTCGGTTCGACCTTTGAATGAAGGGGATGCGCTGACGCTGGCCAGGTGCACGTGGCAAGTATACGCCATGCCCGGCCATACCGGGGGGTTGCTGTGCTTCTATCAGCCGGAAATGCGCTTGTTTCTCTCGAACGACCACCTGCTGCGCGACATCAGCTCCAATCCGTTGTTCGAGCCGCCGCTCCCCGGCCAGACCCAGCGGCGGCGCTCGTTGGTGGACTATGTCGCTTCGCTGGAGCGCACGGCTGGGCTGGACATCGCGGTAGCCTGGCCCGGTCATGGCGAGCCGATTTATGACCATCGGGCGCTTATCGCACAACGATTGGCCTTTCATAGACGCCGTGGCGCAAAGATTCTGGCCGCGTTAGACCATGGCCGGCAAACGGTCTTTGCCTTGAGCCAGACGCTCTTTCGACGCTTGGAACCTGCAGAGTACTTTCTCGCCATCTCGGAGACATTGGCCCACCTGGAATGGCTGGAGGCGCAAGGCGCGGTGACAGCGCAGCGCAGGGACAAAAGAGTGTTCTGGGAGCGTAAAACGTAGAACCGCTATGACCAATCTATTCATCGGCACGCAAGGCTTTGCCTTTAGAGACTGGGTGGGCGCGTTTTTCCCGCACAATACGCCGGCCAGCCAATATCTGGAGTATTATAGCCGCCGGTTCCGGACCGTCGAAATCGACACCACGTTTTACGGTGTTCCCAAGCGCGCCACGGTAGCAGGTTGGGGCCGCCGCGCGCCGGAGGGTTTTCGTTTCGCAGCCAAGTTCCCACAGGTCATCACGCACCAGCGTATGCTGGTAGACTGTGAGGAACTCACCGCTGTTTTCCTGCAGACGATGCGCGCCCTGGGCCATAAATTGGGACCGTTGTTGCTCCAGTTCTCCTACGAATTCGGCCCCGAACGTTTGAACGCGTTATCGCGTTACCTGGATGGGTTGCCGACCGATGTGCAATTTGCCGTCGAGGTGCGCAATCGCGACTGGTACGAAACGGAGTTGTGCGATGTGCTCAAGGCGCGAGGCGTGGCGCTGGCCCTGCACGACCTGTATTACATGCCCCGGCGCGAAGACGTTACCGCAGACTTGGTCTATATTCGCTGGCTGGGGCGGCGCGCAGATCTGCAGCACTTTGACCGTATCCAGTTGGACCGGCGCGACGAAGAAGATTGGTGGGCCGAGCGCGTGGTCCGTTTTCTCAAGCAAGGCTGCACCGTTTATGGCTATTTTAACAATCACTGGGCGGGCCACTCGCCGGCCAGCGCGCGCGGCTTTTTAGAGCGTTTGGGCCAACCGCTAGAGCCGGTAGATGACGAGCCGCTTCAACCCCGTCTGTTTTGAAAATACGGACGCGAAAGAAATGCCTATGCTGGCGCGCTGCTTGTTCGCGCGCTCTTTAGGGCAGTACTAGGGCGCCTGCACTTGCCAAACCGACCATTGTGTGACAAAATAGAGTTGGCTGGAAAACTCCGGCAGTTCGGAAAACCCCACTTTGAGGAGATAGGAATTGGTATCATCGGAACTGGTCAAGCTGCAACTTGCCTGGTTGGATCAAGGCCTGGACGAATTTGAAGCCCAACTCCGATTGCAATCGTATCTCGAGGCTGGCTATGATCCCGAAATGGCCGCAGCCGCCGTCAACTTTGAACTACACATGGAAGAGGTCGTTGTGTTGCGCGAGCGTGTAGCCGAACTGGAACAGAAAATTGCATCGCTGGAGGAAAGATTGACCCATTTGGCCGGGTGAGAGTAACAGGCCGGCGCTGAGGGAGGAAAAGAGGTGAGCAGAATCCTAAACGTGCCTTACCGTTCTCAATGGGACGCGGATGCAAACAACAGTACCACCGATTGTGGTCCGGCCTGTTTGGCTATGGTGTTGGGCTATTACGGTCATCAAGTCAGCATCAACGACCTGTTCGCTGCCAGCGGCGTCGAGCCAGGCCGGTACATTGGCTTTGGCCAATTGCAGGCCATCGCCCGGGATTACGACCTCACCTTGAAATATGGCGCCAACCATTCACTCAACGATCTAAAGCGGTGGATTGACGAGGGCAAACCCGCCATCGCATTGGTCAAATACAGCTATTGGTCACAAATCGAGCCAGGGGTATCCACCCAAGACGGTTTTAGCGGCCCTCACTTTGTCCTGGTCGTCGGTTATGGCAACGGCAACATCTACATCAACGATCCCAACTATTGGCCGCCGCGCCGCCAAGAAGGACACAAAAAAGCCTGGAGCGAAGTTCTGTTCAACCTGGCCTGGAGCAACGTGCGCACCGCCAGCGCACCCAATCCCAACAACGCAGTCATTGTGCCCGCCAGTGGCAAAATGGAAGAAACCCCGCCGCAGCCGGAAGATGTGGCGCGCGCCGTCGCGTACACCGTGCAGCCCGGCGATACGTGGAGCGCTTTGGCCGCCAAGTTTTACGGCGACCAAAGTCGCTACGCCGAGATTTTGGTTTTCAACCACCTGGCGACCGGCGCACCGCTTTACGTCGGCCAGAAATTACGCATCCCCCTGACAGAGGAAGGAGAAGAGGAAATGTCAACTGAACAACCCGTTACGTTGGGGCATGGTGCAACACAAAGCATAGATGCAGATTTGATTCAGCGTCTGAAAGACAAGGAGGTCAAAGCCGGTAGACTCGCGTCGAACGCCGACCGAGGAACCGTGCTGCAAGCCTTTGTGGACCCGATAAAAAACGCCGGCGCGAAGAAGGCGTTGGAATATATCGTGCAGCCCGGCGACACGTGGGCAGGCATTTCCGGCAAATTCCTTCATGACCAGATGCGATATCGTGACATCATGACTTTTAACAACCTGCCGCCGGGCACTCCTTTGTATGCCGGACAAAAGCTCCTCATTCCAGCGACGTAAAAGCAACCAGGCTACCAAAGGGTCAAGTTTTATGGTATACTGTTTCAGGGTACTTGGCAACTATTGATCCCGGGGCCTGGAACAAGGTACGAGCGTATGAACGAGATCAAGGTGCTCATCGTGGACGACCATCCGGTCTTCCGTGACGGTCTGCGAAACATTCTCTCGGCAGCAAGCGACCTACGAGTTATCGGTGAAGCCCAAGACGGAGCAGAAGCGATAGCCTTTGCCCAATCACTCCAACCCGACGTCGTCGTGATGGACATCAATATTCCCATTCTTAACGGTCTGCAGGCCACGCGCCACATCAAGAACGAGCTTCCCCACATCTACATCATCATCTTGACCGCGTATGACGACGACGAGCAGATTTATCACGCCATTCGGACAGGCGCATCGGCCTACTATCCCAAAGACGTCTCTCCAGAGCGCCTGATCGACACCATACGGCACGTTAGCCAAGGGAACTATGTGGTCGGCCAACAATTGATGAATCGACGGCAGATCGAGCGCTGGTTGGCCGAAGCCTTTGAGCGATTTGGGGGACTGGTTACAGAGCTGGATGAAAAATTTCTGCCTCTATCGTCCCGCGAAATGGAAATACTCAAGTTGATCGTACAGGGCCTGAGCAACAAGGAAATTGCCTACACCCTGGGCATCAGCCACCAGACGGTCAAGAACCACATGACCTCTATCTTGCGCAAGCTAGATGTCGAAGATCGCACGCAAGCCGCCGTGTTTGCTCTTAGACGAGGTTGGGTGCGATTACAAGACGCGCCCTTAAGCTAGACAGGAGCCGCAAAGTATGGCTGAAGAAGATACCAAATCCCCGCTAGAGACACTAATCGAGGAAAGCCGCAAAGAATACGAACAGGTCCAATTGGAGCTGCGGGAGATTGATGTGCTCATCAAACAGAGCACCGGCGAAGTGGACAAGCTGGCCCAGCGCAATGCGCAAATTACAAATAAGGTGAAACAGGTCGAGGCCACTTTTGAAACCGTGCCACGCGACGACATTCAAAAGACCTACCAAGCCTTTCAGGATGCACAAAAGCGCCTTTTCATGATGCGCGGCCAACTTGAAAAACTCCAAAGCGATCAAAAAAACCTCCAGCGATTCGCCAACCAATTACGGCGGCTATTAGAGGCCGGCGAAGGCGTGAGTCTTTCACAGACCCAAAAGCGCGCCACTGGCGGACCGGCGCAGCCGGCCATTGTGCGCGTGATCGAAGCGCAGGAGCGCGAACGCCAGTTCCTAGTGCAAGAAATGCACGATGGCCCGGCCCAGGCGCTCACCAACCTCATTTTGCAGGCCGAAATCTGTGAGCGCCTATTTGACAAAGACGCCAATCGGGCGCGTGAAGAATTGGCCAGCCTGAGAGAAGCCGTAACCGCCACTTTTCAAAAGGTGCGCAGTTTCATGTTCGACCTGCGCCCTATGATGTTGGACGATCTGGGAATCGTCCCCACGCTGAAAAAGTACGTAGAGGGATTTCGGGAAAAGAGCGCCATCGCAACCAACTTGACCGTAACCGGCCAGGAACGTCGCCTGGAGCCGCACAACGAGGCCACCATCTTTCGCGTCGTCCAAGAGCTAACCACCAATGCATGGGAACACGCCCACTGCACCAGCATCGAAATCTCACTCGACATAGACAATGCTTGGGTGCGCGCCAGCGTTGAGGACAACGGCAGTGGATTTGACGTAGACGAAGTGTTGCAGGCTGTCGAACAGCACAAGACCATTGGCCTAGCCACGTTGCGAGAGCGTGTAGAAATGCTAGGGGGCACACTCGATATTGACAGCGGCATCGGACGGGGAACCAAAGTGAGCTTTGAGATTCCCGTATCCTAGCAGTCTATCAGAGAGACGTAATTTAGCCCCTTGTGGGCGTCCAAAATGGGCGCAAAATGAGCAAAAACGGGCACAAGGCCCTATATGACAGGGTTCTCCGACAGGCTGCTAGTCAAACAGTACTAGAGTCCTATTGCGAGACCTGGCCTAAATCCATATAATGTAAGCAGTTTATTCGAGCTTTTCTGGTTTTTTATCCAAATCTATACAGAAAGGAGGTGAACCGAAATGTTGTTCTTGCCTCGTGAGGAAGGTCAGGGATTGGTTGAATATGCTTTGATTCTGGTCTTGATTGCTATCGCAGTGATTGTTTTGCTGACCCTGCTCGGCGACCAAGTTGCGCAAGTATTCAGCGAGATCACTTCTGCGCTTAACATCTAGCCAGGCATGGTGTACCCAAGCACCGCAATTGTCATGATTCACCTGACGACAGTAAACGAGGCCGCTGGCGCGGCCTCGTTTCTTTCTGTATCTTGTTTCTAACCGTTTCCTAACCTTCTGAGCCGTCTTGATAGTACTTTCATCCCCTTGCTAAGCTCCTGGCTCGCCGCTATAATAAATCTAATCATTACTCAAATTAATGCCCGCCACACATCAACCCAGATGGGTTTTTGGTTGCTGTAGAGAGGTGCGCCGATGTTAAAGCGACAAAAGGGACAGGGATTGGTCGAATTTGCCCTCCTCGCGCCGGTGCTGTTGCTGGTGATCCTGGCTATCATCGAGACGGCCCTCATCTTTCAAGGCTATCTAACCGTGCAACACGCCGCCCGCGAGGCAGCGCGTTGGGCCGTCACGTACAACCCAGAAAGGGGATGGATCGACGCCGATACCCCTTGCGACGGTGTGACGGCCGACGAACATGGTATCGTCTGTAGTCCCAATGAGACAGAGGAAGATTATTGGCGGCGGCGCGCCGAGTTGATCAAGTGGCACGCCGTCGAAAGCGCTGTGGGACTGCGCTTTGATCGCGATAATCCGTCCATTACCCCGGATGACTTTAAGACCAACGCCAGCGAGGACAACTTTTTCGGCGTCCAGGTGTGGGGATTCTCCAGCTTCGAGGAGCCTGAGGGGGGATGGGATTCCGAGGTGCCCTGGTATGACTCGGCCAACGGACTCATGGACCACCCCGGCCTGCCCGGCTTGTCCGTTCGTGTGCAGGTCGCGCACAACGTCAAATTGCTGGACCCGCTTTTCAGCGCCATTGTGCCCCAGGTGCGGGTCGTGGCTCAGGTAGAGATGATCAATGAAGGCACCCAGGCCGGGTTCGGTAACGTAGCGCCGCCCATCCTGCCGCCGCCCCCCGTCCTACCCACGGTCGAGTGGGGCGAAGAACTCACAAAAACGCCCGGCGAAGAGATAGATGAAACCCACACGCCCACGCCCATCACGCCCTCCGCGACCAGTTCGGGCACTTCCACGCCGGTGGGCACACCGCCTCACACCCCCACAGCCACCCCGACCGGCCCGTTTATCACCGTGTCCAATTACGTCGTCACGCCCACCCAGGCCATCTTGATCGACGTCAACCAGCATCCGGTGGGCTTTGGCGCTTTCGAACTACGCTGGATAGACAGCAACGAGGCGCTGGTCGAGGTTATCTCGTCCACCGTGACGGTTGACGACAGCGGTTTCAAACTGAATATTCCGTACAACGTGCCTTCTGTCCAAGCCGGAATTTATTACGTCGAGACGCAGCTATTTGGCAACTTTATCGCACGCTCGGCCCCCATCACGGTCGTACCCCCGGCGCCAGACCTGGTCGTGACCCACATTGGCTGGACCGAGCCTATTACGCCCAATCTCGAAACCACCATGACCGTAGAGGTCGCCAATCTCACTGCTGGTTACGTGAGCGGCTTTTTCGACGTGGACTTGTACATCGATCCACCTTACCCACCCATCACCAACCGGCCCGGCAACAGCAAGCAGTGGATAGAGGACATTGGTCCGTTCGAAACGCAAGTCGTTACCCACGTCGTCACGCTCTACGGCGGCGGTATGCACGAAGTTTGGGCTCAAGTGGATACCTCTGATTGGGTGGCCGAGCAAAATGAAACCAACAACATCTTTGGCCCGGAAAGTGTGCGAGCCGGGGCCATCCTCTGTAGCGAGCAAAGCGACCACTTTGACGATCCCGTTGTGGATCCGAAATGGTCCGAAGTACAATGGAACGCCTCGACCCACGATCAGTACATCGAAGAAATCGACGGTGAGAGCACGCTGACCGTCCGTACCAGCGGCAGCCGCATTGGCAGCAGCTCCGACAGGGCCACCTTTTTCTATCAAGCGTTCACCGGCGACTTTGTGGCGACGCTCAAGATCAACTCTGCGCCCACCAGCAACTCTAACGCCCGCATCGGGTTGATGGTGCGCGCCAGCCTGAACGACAACAGCCCCATGGTGGCTATGACCAAGCTCAGAGATTCAGGCCTGCAGTTCCAATATCGCACCACAGCCGGTGGAAGCACTAGCTCTAGCTCGGTAGCCAGCGGCGTGCCTACCTGGGTGCGATTCATCCGCATGGGCACGGGCATCTCGGTCTTTTATTCTTACGATGGCACCAACTGGACGGCCGGGGGCCTGTCAACCAAAGGGACCAATATCCCCACCCTGCCCGCAACGGTGTACGTGGGCATCGCGGGAGCTTCGTACACGACGAGCGGCTCGTCCACGGGCAACGTAGACGATTTTGACCTCTGTCCGGTCGTAGGCGATTTTGACACCTGCGTGGATTTCAGCGACGACTTTGAGGCGGACAGCACCACTACTTGGAGCGACGCGGACATCGGCAGCACGCTGCCCGGTTCCAGCAATAAATCCGGCGGCACGATGACTGTCGTCGGCAACGGCTCTACTCTGTGGAGCAGCGACAATTTCCACTACACCTACCAGCAAGTCAGCGGGAACTTTCTCGCCACGCTCAAAATCAACTGGGGACCGGATTTGGCCGCATACTCTTCCGGGGGTCTGATGGTGCGCGATAACCTGTCTACAGACAGCGCCGACGTGATCGCCGTGAAAAGCCGGAGCTATGGCCTTCGCTTTGGCTATCGCGCCGAAAATGGCGGCGGCGGCCTATCGAGCTATGCCAGCAACACGAATAACGGCGCCCTACCCCAGTGGGTGCGCATGGTACGCAGCGGCGACACCATTGCCACCTATTACTCTCTCGACGGCGCCAGTTGGACCTACGCCGGTTCGGCCACCGCTGATCTGGGCGAGGATGTGTACATCGGCATGGCCGTCTCTTCCTACAGCAGCTCCAGCACCGACGACGCCAACTTTGACGACTTTTTGTTCTGCCCGGGCGAGGCCGGTGACGAAATCCCACCCGTCATTCCGCCGGAAGAACTGCCCCCCGGCTTCCAGGAATGCGTGCAAACCATCGAGTTGGGCAACTTTGAAGCCAGCGACATCACGCCGCCGTGGGAGCGCAACGTCGACACCTTTCACGCTTCCGACAAAGTCCATGCGGGCAACTTTGCGCTGCAATTCCGGGCCAGCACCGGCCCCAGGCCCGAATATCGCAAGCTATTGCCCTGGGCTTACCAGGCGGATATCGCGGTGCCCGGCGGTACACTTCCCACCACCGAGGGCACGCTCACCTATTGGCAATTCGTCAAACCCGAGCCAGAAGGATCAACCCCCGACCCGGATGACCATTTCTACCTGGCCATCCGCAATTCGGGCGGCGTTACGATCACCGAGGGCATCCCTCTGGCTAACGGCGACACCAGTACACCCATTTATATGCAAAACGTGGTCAGCGTCGAGACTTTTCTGCCCGGCAACGGTTTTGCCGACCTGGCCGAGCAAAACATCCAGGTTTACTTTTACGCCGACCACGACAACGTGGCGCCGGGCACCTATTTCTATATTGATGACGTGCGCTTTGACATCTGCACCATGCAGCCCATCCCCGAAGACGTACCCGGCACGGCCTCCATCGGCGGGCTGATCGAAGTGCTCCTGGGCCAAAGGCCCACCCTCATGCCCGGCATCCAGGTGTGGGCGTATGCGGCCGGGGGTGAGATCTATCGCACCCAGACCATCCACGACAGCACGTATCACTTTTATAACGTGCCGCCGGGAACCTATACCCTCTACGCCGAAGTGTGGATCGCGGATGTGCTGTATACCGGCACGACCGAAGTCACGGTCGTCGCCGACGAGCGCAACTATGGCGTGGATATGCTGCTGCAATAAGGTAAGGATAGAGTGATGAAAAGCGCGGAAACCGTCAAGTTCATCCTCTTGCGGCACGGCTGGCTGGTCGCGGCGCTCAGCGGCCTGCTCCTGACCGCGGCGGTCGTCCTGGTCAGCGCCTCTACTGCCGCGCCCCAGATCGCCGAGTTCAAGCGCAAGATTGTCTCTACCGATGATTGGTTTGCCGCTTATCCGGACATCGCCGTGGGGAGCAATGGCCTGGTGGCCGTGGTGTGGACCGAAAGCGACGAAACCGTAGAACCCAAGCAAAACGGCCGGCTGCGACTGGCCTGGACCTCCAACAGCGCCGCGCAATGGACGGTCGTGACCATTGATACGCAAACCGTGTACGCCGCGGCCGTGGCGACTTTTGGAGAGACCATCCACGTGGTCTGGTCACGCAACCAGACGACTCTATATCACACCACGTGCGCGCCGCAGCCGCCGGACAACCTATACGTGTGCAACCCGGCCTGGACTACCATTACCATCGTGTCTGGGGAAGACACCGCCTTGCAGGTCGACGTCGCTGTGGATGATGCAGGTACCCCTCACGTGGTGTGGGTGCTGGGCCACAAGATCGCCCCGGAAATCACATTGAACGAGCTGTACTATTCGCGCCAAGAAGGCAGCGGGTGGAGATTGGCCGAGCTGCTGCCCGACCATGACGACGTAGAAAGCCCGCGCATCGCCCATGCCAACGGATGGATCCACCTGGTATGGATCGACTGGCAGGACCCGACCCACGTTGATTCCATCGTGTCCTATGCCCGGCGCGCCACAGGCGCCGGGGGATGGTCCGACTTGGAACTGTTGGGGAACTGGTCCGCCGAGGACTATCGGGCGCGCAACCCCTCCATCGCAGCTCGAGGCGCTGACGTGTACGCGGCGTGGGACTTTTTATCCCTCGACGACAAGGTAGGGGGAGTGTGGCGGCTATGCAGCTATGCGATCGGATACCGTTATTCCGCAGACAATGGCAACATTTGGCGAGGGGTTCACGCCTATCCACAAGGCGATGAATTCGGCCGCTCTATTTATACGGGCACACAGGTCTTTAGATCCAGTGAAAGCCAGAGTGTGTATTGCTTTGCAGGCGTCGAGTGGGTGCACCATCTTCGCCCGGAAATCAGCGTAGCGCCATCCGGCACCCAAGGTGTGTCCGTGCCGGTGCTGGCCTGGCATTACAAAGCCGAGTTGGGCGGAGGCGGCGAAGAAGGTCTGGCTTCCATCAATTCAGAAGTCGCTCACAAGGTCTTTTGGGATTATGCCACTCAGCCCGGCAGCGACGCCGAGGGCTATATTGCGTGGACCGGCACACCCATCACCCTCGCCACCGGATTGTGTGAGGGCGCCGTAGACATGAGCGTAGACTCGGCCGGCGTCCGGCTGGCCCCCGTGGGCGACCTGAACGACATCCTGTCTTTCGACACTTCGAATGCCCATCTGCACGCTGCCTATCACGAACAAGACCCCGTCGCAAGCGACTTTTGGCAGGTGTTGTACAATAACCATTATAACAGCACCGTCGTTTGCCCGATTTATCAGTACGTCTACCTGCCCGTTGTGGCCTTGAACGCTTACCCAGAAGAGGAATGAGGTGAGAGATGACGCGCACGCAATGGGGAGTAGTCATCGGGCTGTTGCTCTTTATCCTGGTCATCTTTGGCGTGCTGCTCTTTCAGCTCCAGGTGCCCGCCGCGCCGCCCACGCCCCCCCCGCCGGCCTTTTTGCTGGAACAAGAAGCCCAGGCCAAACTCGTGCTCCCCATCGCCCAGCAGGCGGCGCAGGACTGGCAGGCGGACGCCTATCTTTCTGCGGCCGAGATCGTGTGGGACGATTTGGGACCCGGCGGCATCCTCAAACGCGACCGTTGGAGTTTTCTATTCTACTCGCCAGCGCAGCAGCAGTTGGCGACGATCCGCGTGGTCAACGGCGCGGCCCAGCGATTGAGAACAGGACTGACGCCCAGGCCTCTGCCGGAGCTATCGCTCGACCAGTGGCAAATTGACAGCACCCAGGCTTTCCAGACCTGGTGGCAGCATAGCGGCGGCGATTTTGTGCGCCGGCACGAGCAAGTGTCGATCAGTCTCAAGCTGCGCACATCGACGGAAAACACGCATCCGATCTGGACGGTGGTCGGCTCTTCAACCGGTCAACACCACATCGTACAAATCGACAGTGTGACCGGTTCGGTTTTGGAGTAGTACCTTGACGGTCAAACGCTTGCTTTTTGAGCAGAAAAACGACCACAGATTACACGGATTGAAAAGTAGAGTCAGTGAAATCTGTGCCACTTGCGCTGCGGATGCAGTGCAGGTGAATCTGTGATTAGCCTTTTGATTCCGGTCGAGCCGGGTCAGGAGAGAGACGATGAAAAAGTGGCTAAAGAAACGCACACGAGGCCAGAGCCTGGTCGAGTTGGCGCTGACGCTGCCCTTGTTGCTGCTCATGTTTGTGGGCTTGATCGAAATCGGCGCGACGCTGCGCAACTATCTGGTCTTGGTCAACGCCAACCGTGAAGGAGTACGCTTTGCCGCCCGTGGACGCTGGTTCGACGAGGAAAGCGACATCCAGGAAATCTTTAAGCGGACCATCGCCGCCGGCGGCTGTGAAGGCCAGCACTGCACGTCTGCCGACTATGTGACCATTATGCGCACCGTGGGCAAAGCCGGATTTCCCGCCAACACCACTATTGCCGTCACGTTTATCCAGGTGCCCGATCAAGTTGACGACGTCCTCATGGACAGCATCGTAGACGAAGGATATACCGTCAACACCCCCTGGATTTCGGGCACTCTCCCCATGGGCTATGCTAATTTCGACGACCTCATCAGTGATCTGACCGACTTTGCGACCGATCGGGCCATCCAGGCCCAGGCCGATAACCAGGCCTTTAATCAAAAATTCTTTCTCGACGATAAAACCATAGACATCCCCAGCGAAGACAACTTTGTCATCGTAGAAACATGGTTTCGGCACGAACAACTGCTCAAGCTTCCGATCTTTACGGCAGTGCTGCCAGAGGAATTTCAGTTGCACATCCGCAGCGAGATGCGCGTCACGCTAGACTCACGCGTTCAATAATAGAGCGTGGCCGGGTAGGAGGTGTGGTGATGGATGGGATGCATCAGATAACGGTCAAAATACACACAGCAAAAATTTACCGCGAGGAAAGCGGCCAGAGTCTCATCATCGTGGCCGGGGCCATCATCGCCTTGATGGCCATCATCGGGTTGGCGGTAGACCTGGGTCTGGTCTACGTGGAACGCGTGCGCCTGGCGCGGGCCATGGACGCGGCGGCGCTGGCCGGCGCCCAAGAACTCCCGGCCGAAGAAGCCGCGCACCGCCGGGCGCTAGAATACCTGGCCTCCAACGGCTTTAGCGTGCCCGACACAGAGGAAACCTGCATCGAAAGCTGGGGCCCGGACCTGGCAGAAACATTGGGTCAAAATGGATGCGATGGCACGGAGGCCAAGACGACCATCATCATCGACACCCTCAGCTTCCAGGACGCCGGCCTCAACTCCGCCAATCGCATTCGCGTCAGAGCTGTCAAACAAGTACCGCTGACCTTTATGCGCGTAGTCGGCTTTTTACAGACCCCGGTGTCGGCCAGCGCCACCGCCGAAAACATCGAAGACCTGGACATCGTCATCGTGTACGACAAGTCCGGCTCGATGCAAGAGGACACGCGCTGCTACGGTTGCTTTGTGGTCAGCGGCGCGTACCCCACCGGCACGGTCTATCCCTTGCCTTTTATTGCCACCGATCCGCCCACCGATACCACACCGATCCACTGTTCAACTTCCGAGCCGCTCGTGTACAGCGGAAAGCAATACATCTCGATCGAAGCCGAGCACTATTCGCGCTACGACCTGGCCGCCGACTATCACCGCGACTGGACCGAGTTTCCCAAGACCTGGTGGGCCATGCAGCGCGACCCCAACGAGAGCGCCAGCGGCCCGGACACCCGAGGCGCCTTTATGCTGGTCGGGCCCCACAGCTCCACGGCCAAATATTACGAAACGATCGGCGACATCGTCAATCCCAACGGCACCGACCCCGACAACTATTGGACCACGCCGCGCCTGGAATACGATTTCAGCGTGCCTGTCAGCGGCAACTATTACGTGTGGATCCGCGCCCAGGGCGGCTCAAGCTCGTCTGGCAGTCAATGGGCCGACGGGCGCGAGAGTCGCCGTCAGGTGTACATCGGGTTGGGCGGCGCCCCAGGCCAGACCGTGCGCACCTGCTATTGGGGGCCGTACAACGACGGCGCCTCTGGCACCGTGAGCGATAATGCCAGTCCTCCCGGCGGTAACTGTAGCACCAACAGCGAGGGCTGGTCCTGGTCTCGGGCACCCAGCTCCTATTCCCTCACCGCCGGCACGGTCTACGAGCTTGACGTGTGGGCGGCCGGGCAGGGCTTTCGGCTGGACAAAATCGTCATCACCAACGATACCGGCACTGAGTTGGACCGCAGCGGCAGGCCGCTGGACTGGGACGCTACCGGCGCCAGCGACGTTGGGCCAACCGAGACCCACGGGCGCACCGACTGGGCCTGCATGATGGTCGAAGACCCGCGTTTTAATCCCTTTGACCCGTACAACGGCGAGCGCGATGACCTGTACGACGACTATCAACCCATCCGCGCCGCCAAAGAGGCCGCCAAGAACTTTGTGCGCAAGCTGAACCCCAAGCTGGACCAGATCGGCTACGTGTGGTACAGCACCGACGTGTTTGGCACTCGCGACGCCAAAATCATCGAGGAGTTGTATTGCCTCAAGCAAGATACGCCCGAGTGCGACGGTCTCACTGTATTTACCAACGTGGTGGCGAGCATCGAATCCACCCAGGCTGGCGGCGGCACCAACATCGCCGAGGGCCTGTGGGACGGCATACGTGTGCACATTCCCGGCTCAGAGCCGGCCGATACCGGCAGCGGCATGCCCTATCGCGACCCCGGACTGATGCACTATGGCCGGCCCAACGCCGCGCACATCATCGTCCTGATGACCGACGGGCAGGCCAACGCCTACCCCACCCTCCCCAGCGGGCATGGCACGTGCTACGCCGACAACGTGTGGCCCGACATCGGCATCACGAGCATCGACCGCGCCCGCGAGTGCGTGATCTGGTTCGCCAAACAGGCCCTCGACAGCAACATCGTGATCTACACCATCGGCCTGGGCGGGCAGGCCGACAACGAGCTGCTGGCTTATGTGGCCGACCTGACCGGCGGCTGGTACTACTTTGCCCCCAGCGCCGACGAGCTGGATAGCATTTTTGACAGTCTGTACGAACGCATCTTTTTGCGCCTGACCGATTAACCCGCCTCTGGCGACTCCACCCACTCATAAAGGCGCCCGGCGCCGCAAAAGCGCCGGGCGCCTTGCAATGCCGCTCCTGCTTGCCCTCACTCTGGATTAGAGTATAATGTTTTCAAAGATCTCTCCGATAATCACCCTGTATAATGGAGCATCGTCTATGACCGACCGCTGCACGCGCTGGCTGACCCTTTTCATACTCGTCGTTTTGCTCGTATCTGCCTGTTCCAGAGAAAAAAGCGCCGCCGCGTATCTTGAGGACGGGCGCAAAAATCTGGAAAGCGGCGACCCGCTCAAAGCAGTCGCGGCGCTGGAGGAAGCGCTCAAACGCGAACCCGGACTGGCCGAGGCCAATCAACTGCTCGGCGCGGCGCTGGGCCAGCTTGATCGCTGGCCCGAAGCCGTGAAGCCATTGGAGGCCTACCAGGCCCTGGCCCCAGACCAGGCCCAGGCCTACTTTGCGCTAGGTGAGGCCTACGTGCAAACCGGGCAGCTCGAAAAAGCGGTCCAGATTTTTGCGCAGGGCATCCAGATCTCGCCCGCATATCTCAGCGACCATCGGGCCGAGATGGAAAGAATCACCGCCAGCATCTTGCAGGCAGGGCAAAAGGCCCTGCAAGCCGGCGACCTGCCCACCGCCTCTCATCTGCTCGACAGCGTTGCGCCGCTGGTGTCCGGGCAAGGCGACATCTATCTGGCGCTGGGCCAGGCCCAACTGCAAGCCGGCGACCTCGGCTCTGCCCTGACCGCCTACGGCCACGCCGTCGGCCAGAATCCCGAGCTGGCGACCGAATGGTCCGTCGAAATCGACGATCTGATCCAACAAGGATTGGAGCGCGGACAGACCGCGCTAGACGCCGGCGACCTGAGCACCGCGACGCGCCTCCTGCAGGCCGTCGTCGCCCTGGCTCCTGACCTGGCCCAGGCCCATTTTGTGCTGGGCAACGCCTACAATCAGGCCGATCAACTGGTTCAGGCCAAAGAGCAATACGAGACCGTCCTCAACCTCGAGCCTGACAGCGCCTCGGCGCTGACCAACCTGGGCGTCGTTTACTACAAAGCCGGCGACCTAGACGCGGCCATCCAGCAATTCCAACAGGCGCTACACATCGAGTCGGACGATGCTGAAACCCATTATTTACTGGGCGCGGCCTATGTACAAAAAGAACAATTAGAGCAGGGCAAAGCCGAGTTCAAGGCCGCGCTGGCGTTGGACGACCAACTGGCGCCGCCCTACATCGGGCTGGGGAACATCTATTTGCTGCAAGCCGACTATGACGCGGCGCTAGAAGCATTACAACAAGCCATCACGCTTGCGCCCAATTCGCCCGAAGCCTACTTTGCGTTGGCTCAAGTTTATATTCAACTGGACGATACTGATCATGCCCGGGCCGCGCTGGAGCGGGTGCTATCGCTCAATCCGGCTCCCTACTGGCGTCAGCAGGCCGAGACTTTGCTACAAAGCCTCACCTCTGATTAAAGCGGCACATTCCGTGCTCCAAAAACTGCGGGGACCTGATAACCGTGCGACGGAATTGGAGGGAGAAGATTTCGTCGCCGAACCATCAACCGGAGGTGTCTCATGCCAGACGACCTGCTCATTCGGAATTCTTTCCACCGTTTCTGGATGACGTGGGCATTGATCCTTGCAGTATTGACGCCACCCGTCTGGGCCTTTCCCCCCACCGTAGCCGCTGCACCCCGTCCCGCCCCAGCAGCTGATGGGGTGTCTGCGCCCCGCGCCGTCTGGCCCGCGCTGCTACCCGACTGGTTTGCACCGGACCAGCCACAGCCGGTCCTCTCTCTGCCGCCGATTGCCCTCCACACCGCCTCGACATGGTCCGCCCCCCACTGGCAAGCCGCTTCTCCGACTCTCGCCAAGAGCGCGTCGGTGGTGACGGCCACGTTGAGCCAGGTCTTTACCTACACACTCGTCTTTACCATCCCTTCCCCCTCGACGCTGACCAGCGTGCGCATGGACGACAACCTGCCGAACAATGTCCCTAGCAGCGAGCCGGACATCCGCCAGAACGGCGTCAACGGCAACTATACCGGCCCCACCCCCGTCACGCCGGGCACGCCGCCCATTGCCCCCGGCGATGTCGTCCCTTGCGGCAGCGGCAACTATTACTTGTGCTGGCAACTGCCCAACATCGTCAACACCTCCGGCCAGCCCTACATCTACCGCATGACCTACCAGGCCTACGTGTACAACAGCACCTCGAACAACGTGCGCGGCGAAGTCGGTATCAACGCCGCCACGCTCAGTTGGAGCGGCGGCAGCGCCGCCGATACAGTAGCCGTCACGATTGCGACCCCCAACGTGCAAGTCAAGCGCAGCGTCGTCACCTCCGGCGGCGAATCGGCCGCGAGCGGCGCATCCGATTTCAGCCTCTTGGACCTGCGCGCCGGCGAAATCCTCACCGTGTCCGTGCGGGTCACCAACACCGCGGCCAGCTTTGTCAGCCCGGCCTACAACGTGCGCGTGCGCGATAACCTGCCCGCCTGGATAGACTATGAGAGCACGCTCTCCGGCCCCGCGCCCACCTCGCAAAGCGGCGACACACAACTGGAATGGCTGGCGACGGCGCGGGGAGGCAACGTGGATGCGCTGGACGTGCTGGCCGTGGGCGAGGTCTTTGCCGTCACCTATCGGGCCAGGGTCGTTAGCGGCGTCTCGCCGGGGCACAGCGACGACCGCAACACCGAGGCCAACTTTTACCACCTGCCGCCCGCCAGCGCCGCCCGCACCCTGTTGGCCGGGAACGTCCGCTTCGCCAGCCCCAACATTACACTGCTAAAAACCTTTCAGGAACCGCCGCCGACAGGCCAGGTCGTCGTGGGTGAAGTCGTCACGTACACCCTGGCTTACACCTTGCCTTGGGGCACCACCGTCTACACCCCCACCTACGTGCAAGACGAGCTCGACGACGGCCTGCGCTTTATGGGGGTCGTGGCCCAACCTGCCGAGGTCGTCGCGCTGACCGTGAACGAGAGCGGCCAGGACGACACCGTCCTGCAATGGTACGTCAACGCTCCCCTGACGCTGACCAGCGACTTGCAACACACCATCGTCTTTACCGCCCAAGCCGAGCAATACTTTTTCCTGGGCGATAACAGCGGCGTCGCCGTGCCGGTGAGCGAACAGCTCAACAACCGCGCCCGATTGCGCTGGTTGAACGAGGCCGGGAGCACCGACGACAGCGGTTGGAGCACCGACGTGGCGGTGCGCATGGTGCGCCCCGAGATCAACCCCACCAAGACCGGGGGCCTGACCGGGGCCGACACGCCGGTCCGTTTCCAACTGACAGTGCGCAACTCGACCAATACCTACGCCGACCACGCCTACAACATCGTCGTCAGCGACACCTTGCCGCAAGGCTGGACCTACGTGGCTTCCCAACCGGCCGGCTTTACGACCACCCTCGGCGGGCGGACGGTCATCACCTGGGGGCCGACGCCGGTCCTGACGCCTGCCTGGTATCTGCCGGGACCGTCGGCCAGCGCCACGGTCTACGTCGTCACGGCCACCTCCCCTTCCACGCTGGTCGTTGGCGCCTTGTACACCAACACGGTCGAGGTGGGCTATGACAACGCCCAGGGTTATCACTATCTCGGCCGCTACGACCACGAAATGAGCCTGGCCCTGCAGGCGGTCAAACAGGCCGCTCCCACCGGCCAGATGCCGGTGGGCACTGTGATCACCTACAGCCTGGTCACGACGGTGCCGGCCCACTCCATTCTCTACTGGCCGCGCCACCTGGACACGCTCCCGCGCGGCGTGCGCTACACGGGATGGTACGACGTGAGCGGAGGTGCGCTGCTCACCGCCCCCATCACAGGGACCAGCAGCAGCCAGGAAACCCTGACCTGGTGGTGGAACACGCTGGACAACAGCGCCAGCAGCAGCCCCCTGGCGGCGATTTTGCGCTTCCGGGCCGCCGTCAGCGGCGTAGATGTGAATGACGTGGCGGTGTGGACCGGCAGCACCGACCTGCGCGGCGCCCCCAACATCCGCAACCGCTCGGTTCTGGCCTGGAACACGGAAGACGTCAGCGGCGTCCATCCAGCCAGCCAGAACGTGGACCGGGCGGACGGGGCCGAGGAGGTCATCCAGCCCTTTCTGGTAGACCTGGCTCCGGTCAAAGCCCTGGCGGCCGGCGGGCCGACCGTCGAGAGCGGCGACCTGCTCACCTATACCTTTAGCGTCTATAACACCGGCCGGGCTCCGGCCTACGACGTCATCATCAGCGATGCGCTGCCGTGGGGTCTGGTCTTTCACACCTATCAGGCCCGCGTCTTGCCGGTCGTCGGCGTTCCCTACGCGCCAACGACCTCCGGCGCGCCCACGACCGGGCAAGGGGGCGTCATCGGTTGGGTCTTTGATCAGCTGGCCGCCGGCGACGGCAACACCGGCAGCCCGCACACGCGCATGATTCTCACCTACACCGTGCAAGTCACCGACAGTGTGGGGGCCGGGGCCAGTCTGGCCAACAGCGCCTGGATATCGGATTACACCAGCTTGCTCGGCGACCAGCCCTACGAGCGCCACTACGATTATCTCTCCGGCGTAGGTGTGCCTCACTCGGCGGGAGCGGTGGACGTGCCCCCGGCGACCATCGCCAAGAGCGCCAGCATCACCGAGGTTGCCCTGGGGGGCATCGTCGTGTTCACCTTGACCGCGCCCGCCGCGCCCCTGGGGGCCACGTTGTACAACGCCGTCGTGACAGACGCTATGCCGCCGCCGGCGCCCGCCGGACCATTACAAGTTCTCACCGCCACGGCCACCGGCGCGGCATCCTTGAACGTGACCAGCGACACCGTGACCGCCGATTTCGCTGCCATCCCTGCTCATGCGCAAGCTACTGTTGTCATCACCGCTCGCGTGCCCGTCACGGCGATAGGGGGTGTGGTGCAAAACAGCGCCGACCTGCTGTGGGAAGACGCCCCCTCTGGCGGAGCCACTCACACCGCCGCCGCCGACCCGGTCGCCGTCACCATCATCGCGCCAGACGTGGTGTTGGACAAAGACGCCCCTGCATTCGTGCTGCCGGGCGCTCCCATCCGCTACACCCTCACTTATGCTAATGACGGCGCGGCTACGGCCTACGACGTCACCCTCACCGACACGCTGCCGGTCAGCGCTACCTACGTTGGGTTCAGCAACGACCGGCCCATCACCCAAACCAACTTTGCCCCGTTGGTGTGGGATTTGGGCAGCCTGGCCCCCGGCGAAGGCGGCGCGGTGTGGATCACAGTGACGACGTGGCTCACCACGCCGCTGGGCAGCAGCCTGGTCAACACGGCCACGATTCACACCTCAGGCGCCGGCGACGATCCGGCCAACAACCAGGCCTCGGCGACCACCGTCGTCGGCGGGGCGCTACTCGACATCGTCAAGACGGCCGCGCCCGACCCGGTGCACGCAGGCGGCGAGATCGCATACACGCTGGTCGTCACCAACAGCGGCAGCCAGACCACGCAAAACCTGCTCATCACTGACCGAGTGCCGGTGAGCACGACCTTTGTCTCGGCCAGCGCGGGCGGATCGCTGGTGGCCGGCGTGGTCACGTGGGCGCCGGCCCAGATTGGCGCAGACCAACATACGGTGGTCACTTTTGCCGTCCAGGTGGACTCGCCGCTGGTTTCCGGCACGTTGATTGTGAACGACGCTTACGGCGCAGAGGCCGACAATGCGCCCGGCGCGACGCCCGAAGCGGTGACTGTCACCGTACATAGCCAGCCGGTCCTATTCATCCACAAAACGGCTGCCGGAACGGTGGACGCAGGCGCAGAGCTGGTCTATACGATTCTTTATCGCAACGAAGGCAACGCCATCGCCCAGGGTGTGCGCATCACCGAGAGCTACGATTCCAACGTGACGTTTGTGGCGGCCGCTCCGCCTCCCGACGTCGGGGACAACGTGTGGCTAATCGGCCCGCTCACGCCGACGGCTGACCACACTCTGGTTGTCACGGTGCGCGTGCCCATCACGGTAGACAACGGCGCACTGTTAACCAACCTGGCGCTCATCGACAGCGCCGAAACAGGACCCGTGAGCGACAGTGTGGTCACGCGCGTAGGCGATTATCTGGTGTACATGCCAATCGTGGTGAAAAACTACAGCCCACCGCCCCCAGAGATCAACCTGGTGGTGCAAAGCATCCAGGTAAGCCCAGTCGCGCCGACGGTGGGTCAGGCCACGCGCATTTCCGTCACGTTGCACAATTCAGGCACGGCGGCCATCAGCGGCGACTTTTGGGTAGATCTGTACGTGGACCCAACCACCACTCCCACCGTGAACGTGGTGTGGAACGACATTGCGCCGTATGGCAAGGCCTGGTTGGTCCACACCGATATTCCGGCAGGCGGCGCGCTCGTGATTCACACCGACCAGCCGGATGATCCTGACGCCCCCGACGACCACTATAGCAATTGGCCAGGCTGGTTCGTCGCGGACGGGGAACACGTGTTGTACGTACAGGTAGATTCGTATGGTCTGCCAGCCGGGTGGATTGTCGAGTCTGACGAGACGGACAACGTGAATGGACCGCTGGCGGTGTCGGTCGGCGCGAGCGCAAATGGGTTCGTGCTGCCGCCCCCCACCTCCTGGCAAGAAAGGAGATAAAGCCATGCGCTACTCGATGCTTGCCAAGAAACATCCTGCGATAAACATTTCGATCTTGACCGGCCTACTGCTGGGTATCATGTGGGTTTGGTCCGGCCAGATGGCGTGGGCGCAAACGCCGCGCCCCACCTTTGATCCTACGCCGACCCCCACGCCTACCCCGGAAATCACACCGACGCCGACCGTCACCGCCGAACCGACGCCCGCGCCGGAAGGCAAAGCACAAGCCTATACCTACACCGGCCCTCTTTTAAAAGGGCGCGTGATCAACGTGTCCACCGGGCAGCCACAAAGCAACGTGCTGGTCGTGTTTGTGGTGAACGGCATTTCGGTCGAGGTGGCGTCGAACGAAAACGGCGAGTATGCATTCGAAAATCTGGGCACAGCCAACGGCCTGCTGAACGCCGTCCCAGCCAGAGGCAGCGGCTTGCGTCCGGTGACGTCGGACGTGGCCGTACAGACCCGGGGCGGCGTCGAGACGGTGGTCAATCTGGGCGTCACCACCAATGGCGTGGGAGCGCCGCCCTTGATTCCTAGCGTGGAGGTGGCGCCTGCTTCGGTGGGCGCCAACGAGCAAATGACCATTACAGTGTTGGTAAAAAATACTCTACCGCACACTATTTCGGGAGCGATGGTCACCAATTGGCTACCCAACCGCCTGGTTCCTGTGGCGATCCGCTCTAGCACCGGGAATCCATACTTTAGCGGCAACCTGGCTATCGTCGAGCTGGGCACGCTAGACGTCAATAGTGGGGCGCTGGTAGAAATCGTGGCCCAGGTCAGCGGCGGCCGGACGGCAGCGACGGCCTTGCAGGGCAAAGTGTCGTTCTTTTATCGAGAGGATGTAGCTGCCCAGGCGCTGGCGGGGGCGAACGGGGCGCTGCCGACAGTTTTACCGGTCACCGGCGTGGGCCTGCCACTGGTCGGTTTGGCGTTGTTAGTATTGGTGATGGTGGTCGGCTGGTTGCGACGGCGCATGAGCAGTGCTTCGCCGACCCATTGAGAAAACGAGATGAAGATGAAATTACTGATGCAGTGGGATATACGCTCCGGTCGAGATGGGGGGTATCTGGAATTTGTGGTGCGCGAGTTTGCACCGGCGGTCACACGCTTGGGGCTACAGATCGTGGATGCCTGGTATACTTTGTATGGCGACAAGCCGCAAATCCTGGTCGCCGGGGTCGCCCCCGACGAGCTCGCGTTGCGACACATCCTCGCCAGTTCCGAGTGGGAAGAATTGCTGGACAAACTGGGCGAGTATGTACACAATTATCAGCAAAAGGTGGTTCCAGATCGCGGTCGCTTTCAAATGTAACCCCTCTCAAGGTAGACCTTTTGAGGGAGGGACTATCTGACGCTATCCAATTGTTCATTCACCTTCTGGGGACTTTTTGGAGCTAGGAGTTTCAGAGCTGCTTTCGGAAGACGCTGTACTGGAACGCCGCGAGCCGGCGCTGGAGCGACGATTGTCGGTCACGTAAAAGCCAGAACCTTTGAAAACGATCCCCGGCGGCTGGATCAAGCGGCGCACCGTCCCACCACACTCGGGACACTCGGCGGGCGGCGGATCGCTCTTGCGTTGCAAAAGCTCAAAACGCACTCCGCATTCATGACACTGAAACTCGTAAAGAGGCATGCTTTTTAACCCCGACCAGCTTTTTCCTCGTCTCTGCATTTCGCGCAACGGATTATACCCCAAGCGTATCCTCTTGACAAGACTCAGGCAGCTATTCGCCCAGCCAACGCTCAATATCGGCGACCGGTAAAGTGAAGAAAAAGGTACTCCCACGGCCCGATTCACTTTCGACCCAGATGCGACCACCGTGCGCCTCGACTGCCAGCTTGCAAAAAGCCAGACCCAGACCGGTCCCGCGTCGCCCACGGGGGACGGCCTGACCACGCACTTGAGCGAAACGATCGAATATTTTTTCGTGATATTCGGCGGGAATGCCGGGTCCCGCATCACTCACGCTGCACAACACAACGTCTCCGCGATCACCGTTCTGTTGCCGCGCACGCAGGATCACGCGCTCACCAATGGGGGTAAATTTGAGAGCGTTGTCCAGCAGATTGATCAATACCCGCCCGATCTTTTCATTATCCATCTCGACCAGGGGCAGGTCCGGCGGCAAGTCCGTCTCGATGAGAACATCTTTCTCGACTGCCAATGGTGAAAGGTGCGTGATGGCGCTGCGCACCAGGGGCGCAAAGGGAGCCGGAGCGCGTTCCAAGGGCATGCGACCGCTCTCCAACCGGCTGATGTCCAGCAACGAGTTAACCAGGATCAGCATGTTCTCACAGCTACGCTTCGCCACTTCGGCTGCCTGCACCGCCAGCGGATCGCCAATCTCGCCCAACGCAAATTCCTGTATCATCTCCAATCCGCTCAACACCGCCGTCAAAGGGCTGCGCAAGTCGTGCACCATCATCCCGATCAAATCTTCACGGGTTTGCTCCAGTTCTTTCTCCTCCGTTATGTCACGAAACACTAGCAAGCGGCCAATCACTTGCTGCGTTTCATCCAAAACAGGCGTGGAGAATAGCTCGGTGAACCGGGCCGCCGCTGCCGCACCAGGCGCTTCGCTCGACACAGGCGTTTGAAATGTTCGCAAGACTTCCATCGGGTGTGTGTCTAGGCGCATAACCCAATCGCGCAATTGATTGGCAGAAAACCCCAACAGATTCATCATTGAGCCTGGGTGGTTCTGCATCAGCTCGTCTACCGTGCAGCCCACCAATTGTTGGCGGCGCAGTTCTACAAAACGTTCTATCTGGGCATTGGCGATCACCACGCGATGGGCGTTATCTAGAACCAAAATCCCCTCTTTGGTAGAGTTGATGATGGCCTCCAGGCGGTCGCGGGCCTCGCTGACTTGGGAAAAGAGGCTAACGTTGGCAATCGTCGCGCCGGCCTGGTTGGCCAGCGCCGATACCACGCGCACGTCATTCTCGGTATAGGCGTGGGGCTGGCGATGGTTGACATAGAGCACACCCAACACTTCGCCGCGGCTCATGATGGGTACCCCGATGATGGAACGGATGCCGCTCTGGATGACCGCCGGATTGATCCCGGGATAGGTCTGCGTATCATCCACCAACACCGGGCGGTTGGTCTCTACGATAGCGCGAGTAAGGCCCTGTGGACGCACGATGGTCGCATCGGACTGGCCGATCGGGTAACCCTGGGTGCTGACCCGCACAAACTGCTCGCTCCCACGGTCGTAAAGGTACAAAGTCACCGTGTCCGAGTTGGTGATGTTACGTGCAAGGCGGCTGATGATCTCAAAGACCTCCTGGTATTCGAGACTCGACGCCAGGGAAAGGCTGGCCTGATAGAGGAGCGACAATTCTTCAACTCGCTGACTACGCTCCTGAAAGAGCTGGGCGTTTTGCAGCGCCACGACGGCCTGTGTCGCCAACTGTGTGACAAAGTCGGCGTCTTGCGCATCAAAACCATTGACGTGATCGCTCTCCAGATTGATCGCCCCCAGGGTGACGTCTTCACGGGAGATAGGCACTGTCAATTGTCCGAGGATCGCCGGGTCAAGCGCGACATACTCTGGGTCCTCACGAACATCGGGCACCAGGGCCAACTGGCCGCTTTGCAGCACTCGCCCGACCACCCCCGTGTTCAAGCGGTGAGGCTCGCTCAGAAACGCTTGGGCAACAGGCGTAGCATATCCTTGTTGTGCGACAATGGCGAGTGAGTCCGGCGTTGCCCCCAACATCGCAATACAGCCCTGGGTCGCGCCGGTGGCGCGCATAGCCTGATCCAATACCAGGTCTAGCACACGCTGTGGCTCTAGCGCAGAAACGAGCTCGCGCCCAATGCGCTCAATCGCCGATAATTCCTCTACCCGTCGCGCCAGAGCTTGATCAGTGCGGCTAAAGAGACGGGCATTGGCAACGGCAGACGCGGCCTGGTTGGCAAAGGTCGTCAAGAGATCCCGCTCAGCCAGATCAAAGTGATGGGCATGGTCATAGTAGATGGCAAGCACGCCGATAGGTTCTTTTTGCGTCATCAGCGCCACTTGAGCCAAAGCCTGATAGCCTTCTCGACGGGCCAACTCTAATTCGACCGCCGGCCGGTCACTGGTCATAACGTCGGGCACGATGATGATGTTCTCATCACGTGTGTGTTGCAGAAAATCCTCTTCCTGCCACAAGTGAGATTGTAGAAAGGCGTCGCCCAATCCTTGAGACGCCGATAAATAGAGCCGACCGTCTGGCTCATTCAACAGGAACAAGGCCGATTTTTGACACACCATGACCGGCATGATCGAAGCGACGATGATTTGCGATACCTGGTCCAGGTCGAGGGTGGTGCTGACGGCGGTGGAAAAAGTATTGAGCAGAGCCAACTCGGCCGTGCGACGCCGCATCTGTCCGTATAACTGGGCATTTTCCAAGGCCACAGCCGCCTGCGCCGCCAGGGTGGAAAAGAACGCCACATCCTTCTCTTCGTAGGCATACGGGCGATTAAAGCTCTGCACTGCGATCACGCCGAGCACACGATCTCCCACCATCATCGGCACACCCAGCCACGAGAGGGCCGGTTGACCCATCATTTCTAATCCCAACCGGGCGACGATCTGCCCGGTATTTTCATTAATCAGGAGCGGCTTGCGCTCTCGAATCACATATTCGGTGAGACCGTTGCCGGCGCGTCGCCTGGCATAGCGTTTACGTTTTCCGTCCTCAAAGACAAGCGGAAAAGCAAGTTCATCCGTCGTTGCGTCGTAAATAGCAATGTAGAAATTGTCCGCTTCTACCAGCGACTTGACCTGGTGATATAGGGTGCTCAACAACACGTCTAATTCCAGACTACCGCCAATGGCCTGGCCAATCCTATTGAGGGTGTGTACCTCGCGCAGGTGCTTTTCCATATCACGACGCACTTCACCCAGCAACACTGTCACTGTCCATAGGCCAATCACGATACCGCTGAAAACGCCAAAAACCAGCATATCGAGACGCAAGTAGACGTCGGCCAGGATCGCAGCCAGCGGTAGGGGAAGAAGCCCCCACACCAGGATGTTCTCCAGATTACGCTGGAAGTATTCGAAAACAGAAAAGCCCTGAGAGCAAAGCAGCCAACTTTCCAGCGCATGATAGGTGAGAAAGTAAACGCCAAACAAGGGGACAAGAGCCAGTATTTGTCGCCACGTCCAATTGGAAACACCAAAACTTTCGCCTAGCGCCGCATAGAACAATCCGGCGATTCCCAGACTGATCCCTTCGCTTGCAGCCATCACCATAGAGGCCGAGAGTCGGTTCCTACATGGAGCAATCGGAAAGCGGGAGGTCAAAAGATATTTAAGAATCTCTGCGATTGCCGCCCCGAGCATCACGGTCGCTATTCCGGAGGCCGGGTCGAGGACCAACAGCGCAACCAGAGCGAACAATCGGCCGAGACGAAAACGCTGCGCCGAAACGTCGAGGCTACGCTCGACAGCGCCAGTCAGAGCGTAACCATACCCTGGCCGACGGCGAGAGGTATGCCAGGTTATCCAAAGGCTCAAGTCATTAGAGACGGCTGCCAGAGAAGCAAAAAGCAAAATTGGCGCCCACACCTCGGCCCATCGAACTGAATGAGCGACGGCGCTCAAAAACAGGAGTAACACAGCGGTAATCGAAAGAACAAACTCGGTCGGGGTGAGCCTAAACACTCTCAAGTTCGATCACTCGAGCGAAGTAAAATCCATCGCTGACATCATCACGGGGCGGATAACGGGCACGGTAAAATGGATGGCGCTACCACGACCCCTGGGGTTGTCATCAATCCAAATCCGTCCGCCATGGGCCTGCACGGCCAGCTTGCAAAAGGCAAGCCCCAGTCCTTTTCCGCGCCGCCGGCCATCGAGCTGCGCAAAGCGCTCGAAAACTCTTTGCCGGCTCTCATCCGGAATCCCCGGCCCCATATCCAGCACCGTACACTCTACATACTGCGCAGGCTGTCCTGGCGTTTCATCTGGTTCAGGGGCAATCTTGATGGTAACAACGCCTTGCCGGGGTGAATGCTTCAAGGCATTATCGACCAAATTCACCAGCACGCGGCTGACCAGATCGGCGTCGACGTCTACTAAAGGAATCTGAGACATGGTCTGCAAGTGTAAAGTGACCAGCTCTTTTTCGGCCAGCGATGTCATTTGCTGTATGACCGATTGCGCCAACTGGGGCAGCTGTACCGGTTGACGTTCGAGCGGCATCTGACCAGATTCCAATCGGCTGATGTCTAACAGGGAATCCACCAACGTCATCAAACGTGCACAGGATTGGTCGGCCATTTCTAGCGAGTGCTTGACCATGGCGGTGTCTTTCTCGGCGTCGATCAAATCGCTGGCAAACTGCACCCCTCCAACCACGGCCGTCAGTGGGCTGCGCAAATCGTGGATGATCATATCCGTGAGATCTTGACGCATCTGAGACAAGCGCCGCTCTTCGGTGATGTCACGAAAGACGAATAGCCGCCCGACGACTGCGCCATCTTTGTCTTTTACCGGTGACGCCGTTTGCTCGATATAGCGCGCCGGGGACCCTGCCAATTCAAAAGTGAAGCGTTCGACCCCATCGGATACGATGGATAGCAAAGCCAGTGCTTGCTCTTGTTCGCGCAGCGGTAGGCCAAGTGTGGTTGCCATCTGAAGTCCTAGTTCATCCAGAACTTCCTGCACCCATCGCCCGACCAATTGTTGGGCTGAAAAGCCGCTCATTTCCTCGATCATGGGATTCGCCAACACAATCCGCGCCTCGCGGTCGGTCACAATAACCCCGTCACGTGTAGAGTCGAGGATCGCTTGTAGGTTGTCTCGGCCTTCGGTCACTTGTTGGAACAGGCGCGCATTGTCTATGGCGATGGCCGCCAATTCGGCCAACTGGATAGTAAAACGCTCATCGTCGGGGCTGAAACCCTGGGGACGATTACTCTCCAGCGATACAACACCCAAAACCCGGCCTTCTTTTACAATAGGAACCGTGAGCTGGGCCGAGGTATCTGCAAGCCGGGGAGTATAGTCTGGGTCAACGCGCACGTCGTTCAACAAGGCCTTTTCGCCCGTTCGGGCGACCCGTCCCACAATACCGCGATCCAACGGCCACCCATCGCGCTGATATTGCTGCAGCGATCCCTGGGGATAACCTCGCTGAGTGATCAGATCCAAATGATCGCACACCGGGTTGCACACTGCCAGCAAACCGGCCGAGGCCCCCGTCATCCCCATTGTCCGTTCCAGGACCATATTAAATATGCGGTTCACATCCAGGGTAGACGTAAGTTCTCGCCCGATTTCTTCAATGGCCGCCAACTGACTGACCCGCCGGGCCAGAGCGCGGTCGGTGCGCTCGTACAGGCGCGCGTTTTCTAAAGCCAGCGTCACTTGGTTAACAAAAGTCCTCAGCCGGTCCATCTCCGCCTCATCAAAGACGTGAGGCTGGTCATAATAAACCGTCAACGCGCCCAACACGTGCTCGCGGCCCCGCAACGGGAAATCGGCAAAGGCTCGAAAACCTTCTTGTTCGGCCACGGCCAACAGCTCAGGCAGCACTTTGCTTTGGCACACGTCATTGACGATAATGGGATAACGATCGAGTACTACCTGCGCCCGCCCTCCCATACGTGGATTGAGGTTTTGGCTGGAGCGGATATACTCCTGACTCAAGCCTTTCGCCTTGGCTAAATTCAACACACCCCGTTCGCTATCCATCACAAAAATCGCCGCCCGATCACATCCAATGGCCTGATCGACCGTATAAACAATGCTCTCCAGCAATTGGTCGGGGTTGAGCGAGGCGGTGAGAATGGCCGCCAGGGTGTTCAGGGTATCCACCTCATCGGCTCTCAGCAAGGTCTCTCGGTACAATCGAGTGTTTTCATATACAATTGCTGTATAGATCGCCACAACTCGCACTGTTTCGAGCGTCATGGGAGAAAAGACGCCAGTCTGATCGCTGAACAATTCCAGCGCACCGACAAAGCTGGCGCCGGCCATGAGCGGCGCGCCGACATACGAGCGCGCGCTTTCCAAGTCCACCTGACCGGGTTGGTCGGCCGTGTTTTCTATCAAGACCGGCAGGCGCTCTTTAGCGATACGCGCCACGACAGCGCAGTTGAGGGGTCGCGCGCCGCCCGCTTGGAACAAAGACCCAGCGCAACTGTGCACAACTAATTGTCCTTGTCGCGGGTTCCACAGGCTAATGACCGCGCCGGAGTATGGAACCAGTGCTTGGAGCTTGTCCAACACAGTCTTGAAAAGCACATCGGGGGTAGTAGTCGTGTTTACGGCTCGATTTAACTCGTCGCATAGAGCCGTTTGACGCATCCGTTGCTCGTCCGCATGTCCCGAGCCGTCCGAAAGCACAGGCTCTACCTTTCCACGCCGCGAAAGGAGTGTAACGCGCCGTCGCCACATCCACCCACTTACTCCGACCAGAAAGGCGCCGATAAAGAGAGGAATCCAATACTCGCTCATGCTTGTAGCAAATACCTAAAGAACAAGGGTGCGGTAGAGTCCCAAATCAGAGTGTAGCACAGAGTCCAGGGCTTGGCAAGGTTTGCCGTAAAGCGGCCAGACGCAAACATCAACACGCTTACCTGCATCAGAGATTCGAGCTTGATGTGCGCGACAGCCAAATCAATGCGCTGGCTGTCAGCGCGCTCATGACCATCAGTGCGAGCAACTTGTACAGACCCGATGGCATCAGCAGCGCCAGACTGCCAAAGAACGCGCAAAAGCCATAATACATTCCAACGATCTGCCGTTGCGACAGACCCAAGTCGAGCAGGCGAAAGTGCAAATGGTCGCGTCCGGCTTGCGAGGGCCGCAGGCCGCGCCGCCAGCGGCTCACAATGAGCCAGGCCACGTCAATGATGGGGATGCCCATCACTAACAAAGCCGTGGCAATGCGGGCCGGGGCCAAAATGGACAGGGTTGCCAGCGCGTAACCCAGCGTCATCGCGCCGGCGCTGCCCATAAAGATCCGCGCTGGGTAAAAGTTGTGCGGTAGAAATCCCAGACAGGTCCCCGCCAGAGCCGTCGGAAAGAGCGCCACATTAACGCGCATCGGCTCGTGAACGTGGGCCAGGTTATAAGAGTGGATGGCAAACAACAGCGCGGCGATAGCCGCCACCCCAGCCGCCAGGCCATCCAGCCCATCCAGCCAGTTCACGGTGTTCATCATCCCCATCACCCAAAAGACCGTAAAACCCACCGTGATGGCATCCGGCAGAGTCTGCGGCGCGCCCTTGAGGGGATTGGTCACTTCTTGAATAAAAACTGTGTGGGTTATAGCGATCAAGGCGGCGATGAATTGGGCGACGTATTGGGGGCCGGGTTTAAGCTCGTAGCGGTCGTCCATCAGGCCGACGACGGCGACAAAGGCCGTGCCCAGGAGCACTCCGCGCAGCCGGCGGGCGTCGGCCGGCACGCCGGGAGTCCGGAACACAAACTCTATCAAGAAAACCACACCGGCCACGAGGAAAAAACTGAGAAAAAGCGCCAGACCGCCGATGCGGGGAATCGATGCGCTATGCCGACGGCGCTCGCCGGGTTGATCCACCAATCCCTGGCACCGACCGAGTCGTCCGGCCAGAGGGGTAAGCAGCCACGATAAAAGAAAAGCGCCGCAAAAAACTGCCACAAATGCCACGACATTGCTCACAATTCAGGTCAAAGAAGTACCTTGGCGTCCCCCAGCTTTATCTTTTTTAGCCCGTCCCAAACTGGCGGTCGCCCGCGTCGCCCAAGCCCGGCACGATAAACCCGCTCTCGTTCAGGTGATCGTCCACTGCAGCCACGTAAATAGGCACGTCGGGGTGCGCTTCGGTCAAGCGAGCGATCCCTTCCGGCGCGGCCAGGATGCCCACGAACTTGATGCGGCGCGCCCCCCACTCTTTGAGAATATTCATCACCGCCACTGCCGAGCCGCCCGTCGCCAGCATCGGGTCGAGCACCACACACACGTCTACCGTGGGGCTGACGGGCAATTTGTTATAGTATTCGACCGGGCGCAAAGTCTGCTCGTCTCGAAACAGACCGATGTGCCACACCTCGGCCGAGGGCATCATCTCCCAGATGCCATCCACCATCCCTAGCCCTGCCCGCAACACCGGCACCAGGCCGATCTTTTCTTGGAGATTGTGTCCGGCCGCCCGGCCCATGGGCGAGGTAACGATTACGTCTCGCAACGTCATATCTCGAGTCGCCTCGTAGGCCAGCAGAATCGAAATCTCGCGCACCAATTCACGGAACTTTTTGTGCTCGGTCTTCATATCGCGCAACATGGTCAATTTGTGCTTGACCAGGGGATGTTCAGAGATGTGGACCTGCGACATTGAGCCTCCTTCTCGAGTTGGGTTTGCTGCTGCACGCCGCAAGCGATTGTACTCCGGTGGGGCGCTATTGTCAAAAGGACGAAAGACGAAGGACGAATGGTCGTCATTCGTCGTTGATTCTTCGTCATCTTCGACTGGCGCAGACCGCCAGGGTAGGGTAAAATAGCGCGTATGACCGATCGCATTGTCTCACCCCAATCCCAGGACAGCGAGCTGGGCCTCGACCGCGCCTTGCGCCCACAACGGCTCCAAGACATCATTGGGCAAGACCGCGTGCGCGATAGCCTCGAGATCCTGATCCAGGCCGCCCGGCAGCGCGGCGAGGCGCTGGACCACGTGCTGTTATATGGGCCGCCCGGCCTGGGGAAAACCACGCTGTCCCACGTCATCGGCAATGAGATGGGAACCCAGGTACACGTCACCTCGGGACCGGCCATCGAGCGGGCCGGCGACCTGGCGGCCATCCTCACCAATCTGCACGCCGGCGACATCCTCTTTATCGACGAAATTCATCGCCTGGGGCGGGTGGTCGAAGAGATCCTCTACCCGGCCATGGAAGATTATGCCCTGGACATTGTGATCGGCAAGGGTCCCAGCGCCCGTAGCATCCGCCTTAGCCTGCCCCAATTCACCATCGTTGGCGCGACCACTCGCCTGGCTCTGGTCACAGCGCCGCTGCGCGCCCGCTTTGGCGCCGTCTACCGGCTCGACTTTTATCCGGTAGAAGCCATCTATGAGATCGTGCGCCGCGCTGCAGTGATGATCGAGGTGGCGATGGACGCGGATGGCTGCGCGGAGATCGCCCGCCGCGCCCGCGGCACGCCCCGGGTGGCGCTGCGCTTGCTCAAACGTGTGCGCGACTATGCCCAGGTGCGGGGCGACGGCGTCATCAACACCGCAAGCGCCCGCCAGGCGCTCGAACTGCTCCAGGTGGACGATTTGGGCCTGGACGATTTGGACCGGCGCGTTCTGCACACGATTGTGGAAAAATTCGGCGGCGGCCCGGTGGGGCTAGACACCATCGCGGCGGCCATCAGCGAAGAGGCAGACACTATTATGGACGTGGTAGAGCCATATCTGCTCCAGTTGGGGTTTCTCGAACGCACGCCGCGCGGTCGCAAGGCTGCGCCTTTGGCCTATACGCATCTCGGCATGCCACTTCCCCAACCCGACGCAGAACAACCCAGCCTCTTTTGAAACGTTATGCGTGTTGAAATGGTATTGTAACGTGGCTGTAACCCGACGCCGGATTTTTTCTGCTATGCTGATATGGCTTTTTGATGAAGACAAGCGACTTTGATTACCCATTAGACCCGGCGCGCATCGCCCAGACCCCCATTGAGCCACGCGACGCCTCGCGCTTGATGGTCGTAAATCGGGCCGATGGTTGCATCACCCATCGCCGGTTTTGCGACATTGGCGAATATTTGTCGCCCGGCGATCTGCTGATCTTTAACGACACCCGTGTCATTGCGGCGCGGGTATTCGCCCGCAAGCTTGCACCCGCTCGCTCGAACGGAGATGCGCCGCAAGCCGGCGGACGAGTAGAGTTGTTGTTACTCAAACAATTGAACCAGCGGCACTGGCAGACGTTGGTCAAAGGCAAGCGCGTGCGTCAGGGCGCTCGTCTGGCCGTGTTGGAGCCGCCAGGCGAGCGGCGCAGCGAGATCGAGGCAACCGTAGTAGAGGTGGGCGAGCGCGGCGAACGGGTGATCGCTTTTGACCCGCCGCTGCAAATCGGGCCGGTCCTGGACCGGGTCGGCAGTGTGCCGTTGCCACCCTACATCCACGCCGCATTGGACGATCCGGAGCGTTACCAGACCGTGTACGCGCGTCGCTCAGGGTCGGCCGCTGCACCGACGGCCGGGTTGCACTTTACACCCGAATTATTACTCGCCCTGCGCGCCCAAGGCATAGAGTTTGGCTTTGTCACTCTGCACATCGGCCTGGACACATTTCGGCCCGTGGTAACAGAGCACATCGAGGACCATCCTATGCACGCTGAATACGCCGTACTCAGCCCATATACGGCGCAACAAGTCAACCAGGCCAGGCTGGCTGGGCGGCGGGTGGTGGCCGTAGGTACGACGGCGGTGCGCGTGCTCGAAGCGGCGGCGCAACAGGCCGCTTGCGCCACCCAGAGTAAAAACCAGAGCTGCGCCTGGCAGACGGTGGCCGCATTCGAAGGCCAGACCGACCTGTTTATCACACCGGGTTATCGCTTTCGCGCCGTAGACCGGCTCATCACCAATTTTCACCTGCCGCGCTCGACCCTGCTGATGCTGGTGACGGCCTTGGCCGGACCAGATTTGACGCGGCGGGCCTATCAGACGGCCATCGAATATCAGGACGACGGATCGGACGCGCCGGTTTATCGCTTTTACAGTTTTGGCGATGCAATGCTGATCCTTTGAGCCGCAACGCCTTTCGAAGCAAAATGGACCAGGATTTATCACATTGGCTCCACAAACATCAAGGTGACATCCAGCACCTGTGGTGGTCGGCGGCCCAGGCATCTGGGCGGGTGCCGGCTGGATTGCTGGAGCGATTGGCTCAAGAAGATACCATCGTCACCGGCTCGGCTCGGCTGCGCATCCTGGCGGCGCTGGCTGCCGACGCGCCTCCCCCACCCCAATTGCTCAACGCGCTGGTGCGAGAGCTTTCGCAGGTCGAATGGCTGGCGCTGTTGAACGCGCTGCGCCAGGCTGTTTTTCAGTTCCTACTTGAGAACGCCGCACCGGACGGTGTGATCTCTCGCTGGCAGGCGCTCGGTCAACGCATCGACCAGTTCGCTCTGGCCATCGCGGAGGCTCTGGACGCGCAGCACAATGACTTGAGCGCCTCACAAACACACTGGCAAACCCTGTATGCCCTGGCCCAAGAATTGAGCACCGGCATTGACCTGGACCTGGTGCTGCAAAAAGCCCTCTCTCGCTCCCTGCAAGCGCTGGCCGGAGAGCGAGGCGCGATCTGGCTATTCGACTGGGAAACCGAACGGCTCAACCTCCAGTCGGCCCACGACTGGCCAGAGACCAGCTTGAAGCTACAAGACATGCTGGCCGAATGGCAGCGCGGACATGGTGCGCCCATTCTCTTGCCCAAGGCTGTCCCTCCAGACAGCGCGCTGCAAACGCTAGTACATGACGGCGCCGAGACGGTCGTCGCCGCGCCATTGCTGTCCAATGGTCAATTCCACGGCCTACTGGCTATCGCCACCACCCGCCCCCAGGGTTTTAACCCGCAACAATTGGACGTGATACGGGCCGTCGTTAACAGCGTCGCTGCCAGCGTCGGCAACGCCCAAGTCATCCGCACCCTCAGCCAGCAATCGCGCGAGCTGGGTTTGATGCTGCGCCATCAGCAAGAAGAGAGCAGCAAGCGCGAGGCCATTTTGACCTCTATTGCCGACGGCGTCGTCGTCAACGACCGCTGGGGCCGTATAATTATGGTGAATCCGGCGGCGGAATGGATTTTGAATGCGTCAGGCCAAGAGCTGCTGGGGCGTGAATTGAAAGAGTTGTTCGAACACTTTACCCCCGACGGACGCCAGGACGTGCTCAAGGCGATGGCCGCCGTGCTGTCCAATCCGGATATTCAGATCTCGCCCGAGGCGGCCCAGACGGTGCTAGAGATCGACACCCGCACCATCAGCGCCCGGCTGTCGCCCGTCACCACCGAGCGCGGCGAGTTCGTGGGCATTGTGACGATTTTCCGCGATATCACCCGAGAGATCGAAGCCGACCGGGCCAAGAGCGAATTTGTCTCCACCGTGTCTCACGAGCTGCGCACGCCCATGACTGCCATCAAGGGTTTCACAGATTTGATTTTCAGCGGCGCAGTGGGAGAGATCAACGATACGCAAAAACGCTTTCTGGGCATCATCAAAAACAACACCGACCGCCTGACCGCCCTTATCAACGATCTATTGGATATCTCGCGCGTCGAAACAGGCCGGGTGCGTTTCGACCCTGTGCCGGTGCGCATAGGCGACATTGTGCAAAACGTGGTCGATGTGCTGGCGCCCAACGCTGAGAGCAAAGGGCATCATTTGACCTGCCGCGTCGAAGCGGGCCTGGCGGAAATCATGGGCGATCCCAACCGTCTGAACCAGGTGTTTACTAACCTGGTGGGCAACGCTATCAACTACACACCCACCGGCGGCGAGATCATCATAGACGTATACGGCGTCGTAGGCGCTCTGCGCGCCGATGTGCGAGACAACGGCATCGGCATCCACCCCGACGACTTGAACCAAGTCTTTGAGCGCTTTTACCGGGCCGATCACCCGGTCGTCCAGGAAAGCCGGGGAACAGGGTTAGGGCTATCGATCGTCAAGATGTTTGTCGAGATGCACGGGGGGCGCGTATGGGCCGAGAGCGAGCCGAACAAAGGGAGTTGCTTTACCGTATTGCTCCCCCTACCCACCGCCCAACCAGAAGAAGAAGGGTTAGAAGACATCTGGTCCAAAGTGGCCGAGCCATTGGAACGCCGCCAGGTGCTGGTCGCCGACGACGACCCCGACATTGCCGAGCTCGTCAGACTACACCTGGAAAGGACCGGCTATCAGGTCCTGGTCGCTGGGCGCGGGGCTCAAGTGCTCGACATGGCCCGCCAACACCACCCCAGTTTGATTGTCCTGGATATCTTACTGCCCGACGTGGATGGGCGCGAGGTTCTCAAGCGACTCAAAGCGGAACCGGCCACAGCCGACATCCCGGTAGTGATGCTAACCGTCGTGGCCGACGATGGCTCGGCGTTCGATCTGGGAGCGGCCGGTTATCTGACCAAACCTATAGATGAACGAGAACTGCTCGACGCCGCTCGACTGGCCTTCTCGCGGCGCGGGCGCATCCTGGTGGTCGAAGACGATGTAGATACGGTAGAAATGATGCGCCTGGCGTTGCGGCGTGTGGGCTACAACGTGGACATCGCCGCTGAAGGGTATGAAGCGTTGAGCCTGGCCCGGCGCTGGCGACCACAGGCCATCGTGCTGGATTTGCGCCTGCCGGGAATGGATGGCTATGAGACTCTCACCCATCTCAAGCGCAGCCCGGCAACGCAGGGCATCCCCATTATCATCACCTCAGGTCACGTAGCCGATTCAGAACGGGAAGAACAGCGGCTCAAGTCGCTGGGGGTGGTAAGCTTTTTGCCCAAACCGTTCACCGTCAATCAGTTGGTGACCATCATCGACCGGGCGACGGCGAGAGCAGAAAATCATCCTCTCAATTGAAAAGGTGTTGAAGCTAAAAGCCTCTCAACACCACGGGCAAGAAGAGTCGGCTGCCCTGAATCGTGATCGTATCGATCACGACCGTTGTTGCGACGGTGGTTGCTGAATGGGCGGTGACTGTCACGACGATCTCACCGGTTATGTTGAGAGGGGCGTTTGCCGGCAGCGCTGCGTCAATTTTGAGTGTGTTCGTCTCATTGGCGTCCATCACTGAGAAGGTGGGTTGCGCCTCGACCTGCCAGCCATGTGCAGAAGCGGCCTCGAAAAACACAAATACCGTATCTGCGCCCTGATTCGTCACCACGTGCGTAAAAGAGATCACCTGGTTAGGTAGGCCCAGTTTGTGTTCGGACGGCTCGATGGTGACATACACGGCCGGTCGCACCGTCAGCGTTATCATCGCCGTGGTCCACAACGCCGGTGAAATCCCCGACGTCGCGGTGATCACCGTCCGATCAACCGCGCCGATGGGGGCGCCGGCCGGGACAACGACCAGGGTGTATACGTCTGCTACTGCGCGGGGACCGATGCGCAGCCCATCGCCCGTGACCACAGTCCACCCATGTTCAGAATGGGCCTCTAGGGTAAAAGTATCGGTTGTGTTGCTGCCATTGGCAAGGTCGAAGCGCCGGCTTACGAGGCCGCCTGCGCGGGCGAGGCCGTCGTAATTGGGCGTCAAGGTGGGAGGCAACAGAATAGTCCCCCCCTGGCTACGCCGGGTCAGAAGGTGATCGAAATCCTGTCCAGGTTGAAAACCGGCCTGAACCGGGGCGCTCAGATCCATCAGCGCCCCTAGCAAGACGATGCACACTCCCACCCCCATGACGACGCTGGCAAAAATCCTGATTTTCATGTTCCCTCTCCCTCTCTCGTCCACCTGCCGAAAGCGGGCTGCGATCAGCACAAAGGAAAAGGTATATTCAGCTCGATGAACCGCTCTCCGGTGGGAATCTTAATAGCAACCGCGCATGAGGGTGCTGGCCTCTTGCTTTCCGGTTGAAATATACCATTGTGGGTCTGAAATTACCAATATTTCCTACTTTAGCAACACGTCACTGGCCACTCGCTCGACGATTGCACGCCATATCCAAACAAAACCGGGACTGCCTGCATCTCAAACAGCGACACGTTGACCGAGAGAGGGTTGGAGCGGACGCACGATATTGGGTTGGAGGTTTTCACGCTGTTGTCACTGTTGGGGTTATGGATGGCGAGGATAAACCGTAAACCGGCGGGAAAATAGTCGCCCTCAGCGCGCCAGCCGCACGCTCAACCCGGAGTGTCGCTCGGCCACGCGGTTGTTGCGCAGCGCGATGCTGATGGCCCGTTTCTGGCCCACCAGCACCACCAGCCGTTTAGCCCGCGACACTGCCGTGTAGAGCAGGTTGCGCTGTAGCATCAAATAGTGCTGGGTCAGCATGGGCAACACAACCGCCGGGAACTCGCTGCCCTGGGCCTTGTGCACGCTGACGGCGTAGGCGTGTACCAGCTCGTCGGCCTCGGTCCAATCGTAGCGCACGGGCCGCTCGTCTATCTCTACGGTAAAGGTTTGGTTCTCCAGGTCCATCCCCACCAGCCGGCCGATGTCGCCGTTAAAGGTCTCTTTGTCGTAATTGTTGCGAATCTGCATCAGCTTGTCGCCCACGCGCAAGATTTGTCCTCCCAGGCGGCGCTCGGTTTTGTCCGGTCCGGGCGGGTTGAGCGCCTCCTGCAACAGGCGATTCAGGTTCGCCACGCCCGCGGCTCCCCGGTGCATGGGGCACAATACCTGCACGTCGTTCAATGGGTCCAGGCCAAACTTGTGCGGGATGCGGTTTTTGACAATGTCCACCACCAGCGCCGCTGCCTGTTCGGGTTCGTCTTGCTTGAACAAAAAAAAGTCGTTGCCTTGATTGACCAGTGGAAACTCGCCCCGGTTGATGCGGTGGCTGTTGTGAATGATGTAACTCCCCTCGGCCTGCCGAAAAATCGTGTCCAAGCGCACCACTGCCACACGCTCGGCCGCGATGATGTCGCGCAACACGTCGCCCGCGCCGACCGAGGGCAATTGGTCCACGTCTCCCACCAGCAACAAGTGAGCCGCCGGGTCAATCGCCTTGAGCAGGTGGTTGGTCAGCAGCAGGTCGAGCATACTGGCTTCGTCCACCACCAACATGTCCACCGCCAGCGGGTTCTCGTCGTTGAATTGAAAGCCCTGAGCCGGTTTATAACCCAACAGCCGGTGAATCGTTTTGGCCGGCCGGCCGGTCGCCTCGCTGAGGCGCTTGGCGGCGCGGCCGGTGGGCGCGGCCAGGGCGTAGCGCCCCCCGATGCGCTCCAGCGCAGCGATGACCGTGCGCATGGTCGTGGTTTTGCCTGTGCCAGGCCCGCCGGTCAGCACCGTCACTTTGTGGGTCAGCGCCGTGCGCACCGCCGCCTGCTGCTGGTCGCTCAGGTGGATGTTGTCGGTCCACGTCAGCTGATTCAAAAAAGCGCCCCAGTCCTGCACCTGCTGAAAGCGATGCAGCCGCGAGGTCGCCGTCTCTACCATGCGCCGCAAACGGTTGCTGACCCCCACCTCTCCATAATAAAACGGCGTCAGATAAACCGCCCGCTCCTCTCTGGTCTCTAATCTCTCATTTTTTCCTTCTTCCGCCGTGGGATAAACCAGCGTCTCCCGCTTGACCCGCTCGTCGGCGTCCAACGCCTCGACGGCCTGCCCCACCAGCTCCGGCCCGACTTCCAGCAATTTGCTGGCCTCGGCCACCAGATCATCTTGCGGCGCATACACGTGGCCCTCATCGGCCAGTTGGCTAAGAGTATAGGCCACGCCGGCCTGCACGCGGCTGGGCGCATCGGGAGGCAAGCCCAGGTCGCGGGCCAGCTTGTCGGCGGTCTTGAAGCCCACGCCCCAGATGTCGTCCGCCAGCCGATAGGGGTCGCTCTGCACCACGTTGAGCGATTCGTCGCCGTAGGTTTTGTAGATTTTCACCGCCAGGTTGGTGGTCACGCTGTGAGATTGCAGAAAGAGCATGACCGCTTTGATGGCCTTTTGCTCCTCCCAGGCGTGGGCGATGAGGGCGGCCCGTTTGCGACCCACGCCCAGCGCCTCGCGCAGGCGCTCCGGGGTTTCATCCAGGACGCGCAGTGTGTCCAGCCCAAAGCGTTTGACGATGCGCTCGGCCGTCACCGGGCCGACGCCCTTGATCAACCCGGAGCCGAGGTAGCGCTTGATGCCCTCGACCGTGGCGGGCAACACCTGCTCGCACAGTTCGGCCTTGAACTGGCGGCCGAAACGGTCGTGGTGCGTCCAAAGCCCTTCCAGGCGCAAGCTCTCGCCAGGGCTGACGTCGGGCAGATGCCCGACCACTGTCACCAAATCCAGATACCCTTTGGCTTTGAGGCGTAGCACGGTATAGCCGTCGTCGCCCACAAAGGTGAGCCGCTCGACTACACCTTCTAAACGCTGACGTTCCATGGGGCCAAAATCGTCTAGGGGGAGCTGCGCACCAAGCGGTAGCCCACGCCCCGCTCGGTGAGGACGAGCTGCGGGTTGGCGGGGTCTACTTCGACCTTTTGGCGCAGGTACCACACATAGAGCTTGAGGTATTGCCGCTCTTCTTCGTAGGCCGGACCCCACACCTGCGACAGCAAGAAGCGATGGGTGAGCACTTTGTCCTCGTTGCGGATGAGGGTAGAGAGCAGCTTGAATTCGATGGGGGTGAGGTCCACGAGCTGGCCGTTCAGCTTGACCTCGCGGGTTTCCAGATTGACCGTCAAGGGGCCGTTTTCGTAGGTGCGTGAATCAATGGATGCGCCGCCGCGCACACCACGGCGGAGCACGGCTTCGATGCGGGCCAACAGCTCGCGCGGGCTAAAGGGTTTCACCAGATAGTCATCGGCGCCCATCTCCAGGCCGCGCACAATGTCGGTCTCTTTGCCGATGGCGGTGACGAAAACGATGGGCACGTTCGACAACTCGCGCAGGCGCTCGCAAACGGTCCAGCCGTCCATGTCGGGCATCATGATGTCCAGCACCACCAGGTCGGGCTGCCAGGCGTAGGCCTGGCGCAATCCCTCGGCGCCGTTCTTGGCGACCTGGACTTGATATTCGCGATTTTCCAATTGCATGCGCATCAGCGAGGCAATGGCGCTATCATCTTCGACAACCAGAATTTTGGCGGTCATGCGGCGCTCCCGAATAAAAAATCGGTTCGTCCCTCCCCGCAAATACTATACCCCGAAAGGGTGGCTTTGTCAAAAACTGATTACCTATCCGCACGCCGCCAATAACGTCGGCGCATCAGCGCCAGCAGGCGCGGCATTGCCGTAGCGTACAGCCAATATCCCAACCGCGAGGCTGTATAATCGTAAGCGCCGATGTGCTGCGCCAGGCTTGCGCCAAACCCTTGTTTGAAGCGATACACGCCCCACAGCGGGTCGCTTTCGTCCAATTCGGTGGGCGCGCCCCACAAGTCGTATACGGCGCACCCCTGCGCCCTGGCCCAACGCAGGGCTTCCCACTGCAACAGGTGATTGGGCATTTTGTCGCGGTGCTGGTCGCGCGACGCGCCATACATATACCAAGCCCGGTCGCCAAAGCGAAATAAAATCAGCATGGCCGCCGCTTGGCCCTCCACCTCGGCGATAAAGGGTTGGGCCAGCCCGGCCTGGATGAAACTGCCCCAAGCGTCTTGATAATATGCCTGTGGACGGATGACAAAAGCATCGCGCAGGGCCGTCTCGCGGTACATCTCGTACAACAGCGGCAGGTCGGCGAGCGCGCCTGGACGCACCGCCACCCCCTTGCGCCCGGCCAGGCGGATATTATAGCGCCACTTGCTCTTCATCGCTCCCAGCAGCTCGCCCTCGCTGCGCGTCAGATCCAGCGTCAGCGTGTTGCGAAATTGGATTTGCTCGGCCGACGGTCGCCAGCCGCGTTTCAGTAGCTGCTGGATGACCGCCACATCGTCGGCAGGAACGTCGGGGTCGATTTTGACCTGGATAGCCCGTTGCTGGCGCGCCGTCTGTTCCAAGTGCGCCAGCACGGCCTCCCACGCCGGGGTGTCAGTATGGTCCAAAATGGGGCCTTTGGGCAGGTACAGGATGCTCCACGGCAGGCGCGACAGGCGCCTGCGCAAAACGAGGGCGGCGGCGCGCGGCGAGCCATCGGCCGCCTGCCACAACCAATGCTCGGCCGACCAGCCGTGGCGGGCTTTGAAAGCGCCCCACTCCCAGCTTTGCAAAACGTGGGGCTGGGGCAGGCGCAAGAGAGTCTGGTTCCACAGCTCGCGGTCGTCCACCTGCGCCGGGCGCATACTCTACTCCAATGTGATTTCTAGCTCGATTTCGTCGCGCAGCGGGATGCCATTCGCCCCGACCAACGGGATTTCCGGCTTGAGCCGGCGCGCCCGCTCCACAGCGCCGGGATACACGGCCACCAGCCGCAGGCCGCGCTTTTGATAAAAACGCAGCGCGTTCAGATTGTCGTTGGTTGTCACCAGCCACAAGCGCCGGCAGCCGGCAGCTTGGGCAGCCTGTCGCGCCGCCTCGACCAGCGCCGCGCCCACGCCTATGCCCGGAAGCAGGCTGTCCAGCGTCACAATTTCGCAGTCGCCGGCGTGGAACTGATAGGTCAGCAGACCGATGCGCTCATCCCCCCACCAGGCCACCCAGCCCGGCAAGTCGGCGGGGCGATAAAGCGCGCCGTGCACGACGACGGTCTCGGCTCCCCAGTGTTCGGCCATGAGACGGGCCACCCAGGGACGGTCTTGAGCGGACAGTGGGCGAATCTCGACGCCAGTGGACATTTGCGACCTACAGCGCCAGGACGACGCCGCGCTCCGGCTCGCGCACAGGATGCGCTGCATACAACCGCAGTTCGCGGGCGTCCAGGTCGTAGAGCGCCGAACCGAGCGTGGCGCTGTCGTCGGGGGGAATGGCGCGGCGAAAGATAGGATAGTGGGGGTCGGCCTCGTCGCCCAAAACGCTCAGGACGTGGGGGGCGTCCCACACCGGCGTCGCGTCGCACAATGTTTGGGCGCGGGCCAGCCGCGCCTGGCTGGAGGCCCCGATGCTCTGGTCTATCTCGGCCAGGCGCAGGTAGTGATTGGTGTGCACATAGCACCCGCGCACCTCGTGTACGTGATGGCGCTCGGGGGCCATCTCGACGCTGACGATGCGGCGCTCGGTCAGCGAGCCGACGTTGTAGGTGAACCCGGCCCCGCGTCCGGGCAGTGTGGCTCGACGAATGGCGTCGTCCAGCGAAACGGCGTCGAGCAGCGAGCGGGCGATAAAGTGTCGCCCCAGGCCCACCCGTACCGCGCGCGGGCTGACGGCGTCTACGGTGTGCATCACCCCCGCCCGGTTATAGCCACAGGCATTTCCAGGAAGAAAGCCGGGATAGCACAGCGCGGTAAAGCCAGGGCTGTCCTCCGTCTGGACATGCACCACGACCATACGCCCAAGCGCGGCGGGGGCGCCGTCTTCATTGTGGCCGATGAGGGCGACGTCGGGCGTGAGCGCCAGACAATCGGTGCAACTGTCGGCCTGGCCCTGCAACGCCAGCAGGCCGCGATATTCGCCCCGCAGGTTGACCAGAAAAAACTCTTCAAAGGGTCGCTCGGCGCCGGCAGCCAGGCCCTCTAGCTCGGCCACGTAGCCGCCAAAATGAGCGCGATGGAGTTGGAGAAAAGCGCGAAAAAGCTCCTGTCCCGCTGGACTGCGGTGGAACGGGAGCAGGCGCTCTTGCAAAAAGCCGTAATGGTCGAACAGGGCGTGAATGTGTGGGCCAAAGCGCCGCCCAATGGCATGCCCGACCTCGTAGTGGCTGCCGCTCACTTCTAGTTGTTCGATCATGCTAACCCAATCTCAGCCGGCTATAAGCCGCGCTGACGGCCAGGGCGACGTACAGGCCCAGGTCAATTCTGAACAACTCGGCGCTCGTGACCGTGTATCCGGCAAACGCCCCGGCCCGGTATAACGCCATACCGAAGGTGGCGACGACGATGGCCGCGCTGACGACCAGCCACAGATAGCGGCTGCGCCGCCGCCCCACGGCTCGCCAGGCCAGGTCGGCGGTCAATGCGCCGGCGGCCGGACTGATAAAAAAGGCCAGGAAAAAGCCCAGCAACGAGGCGATATAGGCCCCCACGACTGCCAGAGGTAGGCTGACCACGGCCGCGATAATATAATCCACCGGCAGGCCGGTATAAAAGACCGCTTGCTGCTGGCGGATGCAGGTCTTGCAGCGATAACCCACCGGCGTGCGCACAGCGCAACGGGCGCAGATCGGGTTGCCGCACTTGTTACAATGTAACCCGGTCTCCACAGAGGGATGATTCACACAAAACGACAACTCGGGACTTTTTTCTTCACTCATCACTTTTCTCTATCCCCCATCTCTAGCAGCCTGTCGGAGAGACGTAATGTAGCCCCTTGTGGGCGTCCAAAATAGGCGTAAAACGGGCGCAAGGCCCTATATTACAGGGTTCTCCGACAGGCTGCTAGCGGTCCGTCGGGGAGACGTAATGTAGCCCCTCGTGGGCGTCCAACATAGGCGTAAAACGGGCGCAAGGCCCTATATTACAGGGTTCTCCGACAGGCTGCTAGCGGTCCGTCGGGGAGACGTAATGTAGCCTCTCGTGGGCGTCCAACATGGGCGTAAAACGGGCGCAAGGCCCGATATTACAGGGTTCTCCGACAGGCTGCTAGCGGTCCGTCGGGGAGACGTAATTTAGCCCCTTGTGGGCGTCCAACATGGGCGTAAAACGGGCGCAAGGCCCGATATTACAGGGTTCTCCGACAGGCTTCTAGCTCCTCCAAACCCGGCCTCAACCGGGCCATCAGCGTCTTGTAAAAGTAGGTGCGCTCCTGCACGCGGGCAAAGCGGGCATAGTGGGGACTGGCCCGCACGATGACCCGATCGCCGTCCGACAGGGCAAACGCGAACTGGCCGTCTGCGGTGAGGATCGCTTCGTGGTCAGTGCTGATGCGCAGGTCCACGACCGCGCCTTCAGAGAGCACGATAGCCCGCTCCAGGCTCAAGTGGGGGGCGATGGGAATGACCAGGATGTTGTGCAGCTCTGGCGGCAAAATCGGCCCGCCGACGGCCAGCGCGTAGGCCGTGCTGCCGGTGGGCGTGGCGACGATAAGCCCATCGGCGGCGTAGGTCGCCAAATGACCGCCGTCAATGTGGGTGTGGACGCGAATCATACGGGCCAGCGAGCCGCGGCTGACGACCACGTCGTTGAGCGCCGCGTACTCGCCAAAGGTAGCCGCGCTGCGTTGCGCCTGGGCGCGCAGCATCAGGCGCTCTTCGATCCAAAAGTCTCCGGCCAGGATGCGCGGCAATTTGTCGCGCCAGTCGGCGGGCGTCAGCTCGGAGAGAAAGCCCAGCCGCCCCATGTTCAGTCCAACGATGGGCGCGCCGTGGGGCGCAGTCATGCGGGCGGCGCGCAGGGTCGAGCCGTCGCCGCCCAACACCAGCGCCAAGTCCAGCGCTTCGACCTGGTCGCGCACGCGCGGCTCGTCCCAGGTAGAGGCCAGCCAGGCCGTGACGCCCCGCTGCCCCACAAATTCGGCGATCTCGTGGGCCACGCGCTGCGTGAGGGGGATTTTGGGATGATACAGAATCCCAATGCGCTCGATGGTCACGGCAGGCGGGCTTTGATCCAATTCACCAACTCCCCCAACGGCACCGCTTGCTGTTCGCCCTGGCGCATGTCACGCACGGCGGCCTGTCCAGATTGCACTTCCTCCTGGCCCAGGATGACGGCAAAACGGGCCTCGCGCTTGTTGGCCTCGCGCAGTTGCGACTTGAGGCCGCGCTGCTCAAAAGCCATCCATGTCCCTACCCCTGCCTGGCGCAGGGCAAAGCTCAAATCAATGGCGACCGGACGGGCCTCGACCCCCAGCGCCGCCACGAACACCGGCGGGCGCGGCAGCGGCGGCGGCTGGATGCCCTGCACCTGCATGGTCATCACGATGCGCTCTAGCCCGCTGCCAAAGCCGACGCCGGGCGTGGGCGGGCCGCCCATCATCTCGGCCAGGCCGTCGTAGCGCCCGCCGCCGCACACGGCGCTCTGCGCGCCGATGCCCTGCGCCCACACCTCGAATACCGTTTTGGTGTAATAGTCCAGCCCGCGCACCAGCCGAAAGTTGATCGTGTGGAGCTTGCCCATGCGGTCCAGGTGGGCCCGCAGCTCGGCAAAGTGGTCGCGGCACTCGGCGCACAGGTGATTGGCGATGTGCGGGGCGTCGGCCAATAGCGCGTCCATCCCCGCTTCTTTCGAGTCGAGCACGCGCAGCGGGTTGTGGGCCAGGCGCTCGCGGTCGATCTGGGCCAGCCGGTCGTAACGAGCCTGAAGATAGCTGACCAGCTTTTCGACGTACACCGGTTTACAGGCCGGACAACCGGTGCTGTTGATCTGGAAACTGAGGCCGGTAAAGCCCAGCTCGGCGTACAGGTTCTCGGCCAGCAGCATCACTTCCAGGTCGGCCAGCGGGTCTTGGGCGCCGATGATTTCGACGTTGAGCTGGTGGTGCTCACGATAGCGCCCCTTTTGAGGCTTTTCGTGACGGAACACCGAGCCAAAGGAATACAGCTTGACCGGCAAGGGCAAGACGTGCATCCCGTTTTCGAGAAAGGCGCGCACCACGCTGGCGGTGAATTCGGCGCGAAAGGTGATGTCCTGACCGTCCTGGTCGGTAAAGGAATACATCTCTTTGCGCAGGTCGGTGCCCTCGCCGGCGGCAGTCTTGGCAAAGACGGGGGTGTATTCAAAAGTGGGTAGGTCGAGGCGCTCGAACCCCATGCGCGCGAGCAACGTGCGGGCGGTGTGCTTGACGTGTTCCCAGTAGGGCTGGTGTTGAGGCAGGATGTCGTGCGTGCCGGTGGGACGTTGATAGCGGGTCATCGTCGCTCCTTCCATCAAACGGGTGGGCGGTATTATAACGGATTTTGGGGGCCTTGTCTAACTTGACAAACCTTCTCAACCAAGTCCCTGGTCAGGGGGCAAAGGTTTCAACGCAAAGCCGCAACAGTGAAATCCTTGCTCTTTGAGCAGGAATTTGGACAGGATTTACGGGATTGACAAGATTCTGCCTTTAATCCTGTCAATTCTGTTAATCCTGTCGAGCTTGTCCAGTTCCGGCTTGGCCGGATTAGGGGGACTCGAAAAAGCTTTCGTACAATTGGGCGATGCGCTCGCGCAGTGGGATGAGCACCTGTGCGCCCGTGTCGGTGGTGTAAGGCTGGGTGTAGCTCTGGTCAATGACCGCGCCCTGGTAGGCCTCGGCCGGAATGCCGTTCAGGATGTGGGCCAGTTGCACGGCTTGCTCGAAGGTCAGGTCGGTGCGCACCGAGTCGCCCAGCGTATTGAGGATGTCGGGGCCGTTGGCGATGAGGCGCGGCAACTGCCCCAAATTTACTACCTGGTCGCGGGCAGCCAGGATGACCTGCTGCTGGCGACGGGCGCGCGCAAAGTCGTTGCTGCCGTGGCGGGTGCGGGCGTATTTGAGGGCCGTCTCGCCGTTCAGGTGGTGTTGCCCGGCCGGCAAGTAAAAGGGATCGTAGCCGTAATTTTCGTCGGGATAGGCCGGATCGTTGATGGTCTGCTCGACGTAAATGTCCACGCCGCCGATCTCGTCGATGAGCCGCTCGAAAGCCGTAAAGTTGATCCGGACGTAATGATGAATGGGGATGCCCAGGTTGTAGGCCGTGGTGTCGCGGGCCAGGGCCGGGCCGCCGCCGGGATAATCGTAATAGTCGCCGTAATAGTGGGCGGTGTTGATACGATTGGTGATGTCGTAGCCCCAGATCGGCACCCACAGATCGCGGGGGATGGAGATCATGCCCACCGTCTGCGACTGGGGGTCGATGGTCAGGATGAGCATGGTGTCGGTGCGATAATAGCCTTCCCGGTTCCCGCGCTGGTCGATGCCCATCACCAGCAAGTTGACGCGCCCTTCGCCGTCCCACACGGGCGGGCCGAGGGTGGCAGGATCGACGGTCGGTTCCGGCGTGGCGGCGGGAGTGAGGACAGCGGCGACGGTGGCCCCGCTCAGCATCGGTGTGGGGGCAGCCGTGGCGGCCGGGCGAGGCCCGGCCAGATTGACCGCTTTTTGCTCGACGACCGTGTCCCGAATGACGACGTAGAGAAAATAGCCGCCGACCAGCAAGGCGATGGCGTAAACGGCCCCCAACGCCGCGTAAACCGCCCGCCGCGAGGTCCGAGCCGCCGCTGCGCGTGGTTTGCGCACGCGAGGGGCAATATCGGCCCACGTGCTCGTCGGGCGGACCAGCGCCAGTTGGTGGGCCAGTTCGTCGCTGATACGGTTTTGCAAGTCTGCATAGCTCAACAATTGCCGCCGGCATTCCAGGCACGTCTCCAGGTGGCGGTCAATGCCTTCCCGACGCGCATCGGTCAATTGGCGGTGGACGTAAGCGACCAAGTCATCGTTGCTCGCGTGTTGGTAATCCCAGTTTTCTATCATCGCAGGTTCTCTCCCCCCAGCGCGGGCACACCTACGGGAGCCAACAACTGGCGCAGGCGCTCGTAGGCCAGCCGGACCCGCGACTGAGCCGTCTGCAGCGGGCAGTTCAAGATTTGGGACATCTCTTGATAGGTATGCCCGCTCCAGTAGCGCAACACCAGGGCCTCGCGCAGCTTGGGGCTGAGCTGGTCGAGCGCCTGCCACAGCTCGTGATGGTCCTGGCGTGAGATGGCTGCGCCTTCGGGACCCGTCGCGCGGTCGGGCGCGTCGCCGCCGCTGCCCAGCCAGCCGCTCAGCGGGACGCTGGGAATGCGCTTGCGGCGCTGCCGGTCGCGGCAGCGGCTCACGGCGATGATGTGCAACCACGTCGTAAAAGAGGCCCGCTGCGGGTCGAATTGAGCGGCGCGGGTCAGCGCATAGACCAGCGTATCTTGCATCACTTCTTCGGCGTCGCGCCGGTCGCCCAGCAAGGCGTAGGCCAGGCGAAAGATGCGCTCGTGATAGGCCCGGTAGATGGCCTCGGCGGCTTGCTCGTCGCCCTGTTTCAGCCAGCGCTGGACAAGATGTTCGGACATGGTTCCTCGTTGCGCAACGATTGAGCAGTCTAAAAGTTATACGGGGTGAGCCTGCGAATTGATCACCACAAACCGGGCCATTTTACCTTAACCGCGCCCTTTGCGCCAGCGGGGTGCATTTGGCTGTGGCGCAGAATGGTGTAAAATGGGGGCGGTTGAATCAAGTTTGGATGGGATGAGGGAGACCGATGTCGTGGCGTGACTTTTTGCGAGGCGACCCGCTGCCCTGGTTGCTGGAACCGGATAACCCGCCAGTGCGTTTTTTCGCCCTGCGCGACTTGCTGGACCGCCCCCCCGGTGACCCGGAGCGGATGGAAGCTCAAGCCGCTATTATGAGCTATTCACCGATCCGGGCCAGCCTGGAGGCGCAGTATCCCGACGGATATTGGGTCAAGCCGGGCGCGGGTTACAGCCCCAAATATCGTTCTACCGTGTGGCAGCTCATCTTTTTGGAGCAGATGGGGGCCGATGGGAACGATCCGCGCGTGCGGCGGGCGGGCGAATATGTGTTGGGCCACACGCCGACCGAGAGCGGCGGTTTGGGGTGCAGCGGCAGCGCCGACCTGCGCCCACCGCCGCCCAGCCGGGTGCTGCACTGCCTGAACGGCAACCTGGCGCGGGCGCTGATCGGGTTGGGCTGGTGGGGCGACGAGCGCCTGGCGCGGGCCGTGGAATGGCAGGCGCGGGCCATCGTGGGCGGCGAGGGCGTGCGTTATTACAAGTCGGGGACGAGCGGGCCGAGCTTTGCCTGCGGCGTCAATTATGGCGAGCCGTGCGCCTGGGGCGCGATCAAGGCGTTGCGCGGGCTGGCCCGCGTGCCGGTCGATCAGCAGAGTGCGACGGTGAAGGAGGCCATACGTATCGGGGTCGAGTTTTTGCTCAGCCGCGATCCTGCCCAGGCCGACTATCCGGCGGGCGATGGGCGCATCAGCCCGGCGTGGTTCAAGCTGGGCTTTCCTTCGGGGTACGTGGCCGACGTGCTGCAAAACTTGACAGTGCTGGCCGATCTGGGCCACGGGCAGGACGAACGTTTGCGCCCGGCGTTGGGGTGGGTGCTTTCAAAGCAGGACGCGCAGGGCCGGTGGAAGAACGAATATGCCTACGCCGGCAAGCTGTGGGCCGATGTGGAACAGCAGGGGCAACCCAGCAAGTGGGTCACGCTGCGGGCGCTGCGCGTGTTGCGCATGGCCGCTACGAATGGCAAATAGCGAGGGGACAAGATGAACACGTATCTGCTTTACCTGGAATCGGGACCGCGCAAAAAGACGACCATGGTGCACGTGCTGGACTTGTTGGGCTGCGTCTGCCGGCGCGGCGCGACCGACGAGGCGCTGGCGGCCACCCCGCAGGCGATTCGCGCTTTTTTGCGTTTCTTGCGCTTGCACGGGGAGGACGCGCCCGCGCCCGACGCGCCTTTTGAGCTGCAGGTGGCCGAACACGTCACACAGGGCTGGTGGATGGGCAACGGCAGCCCCAGCATTATGTTTCAAGCCGAGCGGGCGACGCTGGACAAGGCCGAGCTGGAAAAGTATTTAGGCTGGCTGGATTGGACCCATCAGGAGCTGGTGGGTCTGGTGGAGGGGTTGCGCCCGGAGCGCCTGGATGCCCCGGCGCAGGCCAAAGAGCGCACGCTGAGCGAAATCATCACTCACGTATGGGAGTCGGAGCGCTGGTACGTCAGGCAAATCGCAGAGTTTCCGGCGCTGCCGCGCGGCCAGGATATGCTCACGCGCCTGAGCTGGGTGCATTTGACCGGGGTGGAGATTCTGCGGGGACTGTCGCCGGCCGCGCGGAACGCGGTGGTGTTTCGACGTGGACCGTTCAATCGCGACGAGAGCGATCCCTGGAACGCTCGCAAAGTGCTGCGGCGGATGTTGGAACATCGCTGGGAGCACGTTATGGAAATCCGCGACCGGCTGCAAGCGTGAGCCGGTCGTTTAGCGCCGGTTGACCAGCCACACACCGGCCAGGATAAAGCCGCCGCCCATCAGCGTAGCCAGCGTGGGCCTCTCGCCCAAGGCCAGCGCCGCGACGCCGACAGTGACCAGCGGTTCCAGATAAAGAAAGGCTGCCACCTGGCCGGCCGGAGCGACTTGAAGAGCGTCGTACCAGAACACATAAGCCAGCCCGGAACAACATATCCCCAGGAAGAGTAACCCAGCCCATTCTGAGCCGCCGAGGCCGGACAGTTCTTGCCAGCCAGCCGAGCCTACAAAGAACGGCAGCAGCATCAACCATCCCATGCCCATGATGACGGTCACCACAAACACCGGTGGATAGCGGGTGAGCAGGCGCTTGCTCAAGACCGAAAAGATGGCCCAATTGGGGGCGCTCAACAAAACCAACAAGTCGCCCCACGTGGCGGGTAGGCCAATTGCGCCCGCACCTAACCGTCCCCGACTCACCACCAGCGCCGTTCCGATCAAGGCGAGCGCCAGTCCTAGCAATTTAACCCTGCCAAAGGTTTCGCGCAGCCACAACCAGGCCAACAGCGCCGTAAAAATGGGGGTGAGCGCGACGATCCAGCCGGTGTTGGTGGCGCTGGTGGTGACCAGTCCATTGGCCTGGAGCATCTGGTGAACGAAAATACCGTTAAAGCCCAGCAGCAGTAACCAGAATTGGTCACGGCGAGGGATAGCAGGATAGCTGCGTCGAACGTAGACGAGCGCGCTCAGAACGACGAGACCCAGAGCAAAGCGCACGACGACGATGGTGATGGGCGATGCCTGGCGCAGGATGGCTTTAGTGGCGACAAAAGACGCGCCCCAAAAAACGACCGCCAGGAAAGTTTTGAACGCGGCAATGCGAGGCACACTTAATTCCAGCGGGCTACCTGTTCGATAATGACCCGTAAATTGTGCTGTGTGACTTGTTTGTCCTCGGCGTCGGGGGCCAGGTCAAGGTAACGCTCCAAGCAACCGACGGCCTCGCGTTTGTGACCGGCGTAATAGTGCAACACGCCCAGATCGCGGATTTCCTCGGCGGCTGGCGAGTTGAGCAAGATGAGTTTTTCGACGACCGCGATAGCCGCGGGCAGATTGGCGCGCGCGACATGGATGCCTTTGAGGTTGCGTAGCATACGGTCCAAGATCTGGCGCGAACCGACGGGAGCCAGGAACAAGGGATCAAAGGTCAAACGACCATCAGAAATATCTGCCACCCGCCGTTGACAGTCTTGGAGACTCATCTGCGCCCCATTATTAAAGGGGTCCAAATAGAGCGGTTCGGCGTCGCCATCGTAGCGCACAATAAAGTGCCCCGGCAAACCGATGCCTACCATGGGCAGATCCAGGCGACGGGCCAACTCCAGGTAGACCGCCGACAGCGTGATGGGGATACCCAAACGCCGGTCGAGCACCTGGTTGAGATAGCTATTACGCGGGTCAAAGTAATCATCGACATTGCCACGAAAGCCCAACTGGTTAAACAGCAAGTCGTTAAGGACGGCTACCGCATGGTGATCGGCCAATTGGGGTCGCGCTTGCTCGGCTATTTCGTCGAGGAAAGCCAGGTAGTCGTGAATGGAAAGATCGGGATAGGTTTCGCAAGCAAAGAGTAGGGCAGCGCGGGCTAGGTCAAGGTGTTGTTCGGGGCCGGCCACGGCTTCGGCGAAGGCGCGATTACAATCGCTCATTTTCACGAGCGCAGATGCAGAAGCGCATTGGTCTCTGCGGGCTTGATCGACGCGGCGGGTATTTTCGGAGTGCATCTGCGCCCTGTTAAGCATTAGAAAAGCCCCCAGTCGCCCCCGGCGCCTTCTTCCATCATGCTAGGGTCCCACATTTCCATTCCCATCTCGACAGTGGTGGGCACGCCGAGGGTTTTTTCGGCTGTCATTTTAACCTGACTGATGAGGGCGGGGGCGTAAGGACAAAAAGGAGTGGTTAGGATCATGGTCAAGTGAGCGTCACCGTCATTCAATTGTATGTCGCGGATCAAGCCCAATTCAACGACGTTTAAACCCAATTCAGGATCATAGACGCCGCGCAAAGCCGTCATCAGCTTGTCCGTTCTTTTTTCAAGTTCCTTCATCTTTTCCTTCCGTTAAAATTATATCCAAATCTCAAGCAATAGGCAGTTGTACGCGCACCGTGGTCCCCATGTCTGGTTCGCTCTCTATCATCACTTGACCGCCATGCACTTTAGCCAAACCTTTCACAATAGCCAAACCCAGACCGGCTCCCTGCTGTTCTTGTTTCTGGCGATCTACCTGGCGAAAGCTGTCGAAAACCCAACCCAAGGCGCTAGGGCGAATGCCGATGCCGTTGTCACTGACTGTCAATTCGACGCGTTGTTCCAGAGCAGCAGCCGCAAGGACGACGCAGCCGTTGGGTTTAGAGAACTTGATGGCATTATCCACCAGATGCTCGATAATCTGCATCATGTGTTCTTCGCCGATGGCGAGCGGCGGCAGGTCGAAAGGAATCTCGTTGCGCAGCTCTACCTGTTGTTCGGCGGCCTGGCTCTGCCGTCTTTGGAGGATGTCGTGGGCTACCACGCACACATTGGGCGTTTGCTGCGGAAACATACGCACCATCGCTGCCAACTCACCCGATTCAATTTGAGTGACGATGAGCACGTTTTCCACCAGTCGCTTCAAGCGGTCTGCGCCATGCAACAGGGCATCCAGGCACGACTGAAAGCCTTCATCGTCCATGTCGCGGCCCTCGTCGGCCAAAAGACGGCTGTAGCCGGTGATATAGGTGAGAGGGGTGCGAAATTCGTGATTGAGCGTCGTCAAAATGGAGGCCCGTAAGTCGGCCAGGGCGTCTTGGGCAGCTTTGTGATGGTCGGCAGCGCGTTTCAGTCGCGCGCTCACAGCGACGAGCAGATCATCGGGTTCGAAGGGCTTGGTCAGATAGTGGTCGGCGCCCAATTCTAAACCCTGCCTGCGGTCTACGCTTTGGCCCAGGGCGGTGAGAAAGATAAAGGGCAGTGTGCGCCATTCGGGACTGGCTCGCACCAACGCGCAAAAGTCGTGCCCATCCATCTCGGGCATCATAATGTCCGAGAGAACCAGGTCGGGGGTATGGGCTTTCATTTTCATCAGGGCTTCTTTACCGTTGAGAGCGGTCTCTACCTGATAACCTTCTACGTCCAAGATGTCGGCAATGCCTTGGGCCATCAGCTCATCGTCTTCGACGACCAGAATGAATGGTTTGTCTTCAGATGATGCCATCCTGAGGTTTTTCTCCTTTCATCGCAAGCCTCTGTTCCCCCTGGCTGGAAGCGCTGACGTGGGAATGTGACCTCGGTCAATGCGGCATTCATTATATCACATTGTCGCCGGGTTGGCAGTGTTTTCCTCAAACTTGATTTCTGAATAGAAACACCCCGGATCGGCGGCCGGTAAGCTGAAGGAAAAACAGCTCCCGTGACCCACCTGGCTTTCTACGCCCACTTGTCCTTCCAATCGCTCTATAATCATGTAATGTTTAGTGGCGCAAACTGCGCCGAATAAAGCGATTCCGCTTTTTGTGGTATTCTTTCCTCCGCATATGATACGCGGAGGACAGCCGTGAACACTCGAATCGAGTTACCCAATTGCACTTTATC
>DAOTXN010000108.1:0-84245 GCA_034435435.1 Anaerolineae bacterium | reverse complement strand
AACTCACGGGCTCTCACGCACCAATGCGCTACCGGTCTTGACTGTCTGCCTCCTCCCCCTAGTATACCGCGTCTGGCCCGGCGGCGCGAGGTGTTTCTTGCTGAAAGCGTTGGTCCCACGGACCTATGGGTAGCTAACAACTGACACAGGCGCAAAATGGCGTCCACGACCGCCTCGAGGTCGGAACGCTTGTGCCCGCGCGCGCCCATCAAAATCGGCGCGCCGCGCAGTTCTTTGATCATTGCCAGCGCCTCGCGCCGGGGGATGGGAGCGACCCGCAGCGCGACCTCTTCAAAAATCTCCACAAAGACGCCGCCCATACCCACCAACACCACCGGGCCGAACTGGGCGTCCCGTCGCCCGCCCAAGATCAGCTCGCGCCCGCCGGTCGCCATGGGTTGGACCAGCACGCCGTCGATCTTGACGTCGGGGTAGGCCCGACCGATGCGCTCGCGCATATCTTGAAAAGCCTCGGCCACGGCGGCGCTGTTGCGCAAGTTGAGCTGCACGCCTCCTACGTCTGACTTGTGCGAGATACCCTCTGAAATGACCTTGATCGCCACCGGATAGCCGATGCGCTCGGCGGCGGCTTGCATCTCCTCCACCGTCGTGGCCTGGATGCTCTGGGCCACGGGGATGCCATAGTGGGTCAGGACTTGCACCGCTTCGTGCAGCAGCAGATCGCGTCCTTCGGCCCTGGCTCTTTCGATGAGCGCCTGGACAGCCACGCGGTTCACGTCGAATGCGGGGATTTCTTCTTCGGCGTGCACCTCTTGCTGTTCCCAATAATAGCGATGACTCAACTCCAGGGCGCGAATGGTTTCGACGACCTGCGTGAACAGGGGATAGTCGAAAGCCTTTTTGAGATAGGTCACCTCGTCGGCGGCGGTCGAGATGTAAATGGCGACCGGTTTTTCATATCTGGCTGGTAGTTTGATCAGCCGCTGGAGCAACTCGCGGGTCTGGTCGCGCTCGGTGTCCGAGACCGAAGTGTGCAAAAAAACCACGCCGTCCACTCCCGGCTGCTGCAACGTGCGCTCGACGATGTCGGCGTATACCTCCAGGTCGAACAGGTCGCCCAGGTCCAGCGGGTTGGTCAGCTTGATCACCGAGGCGCGAAAGTGCTTTTCTATCTCGCGGATAAAAGCTTCTGGAAACGGCGCCAGCTCAAAGCCGGCCGCTTCACAGGCGTCGGCGGCCACCACCGCATGGCCGCCGGAGCGCGAGATGACGGCCAGGCTCTTGCCGCGCATGGGCGGCAGGTGCAGAATCTTCAAGTTGTTGCCGAGGCTCGTGGCGTCGCGCACGCGGGTGATCCCACACTGCCGAAACGCCGCCTCCACTACCTTGTCGTCGCTGGAGAGCGAAGCGGTGTGCGAGGCGGCGATGCGTTTGCCCAATCCTCCCACGTTGGATTTGAAGGCCAAAATAGGCTTGTCCGAGCGGCGGGCTGCCTCCATCAACTGACGCCCGTCCTGGATGCCCTCCAGGTACAAAAAAATCAGGCGCGTACCAGGGTCGTTGATCAGATATTCCAACAGCTCTTCGGCTCCAATGTTGAGCATATTGCCGGCAGAGACAAACTTGTTCAGTCCCAGGCCCTCGTTCGCCATCAGGTTCATCACGCTGATACCCACGCCGCCGCTCTGCGAGATGAACGACACGTCGCCAGGTTTTATGAATGGCTTGAGGCGGGGAAAGGGCACGCATAGGCCGTTCTCCATGTTGATGACGCCGATACAGTTGGGGCCGATGAAACGAATACCGTATTCTTTTGCTACACCTAGCATCTCTTGCTCGATCTGATGACCTTGTTCGCCGTATTCGCGAAAACCCGCTGTCTCGATCACTGCCCACTTGATGCCCTTTTGACCGCACTCTTTTAGTACGCCAGGTAGAGTGTGGGCGGGCGTCAAAATAATCGCCAAGTCCACGTGATCGGGAATGTCTACCACCGAGCGATAAATGCGCCGAGTGGCGATGACGCCGCCGCTGGGGCCAACGGCATAGACGATGCCCTGAAAGCCAAAATCCATCAGATTGGCGACGATGTTGCGCCCTAGATTGGTGGGTTTGTCCGACACGCCGACCACGGCGACGCTATTGGGGTAAAAGATTTCGTGCATAACGCACTCCTGACGTGAAACGTGTCACGGGACAAGTATAAACGAAAACACGTATTTTTCAAGGTAGGCTTGTCCTGACACGTCGAGTGTGGTATAATCTTTTCTCGCTGCCTCGCGCCTTATGGGGCAGCGATTATTCTGATAAGGATGGGTTGTCAAATGAACCTGGTAGAGTCCCTTGAAAAAGAGTTAGAACCCAACCCCAATATCCCGGACATGCGACCCGGAGACACTGTGCGCGTGCACGCTCGCATCGTCGAAGGCGACCGCGAACGGGTTCAGGTTTTCCAGGGCACGGTCATTCGTTTGCGTCGCGGGGGTGTGAATGCCAATTTTACCGTGCGCCGGGTTGCCTCGCATGGCATCGGCGTAGAGCGCACGTTTTTGTTGCATTCACCGCGTGTCGAAAAGGTCGAAGTGATGCGTCGCACGCGTGTCCGTCGCGCCCAATTGTACTATCTGCGCGGTCGGCGCGGCAAGGCTGCACGCTTGCGCGAAAAGCGCATGTCGTGAGCCTTTGTGCATGGGGTCGATGGGTGCCCTACACACAACCGCTTATTGCGATTTCCACCTTCAAAACCACGACCGCGCGCCCAGCGGGCCTGGCCGTCGTGGCGCTGACTCCGGCCTACAGCAATGGCGTGGCGGCGGCCGGCGGCGCGCCGTTGCAAATTCCACACGGTCTGGACGAGGCAGTCTTACGCACCATCTTTGAGCGCGTAGACGGCGTGTTGCTGTCGGGCGGCGGCGATGTAGACCCAGCGTGCTACGGTGAGCAACTCGGTCCCAAAACGTCCGAGATCGACCGCGAGCGCGACGAGATGGAGATCAAGCTCGCGCGTTGGGCCATTCAACAGGGTAGACCTCTGTTTGCGATTTGTCGGGGCCACCAGATCCTCAACGTGGCTCTAGGCGGCAGCCTCTACCAGGACATCGCAGACGATATGCCGGGCGCTATTCGCCACGCCTATTTTCAGAGCGCCGGTTTTGCCCGCGATTTGCGACCCCACGTTGTAGCACTCGCACCCGATAGCCGCGTCGCTGCCATCATGGGCGGGACAGATTTTCCCGTCAATAGCTTGCATCACCAGGGTATTAAACAACTGGCCCCCGATTTAATCGCTGTCGGTCACGCCCCTGACGGGCTGGTTGAAGCCATCGAAGTGCGTGGACATCCCTTTGCCATCGGTGTCCAGTGGCATCCGGAGTCGTTGGCCCCGACCGACCCGGCTATGCAGCGCCTGTTTGATGCGTTCGTCCGGGCGGCCCGCGATGAGCAGCATCGGCGTTTTTGATTCCGGCGTCGGCGGGCTATCGGTGTGGCAGGAGATTGCCCGCCAACTTTCTTCCGTACCCCTGATCTACCTGGCCGACCAGGCCCACGTGCCCTACGGGACGCGTCCCATCTCGCAGATTCGGGACTTGTCTACGGCGATCACCTGTTTTTTGCTGGCGCAAGGCGCCCGGCTGATCGTGGTGGCCTGCAACACGGCGTCGGCGGCGGCGCTGTATCACCTGCGTGAAACCTTTCCCGATGTCCCCTTTGTGGGCATGGAACCGGCCATCAAGCCCGCCGTCGAAACGAGCCGGACGGGAATCATCGGAGTCATCGCCACGCCGGCCACGTTTCAGGGCGAGTTGTTCGCCTCGCTGCTGGACCGCTACGCGACGGGCGCCCAAGTGTTGACCCAGGTCTGCCCTGGCCTGGTGGAGGCGGTCGAGACGGGTGAGCTGGATTCACCCGCGACCGAGACCCGCCTGCGCGATTGTTTGGCGCCGCTGATGGTCGCCGGCATCGATACCTTAGTGTTGGGCTGCACCCACTACCCTTTTCTGGCGCTCGCCATTGCCCGCGTGGTGGGACCAGAGGTGCGCATCATTGACCCCGCGCCTGCGGTGGCGCGCCAAACCGTTCGGCTTTTCCGCGAGCGGCTTTGCCCGCCCGTACGGCCTGCCCAACACGTGTTTTTCACCAGCGGCGCCCCGACGGCCCTGGCGCGGTCGCTGTCGGCGTTGCTTGATCTCCGATCGCCCGATGTGCGGCCGGTGGTCTGGCAAGCCGGACGCCTGCAGGCCGGCTAAACAAAAACCGGACTGCGGTTCTGCAGCCCGGTTTTGCGTCGCTCCCGGAAACATCAACTCTCTTCTCGTTCTCGCTTGCTTTGTTCAATGATCTGCTGCGCGATGTGCGTGGGCACCTCATCGTAGCGGATGATCTCCATAAAAAACAGGCCACGCCCCTGCGTAAAGGAGCGCAGATCAGTGGCGTAGCGTTGCATCTCGGCCAGCGGCGCCTCGGCCTTGACGATGGTCTTGCCGCTCACCTGATCCATTCCCATCACCCGGGCTCGCTTGGTGTTCAAGTCGCCGATCACATCGCCAGTATAGTCTTCCGGCACCGTAATCTCGACGTTGCACACAGGCTCCAACAGGACCGGTCCTGCGCCCAACACACCCAGTTTGAAGGCTTCGCGGCCGGCGATCTGGAAAGCGATGTCCTTCGAGTCCACCGGGTGCTCCTTGCCGTCGGTCACGGCCACGCGAATATCCACCACTGGATAGCCGGCAATGACGCCTTGCTCCATCACACTCCGGATACCTTTTTCAATAGAGCTGCTAAAGCTGCCAGAGATACGTCCGCCAAAAACCTCCCACACGTAATCGAATTGTTCGCCTCTCGGCAGTGGCTCGACGCGGATATGTACTTCGGCAAACTGTCCCGCGCCACCCGTCTGCTTTTTGTGGCGATATTGGGTGTTGTAGGTTTTTGTGATCGTTTCGCGATAGGGCACTTTGGGCACTTCGGTCTCGACGCCAACGGAGAAACGGTTCTCCATGCGGCGCACGGCGATATCCAGGTGGGCGTCACCCATCCCCGACAGAATCATCTGCTTGGTACTCAGCTCCTGGCGCCAGGTCAAAGTCGGGTCTTCTTCTGTCAAGCGGGTAAGGGTGGGGCCTATCTTGGCCGAGTCGGCCTGGGTCTTGGGTGCGACGGCCAGGCTGTACAACGGCTTGGGAAAAACGGGCTTGGGAATGATCAGCGGGCGCGCCCGGTCGCAAATCGTGTCGCCGGTGAGGCTCTGGCTCAATTTGGCGACCGCCCCGATGTCACCGGCCAAGATCTTGCTGACGGGCATCTGTTCTTTGCCACGCATCACATAGAGCTGCCCAAAGCGTTCTTCTTCGTTGACGCGTGTATTAAGGTAGCGTGAATCTCCGGCCAGCGTGCCGCTGTATACGCGAAAGTATGAGAGCTTGCCCACGTAGGGATCGGCCATGGTCTTGAACACCAGCGCCGCTAACGGTCCGGCGGCGGCGGCAGTGATTTCGTCTTCTACCCCCTCGACGCTCATGGCTGGCAGTTCGTTGGGCGCTGGAGCCAGCGCGACAATGCTGTCCAGCAGGGCGCCGATGCCGATAGGTTTGGTAGCAGCAGCAAAAAAAACCGGAATGGCAGAGCCGGCGGCGATCGCCGCTTTCAGACCACGCCGTATTTCGGCGTCAGTCAACTCTTCACCCTCCAGATATTTCATAATGAGTTCATCGTCTCCCTCGGCGGCCGCCTCCATCAAGGCGATGCGATATTCTTCTACCTGATCGGCCATGTCGGGCGGAATCTCGCCAATTTGGTCATCGGCCCCGCGCCGCGCCTTCATAGAGATTAGATCTATGACACCCTCCAGGTCGGCCTGGCTGCCGATGGGGAGCTGCAGAGGGACAAAATTACCCTCGAAAGTATTGCGCAGCGCCTCCAGCGTGCGCACAAAATTGGCGTTGTCACGGTCCATTTTGTTGATGAGCACCATGCGCGGGAGCTCCCGTGCATCGGCCTGCATCCACACCAACTCGGTGCCGACCTCGACACCCGACACGGCGTCTACCACGATCAGCCCCACATCGGCCACGTGGATGGCGCTGACGACTTCGCCCACAAAGTCGGTGTAGCCGGGCGTGTCCAACACGTTGATCTTGAATTTTTTCCACTCACATGGCGCCAGCGACAGACTCAGCGAAATCTTGCGTCGGATTTCTTCCTCGTCAAAGTCGGCTACGGCGGTGCCATCATCCACTTTGCCCATACGATTGGTGGCGCCGGTGTGAAAAAGCATTGCCTCGGCCAGCGATGTCTTGCCGGAACTGCCGTGCCCCAGTAATACCACGTTGCGAATCTGTTCGGTTGCGTACTCTTTCATCCATCCTCCTGAAAAGCCCAAATAACGGCCAAGTTGATAATAGCGCCGGGGTATTGTAATCGAGAACAGGGGAACTGTCAAAGATAAATTGCGCTCACCGCTAAACGATGGTAAACTCTAGCCCTGACAGGCTTGTACACACTGAGCAAGGAGATCCTCAATGGCTACCTTTCCGCTGGAGCCTTTTCGTATCAAAGTCGTCGAGTCGCTGCGCCGCACCACGCGCGAGGAACGCGAACAGATTCTCGTCGAGGCCGGTTATAATATTTTCAACGTCCCTGCCGAAGCGGTGTACATTGACATGCTGACCGATAGCGGCACGTCGGCTATGAGCGACAATCAGTGGGCCGGCATGATGGTCGGCGACGAATCGTATGCCCAAGCCCGTAACTTTTTTGCGTTACAGGAGGCGATTCGAGATATTTTTGGATTCGATTATTTCGTGCCCACCCATCAGGGACGAGCGGCGGAGAACGTGTTGTTCACGATCCAGGTCAAGCGCGGCCAATTTGTCCCCAACAATATGCATTTTGACACGACCGGCGCCAACGTCGCCGCGCGCGGCGGCGAGCCGGTCAACCTGGTGATTGAGGAAGGGTTAGATCCGACCAGCCACCACCCCTTCAAGGGGAACATGGACATCGGCAAGCTGGAGCGGTTTATCCAACAGGTTGGATCGGAGAACATCCCCGTGGGTATGCTCACCGTGACCAATAATGCGGGAGGCGGCCAACCGGTGAGTATAGCCAACGTTCGCGCCACAGCCGAGGTCTACCGGCGCTACGGCATTCCTTTCTTTATTGACGCTTGCCGTTACGCCGAAAACTGCTATTTTATCCAGCAGCGGGAGGAGGGCTATGCCCATAAATCCGTCTGCGAGATCGCCAACGAGTTGTTCTCTTACGCCGACGGCTGCACCATGAGCGCCAAAAAGGACGCCCTCGTGAATATCGGTGGGTTTTTGGCGATGAACGACGCACAGCTTTATCAACAGGCCTGCAACGAGTTGGTGCTGCGCGAGGGCTTCCCCACCTACGGCGGTCTGGCTGGGCGCGACCTGGAGGCGATGGCGCGCGGCCTGTGGGAGGGGATCGACCAGGATTACCTGGCCTATCGCATCGCCCACACGCGCTACCTGGCCGAGCGGCTGCTGGAAGAGGGCATCCCCATCGTCGAACCGCCGGGCGGCCACGCTGTGTACGTGGATGTGAAGCGTTTGCTGCCCCACATCCCACAGGTGGAACTGCCAGGCCAGGCCCTCTCGGTCGCCCTGTATCGCGAGGGAGGCATTCGAGGCGCTGAGCTGGGCACGGTGGCCTTTGCGCGCAAACACCCTACCACCGGCGAGGTGGTTTATCCGGTGCTGGAACTGCTGCGGTTGGCCATCCCGCGCCGGGTCTACACACAAACCCATCTGGACTATGTAGTCAGCGTGCTGGCGAAAATCCGCGACCGGCGGGAGGCGCTGCGGGGCATGCGCTTTGCCTACGAGCCGCCCTTTTTGCGCCACTTTACTGCCCGCTTTGAACCGCTGTGAGCCGCCAGCGATCAGCCGTCAGTCAGCCACGGCTTGAAAGCCGATAGCGTTTGCCAGGAGGAAGTGATGGCCAAAAAAAAGCTCAAAGATCCGAAATCCAAAATCAAAAATCCAAAATCAAAAATCAAAAATCCAAAATCCTACGTTGTGGGCGTGGACCTGGGCGGCACCAAGATACTGGCCAGCCTGGTAGACTCTAAGGGCAAAATCCTGAGCGAGGTCAAACACCCGACGCCGTCCGACGCGGGCGCGGGCGAGATTGTGGACCAGTTGGTCAAAACCGTGCGCCAAACTATCAAAGAGGCCGGCGTCTCAAAAAAGCAAATCGTTGCCGTGGGCGTCGGTGCGCCGGCTCCCGTTGATCCCCGCACCGGTTTTTTGTTCCAAGCTACCAACATCCCAACCCTAAGCGATTTTCCACTAGGCGAGCGGCTAAGTCAGGCGCTCAAAATACCCGTTTTTGTGGACAATGACGTGAACGTGGGCACGCTGGGCGAGCACGCGCTGGGGGCCGGACGCGGCAGCCGCGATATGGTGGGCATCTTTGTGGGCACGGGCACCGGCGGGGGGGTCATCGTAGATGGGCGCTTGCGACGCGGCTTTCGCAACACTGCTGGTGAGGTGGGCCATATGATCGTGGGGTACGGGGGCCAGGCGGATGAAGCTCTCTGCGGTTGCGGCAATCCCGGCTGCCTGGAAGCCTATGCCAGCCGCACCGCCATCGAGCGCGACCTGCAGGCCGCCATCGCTGCCGGGCGCGAGACGGTTGTGACCGAGCTATTGGCCCAAAGCGGCAAAGAGCGCATCACCAGCGGGATTCTCGCGCAAGCGCTGGACCAAAACGACCCGCTGGTGATGGAAATTGTGACGCGCGTAACGACCTATCTGACGCTGCTTGTGGCCAGCATCGTCAATTTTTTTGATCCCGAAATGATCGTCATCGGGGGCGGAGTAGCCGAGGCGCTAGGCGAGCGCCTGCTGGATCCGATTCGCCGTGACGCGCCGCGCTGGTTTCTTCAAAAAAAGGACGCCGAAAAGGTACGCATCGTCGCCGCCGAGCTGGGGGATCACGCCGGAGTGCTCGGCGCGGCAACGCTGGCATGGCAGAGTTTGGCCTGATGCAACCCCCCGGTTTCTTCAAGAAACCGGGAGGCGACTTATTGCAACTTTTGCTTCAATTCCTGCGGTGTAGCCGCCCTGACGGCTCGAAACTTGACGCCGGGATAGTGTTTTTTGTAAAAGCCCTCCAGACCGGCGCCGTCCTCGCCAGCCCCCCACGCTTCTGGATTGATGGCGATGACTGTGCGCTTTTCCAGATCGCCCACTCCCGCGTCGTCGGCGCTACGCCCAAGCGTGTAGCCGTGTTTCCACACTGCATCAGTGGCCGCTTTGGCCCATTCTTTGTCAGCGCCGGGCGGTAGGAGCACGTAAGTGCGTTCATACTGCTCCCGGGGCTGGCCCCGCTGGCCCAATAACGTCTGGCCAGACGCCCCGGCCGGCCTTTCCTCACCGGACGGGTGTGGCAGGTTGATGCCAAAAATCGGCTCCTCTTCTCCTACCACGACTAGGCTGGCGTCGTCCCAATAGGCGTCGTTGTGCTTGAAAGCCCACAGCGTCTGCGAGCGCAAGAAAACCGTCACCGTATTGGATTGCGCCACGGCCTCCACGACCGGAATTTCGTGAAATATGTTATAGATGTGTGCTCCTTGCCCCCACACCACGGTGCTGGCCAAGGGATTTGTACCGCCGGTGGGATCGATGCCGGCCCAGAAGGTAAAATTCCGCACCTGGTCGTCGGTCGTCGAACCTTCCAGCGTAAAGGAAGCTCCATAGCCCGCCCCTTCGCTCCAGCGGGGGTCGTCGGGATGGGGGAATGTGTCTGGGTGAGATGTGTCTTTGTGATTGGACCAGGCGTGCGCCCAGGCCGAAAAGCGCAGCTTTTGCCCAGGGGTGACCTGCACCTGTTGCATCAATCCGGCGTCGTGTTTGCGCGAGAATGTGAACAACAAGTAGCCTTTTTCCCCACCGTGCATGCGGGCCGGGTCTTTGGCGCGGGCGTCTCGCCCCTCTGGCTGGGCCCATACGCCCTCTTCGTGACGGAACCAGCACGTCCAGCCAGGTGGGTTAAAGATGTTGCCGACCTCTTGTTCAAAGGGGGCCGCCCCGGTCGGGAAAACCCAACAATGATGCGATTTTTCTTCGGACCAATCGGCTTCGAAATCGCCATTTCGCAAAAGAGTCATTTTTCACCTCCCCGCTGAAATTGTTCAACCATTGGCTCTAGAAGTCTGTCGGAGAACCCTGTCATATAGAGCCTTGCGCCCGTTTTTTGCTCGTTTGGCGCCCATTTTGGACGCCCACCAGGGGCTAAATGACGTCTCTCCGACAGGCTGTTAGTGTATCACATTCTGGGGAGAAAAGATAGCCGCTTGGGAAGCGCGTTGGTTTTTGCCGCCAACTCACTTTCGTCCTTCGTCTTCGGTCCTTCGTCCCTCTTGATCCAGCGGCAACCAGACGTGAAAGACGCTCCCCTGCCCTACCTGGCTTTCGACCTCAATGCGGCCGTCGTGCGCCTCGGCGATCCAGCGCGCGATGGACAAACCCAAACCGGCGCCGGCGCCGGTTCCGGCATGGTTAGTTGTGGGTTTGCGCCAACGCGACTTTTCGGCCCGGTAGAAACGGTCGAAAATGTAAGGTAGGTCTTGGGGAGAGATGCCCGCGCCGGTATCGGCGACCGACAAGCGCACCCAATCATCTTCCAAGAGCAGGCACAGGGATACGTTCCCACCCTCGGGAGTGTGCTTGATGGCATTGTCGACCAGGTTGAGGAACAGTTGGCGGAGTCGGTCGGCGTCGCCCAGCACGATCAATGGCTCTTCTCGTTCCATGTCGGTGCAATTCAATTCGACGGTAATCCGGTCGCCGGCCAGCACACGGGTCTGATGGGCGATCTCGGCCAGGATGGCATCCACTTCTACCGGCTGGCGTGAGATCGGCAGATGGCCGGCGTCGGCCTGAGCCAGGAGCAGCAAGTCGTTCACCATGCGAATCATGCGCTCGGTCTCGCTCAGAATGGCGTTGAGCGAGGCCGGGTCGGCCCCGCCCATCAGGCGCAGCAGGTCGGCGTTTCCCCGGATGGTGGTCAGGGGGGTACGCAGTTCGTGGGATACGTCGGCCACGAAGCGGCGCTGAGCGTTAAAGATACGCTCTAGACGCTCCAGCATTTCGTTAAAGGCATCGGCCAATCGGCCTACTTCGTCCGGCGGGCCTAGATGAGAGAGACGCCGGCTCAAATCGTCGGCGCGCGTGATCTGGACGGCGGTCTGTGTAATCGAGTTGATCGGGTTGAGGGCGCGCTGGGCCAGCAACGCGCCCATCACGCTCGAAAGCACGACGCCGATCAGACTGCCTCGAATCAAGATGGAAAGCAACTGTTTACGCGCGCTGTACACCGTCTCGGCCGAAGTGGCGATTTGCATCCACCCGACGATTTGCTGCGTTTCCCGCGTGATCAGCGGCACCGTGAGCACACGCAAATAGGGCGGAGATTCTCCGACTGATACGTCGTCGATGTGCCGGTAGCTCACCTTTTTGTCGAGCGTCTGAGAATCGAGAGGAACAAGATAACCAGCGATGTTGTCCGAGCGAGCCTGTAAATCACCCTGGAGATTCCACACTTGCACGTAGACAGTGGCCAAGCTAAATGTGTTCAAGCGGGGAATCACGATGCGCTGGTCCTGCTGGGTGCCGAAAAACAGCGAACGTTCGCCGATCAGGTCTCGCGCCACGTCGTCCAGGGTGCGGTTGATCTCGCTGTTCAGCGAAGAAGTAAAGATGCGGTACACGGCCACCCCAAAGACGAGCAGGATGCTCGCCAGGATGGCGGTGTACCAGAGGGTTAATCTCAGTCTGATCGACATGTCGTCGTCCGCGACTCGGCAATGGTGTCTTGGGCCATAATAGTTTCAGGCCCTGTCCGGGAGGGAGGTAACTGCCGGGCAGGGCCTGAAACTACACAGGGAAAAGCAACGACCCAGAAACAAGTTAAGAAGGTGTTCAAATGTTCGTTCGATGACTTTATAAACCCAAAACATTAAAGCCAGATGAAAGGGCGGTGAGAATCGGGTAAAAGTCGGCGCGTAACGGGTTTCAATCGGCGCGCAGCACATAGCCGACTCCGCGCACGGTGTGGATGAGGCGCGATTGCCCACCGCTTTCCAATTTGCGGCGCAGGTAGCGCACATATACCTCGATGATGTTGCTCTCGCCGCCAAAGTCATAGCTCCATACCCGGTCAAAGATCAGGTCGCGGGTGAGTACGTTGCGCGGGTTGCGCATGAAAAGCTCTAGCAACTCGTATTCTTTGGCCGTCAACTCGATGACGTGGTCGCCCCGCCGGGCCTGGTGCGTACCCGTGTCCAATTCCAGGTCGGCAAACCGGAGGATTTCGGCCTGGGTGGGCCTGGAGCGCCGCAGCAGCGCGCGAATGCGCGCCAGTAGCTCGTCAAAGGCAAAGGGCTTGACCAAATAGTCATCGGCCCCGGCGTCGAGGCCGGTGACCCGGTCGGGGACGTCATCCTTGGCCGTCAACATCAAAATGGGTACATCGCCGGCCGCTCGCAGCCGGCGGCACACTTGCAGGCCGTCCAGCCCGGGCAACATCCAGTCGAGGAGCACCAGGTCGGGCATTTGTTCGCGGGCCGACTGTAAGGCGTCCTCGCCGTTGTAGACCAGGGTGACGCGATAACCCTCAAAGATCAGGCCCCGGCGCAAGGTGTCGGCAATACCTTGATCGTCTTCAATCACTAGGATGTGTTCGCTCATCTTGCCATTTGTATCTTCCCGGAAGCTCAGAGCTTCCGGGAAGATATATTCTCTAACTTGTTATTTTGATCTTGCCTGGTTTCGGCAGTGGGGGCGGCTCGGTCGGTTTGCCCTCCAATTTATCTAACGCCAGCGATACGTAGCCCACGCTCAACAGCAGAACCCGGCGCTTGAGGCTCACCCGGCGTTTTTTTGTATCTGTCATCTTGTTTCCCTCTACGTGCGACGCACGTGGTTATGAAATCACGCCCAATTCGCGGCCAACCCTGGCAAAGATTTCGAGGCCCCGATCCAGGTCCTCTTGGGTGTGCGCCGCCGTATTCATCACCCGGACGCGCGCTTGGCCCATGGGGACCGTGGGGAAGCCCAAGGCCATAGCAAAGACGCCATACTCGAATAGCTTGGCGCTGAATTCTTTGGCCAGCTTGACGTCGCCCAGCATCACTGGCACGATGGGAGTCTCGGTGCGACCGGTGTCAAAGCCTAGCTCCTTCATGCTGCGCTTGAAATATTCGGCGTTGCTCCACAGCTTTTCGACCAGCTCGGGATGGGTCTCGATATAGTCGGCGGCGGCCATACATGCGGCGGTGTCGGCCGGGGTCAGTGCGCTGGAGAACAGGTTGGGGCGAGCCTTTTGGCGAATGTATTCGACCGCCTCGGCCTTGCCGGCGATGACGCCGCCCATCACGCCAAAGGCTTTAGACATGGTGCCGATCTCGACGTCGAACACGCCTTGCAGCCCAAAATGGGCCACGATGCCTTTGCCTTTGCCCAACACGCCCTCCCCATGGGCGTCGTCTACCATCGTCATCACGCTGTATCGGTCGCATACCTCGGTGAGCTTGTCCAGGGGGGCGACGTCGCCGTCCATAGAGAATACCCCGTCCGTGATCATCAATCCCCGCCGAAATTTGGGCAGATTTTCTTTGATTTTGGCCTCCAGGTCGGCGGGATCGCAGTGCTCAAACACGATGATCTTGGCCCCGCTCAAACGGGCCCCGTCGATGATGCTGGCGTGGTTCAGGCGGTCAGAAAAGATGGCATCTTGGGCGCCGGTGTCTTTGTCGCGTCCGACCAGCGGTGGGATGGCGGCCTGGTTGGCGCAAAAGCCCGACTGGACCAGCATGGCCGCTTCGACCCCTTTGAACTCGGCCAGGCGCTGCTCGGCCTGCACGTGCAGACGCTGCGTGCCGGCGATAGTGCGCACGGCTGCCGGCCCGACACCCCATTCGTCCAGGGCCTTTTTGGCCGCGGCGATCAGGTCGGGATGGTTGGCCAGCCCCAGGTAGTTGTTGGTGCAAAAGTTGAGCACGCGCACCCCGTCCACCACCATCCAGCCGTCGGCGGCCGAGTCCATGGTGCGAATGTTGATGTAACGTTTTTCTTGCTTGAGCGCGTCGAGCTCCTGACGCATGAATTCGAGCTTGTCGGTCATTCGAGTGTCCTTTCTATGGGTTGCTATCCGTATAAATGTCCTGCGGCGTGCCGTTTTTGCAGCTTGTCCAACATATCAACCGTCATGGAGGCCAGGTCGTAACCGGGTTGCCAGCCCCATTCCTCACGCGCGGCGCTATCGTCGATCGACTTGGGCCACGAGTCGGCGATTTGCTGGCGAAAGTCCGGCTCGTACTCGACGGTAAAGCCGGGGATGTGCTTGCGGATTTCGGCGGCCAGCTCGGCCGGCGAAAAGCTAAAAGCCGCCAGATTAAAGTCGGCGTGGTGCGTAAGCTGCTCAAAATCGGCCTCCATCAAGTCCATCGTGGCCTTGATACAGTCGGGCATATACATCATGGGCAAGACCGTGTCCTCGCGCAAAAAGCAGGTATAGCGCCCGGTCTCGATGGCTTTGTAAAAGATTTCCACGGCATAATCGGTGGTGCCGCCGCCGGGCAGCGTTTCGCTGCTGATGATGCCGGGGTAACGCACGCCGCGCGCGTCCACGCCGAATCGCCGCACGTAATAGTCGCACAGCAGCTCGCCGGCGACTTTGGTCACGCCGTACATGGTCTTGGGGCGCAAGATGGTTTCCTGCGGCGTGTCGTCGCGGGGGGTTTCGGGGCCAAAGACGGCAATCGAGCTGGGGCAAAAGACCTGAGTCAGCTCACGCTCGCGCGCGACCTCCAGAACGTTGTACAAGCCGTTGATGTTGACGTCCCAGGCCAGATGCGGCTTTTGTTCACCGACGGCCGAGAGAATGGCGGCCATGTGAACGATGGTGTCGATATGGTATTTTTGGACGACCTGTTCGACCGTCTCGCGTTGGGCCACATCAATAAACTCGAAAGGTCCCGAAGCGCCCAGGGCCTCACTGGGCTGGGTTTTGCGCCCGGTGGCGACCACGTTTTCGCCGCCGTAACGTTCGCGCAGCGCCAACGTCAATTCGGAACCGATCTGCCCACAAGCGCCGGTCACAAGAATTCTTTTGATTTCCTTGTTCGCCATAGAGACTGTCTCCTTTTTTTGATTGAGTGTTCGTATGACAATGAATCAGCGAATTGAACGAATCTGTACCTTTCAACTGCGCCACAGCCGCGCTGACGGTGGTCCAAAGTGATGCGACGCCTGGTCTAACTGCGGGGCGAGAGCATCTCCAAGAGAGGGTTGGTGGCAGCGGCGCTATTCGGTCAATCCTGAAAATTCGTTGTCATATTTAGCGCAAGATGCCCAGCGTCGCCCCCCAAACCAATAACTGTACGCCAGCGGCTCCACTCCACAACAGATAGGAAGCCGGGCGTTCGCGCTCATAGAGCAGAAAGCCCAGCCCACCGTTGGCGATGAGCGCCAACAAACCGATGAACGGGAGAGTAAAAACCTGAGCGCGGGCGCCCCAGCGGTCGGGCTGCCCGGCGGCGTCAAAGTGAAGGGGTTGCAGATCGGCCAAAGAGGGGTAGCGCAGAGCAATGTAGCCAAACAACGCCACTAGCAAGAAAAGCGCGCTGCCCAACAGCGCCACGCCCAGCCGGTCGCTCCAGAAACTCCACGTCAAGATGGCGGGCTGGCGCGAGGCTTGCTCTACGCTTTGCGTCGGCCCCATACTCAGACGCTTGCGCACGGTTTCTACAAAGGCGTCTGGGTTGGCGGGCGAAAGGGCGTAGGCCATGGCCGGTGTGCCGAGGATCACTTGTCGCCGCAAAGGGCCGGTGGCAAAAAAGAGCGTAGGGCCGATCTCTTCCAACTCGCCGTAACCCAGGCGCAGACCCGGCCACCACACGCCTCGAAAACGTGAGATTTTCTTGGCTTGTTCGCCGCTCAAAAGGGTCGTCACGCTGCCCATAGGGACGACCTGCGTGGTCGCCCCCCACTGTATGACCAGCGCATTGCGGTCCACGTGAAAACTGGACCACAGCAGACCATAGAGCCAATAACCTAGCAGGAGCAATACAAAGAGACTGGCGGCGATGAGCATCAAGAGCACAAAGGCGAGCAACGAAATGCCGGCCTGGCTGATACCCCATATCATCACCATATCGAGCGTCAAAACGAGCAAGACCAACGCAATCCCGCTGGTCACACCCAGCCACCGGTCAGGTTTAAAAGCCTCCATGGTCGGTTCCTGCGCTGATGAGACGGCGGTCAAACCGGCGCGGGGATCGCTTGCTCGACGTACACCGGCGTGCACCAGTGCTGATAACGCTCGACGCGCCCCCGCACAATGTTGAAATACAGGTCTCGCAACTCGGCCGTGATGGCCCCCATGCGCCCTGTCCCTAGCGGACGATGGTCCACGTGGGATATAGCAGCAATCTGCACTCCTGTGCCACATAAAAACGCCTCGTCGGCCAGGTAGACTTCGGTCCGGTCGATGGGGCGTTCGATCACCTCCACACCCATCTCTTCTCTGAGTAGATGTATGATGGTGCGGCGGGTAATGCCCTCGAGAATATTGTCGCTGACAGAGGGGGTATAGGCCACCCCATTGCGGACAATAAAGACGTTTTCGGCGCTGCCCTCGGCCAGATGGCCGTCCTGGTTGAGTACCAGGGCTTCATCAAAACCGCTCAGCATTGCATCGGTCTTGGCCAACGCTGAGTTGACATAAGCTCCGCTCACCTTGCCCCGGGCCGGGATGGCGTTGTCGTCCACCCGTCGCCAGGACGAAAAAGTGACGTGGGCGCCTTCCTCGTGCTGAATATAGCGTTTGAAGGGCATGGAAAAAACAGTCACGTCGTCCTTCAAATCGTGCAGGCGCACGCCGATGCCCTCGCTGGATTTGTAGGCTAACGGGCGAATGTAAACATCCTCGCGCCAGTGCTCTTGTCTCAAAAGGTCGAGAGTAGTGTCTGACAAATCTTCTATAGTGTAGGGCAGTTCCATCCGCAGCAGGCGGGTGGAACTCAAAAACCGCTCAAAGTGATCGAGGATGCGAAAGACATACAGTTGTTCGGCCTGTTCGTTCCAATAGCCGCGTAGCCCCCCAAAGCAAGCGGTTCCATAGTTGAGTGCATGCGTCATCACACTCACTTTTGCCTGTGCGATGGGAACGATCTCACCTTGAAAGAACGCATATTGAGTCACGGATCCCCCTCCTCTCGACTCTCAAAATCTGCAACCAATGACACACGTCGTTCCGCGCCTATTTCTACACCGAGACCTGGAGCTCTAAAGGAATAAAAAACAACGCCAGGGCGTCAAGACGCAAAGAAAGCAAGCCCTGCGTCCTGGCATTTTGGCGTTGTACATCGCTCAACCAGGATTTCGCGCCGGAAAACTGCATCCGGCAGTGAACAAATGTACGAGTAAGACTCACCAGCCGGGGCATGCCATCCCTGCTGGTATCCCATAACCAATCTAACGGGTCTCTAAAGCGAGACCCACAAGTAGAGAATGTCACCTTCTTCAACTGTCTCGGCGCGCACTGCGAGGATATCGGCCTCTTGGCGCCCCCCTGCGCCATCGGGATAGTCTAGACGGACCGGGCGACCCTCTTCCCAAGCCCTGCGACAACGCTCTGCCAGGGTTTCACTATCAAAGGTGCGCAGTGTGCATGTCACACACAAGTTTCCGACCGATCCTTCTATCAGACTCCAGGGCCAATCCTCAGAAGCCGGTGTAAAATCGGGGCTGGGGCCTTCGACGATGGTGATAAACTCGGTCCGCGTGCGGTTGTTATGGGTTGTATCTTCGTTCACGGTGGCACTCCTCGACGGGTTAGTTGCAAGTATAACCTGAACGGCCAAATTGCGCCAGTCTTTGACTTATCGATCCAGGATCAACGTCACAGGTCCGTCGTTATAAATTTCTACCTGCATATGTGCGCCAAAAACACCCATCTCGACAGGGACGCCGTGCCCGTGGAGCGTCTCGGCAAAACGCCGCACCAGTGGCTCGGCCACGTCTGGGGCGGCGGCGTCCGTAAAGCTGGGTCGGCGCCCCTTGCGTGCATCGGCGTACAAGGTGAACTGGGAGACGACCAACGCTGCCCCCCCCACGTCCGACAGGCCAAGGTTCAGCTTGCCCTCAGCGTCCTCAAAAATGCGCAGGCCGGCAACCTTGGCCGCCAGCCAATCGGCTTGCTCCGGTCCATCGGTATGTGTGACGCCCAAGAGAACCACAACCCCCCGACCGATAGCGCCGACGGTCTGTCCACCAACCGACACTGCCGCCCGGCTGACCCGCTGGACCACCGCCCGCATCACAGCGCCTCTTTTATCGCGTCATTCCTACTGATTGCTCGATCCGGCGGCCTGAGCGGCCTGCACGGCGTTCTTGAGCGTGACAATATACGGTTCGGTGCTATACAACTGCACCCGCTCGCCGTTCACGAAAAAGGTGGGCGTGCTGTTCACTCCCATGTCTACTTTGCCCTTCTGAGTCGAAGCCAGCACCTCTGCGTCATGCCGGCCCTCGTCCACGCAGGCCTGAAACTCCCCCACGTTTAAGCCGCTGGCCTCGGCAAAGTCGTTCAACAGCGCACGGCTGGGCGGTTGGCGGGTGGAAAAGAGACTCTGATTGGCGAATAACTGATGGTGAAAGTCCCAAAACTTGCCCTGGTCACGAGCGCAGGCCGCTGCTGCGACAATAGGCAACGACTCTTCCCACAACGCAAAGGGTTGTACCACGTATTTAACTTGCCCTGTGGCGACTAATTCGTCGTCCACCTGCTGTGCGGTACTGGTCGCATAATCGCCGCAGGCCGGGCAGTTATAATCGGAGAACTCGACGATCGTCACCGGCGCGTCCGATGCGCCGCGATACGGATAACCCTCTTCCGTCAGCCCTGTCTCAATGTCGGCGCGCAGCGGTTCGGCGCTCACCAGCTCGCGCCTGCCGCTCTGCAACACGATGACGATGATCACCGCCACGACGGCGACGGCGATCACACCGCCCACCCCCCACATCATCTGCCGTTGGCGTTGGCGGCGTTGGGCCTCGGCCTTGGCCTGGGCTTTGCTTAGTTTCTGACGCTTCTTTTTAGCCATCCCTCTCTCCGTACTCAAGTTTCGATGAGGGCCAAGTATAACACAGAGTCAGTTATCGTCAATGGGTTTGTACATTGCACCTTCCCGGAAGCTCACAGCTTCTGGGAAGGTCGCCTCGTCACCACCGCAGCAACAGCGCCGCCAGCAGCGCCGCCCGTTCTGGCAGGCTGCTGATGAGCACGTGCTCATGCAGCGCGTGCGCGCCGTCGCCTTTGGCCCCCAGTCCATCCAGAGTCGGGACGCCCAGCGCGGCGCTGAAATTGCCGTCGCTGGCGCCGCCGCTGGCCCCTTCGGTCACGCTCACCCCGACCTCGGCAGCAATCGCCGCCGCTCGCCCAAAGGTTTGCGCCATCAACTCGTCGCGGGGCATGGGCGGGCGACTCAAGCGCCCGCGCACCTCCAGCGTCGCGCCGGGCAGGTGCGCTTTCAGGCCGGTAAGCTGCTTGAGCATGCGCTGCCCCTCTTGGGGCGCCGCGATACGCAAATCCACCCAGGCCGTGGCTCGGTCGGGCACCACGTTGGTGCGCTGACCGCCCTGCACCCGCCCCACGTTGACCGTGGTGCCCTTTTCATAATCGGTCATGGCCTGGATCGCCAAAATCTGGTGGGCCAGCTCCTCGATGGCGTTCACCCCCTCGTCGTGGGCTGCGCCGGCGTGGGCCGCCACCCCCGTCGCCGTGACCAAAAAGCTGCCCGTACCCTTGCGGCTGGTCTTGAGCGCGCCGGCAGCGGTGGCCGGTTCCAGCACCAGCGCCAGCTCGCTGCGCCGGGCTTCGGCTTCGATGAGCGCGCGCGAGGTGCGGCTGCCGATCTCTTCGTCAGAGGTGAACAAGGCCGTGATGGGGCGCGCAGGCCACTGTCCCAGCGCCCGCAACCCCCGCAATGCAGTCAGCGCGATGACGACGCCGCCTTTCATGTCATAACCGCCCGGGCCGTAAAACCGCCCGTTCTCGATCCGCGCCGGTCGCTCGGCCAGCGTGCCTAGCGCCCACACCGTGTCCATGTGGCACAAGATAAGCAATTGTTGCTTGTCCGCCGTCCCGTCCCAGCGGGCAATGACGTGATCGCCGTACTCGGATTGTTTATCGAGTGTGACGGTCGCACCCAGCGCCTGCGCTTCCTGGGCCATCACCGCCCCCAATGCGTCTACTGCCGCTTTGTCCCGCGACGGCGATTCGATCTCGACCAATCGGCGCAACGCCGCGACCATGTCGTCGGTTTGCGTAACAAAATAGCGACGTAAACGATCCATCTACCTGAAAGCCCCCTCGAAAAAGTCGGCCAGGGCGGTGTACAGCCGGGCCTGGTTTTCGGGCCGGACGATCCCATGGCCTTCGTCGTCAAACACCAACAACTGATATTCCGCGCCCGCCGCCTGCAGGCGCTCCACCACCTCGCGCGCGTTGGCCGGAGTGACGTTGGGGTCCTGCGCGCCCTGCACGATGAGCAAGCTCCCCTGGATGTCCTGCACAAAGTGGATGGGCGAGCGCTCGCGGTAGCGTTCGGGGACCTGATCCGGGCGGCCTCCCAGCATCTCCTCGCTGAGCGGACGCAGGTCGGGGCGCGTGGTCTCGTAATCCACCACCAGGTCGGTCATGCCACATATCGGGGCCGCGGCGGCGAACACGTCGCCCGGCTGGTGGGTGATGGCATACCAGGCGCTGTAACCGCCGTAAGACGTGCCGGTGATGCCGATTTTGCCCGGCGCGGCCAGCCCGGCGGCGACGAGCGCCCGCGCCCCGGCCACGATGTCGTCCTGCTCGCGCCCGCCCCAGCCGTGAGCTTTGATGGCCTCGCGGAACGCCAATCCAAACCCGGTGCTACCCCGATAATTGGGGTCGAGCACGTTGAAACCTCGCGAGACCAGGTATTGAATTTGCGGATTCAGCTTGTCCTCGCTGTGCCAGGTCGGCCCGCCGTGCACGTAGAGGATAGCCCGCTCGGACGGAGTTTTGGCGCGATACAGCCAGCCCTGGATCTCTAGCCCGTCGGTCGAGCGCCAGCGAAAATCCTCGGCGGGGGTCAACTGGTCGGGGCTGAGGGCCGTGCGTGACCACACGCCGGTCAGAGAGACCATGCCGGCGAGCGCGCCATCGGCCCAGCGGAAACGCACCAGGTCGCTGGGTTGCGTCGCGCTGTAGTGCAGCGCCACCCAGTCGCCGTCCTCCAACTGGCCGACGGGCGTCAGATTGCCCTGAAGGGCGGGGAAGGGAGTCTCGACGCCGCTCTCCAGACTCAACACAGAGGCCCGGGGCCGGGCGTCGCGCACCTCCAATAACACCGGGTCGGCGCAGACCGGCAGAATTTCCGGCGACTCGATCTGGCGCGTGGGATCGTCTAACACCCAGGTCAGCGCGTCGGTTTGCAGGTCGTAAATCCCGACGCTGATGTGCGCTTGCGGTTGCCCGGTGGTGGATTCGGCAAACAGCGCGATGCGCCGCCCGTCGGACAGCCAGTGGGCCTCGACCTTGTGGGCGCCGCCGACGTTCACCAGCTCGCGGTCTTCGCGCCCTTGGATGTCCACCAGCCATACCTGTTTGCCGGCCGGGTGGCGGTCCTTGCGCGTGTACAGCACGTGCGTGCCGGCGCAGTTCAATTGCGGGATGACCCACGCGCCCTTTTCGGGACGGGCCAGGGGCAGGCGTTCGCCTGTCTCCAGGTCGTGACGATAGATCCAGGTCGGCTCGATTTCGCGCTGCTTTTCAAAATCATAGTTTGCGCCGTAGACCAGCCAGCGACCGTTGGGGTGCAGGTCGCCGCCCCGGATAAAATAGGGTGGATCCGCTTCGGTGAGCGGGACCATTTCCAGGGGCCGGTCGAGGAATACGCGCAAGAGTTGCGTGCGCTCGTTGCCGCCCCGGTCTTGACCCACGATGACCGAGCCGGAATCGGGCGACCAGCTCTCCAACCGCGTCAGTTCTGGGGTGTGGGTTAGCGCGATGGGTGGCCGGCTGCCGTCTACCGGCGCGGCGAACACATCAATGTTTTCGTGTACGCGATACCACTCGAACGCCACCCAACGCCGGTCGGGCGAAAGTCGTGGGGCATAGACGGTGGGGAGGGTGAGCAATTGTCGAATAAACTCCGTGTGAGTCATCTTGTTTGCTCCTTGCCTGGAATGTACATTTTTGTTACACTGGGCCGCTATGTGCCGCTCAGTATAACACAAGCCAGCACAAACCGACAACTCGCGCAGGCGTTTTATGGGCGAAATCGCTGCACTGACCACTTCTTTCATGTGGGCATTGACGTCCATCCAATTCACGATGGCCGGACGGCTGGTAGGCTCTCCAGTGGTCAACCGGTCGCGCCTGCTGCTGGCCGTTGTGTACCTGTGCCTGCTCCACTGGCTGCTCCAGGGCAGCCCCTGGCCCGTTCACGCAGAGCCGTATCGCTGGGTCTGGCTAGGATTGTCGGGAATCGTCGGGCTGGTTCTAGGCGACGCCAGCCTGTTCCAATCCTTTGTGCTCATCGGCCCGCGCCGGGCCATGCTGCTCATGACGCTGGCGCCCGTCATCAGCGCGGGGCTGGCCTGGGCCTATCTGGGCGAAGCGCTGCAAGGGTTAGAACTTGCGGCCATGCTCTTGGCCGTAGGCAGTGTGGCGTGGGTGGTCGCAGAACGCAGGGCGGGCCAATCTCTCAGCGCGCCGGCGCTAAACCGACGCCAATACGCGTGGGGGGTGCTGCTGGGCCTGGGCGGGGCGCTGGGCCAAGCGTTAGGGCTGGTGATGTCCAAGCAGGGGTTGCAAGGCGATTTTCCTCCCCTCTCTGCCACGTTGATCCGCATGTCAGCGGCGGCGACCGGCATCTGGCTGTTGGCCTTGCTCCAAAGACAAGTCGGCGCCACCTGGCTTGCCCTGCATGATCGGCGGGCCAGACTGTTTGTCATTGGCGGCTCGTTGACCGGGCCCTTTCTGGGTGTGTGGCTCTCGATGGTGGCAGTGCAGCAGGCCCACGTGGGCATCGCCTCGACCCTGATGGCTCTCAGTCCCATCGTCCTGATTCCACTCGAAGGGCGAATTTTTCGTGAACAGATCAGCGTCCGCGCCGTCGTAGGGACGCTCGTGGCCTTGTTGGGTGTGGTTGTGATCTTGACAACCTGAGATCCCTCGCAATTCTTATTATTTCTAACAAATTACCCCCGTTTTTTAACTGCTTGCTAACACACATTATCGCCGTTCTGTGGTAGAATAGACGATAATTAAGACCGAAATAATCTTATTTTGATTTCCGCGACCTGGGGGAAAACGTCCCTTTTTTGAACACAGCGCAATAAAAGAGCTTTGCATCAAAAGTGAGCTCCACGCGATGCAAAATTTTGTTTGTCAGGGAAGAGCGATGCAGCAGATCAAATACGGGCGCAAGATTTTTTCTTTCGGCGAGGGCAGCACGGTGCTGGAAAGCACCAGCGTCACCGAGCGAGCGTTGCCCAACGAAGACGAAATTGCCTTTACGGGTCGTTTGTTAAAAAAGTTTCAGGATCGCAAAGGGACGATCGAGGTCATTTTCAAGAACGGCTGGCCCGATTATGCCGTCATTACCTTTTCGTGAACCAGGGAGAAACGTTGCCAAATGGACTTTTCGTGGACACAAGAACAGCTCGACTTTAAAAACGCGGTGGTCAAGTTTGCCCAAAAAGAGCTGAACGACGCTCTGATCGAGCGGGACCGGCAAGCCGAATTCCCTCGGGAAAACTGGAACAAATGCGCCGACTTTGGCATCCTGGGCTTGCCGATTCCCGAAGAGTACGGCGGCGCCGGCGCCGACATCCTGACGACCATGCTGACCATGGAAGGGCTGGGCTACGGTTGCCGCGACAACGGCCTGAGCTTTGCCCTGAACGCCCAGATGTGGAGCGTACAGCATCCCATTCTGGCCTTTGGCAGCCCAGAGCAGAAGAAAAAATACCTGCCTCGTCTGGTGCGCGGCGAGATCATTGGCGCCCACGGTATGACCGAACCCGACTCCGGCTCCGACGCCTACAGCCTGCGCACGCGCGCCGAGCGGCGCGACGGCGGGTACGCGCTCAACGGAACCAAGATGTTCATCACCAGCGCGCCCATGGCCGACCTGTTCGTCATTTTCGCCACCGTGGACCCGAGCCGGGGCATCGGTGGGGTCAGCGCCTTTTTGGTCGAAAAGGGCGCGCCGGGGTTGCACGTGAGCCGCGACCTGGACAAGATGGGTCTGCGCACCGCGCCTATGGGCGAGGTAGTCCTGGAAGACTGCTTCGTGCCGGAAGAAAACCGCATCGGCCCGGAAGGCATCGGCAGCACGCTTTTTAATAGCTCAATGGAATGGGAACGGGCCTGCATCCTGGCCACCCACGTGGGCGCGATGGACCGCCTGCTGGAAGAGTCGGTGCGCTATGTCCGCGAGCGCCGGCAGTTCGGCCAACCCATCGCCAAATTCCAGGCCGTGTCCAATCGCATCGCCGAGATGAAGGTGCGCCTGGAAACGGCCCGGTTGATCCTGTACAAGGTGGCCTGGCTCAAAAAGATGGGCAAGCCGGCCGTGATGGAAGCCGCCATCGCCAAGCTGTACCTGAGCGAATGCTTCGTGGATTCGAGCATGGACGCCATTCGCATTCGCGGCGGCTACGGTTACATGAGCGAGTTTGAAGTCGAGCGCGAGCTGCGCGACGCCATCGGCGGGACGATTTACTCGGGCACGTCAGATATTCAGCGCGTGATTATCGCCAAGTGGCTGGGGCTGTAAAAGCGAGGGGATATGCCGCATCTTTCGACACTTTTGCTCCAGATTGGCGTCATTTTGGTGACGGCCCGCTCGGTGGGCTGGCTCTTTCGCAAGCTGTACCAGCCGCAGGTGATGGGCGAGATGGTCGCCGGCATTCTGCTGGGGCCTTCGTTGCTGGGCTGGCTGGCGCCGGACGCAGCCGCGGCCCTGTTCCCGGCGGAAAGCCTGGGCTATCTGAATGCGCTGAGCCAGATCGGTGTGCTGTTGTTCATGTTCATGGTGGGGATCGAGCTGGAGCCGCGTCTGTTGCGCGGGCGCAAACGCACAGCTCTGGTGACAAGTCAGGCCGGTACTTTTGCCCCTTTTGTGCTGGGCGCACTGCTGGCCCTCTTGCTGTACTCCAGATTGTCGGACGCTGGGGTGTCGCCCGCCCACTTTGCATTGTTTGTGGGCACGGCGATGAGCATCACCGCCTTTCCAGTGCTGGCGCGCATTCTGAGCGAGCGCAACATGCTGCGCAGCCAGGTGGGTACAGTGGCGATAGCCAGCGCGGCCATAGGCGACGTCATCGGATGGGGTCTATTGGCAGGAATTGTGGCGCTGGTGCGGGCGAGCGACGCGGCGCGTCCCTTGTGGATCACCGCGCTTGGCTCGATGGCTTTTGTGAGTCTGATGGTGTTCGTCGTGCGGGGCTATCTGCGCTGGATCGAAGAAGTGTATTGCCGGCGCGGCGAGCTAAGCCACGATGTGTTGGCCCTGATTCTGCTGTTGGTGTTCGCTTCGGCGTGGATCACCGATTGGCTGGGGATTCACGCGCTGTTCGGCGCGTTCCTGGTCGGCGCGGTCATGCCCAAAGAGCACGACCTGGTGAAGTTGCTAGCCCACAAGCTGGAGAGTGTGACGGTCGTTTTGCTGCTGCCGCTGTTCTTTGCCTTTACCGGTCTGCGCACCCGCATCGGTCTGGTGAGCGGCGCCGAAATGTGGCTCTATTGCGGGCTGATTATCGCCGTGGCCATCCTGGGCAAGTTTGGCGGCGTTACGCTGGCGACGCGATGGAGCGGGATGCCCTGGCGCGAGGCCGGGGCCGTGGGTATCTTGATGAATACGCGCGGGTTGATGGAATTGGTCCTGTTGAACATCGGCCTGGACATCGGCGTGATCTCCCCGACCGTGTTTGCGATGATGGTGCTGATGGCGCTGGCGACCACGTTTATGACCGCGCCGATGTTGGAATGGGTTTACTTTGCCCGTCTGTTGCCGCCCGCGCGAGACGAGCAAATTGGGCAAGCGGATCTGGCTGTTCAGCAGGAGGAATATTCTAATGTTTGATTGGGTACAGCAACTGACGCCCCCCGCGAACGTCACCGGTTCGACGTTGACCGCTTATGTGTTGTTCGACTTGCTTTTGATCATTGCACTGGCGCGGGTCCTCGGCAGCCTGATGGCGCGGGTGGGGCAGCCGCGCGTGGTCGGCGAGATTCTGGCGGGCCTTTTGCTGGGGCCGACCTTTCTGGGCAGCAATCTTTCGCAGGTCATCGCGCCGCTGCAAGTGCGTCCGGTTTTGAGCGCCATTGCCACGCTGGGTCTGCTGCTGTTCATGTTTATTGCCGGCGTCGAGTTCGATACCAGCCGAGTCAACGGGCGGGCCAGGCAGGCCGGTTTGTTGGCCGTGCTGGCGGTAGGGGTTCCGGCGCTGCTCGGTTTCCCGGTGGCCCAGGCCATGCACACCGCGACGTATGCCGGCCCGGCGGGCGCCAAGGCGCTGCCTTTCGCGCTGATGGTGGGTGCGGCCCTGTCGGTGACGGCGTTTCCTGTGATGGCCCACATCTTGATGGAGCGCGGCGAACTGAATACCTCGCTGGGCGCGCTCAGCGTAGCCACTGCCGGTATCATGTCGGTGCTGATGTTCACCTACATTGCCTTTGCCAGCGCCGTGGCCGCAGCCAATGGCTTGGGCGGGCTGTTGTGGACCCTGTTGTGGATTGGCTTGTTTGTCGCCGGCTCGTGGTACGTGGTGCGGCCCCTGACCTACCGCGTGCTGTGCAGCACGGTGCACGAAGGGGCGGTTTCGGGCAACGGGATGGGGATCGTCTTTGGCGGCATGCTGGTGTATGGCTTGATCGCGCATCTGATCGGGATCAATGCGCTGGTGGGCGGTTTTGCCTGGGGTATGATCCTACCGGCCGACGCGGACCTACGCAAGACGCTTACATCAAAGGTGCGCGACCTGGCGATGGTGCACTTTTTGCCCGTCTTTTTCGCCATGTCTGGCTTTGCAGCCGATCTCAAACTGCTGACCCCTCAAACCTTGCCGGTGGTCGGATTGGTGTTGCTGGGAGCGGTTGGCGGCAAGTTTTTGGCCGTGATGCCCGCGCGGGCCTTTGGAATGTCCTGGGGCCAAGTGGGCACATTGGGCGCGCTGTTCAACACGCGCGGCCTGCTGGTGCTTGTCGTAGGGCTGATCGGTTTGCAGCACACTATCATCACCAATCTGACCTTTACCATCCTGGTCGTCGTGGCGCTGGTGACCAACTTGATGACGTTGCCCCTGTTAAACCTTTTTGCGCAACGCCCGGCGCAGGTGGCGCCAATGGCGTCGAGGGAAAGGATCTAGCGCCATGCAGGAGTGGCTGAGTCTGGCGACGCAACCGGCCGTGATGCGGCGAGCCATCAAGTATGCCCTGGTCGTGGGGGCCATCCTGATCAGCATCAACCATGGCGACGCCCTGTTGAACGGCGACCTGAGCGCGGCCCGGCTGCTCAAAATGGGCTTGACGGTGCTGGTTCCGTACACGGTCTCTACACTGTCCAGCGTGGGCGCGATGCGCGAGATGGGGCGCGCGGTGGAGCGCACCTGAGCCGCTCATCGAGTTCAAACCGTTTTCTAACGGCGCTCACATCCAATTCTTATGGTTCTATGCTAGAGTTTGACACGTTGTTAATTGGAGTAATTAGGTCTAAAGAGTAAATTTTGGTCTGTCGCTCACTGTGGCGATGCGCGGTCAACGCAGAAAACGGCGGCGTCGAGTAAGCGATAGGAGGGTGTGGATTATGGCATATCTATTGCATCATTTGCTTAGCGAGAGCGCGGCGCGCCTGCCAGACAAGGAAGCGATTCGCTTCGAGGGTCAGGGCTTGACCTACGCCGAGCTGGACGCCCTGACCAACCAGGTGGCGCGCACGCTGCAAGCCGCTGGCGTGCGGCGCGGCGACCGGGTGGGGCTGTACGTGCACAAGTCGCTGGCCTCAGTGATCGGCGTGTTCGGCATTATGAAGGCCGGCGGGGCCTATGTGCCGTTGGACCCCAACGCCCCGGCCAAGCGCCTGGCCTACATCACGCGCAACTGCGACATCCGGGCTGTGCTGACCGCGACCGACAAGCTGGCCACGCTGGCCGAGTTTTTCCCGGCCGGCACGCCGCTGGAAACGGTGATGCTCACCAACGACCAGGCCCACGCGCCGGTCGAGCTGCCGGAAGGCGTCGAGCTCGTGGCGTGGGATGAGGTGCGCGGCCGCGACGCCGGCCCGGTTTCCGACGGCGGGACCATCGAGACCGACCTGGCCTACATTCTATACACGTCCGGCTCGACGGGCGACCCCAAAGGGGTGATGATTTCGCACCGCACGATTTTTACTTTCGTCAACTGGTGCTACGACAAATTCCATATCACCGAGCGCGACCGAGCTACCAGCCACGCGCCGCTGCACTTTGACCTGTCTACCTTTGACATTTACGTCACGATCAAGGCCGGCGGCACCGTGGTACTGGTTCCCGAAAAACTCTCGGTCTTTCCGGTCCAGTTGGTCAAGCTGTTGCAGGACGAGCGCATCACTGTGACCTACATGGTGCCGTCCATTCTGTCGCTGATGGTCAACTATGGCAAGCTGGACGGGTACGACCTGTCGGCGCTGCGCACGGTCCTGTTTGCGGGCGAGGTTTTTCCCATCAAGTACCTACGGCGGCTGGCAGCGGCCATCCCCCACGCCGACTTTTACAATCTGTACGGCCCTACCGAGACCAACGTGTGCACCTATTACCAGGTGCAGCCCAAGGACCTGGAGGCGGAACGCACCCAGCCGGTGCCCATCGGTGTGGCCTGCGAAAACATCGAGGTGTTTGCCGTGGACGACGCTGGAAACCGGGTCACAGAAACGGGTAAAGAGGGCGAGCTGTGGGTGCGCGGCTCGTGCGTGGCCCAGGGCTACTGGGGCGACCCGCTCAAGACGGCCAAAGGGTTTGTGCGCAATACGTTCCAGCCTCACTTTGACGAAGTGGCCTATCGCACCGGCGACGTGGTGTATCTGGACGAGGACGGCGTGAACTGGATTTACGTGGGCCGGCGCGACCACATGATCAAGAGTCGCGGCTATCGCATCGAGCTGGGCGACATCGAGTCGGTCCTGTACGGGCACACAGCCATCAAAGAAGCCGCCGTTGTGGCCATCCCCGACGACTTGATCGGGAATCGCATCAAGGCTTTTGTGGTGACTATGGACGGCAACGGACTATCGGCGGCCGACATTGAAGCCCACTGCCGCCAACATCTACCGCGTTACATGATACCCGAACACATTGAATTTCGAGAGGACTTGCCCAAGACTTCGACCGGCAAAATCAATCGGCCGCTGCTGGCCAGAAATTAAAAACTGAGGAGGTCAAGAAATGAAGACACAAGTTGCGATTGTAGGTGGAGGACCGGGAGGGGCAGCCAGCGCGATGTTCCTGGCCCGGCATGGCATAGAGTCCATCATCATTGAAAAAGAGACGTTTCCGCGTTATCACATCGGCGAGTCTATGACTGGCGAGGCCGGCGGCGTGCTGCGCGAGCTGGGCCTGGGCGAGCGCATGCTGCAGGACAAACACCCCGTCAAGCACGGCGTGCGCGTGTACGGGCCGCAAGGCCACACGGCCTGGTTCGTGCCGGTGATGCAGCGCGACGCGAACAACAACCTCAAAGACCAGTTCACCTGGCAGGTGCGGCGGAGCGTGTTTGACCAAATGATGCTCGATGAGGCGGTGGCGCGCGGCGCGACGCTGATTCACGGCAAGGCCACCAAGCCGATCATGACCGACGACGGCGCAGTGTGCGGCGTCGAGGTGCGCATGGCCGACGGCGGCGTGCAGCAGATCGAGGCCGAGATGGTGCTAGACTGCTCCGGCCAGTCCACCTGGCTGGCGAACCTGGGCTACGTCACCGGCCCCAAGTACCTGGGCGCGTACGACAAGCAGATCGCCCTCTTTTCGCAGGTCACGGGCTTTGAGCGCGACCCCGGCGGCGACCGCGAGCACATGCCCGACAACACACACATTTTTTATCAGAAAAAGTACCACTGGGCCTGGGCCATCCCGCTCGACGACGAGGTGGTCAGCGTGGGCATCGTGACGCCTTCGCAGTATTTCGTGGACAAGAAGGAGAGCAAGCCCGATTACGTCAAGCGCGAGTTGCGCGAGCTGCACCCGGAGTTGTCGCGCCGTCTGCCCGAGATCAATCTGGTCGAAGACGCGCACGTCATCCCCAACTATTCGTTCCAGGTGCGCAAGTTCGCCGGGCGGGGCTACATGTGCATTGGCGACTCGCGCCGCTTCATTGACCCGATTTTCTCGTTCGGCCTGTACGTGACGATGAAGGAAGCCCAATTTGCCGCCGACGTGGTTCGCGACTACTTGAATGGCAAGAACCGCGACTCGGACAGCCCCTTTGAGGACTATATGGTGATGGCCGAAAAGGGCGCCGACGTGCTCGAAGACGTGCTGGACTGTTTCTGGGAGAACCCGCTGGCCTTTGCCTTTTTCGTGCACGCCCGCTACCGCGAGTTGTTGATCGACGTCTTTGCGGGCCGCATTTACCACGGCCAGCCTTCCAGAGCAGTTGAGGCGTTCCGCACCATACTCAAGCGCGAGCGCACCTACGACGAGGACGGGCTGTACTCTATGCCCATCGGGTCGCGCTACCACCCGGAGCGCGCGCCGCTGTGGGACGCGGATGCCAGTCTCGTCGAGACGACGGAGCTGTGGATGAGAGAGGAATAGGCTGGGCGGCAGTTCCGGTCTGATAATCTGCGCCTGGGGTGCGATTAATTGACTGATTCGATATGAAGAATTGAAAGGAGAAAAAATGCGATCAGATGTAGTAATTGTCGGTGGAGGACCGGGAGGAGCAGCGAGCGCCATGTTTCTGGCCCAAGAAGGTATCCGGCCCATCATTATCGAAAAAGAAACATTCCCGCGCTATCACATCGGTGAATCGATGACGGGAGAATCCGCTCATTTGCTGCGTATCCTGGGGCTTGAGGATAAAATGATGGCCGCCAAGCATCCCATCAAGCACGGAGTCAAAGTCTACGGGCACTCCAAGATTGCCTGGTTCGTTCCCGTGACCGGGCGAGATGAGAACTGGAAACTCTATGACTCAGTCACCTGGCAGGTGCGGCGGAGCGAGTTCGACCAGATGATGCTGGACGAGGCGGTGGCGCGCGGCGCGACGCTGGTCCGCGGCAAGGCCACCCGCCCGCTCATGAGCGACGACGGCGCGGTGCGCGGGGTCGAGGTGCGCATGGCCGACGGCGGCGTGCAGCAGATCGAGACCGAGATGCTGCTGGACTGCTCCGGCCAGTCCACCTGGCTGGCGAATCTGGGCCACGTCACCGGCCCCAAATATCTGGGCGCCTACGACAAACAGATCGCCATCTTTTCGCAGGTCGCGGGTTTTGAACGCGACAAGGGCGAAGACCGGGTGCACATGCCCGATAACACGCACATCTTTTATCAGAAAAAGTTCCACTGGTCCTGGGCTATCCCGATTGACGACGAGGTGGTCAGCGTGGGCGTCGTGACGCCTTCGCAGTACTTTTTGGATAAGAAAGAGAGCAAACGTGACTTTTTGATCCGCGAGCTGCACGAGCTACATCCCGAGCTCAAGCAGCGCCTGCCCGAGATCAAGCTGGTCGAAGATGCCCACGTCATTCCCAACTATTCCTTTCAGGTCAGGAACTTTGCCGGCAAGGGGTTCATCTGCATCGGAGATGCCCACCGCTTTATCGATCCGATCTACTCCTTCGGCTTGACCGTCACGATGTGGGAGGCCAAGTTCGCCGCGCCGTTGATCAGGGCCTATCTGAACGGCGAGCGCCGGGACGACCCCAATCCCTTTGCAGATTACCAGCTCTTTGTCGAACAGGGCGCCGATGTGCTCGAGGACACCATTGATCTGTTCTGGGAAGAACCGCTCGCGTTCGCCTTTTTTGTGCACGCGCGCTACACAGAGTACATGACGGACATGTTTGCCGGGCGCATTTACGACCATCAGCCTTCTCCGGCTCTGCTGGCATTCCGCGACATGCTCAAGCGCGAGCGCACGTATGATAACGACGGTCTGTATTCCATGCCCATCGGGTCGCGCTACCATCCGGAGCGCGCGCCGCTATGGGATGCGAACGCCGATATGGTCGAAACATCAGAACGCTGGATGCGGGAGAATTGAGCGCATCCGTGAGAGGGCAGGAACGGCTAAAGCCGTTACTACCCACAGATTTTATCGTAAAGCGAGGAGTGTAAAGAATCATGACTGACGTAATCATCATTGGCGGCGGACCCGCTGGCTCGGTCATCGGAAGCTATCTTTCCAAGGCCGGCATTGACAACACGATCCTGGAGGGCGCCGTCCACCCGCGCCCGCACGTAGGCGAGTCGATGGTCACGGCGACCACGCGCGTGTTCGACGATATCGGCTTTCTGCCGACGATGGAGCGCGAGGGGTTTATCCGCAAATACGGCGCGGGCTGGCATCCGCCGGACCGCCGGGGCGACTTTAACATCGAGTTCCGCGAGTTCCCCCAGGAGGGGATAGAACAGGATTACACCTACCACGTGGACCGGGCCAAGTTCGACCTGTTGCTGCTCAAGCACGCCGAAGCGCTGGGCACGAAAGTGGTGCAGGGTGTGCGCGCCAAAGAGGTGCTGTTCGACGAGCAGGGTTATGCCCGAGGCGTGCGGGCGCAACTCGCCGGGCAGGAAATAGATATTCCCTGTCGCCTGGTGGTGGATGCCACCGGTCGTAACACGTTGCTAGGCCGCCAGCTCAAGCTGAAGAAAAAGGACCCCATCTTTAACCAGTATGCTGTGCACGCCTGGTTCGAGGGGCTGGACAGGGGTGAGGGCGAGGTGGCCGACTTTATTCACATTTACTTTCTGCCGGTCGAGCGCGGCTGGGTCTGGCAGATCCCGATTACCGAGACCATCACCTCGGTCGGCGTCGTGGCCGAGCTGGAAGTTTTCAAGCAGGCCAAGATGGACATAGAGGCGTACTTTTATCACCACGTCAACATCAACCCCGACCTGACCCGCGTGATGCGCGAGGCCTCGCGCATCAACGAGTTCAAGAGCGAGGGCGATTATAGCTACTCGATGACGCAGTTCACCGGCAACGGCTATGTGATGATTGGCGACGCGGCCCGCTTCGTGGACCCCATCTTTTCGTCGGGCGTGAGCGTGGCCTGCTATAGCGCCAAGTTTGCCGCCGAGCGCATCGTAAAAGCGTTCGAGACCAACGACTTTAGCGAAGACATGCTCAAGCCTTACGAGACCAAACTGCGCAAGGGAGTGGACATCTGGTACGAGTTTATCCGCATGTATTACAAGCTGTTGCCGCTGTTCACCTACTTTATCGAGTCCAAACAGCATCGGCTGGAGGTGTTGCGCTTGCTGCAAGGCGAGGTATATGAGCGCGGCGAAGCGCCGGTGCTGGCGGCCATGCGTCGCTACATCGAAAAGGTGGAATCTTCGGAGGACCATCTGTTCAAAGGTCGTCTGACCGACATTTCGATTGACTAGCAGCCCGTCGGAGAACCTCTGGTAGGGCAGGTTTCCATACCTGCCGACACAGGTGGCGGCTATAGAAAGCCGCCCTACACAAGTGGCGGCTATAGAAAGCCGCCCTACACAAGTTCTCTCTCCGACAAGCTCCTAGCGATTAAAGAGGAATACATGCTCCAAGAAGGGTCTTTGCCGAAAATCGTATACATCGCCGGGTACGGGCGCAGCGGCTCGACGCTGCTGGACGTGTTCCTGAACCACCATCCGCTGATGGTCGGCGTGGGCGAGCTGTCCAGTCTGTTCCTGGAGTGGCAGGCCGGCGACCCGTGCTCCTGCGGAGAGGGCGTGGATCGGTGTGACTTTTGGACGCGGGTGATGGCGCGGCTGGGGGCAGAGTTGCCCAATCTGACGCCCGCCGAGGCCGAACGCATCACCCGCCCGGTGGAGGCCTCTAGCCTGCGCCCGGCCGCCTGGAGCAACGGCGGCGGGGAATACGATGCCTACGTGCAGTTGTGGCAGGCCGCGATGACGGCCATCAGCCAGGAAAGCGGCAAGCCCATCGTCGTCGATTCGTCCAAAAACTCGCGGCCCGCCGCGCGGCGCATCTCGGCCTTGAAAAAGCTAGGCGGGTTTGACGTGCGGGTGGTGCACCTGGTGCGCGACCCTCGCGCTACGATGTGGTCGGCGCTGCGCGGTCGCAACAAACTGCTGGAAGCCGGGCAAACCAAGTCTGGTCGCGCCGACGCCTACAAGGCCCTGGTCGGCTGGGGCATGGCCAACACGTCGGTCCATCTGGCGCAGGTCGCCAACCGGGGCTTGCCCGTGTTGCCGATGCGCTACGAAGACCTGGTGTGCCAGCCGGCGCAAGAGCTGGAAAAACTGGGCCGCTTTTTAGACGTGGACATGGCGCCGGTGATCGACGCGGTGGTCAACCAGCTCCCGTTCGAGCCGGGACACGGTCTGCGGGGCAACCGCATGCGCCGGCGCGGGCCGGTGCAGCTCAAGCTAGACGAGGAATGGAAGCAGGCGCTTCCCAAGACTGCGCGCCTGGCCGCGCCGCTGGCGTGGCCGCTGGCGCACAAGTATGGTTACAACGTGTGGCGGAACGCGCGCCCGTAAAAAGTTGGGACACAGATGAACACAGATTTTCACTGATCTAGTCGGAAATCGGAAAAATCTGCGCCAATCTGTGAAAATCTGTGTCCTAATCAATAAGGGGCGCGTTAAAGAATGAGCATAACAAAAAGGAGAAACAAGGTGAATATCGAAAGCGTGATCAAAGACTTTATTCGTAACGAGTTGATGTTCGGCAGCGATGGGGCCAATCTGGATTCCAGCGCCGATCTCATCGGCAGCGGCATGCTGGATTCGGTGGCCGTGCTGCGGCTGATCCTCTTTATCGAGGAGCGTTTTGGCGTGCACGTGGCCGACGGCGAAGTGTTGCCCGACAACTTTAGAACCGTCGATATGATTCGATCGTTTGTCGAGAACAAACAGGCCGCCACCCCGGCCTAGGCGCTTTACCGCCAGAGGACTCAGGGGGCGCACGGATTTGGTCCGGGTTTATCTCGGCGATCTCCGCGTGCTCTGTGGTGAGAATGTTATCGCCACCAGACAAGGATACAAGACATGGCACGGTTAATCGAGCGGCGCGATATTGGGTTTCTGGCCTACTGGGGCGTCACCCAGGTGTGGCGTCTGTTCCCGCCAACCTTTCGCTATAAACACGCTTTGGGCCTGTCGCGGCTGTGCGCCCGAATATGGCTGACCCTGTCGCGCCGCGAGCGCGAGCAGACGCTGCACAACCTGCGACTGATGCTGAACGGCCACCGATCGGAGGCCGAGCTGGCCCAGATCAGCATGGCCCACCACGAGGCGCACGTGTGGGCCTTCCTGGTGCCCGACATCCTGCCCCGCCTCAGCCCGGAGCAGATTCGCGCCGTGAGCGAGCTGCGCGGCGTGGAACACCTGCAGGCGGCGCTGGCCCAGGGCCGCGGCGCGGTCTTGCTCAGCGCCCACTATGGCACGCACGGTTACATGATCATGGCGGTCCTGCGGGCGCACGGCCTGCCCGTCACGGCGGTGGCCGGACACGAAGCCACGCCGGTCGGGCAGGACGAGCCGGAGGGCAGTTGGATCTATCGCAAGCTGGTGCATCCGGTGCGCGAGTACCCGCGCACGGCGCTGCCCTTTATCAGCCGGGGCCTGGTGCCTGACCCCAAAATCGCCCGCGTGCTGCGCGATAACGAGGTGCTGTGGATCCAGGGCGACATGCACCTGACCGAAGAACAGATCGCTCACGAGCAGCACGTGGTATCGGTGCCCTTTTTGTGGGGCGCAGCGCCGCTGCGCTCTGGGCCGGTGCGCCTGCCCAAAGTGTTCCGTTCGCCCGTGCTGCCATGTTTTGGTTTCCGCGACGGCTCGCGTGTGATCGTCGAGATCGAAGCGCCGCTGGCGCTGCGCCCCGGCAACAGCTACGAGGACGCCATCGCCGACTTGCGGGCCTATCTGGACCGGTTGGAACCGCGCATCCTGGCCGCGCCCGATCAATGGGCCTTTACGCGCCACGACAACCTGCCCCAGTGGATTCGCGCCGATGCACAGGAGACGCCAGAATGACCGCGCGCGAGAACGGACGCCTGCACGCGCTGACCGTAGACGTGGAAGACTGGCCGCAGTCTTCCCTGGACTATGGGCTGCCCATCACCGAGCGGGCCGTGCGCAACACCCGCCGGTTGTTGGAAATCCTGCGCCAGTACCAGGTCAAGGGGACGTTTTTCGTCCTGGGGCGCATGGCCGAGCGTTTCCCAGAGGTGGTGGCCGAGATCGCCGCCGAGGGGCACGAGATCGGCAGCCACGGTTATTCGCACCAGCCGGTGTTCGGCATCGGCCCGGCGGCTTTTGCCGACGAGCTGACGCGCTCGGTGCGCTTGCTGGAAGAGATCAGCGGGCAACAGGTGCGGGGCTATCGCGCGCCCGATTTTTCCATCCGCGCCGACTCGCTGTGGGCGCTGGACATTATCGCCGAGCACGGGCTGCGTTACGATTCGAGCATCTTTCCGGTGCACACGTCGCGCTATGGCATCGGCGACGCGCCGCAGGGCAGTTATCGGCTGGACAACGGGCTGATCGAGCTGCCGCTGACCACGCTGAACTGGGCCGGGCGGCGCTGGCCGGTGGCCGGCGGCGGCTACCTGCGGCTGTTGCCCTATGCCGTGACGCGCTGGGCCATCCGGCGTATCGCCGCAGAGGGCCGGCCGGCGGTGGTTTACTTGCACCCCTATGAGATCGATGCCCAAGAACTGGACGAGATCGAGTGGAAAGTGCCGGCCCGCACGCGGCTGACTCAAGGATTGAATCGGCGTTTCATTCCAGGACGGCTGGCGCGACTCTTGCAAGAATTTCGCTTTGGGCCGGTGTGTGACGTGTTAGAGACGCTTCAATGGGCGGGTGGGGAACAGGAGCACTGAGATGGCTTTTATCACCAAACGCGACCTACCATTTCTGAGCTTTGCCGCCGCTACGCTGAGCCTGCGGGCCCTGCCCAAGGGGCTGCGCCATCGCCGGCTGGGGTCATTCGGCAACGGTCTGGGGGCGCTGTGGTACCGGCTGGACCGTTCGGACGCGGCGCTGACCCGGCGCAACTTGCAAGCAGTGCTCGGCGCGCAACTGGGCGCGGGGCAGGTCGAGGCGACGGCGCGGGCGCTATTCCAGACCGTGGCCTATAGCAAGCTGCTCAACGACCTGCTGCCGGGCCTGGGCCTGGCAGAAGTGCAGCAGATTCTGCACATCGAGGGTCAAGAGCACCTCGAACAGGCGCTAGGCCAGGGTCGGGGCGTGGTGCTGCTGCGGTGGCACTCGAACCTGCACGGTTACATCGAGCTGAGTCTGTTGAAGCTGTTGGGTTATGGAGTTGTGGCCGTGCTGGGCGAGGAAATCGAGCCGGACGACAGTTGGGTCTATCAGCACGTCGTGCATCCCATCCGCCGCCGCTCACGGCGTAACTTTGACGTGATCGATCCGAATGGCACGCCGCAGCGGGCCATGCTCGAGTGTTTACAGAAAAATCAGATTCTCATGATCACCGGCGACACGCTGGAAGAAGAGATGCTGGATATGCCCGCCCCGCAGGTGTTGCCTGTAAAGCTGTTAGGGCGCACGCTGCCGCTGATGACCGGCCCGTTCCGCATGGCGCGCTGGCTCCAATCGCCGGTCGTGCCCACGTTCGTCGTCCCCCGACCGGGGGGCTATACCATGGTGATCGAGCCGCCGTTGGCGCTCAGCGGCGACAACTCGGCGCAGGGTCTGGCGGCCGACCTGGCGGCATACGTGGAGCGCTTTGAATCGTACCTGCTGCGCTATCCGACGCTGTGGGCGCACTGGCGTCACGCAGCGCTGTTGGATTTGATGAAAAAAGAGAACCACCAAGACATGACGACACCCAGTTCTTTTTCACCCACCTTTGTGTCTTTGAGTCTTGGTGGTAAATAAAGAGGCGGGTAAGAAACCCGCCCTACTTGAGGATTTCAAAATGCGAGTGGCCATCCATCAACCGGAACACCTGGGCTACCTGGGTTTTTATAACAAGATGATGAACGCCGACGCCTGGATTTTTTTGGACAACGTCCAGATCGCCAAGCGTGACTTTGTGCGGCGCAACCGCATCCTCGGCCCCAACGGTCCCATGTGGCTCTCGGTGCCGGTGCTCACCAAGGGGCGCTACGATCAGAAAGTCCAGGACGTAGAGATCAACCAGACTCAGGAGTGGCGACAGAGCCACTGGAAATCTATTTATCACCAATACCGGCGCGCGCCCCACTTTGAGCAGTACGCCGGCGAGCTGGCGGCCATCTATGAGACCGAGTGGCGCATGCTGGCCGAGCTGAACATCACGCTGGCCAGACTGACGGCTCGCTGGCTGGGTCTGGAGCGGCCCATGTACCGCGCCTCCGAGCTGGGCGTGGAGGGCCACAGCAGCCAACTGCTGGCCGACCTGACGCTGGCCGTCGGCGGCGACGAGTATCTGTCGGGACCGATGGGGCGCGATTATCTGGACGACAGCCTGTTTCAGGCGCGTGATTTGCGCGTCGCGTATAACGATTTTGAGCATCCGGTCTATCCGCAAGCCGGGGCGAACGGCGAGTTCATACCCTACCTGGCGGCCATAGATTTGCTTTTCAACTGCGGGCCGACCTCGCTGGACGTGATCGCCCAGGGCGGCGCGCGCTAATAAGGACTTGGGAGTTTATCTTATGACACCTGTTCAGCACACTCAGCAACCCAATATCTTGATCCTCGTGATGGATGCCACCCGGGCAAAGCATCTCTCTTGCTACGGATACGAGCGCCAGACGACCCCCAACATTGACAAAATCGCCGCCAAAGGCGTGGTATATGAGCAATGCATCACGGCCGGCACGTGGACGCTGGCATCCATGGCTTCCATGTTCACCGGGCTACACGTCTCGCAGCACGGCACGACGTTCCAACATCAGTACCTGGAACCCGAGTTTAACACGTTGACCCAGGTGCTCAGCAGCCAGGGCTACCAGACGGCTCTCTTTTCGGGGATGATCTGGGTCAGCGAGACTTATGGCTTTCATCGCGGGTTCGACAAGGTCAACAACTATGGCGATGGCGTGAGCCGCATGGATCTGTGGATAAAAAAGGTCCCCAAGCTAGACAAGGTGGTGCGCAACGTCAAAATGCGTTTTTTGGGCGCCAGCCGGGGCATGCGGACCTACGACATGGCGCGGGACATACGACGTTGGTTCAAAAAGGAGCGTCAGTCCGACCGGCCTTTCTTCGCTCTCGCGCACTTTGGCGATCCGCACTGGCCGCTGGTGTACCATCCCCAGCATTCGTGGGTCAGCGACAAGCGCAAGGCCCCGCGCGTCTTTGCGCCCGACGGTCACAAGTTCGTCGCCGGGCAGCTCGAGTTGGACGCAGACGCCCGGCAGATGATGGTGGACTATTACGATGGCGAGATCAGCTTTCTCGATGGCTACATCGGCCGACTGCTCGATGAGCTGGAGGCCGATGGTCACCTGGAGAACACGTTGATCGTCATCGTCTCTGATCACGGCGAGCATCTCACCGATCACGGCTTGATGGGGCATGGCATGTCCATGTATGAGAGCCTGCTCCACGTGCCACTGATTCTCTATCACCCCAAGCACTTTGCCGGTGGACAGCGGGTTAGCCAGATGGTGCAGACCACCGACCTGTTCCCAACGGTGTTGGAGATGCTGGGGCTGGATCGCAAGAGCGTGCCCAACCATCTGTTGGGTCGCCCGCTGCAGCCGGACCTGGTGCAAGCCAATCCGCGACCTTTCGCCGTCACCGAGTATCTGGCGCCCAACCTGCGCCGTTTCAAGCGAGTTTGTCCCGGCTTTGACACGACGCCGTTCGATCGGAAATTGCGAGCGCTGCGCCGGAGCGACGGCAAAAAACTCATCTGGGCCTCTAACGGCAAGCATGAACTGTACGATCTGACGCGCGATCCCGACGAGCTGGATAATCTGGCGTCTAAAAACCCGGCTCTGTTACAAGAGATGCTGAGTCAATTGGAAAACGGGCTGGACGGTGTTGACCCGGCTCAGTTCGAGGAAACAAAGCCAAAAACCAGACAAGCGGTCGCTCCTGTGGGAGGCAACCGGCCCAATATCATCGTGCTTATTATGGATGCGGCCCGGGCCGGCCATCTCTCGTGCTACGGATACGAGCGCAAGACCAGCCCTAACGTGGATCGGTTGGCGGCTCAGGGCGTGCTGTATGAACAGTGCATCTCGCCGTCCTCGTGGACGCTCGAATCCATGTCGTCGCTGTTCACCGGATTATATCCGTCGCAACACGGTACGAACTTTCAACATCAATACCTGGAGCCGCAGTTCACCACCCTAGCCGAGACGCTGCGCGGGCAGGGCTACCAAACGGCCATGTTTGCGACGGTGGAATGGATCAGCGACATTTTTGGGACGACCCGGGGCTTTGATACCGTGACGAACTATGTGCAAGGTATCCGCGCCATGCGCCGCTTTTTCAAGAAAACGACCAAGCTGGAAAAGCTGTTGCGCCTGGGGCGCTGGTATCTGTATAGCGGCAAGCGGGGCAAGATGACTTACGAAGCGTTGCGCGACCTGCGCCGCTGGTTCAAACGAGATTATCAATCCGACCGACCCTTCTTTGCCGTGGCCCACCTGGCCGACCCGCACTGGCCCTGGTTCCACCATGACCAGTTTACCTACGCCAACGGCGCGGGAGCCAAGCAGCCGCGCATCGTCACGCCCGACGCGCACAAGTTCATCGCCGGCGAGCTGGACGTGAGCGCGGCCGAGCAGGCCCAGATGGTGGATTATTACGATGGCGAGATCCGTTTCCTGGATCACTATCTGGGGCAGACCCTCGACTGGCTACGGGACAACGGCCATCTGGACAATACGCTGGTGGTCGTCACCGCCGACCACGGCGAAGAGCTGACCGAACATGGCCTCATCGGGCATGGCTGGTCGGTGTACGACTGGGAGCTGCACGTGCCGTTTATCCTGTACCACCCGGAGTATTTTTCCGGCGGCCAACGGGTGAGCGAGCCGGTGCAAACGGTGGACCTGTTCCCCACCGTCCTGGAGTTGTTGGGGCTGGAACGCGGCGCCGTCTCGAATCATCTGCTGGGCCACAGTTTGCAGCCGGAGCGGGTGCGGGCCGAGTCGCGACCCTTTACTGTTTCGGAGCGTCTGGCGCCCAGTCTGCGGCGTTTCACACGCATGCTGCCCCATTTCGACGTCACGCCGCTGGACCGGCAATTGCGCGCGTTGCGCCTGCGCGACCCCCAGTACAAGCTCATCTGGGGCTCCGATGGGCGACACGAGCTGTACGACCTGGCGCAAGACCCGGGCGAGATGGAAAACCTGGCCGAGCGCGAGCCTGAGCGCCTGCAAACATTGCTCGATCAGATGCAGAGCTGGTTGGACGACCTGGACGCCGCCTCTTTTGAGCAGATGGAGCCGGAAATGGAAGAAGTCGTCGTCCAACGCCTGCAAGACCTGGGCTATCTCTAGGATATACCACACATGACACGGATTTCACCGATCAAAAAATCCGTGTCATCTGTGAAATCCGTGGTCATCAACACTATCACAGGGAGTCGCGGATCGTGGTAAACGGTAAACTGGGACAATTGTGCTTAATTGCGTTTCTGGCGTTCATGCCCCTGGAAAAGTTTCTCGTTTCCGGTCTCGGGCCGGGCGATGCCTTCATGGTGATTTTCATGGTCACGTCCTGGCCTGTGATATGGCGCCAACGCATGCACGTGCGCTTCCCGTTGCTGTTCCCCAGCTATGTGATCCTGGTGGGCAGTCTGATCGGCGCGCTTTCGGGACTGGATTTCATGGCGGTGGGGAAGGCGCTGTTGCAAGAAGTCTATCTGTTTTTGATGCTTCTAACGGTTGCCAATGCGATCACCGAGCGCAGCGGGTTGCAAGGTGTTGTCAAAGCCTGGGCCATCGTCGCCGCCGCCGAATCAACGATTATCATGCTTGACCGCGTCGGCATCCACCTGTCGGCCATCGGCGGATTTAGCGCCAAAGCCGCCGCCTTGGGCACTGTGGGCAGCGGGGCCGAAGCGCGGGCGGTGGGGACTTTTGTCAACGCCAACGCTGCTGGCGGCTACATCATGCTGGTTTTTTTCATCTTTCTGGCGCTGCCTCCCTTTCGCAACATGTTGGTGCGACTGGGGTTCCTGGGCTTGTATGCTCTGGCCATCGTTGCCACCGGCTCGATGGGCGCGATGGGCGGCACGTTGGTCGGGGTAATCGTAGCGGGGCTGTACTGGCTGCACCAACGCGGTCGAAACAACCTGTTCGCCCTGGGGGTCGGCACGTTGTTGACTGTGATCGTCATTCTCAGCCTGCCTTTGCTCTCGTCGTTCTTGAGTTCACAAGATCAGGGGACTTTGCTCTTTGAGTTGAGTCGCGCAGGTCATAAATTGGACAAGCGCCTGGCCTTGTGGGACACTTCGGTCGGCCTCATGGCGGAATACCCGCTGGGGATCGGGCCGAACGTGACGGGTTCGGTGGCGGTCATTGGGGCGCACAGCGATTACGTGGCCTTTATCTCCGAGCGCGGCCCGCTGGGCTTTATCGGGTTGATGCTCGTGTATGGTGAAGTGCTATTCTGGATGGCTCTGACGGCCCGCTCCACCCGCGACTGGCCCGTCCGCCTGGCCATCGGGGCGCTGCTGGGCGGGGTCCTGGGATTGTCCATCATGGGAACCGTCCACGAGACCACGCACGGCAGACCGGTGTGGCTGCTTTTTGCTTTGATCTTTGTGTACTATCAACTGGTACGAGCGGAGGCGCACTCACGACCGGAGGTACTCGCGGTCGGGGATAGACCCCGCTTCATTGGACCTTTCGCACGCCCTAGCAGCCTGTCGGAGAACCCTGTAATATAGGGCCTTGTGCCCGTTTTTTGCTAGGTTTGCGCCCATTTTGGACGCCCACAAGGGGCTAAATGACGCCTCTCCGACAGACTGCTAGCTGGCGTGAAGGGTAAATAAATCAACTGGTCGCGCTGGAAACAACGCCGGCAGCGGCCAGGGATGACAAGGGGAACATTACATGGAACTGAAAGACTATATCCGAATCGTCAAGAAATATGTGTGGATCAGCCTGCTGGTGGGCATCGCTGGAGGCATCCTGGCCTTCATGGCTAACAAGGCCACGGGTTTTATCCCGCTCTACCAGGCGTCGGCGACCGTCATGATCGGCGGCGACGTGGCTACCGTGGAAGACAACCTGGACTATCGCGTGCTGGCCGACCAGTTCTCAGAGACCTACGCCGACCTAGCCACGCGCAGGCCGGTGTTGCAAGCGGTGATCGACGCCCTGGGTCTGGACATGACGACCGACGATTTATCGTCCCAAGTCAGCGCCGAGGTGGTCGAGGGGACGCAGCTCATCGAGATCACCGCGCTGGACAATAACGCCAAGCGGGCCGCCGACGTCGCCAATGAGACCGCTCGACAGCTCATTGTCTACTCACCGCGGGCTGTGCGTAACTTTGTCCTGCTGGTCGAAGACGCCGAGGTGCCCACCAATCGCAGCCTCACCTTTATGTTGCTCCCGATTGTGGCCGGCGTGTTGTTCTTTTTGCTCACCGGCGGGCTGGCTATGATCGTTGAATTTCTGCGCGAGCCGGTCTTTTCGATGGAAGAGCTGAAACGGCGCACGGGTTTGCCGGTGCTGGCGACGATTCGATCTCGGCCCAGGTTGAGAGGTTGGCGGCAACGCCGCAGCGAACGCAAGCTCCCGGCCTGGCGTAGGGCATTGCAAGAGGCTTCCTGGTGGCCGCTGATGCAAAACTGTCGCCGTCACTTTGACGTGCTGGAGCTGCTGCCGAACCCGCATCCCAAACCGCCTGTCGTGCTGGTGACCAGTCCAACGACCACCGAACGGCGGGATAAAGGGCTGGTGGCAGCCAATCTGGCGACGACTTGGGCCAGGACCGGCGACCGGGTGCTGCTGGTGGACGCCGATTCTGCTGCGCCGCTGCCGGGGAAATGGTTCAAAGGAGCGCGACAACCCGGTCTGGCCGACCTGCTTGACGGGCGGCTCGCCATCAACGACATTCCCACAGCCCTGCGACCGACCGACGTGCCGGGTCTGAGCCTGCTTCCGATAGGGAACGCGCAGGAAAACACCTACGAAGGTCTGTATTCGCAGACGCTCGAACGGGTCATGAACGAGCTGTCGCATTGCGCGGATGCCATCGTGGTAAACGCTCCCCCCATCCTGGCGGGAGGTGGGAGCGCAATTTTGGCTCACCAGGCCCATGGCGTACTGTTGACGCTCAAGGCGGGACGGACGCGCATGCAGGCCGCCAGCGACGCGCAGGACGTCTTGCAGATGGCGCAGGATAATCTATGGGGCGCGATCTTGATGGAGTGAGGAATATGATCAAGACTAACACACAACTGCGCCGAAAAACTATTCTCCTGACGTCCCTGTTCGTCCTGGTGTTGCTGCTGGTTGGCTGCGACCGGACCACCACACCGACGCCCCCGCCGCTCGTCCCGACGCACACACCTGTGGTCGCTACGCCGGCGGCGCCCACGCTCATGCCGACAGTCAGCCCGCCGCCCACTGCCACGACAGCCACAGGCCCGGAGGTCACGCCCGTACAGATCGCCAGCCCGTCGCCGGTCGCCACGGTCGCGCCTGCTCCTGAGACGTCGCCCACGCCGCAGAGCGAGGCGCCTGGCTTTAACCAGGATTTGTTGTTTGGCCCGTTTCATCTACCGGAAGCCGAGTATAGTAATTCACCCTTTACTGGTTCTTTTGCCGCCTTGAGACCCGATACAGCCACCGCCACACTCGAGGCCGCCCGCAAGGCCGGCATTCGTTTGATCATCAATCTGGCCGGCGGCCGACCGGGGTACCAGGAATCGGACGGGGCCTTTTCGGTGTCCCGTTTCAAGGAGCGCCTGGACGCGTATAAAAGCGTTGACTTGGCCTCCTACGTGGCAGATGGGACGATCCTGGGTCACTTGATGTTTGACGAACCGCAAGACCCCAGCAACTGGAACGGCAAGCCGGCGCCGTTTGCGGACATCGAAGCGGCGGCGGCCTATAGCAAGGAACTCTGGCCGACGCTGCCGGTGGGGGTGGGGGGCCCGGCCAGCTTTTTGCAGGGCGGCGCGCCGTGGTCGGCGCTGGATTTTGCTTTCGCTCAATACACGACGCAGCGCGGCGACGTTATGACCTGGCTGAGAGAGGAAGTGGCGGCCGCCCGGCAGGCGCAACTGGGATTGGTGCTCAGCATCAACATCTTGGGGGGCAATAACCGCAGCCCGGTGACGGCAGCGCAGCTCAAAGAATGGGGCGATCTGTTCGCGTCCGAGCCTTCGGTGTGCGGGCTGTTGATGTGGAAGTACGACCCGGGCTATGTGCAAGACGCCAGTGTCGCCGCTGCGTTCGCAGAGATCAGTCAGATAGCCAGAGCGCGTACTGTCCGTTCGTGCTTGCCCTGATGGGGGAGATTCGGTAGGGCAGGTTTCAAACCTGCCATCCAGACGGCGGGTTTGGAAACCCGCCCTCTTTGGAAGGACGATTAGAGATGCCAAACGACTCGACCGTAAAAACAACCCGGCGGGTAGCCAAAAACGCAATCGCGCAGATCGTGCGCATGGGAGCGACGCTGATATCCAAGCTCCTGATCGTGATCGTCATCGCGCGCGCTCAGGGCGTTGAGCAAGTCGGCGATTTCTCCTTTGTGATGACGTTTACGTTGACGCTGGGCTTTCTTAACAATATGGGATTGACCATGCTCCTGGTGCGCGAGATCGCCCAAAAGCGAGAGCGTGTCCACGCCTACGTGGAAAACAGCCTCACCCTGGGGGTGGTATTTGGCATCTTTAGCGTCGGGGCGATGGGTCTGACAGCGACCTTGCTGGGCTATGGAGACCAGTTGGTCATGGCCATCGTGTTGTCTGCTATCGCCATGATGCTCGATACCCTGGGCAATCTGTACGTGGCGGCCTTTAGCGGTTACGAGCGCATGGAACTAGGGGCGCTGGCCATCGTCATCCAGGAATTTGCCTTCCTGGTGGTCGGCGGGATCGTCCTTTTTCTGCGACTGCCTTTCTTGGCGCTGTTTGTGATTTACATTCTGTCGCGCTTTATCAGCCTGATCGCCAGCGCCCAGATCTATTGGCGACTGTGGGGTAAGGCCCCCCGGCTGGGTCTGGACTGGTCCTTGATGAAGACGCTGGGGCGCAAGACCCTGCCCTTTGCCGTCAACATCGCCCTGTCGCCGGTGTTTGCCCGCATTGACGTGCTGATGTTGTCCTATATCAAAGGCAATGTGGCGGTGGGTTATTACGAAGTCTCCAGCACCCTCTTTTACCGCCTGAACGTCCTGGCCCGTTTTTATAACCTGGCGATGTTGCCGTTGGTCGCCAATCAATACCCGGTGATCAAAGAGGGAGTCGTGAGCTATGTGAGACAGGCCTTGAAATACCAGACCATGATCGGCGCGTTGATAACGGCCGTGAGCCTGGTGTTGGGCGGCCAGGTTATTCTGGCCGTCTATGGTCCTGACTTTAATCTGTCGGTGCCCGCCTTTCAAGTGCTGACGGCCGCCATTGTTTTGCGGTTCGTGGATAATACGATGGCGATTACGCTGACGGCCATCAACCTGGAAACGCGCCGGGCCATCGCTACGGCGTCGATGGCCGCCTTTAACGTCATAGTCAATCTGTTCGCCATCCCCCGCTACGGCATCATGGGCGCGGCCGTTTCCAGCGTACTCACCGAGATTGGTTTTTTTGTGCTGCTGTATACCTTTGTGCGCACGCGACTACCGAATCCGTTCAACCTGGAAATGCTTGTCGGGCCATTTCTGGCCGCGCTTTTGACCGCCGGGGCGCTGCTGGTGGTGAGGGTGTGGCCGCTGTGGATGACATTGCCGCTGGGAGTGGTGATCTATGCGGCGTTGGCGTTGCCGCTGCGGGTGGTCACGCCGAAGGAACTCGGCTTTTTGCTCACGGCCAGTAAAGTGGCCCACCGCATCCCGCGCAGATTACAGCGGGCGCTTTACTTGACGCCGCCGGAATAAAGTGAGTCATTTGGTTTGCAGAGAGGAAAACAATGGACAAGATAAAGCTCGTACATCTGGTAAATTTTGATCTGGGGTTAAAAATTCACATCGCCAATTATCTGCGTTATCAAAAAGAACAGGGTTACGACGTGTCGGTCGTCTCCCATCCGGGCAGTTGGATCCAGCACGACACAGTCATCCAGGACGATATTTTCGTCAAGGTCATTCCGTTCGAGCCGCGCATCAGCCCGCTGGCCGACCTCAAGACGGTGACGCGGCTGGTGCGTTACTTTCGCCAGGAGCGCTTTGACATCGTGCACACCAGCACGGTCAAGCCAGGGCTGCTGGGGCGGCTGGCGGCCAAAATCGCCCGCACGCCGGTCATTGTGCACACCCACCGCGGCCTGTATCTGCACGAGGACATGAGTCCGTTGCAGTATCGCTTTTTCGTGGGCGTGGAAAAAGTTGCGGCGGCCTGCTGCCACTCGATTTTGTCGCAAAACGAGGAGGACGTCCAGACGGCCCTGCGCCTCAAGCTGTGCCCGCCGGACAAGATCCACCACCTGGGCAACGGCATTGACATCAGTCGTTTCTATCCCGGCGCCGTGCCGGAGGCAGAGGTAGCGGCGCTGCGGGCCAACCTGGGCATCGCGCCCGACGAGGCGGTCATCGGCATCGTGGCCCGGCTGGTGCGCGAGAAAGGCATTTTTGAATTTCTAGAGGCGGCCCACATGCTCAAAGCGCAGGGCCTCAAGGCGCGCTACCTGGCTATCGGCTCGTCGCAAAAAGACAAGCCCACCGCCGTTTCGCCGGAGGGAAAAATCCGCGAGCTGGGTCTGGAAGAGGACGTGATGTTGTTGGGCTTCCGCGACGACGTTCCGGTCCTGGTCAGTCTTATGGACGTGGTAGTGCTGCCCTCTTACGCCGAAGGTATTCCGCGCATCCTGATGGAAAGCGCCGCCATGGCCAAGCCGATGGTCGCCAGCCGCGTGCGCGGCAACGTGGACGTGATTATCGACGGCCAGACCGGCCTGTTGGTCCCCATGCGCGACGCGCCGGCGCTGGCCGCGGCCATCCAAAAAATGCTGAACAATCCGGAAATGGCCGCCGAGATGGGACGCAAGGCCCGCCAGCGGGCATTGACTCATTTCGACGAGCGCCTGTATTTTTACAAAACCGACGCGGAATACCGGCGGCTTCTGCGCGAGAGAATGCGCATCGATCCGGCGCGGGTGCTCAAGCCGATCCCCAGCCCAAGCACATAAAGGAGGACGTGAACGATGTTACAATCTGTAAAATCACCGGCGACAATTATCCAGGAAGCGCCATTCGGAACGGACGGCCAGCCCGTACGCGAGACTTTTTTGCCCTTTGCCCTACCCGATCTGGGCGAGGAGGAAATCAACGAAGTGATAGACACGCTGCGCTCCGGCTGGCTGAGCGTGGGGCCTAAAACCAAAGAGTTCGAGGCGCGCTTCCGCGATTACATAGGCAGCCGCGAGGCCGTGGCCGTCAGTTCGTGCACGGCTGCGCTGCACCTGGCGCTGGTCGCCGCCCGGATCGGCGAGGGCGACGAGGTGATTACTTCGCCCACCACCTTTTGCGCCACGGCCAACGTCGTGGTGCACCAGCGGGCCAAACCCGTGCTGGCCGACATCTGTGAGGACGACATGGGCCTGGACCCGGCTCAGGTGGAGGCCAGGATCACCCCGCGCACCCGGGCCATCATCCCGGTGCACATGGCCGGGCATCCCTGCCGCATGGACGAGCTTCTCGACGTGGCCCGCCGTCACAACCTGCTGGTGATCGAGGACGCCGCCCACGCTGCCGGCGCGGTCTACAAAGGCCGGCGCATCGGCACGCTGGGCGACGTGACTGCTTTTAGCTTTTATGCCACCAAGACCATGACCACCGGCGAAGGCGGCATGCTGACCACCGACGACGAGGACCTGGCCGCCGAGATGCGTGTGTGGGGGCTGCACGGCATGAGCCGCGACGCCTGGAAACGCTACACCTCGGCCGGCTCGTGGTTCTACGAAGTGGTCGCGCCCGGCTACAAATACAACATGACCGACGTGGGCGCTGCGCTGGGGCTGCACCAACTGGCCCGGCTGGAACGTTTCCGAGAGCTCCGCCAGCGTTACGCCGACATGTACACCGCCGCCTTTGCCGAGATGCCCGAGTTGATCACGCCCGTTGTGTCGCCCGACGTGACCCACGCCTGGCACTTGTATGTCCTGCGGCTCGCGCCGGGCGCGCTGACCATCGATCGGGCGCAATTCATCGACGAACTGCGCCGACACAACATCGGCACATCGGTGCACTTTATCCCGTTGCACCTGCATCCCTACTACCAAAAGGCCTTCGGTTATACGCGGGGTGACTTTCCTGTCGCCGAGACCGTGTACGAGGGCGCCATCTCGCTCCCGCTCTATACCCGCATGACCGAGGCGGACGTTTTCTCGGTCATCGAAGCCGTCAGACGCATCGTCAATCTTTATCGGAGGTGAACTATGTTGAAGCGCGTTTTTGATATCACGGCATCCTTGCTGGGGCTGATCGTGCTCAGCCCGTATTTTCTGATCGTGTCCATTCTGGTCAAGCTAGGCTCGCCCGGCCCGATTTTCTACGGCGGCAAAAGGGTCGGCAAGGGCGGCAAGGTGTTCACCATGTACAAGTTTCGCACCATGGTGACCGACGCCGAAAAGCGCGGCCCCTCGGTCACGTATGACGGCGACCCGCGCATTACCCGCGTGGGCCATCTGTTGCGCCAGGCCCGCCTGGACGAGTTTCCGCAATTGTGGAACGTGCTCAAGGGCGACATGAGCATGGTCGGGCCGCGTCCCGAATCGCTCTATTACTACGAGCGTTACACCGCCGAGCAGAAAAAGATTTTCCAGGTCAAGCCGGGCATGACCGGCGTGACCCAGATCAGATTTCGCCACGAGGAAGACATGCTGACCAACCCTGAAACCCTCGACCGCGATTATCTGGAGAAGGTTCTGCCGCCCAAAGTGGTCCTGGACATGGAATACATTGAAAATCAGTCTTTCTGGTTGGACTTGAAGCTCATCTTTGAAACGTTGTGGGCGTTGTTCAAAGATCGTTTCACCAAGCCAGCGTTGCCGGAGGTGGCGATGGCGGAGCAGACAGATTAGCTTTGCGAAGGTTCTGAACCTTTGCAAGATCGGGTTTCTTTTACCAATCTCTAACAATTCTCCACCTTTTTTCAGACACAAATCTGTTAAAATACGGAGTAATTTGGATAATACGGAGTGATTTAGGCAGAATTTGGGAGAGGAAAGAGGTCATGGTTGCGATAGATCACATCGGGGTTGATCGAGGGAAAAGTCATTTTTCACTACACGGCTCTAACGGTCATAAGATCAAAAGCGTATTAGTAGTGGGTGGAGCGGGCTATATCGGCTCGGCGCTGCTGCCCAAGCTGCTGGACAAAGGCTATCGGGTGCGCCTGCTAGACTTGATGGTCTTTGGCAGCGAGCCTCTGGCGGAGGTCATCCATCATCCCCACCTGGAGATCATACAGGGCGACTTTTTACAGGTGAACAACGTGGTGCGCGCCATGCAAGGCGTAGATGCTGTCATTCACTTGGGGGCCATTGTGGGCGATCCCGCCTGCTCGTTGGACGAAGAGCTGACCGTTCAGGTCAACTTGATGGCCACCCGCATGGTGGCCGAAGTAGCCGAGGGTATGGGAGTTGGCCGGCTCATCTTTGCCAGCACGTGCTCGGTTTACGGGGCCAGCGACGAATTGCTGCACGAGAAATCGGCGCTCAACCCGGTCTCTCTGTATGCACGCAGCAAAATCGCCTCAGAAAAGATGCTGCTCGAAATGTCCGGCGACCACTTTAGCCCCACGTTGTTGCGCTTTGGAACGGTGTATGGACTTTCGGGACGTACCCGTTTCGATCTGGTGGTCAATTTGCTGGCGGCCAAAGCGATGACCGAGGGAAAAATCACTGTCTATGGCGGCGATCAATGGCGGCCCTTTGTCCACGTGGACGACGTGGCCCTGGCTGTGTTCAAGGTCTTGGAATCGCCCCGTCAACTGATACACCGCCAAATCTTTAACGTCGGCTCGGACGAGCAGAACATGACGCTTCAACAGGTTGGCGAGATCGTGCATCGCATGGTGCCCACGTCTGAGCTGATCAGCATGGGGGCAGACGGCGACCGACGTAACTATCGGGTCGATTTTGGCAAGATCCGCCGGACCCTGGATTTTAGACCTCAATGGACGATAGAGCAAGGCATCCAGCAGGTCATAGAGGCCATCCAGAACGGTAGGGTCCACGACTATCACGATGCTAAATACAGTAATGTGCGTTGTCTGCACCTGCATCGCACGATCCAAAAAGCTTTCAAATACGACGATGGGCTTTTACCCAAACGCGATGGCTGGGCCTACGAGCTGGTCAACGAAACGGCGGCGCTGCCCGCTGCGATGTTGGCAGCATGATGGTCAATCATCAGCTATCGGTTAAAGATTGAAAGCTCGCAGTCAACGTCAAGTTAACGTCACAAGGAAGTGAAAATGTCAAAACGGATTATTTTTTTGCTGGTCGGTTTCTTGTTGTTGGTAGTCGGTTGTGGCGAACAGGCCAAAGATCCGACGATAATTGATGCTCACGTGCAGGCGCCGGTTGCCGGCGACACTGCCGCCGTTGAGGCCGCGTCGGCGGCAATTCAGGGTAATGGCACGATTGTCGCCGCGGCAGTGATCGAGCCGCTGCGTTGGGCTGAGCTGAGTTTCGACAGCGCCGGCGACGTGGCGGAGGTTCTGGTCGCCCCGGGCGAGCGGGTGCAGGCCGGCGCGCCGTTAATGCGTCTGGACACCTCGGCGCTGGAATTGTCCTTGCAGATTGCACAGCAGGAGGTGCTGGCTAAAGAAGCCGCTAACCGGCAGGCGGCGCTTGAGAATGCCGATCAGATGGCTCAGGCGGAAATCGATCTCAAGATCGCCCAATTGGAACTCGAGGGACTGGAGACCCAGGACCCTGGTTCTGCCATCGCCACTGCCCAATCGGCTCTGGAGCAGTTGGAACTGCGTTTGAGCCAGCTTCAGGCCCAAGACCCCACCCCGGCTGTCACCGCGGCCCGGGTAGAAGTGACCCGTAAGCAGGGCGCTTACGACTATTGGCTGAATGAGTATAACAAATCCCTCGACCGCCCCTGGGAACCGCAGGAAGAGCGCGACCGTTACTATGGTACGCTCCAACAGGCCGATTTCGACCTGCAAGTGGCCCAGACGGAACTGGATACGGCCCTGGACGCCAAACAGGCCCACGACATCGAAGTGCAGATTCTCGCCGTCCAGATCAAAGACGCTCGCAATCAGTTGGAAGCGGCCATCAAGGCCGGGGGGTCTTTTACCATCACGCTGGATATTCAGGCTGCCCGGGTCGAAGCGGCCCAACTGGACCTGGACAACCTGCGAGCCGCGAGTCAACTCTTTGACAACTCCGACCTTGCCAAAGAACCTACTGAAGCCGAGGCGCAGTTGGAACAGGCCAAACTATCCGTCGAGCAGCTCGAGCTGCAAATTGAGCAGTCTGTTTTGCGGGCGCCCTTTGCCGGGACGGTGGTAGATGTGCGGGTCGGAATCGATGACCACGTTGACGCCAAGCAGGTTGTGGTCGTGTTGGCGACACTCGACCAGTTAGAGGCCCGCACAACCGACCTGTCTGAGCTGGATGTCGCCGAGGTGAAGATAGATCAGCAGGCGACGGTGACGATAGAGGCGCTGCCCGGTCAGGTGTTCGCCGGCGTCGTCCGCCACATCGCGCTCCAATCGGAGCTGGTTGACGACAAAGTGATTTATGCCGTCAGAATCCGGTTGACCGACGATTTGTCTCTCTCGGACCTGCGCTGGGGGATGAACGCCCTCGTCGAAATCGAGACCGAATAATCCTCATATCTGCCACAGGGGCGGCGGCTGTAAAAGCTGCCGCCCCCGGTAGGGCGCGTTTCCATACGCGCCGCTCCCAGAGGGCGGCTTTGGAAAGCCGCCCTCTGGCATCTCGACGGTGCGCTCTGTTTTCTTGAAAGCGAGGCTCAGTTACCGTCGCATATCTCCCGCACGGCCAGGAAATTGCTCAATGAAATCGTGGTCTTGGGCCCGTCGGGATCGGTCCAACTGTACCACCACACCTGCAAGGCGTCATCTTGCTGGCAGGCCCAAGTGTTCATATCCAGCACCTCTTGATCCGAGGCCTGAAAACTGTTAACTGAGTAGACGATCCAGTGCTTGGATCCTCCTGCGCTCATACTCGCAGCCGCAGCCTGCACCGGCGCCGCCCACACGTCAAAGTCGCCTCTGGAAGAGATCCACGAGGCCCACGAAAAATTGATCGTGCCGTCCTGCGCTTGCGCTGGAGACAGGCCGCTCTCGAAATAATCGGCGGGCGCTCCAAAACCGATCAGGATGTCGCCGGCGCCGGCGTTGGCAAACGCCGCCCGTATCTCTTTGGCCGCATTGTACAAATTAATCGCGGGAATGCCCGGCTGGCACTCTGGCTGGGGGTCATGCGGCTCGTTGAGCAGCATCAGGCCGACCACGGTGTCGGGGTAAAACGGCGCAACGTTGTCCACCTTGGCCGTCACATCGCCGACGAAATAATCGTGCTCAAAGGTGCTACCGTCCCAATACTCACAGGGATAGCTGTCGGTGACGTTGATAATGATGGTTTGCCCATCGTCTTGTGCGGCCTGTAGCAGCGTCTCTATGGCCAGGTCGGATTTATTGTAGAAATCCACAAAGCCGCCGTTAAAGGCAGGCGCTTTGGGATGGGAATAATCGGCCAGCTCGTCGCCGAAATGCATGGCCCCGTAGGGGATACTTCTTTCACTGGTACGGATAAAGGGTAGATATACTCTAGGGGTGAGGGTTTGTCCTATTGTGGTGGCGGGTGGTTGTGAGAGGACAATTACGCTCCAGACCAAAAGAGCTGCTATCACGCTCGAGACGACTTCAGCCTGCTTTCCGCGCATTTGTTTTACTCCTTGACTTTAGATTTTTCGACTGCCGTTCCCCCCTTCCCAATCGGTCAGGTCCCCAGGCTATACTAACAGATTTGTTGGTTTTTGTCACGCCAACTTTACGACGCTCATTCCGAAGAAGAGGCGTGGTTTCGGCGTAGCGCGATGTACACCCCTAGCGCCAGCGCCACGATTTGCAGTCCCACGGCCCACGGCGCAAGGCGCTCCTCCAGCGGGCGAGGTGCAGTTTTTTCTGCGGCGTAATAGTCAGTGGGGAGAGGGGGAGCCACGGTTGACAGCTCGGCCGTCGGCTCCGGCGAGCGTGAGGTTGGCGACGCAAATGCCGTCTCGAGCGGCAGCGACGTGGCAGCGGCCGTGGGCTGCGGAGGCGAGGTAGGGGCGCTGGTGGGGGTCGCTGCTGAACTGGCCGTAGGCGTCGCGGAGGCGCTGGGCGTGATCGTGGGTGATGCAGACGGCGCAGGTGTAGCGGTAGCCGTCGAGGTGGGCGAGGAGGGGGGGGTGCGGGTCGCGGTAGCGGTCGCCGTCGCCGTGGTCAACGTAGGGGTGGGGGTGGTCGTCATCTCGGGGCCGATCAGCGTCACGCTGGCCTGAGAAATAATAGTGCGTCCGGCGCTATCGCGCAGTTGGACGTACACGGTCTGTGGACCGGGCGTCTCGTCGAGCACGAAACTCACTTGCGCGGCCCAGGGCGCCCATGCAGCGGCGGGAAAGCGGGAATTGGTGCTGGCGCGGTACTCGGCCGGCTGACCGATGGCCGTGCCGCGTCCTTCCGGCACGACGTTTTCGGGAAATAGGCGCAGCGTGACGGTGATCGTCTCGACGCTGGTCGCGCCGCCGTTGATCAACACCGGCAGCACGTTAGGTCGCGCGCCCACTGCAAGGGTCCAAAAGGTGCGCCCCACGCCATCGCCTGCGACGCCGATGCCCACTTCGCGGTACTCCTCGTGCAACATGTTGGAGCGCGCGCTCGTGTCGCTCATCCAGTTGTTGAATGGCGCCTCTGCCCCGCCCGTCCCGCCATAGACATTTTCGCTGGCTACCAGACCGAACTCATACGCGCCGTAGCCGGCATCCAGGATGCGCTGGGTGCTGGAGGAGCCATCGGAGCCGGTGTGGCCGATCTGTCCGGTCTCGGCCATGTCGTCGCTGTGGCGTTGGGCAGCGGCGTTCAATTCAACGCTCGCTGTGTAAGGATGCAGCCCTTGAGCCAGCCGGGCGGTGTTGATGAGCGCCAGCAGCTCGCCGGCCGGGTCTTGCGCGCGCGCAGGTCCGGCCAATGACGATAGCGCGACAGCGAGCACGGTAAGCGAGAGGGAAATGACCAGCAGTGATAGGCGTCGCGTCTTCATAAGCGAGATTGTAGCACAATCGGCGCTGGTCGCAAACGCACACGGCCCTCTCCGACAAGGTTTTTGGAACCTGCGAGAGGGTTTATTGACGCCGGAAAAGTAACCTGATAAAATCACTCCACTTAAATTCGTCAAGTGAGGGAGAGAGATGGACCTGAGTCGCTGGCTGCCTTTTACTTCGACTGTCATTGCGCTCGCCTTTGCCGGGGCGGTGTTGCTGCGCTATCGCCGTCGTCGCGGGCTACATTTGCTGTTTTGGGGGCTGGGGCTGATTTTGTACAGCTTGGGGACCTTTGCCGAGTTTTATTCGACTTTTGCCTGGAGTCCGCTGGTCTTTCGACTGTGGTACATCGGCGGGGCGCTGCTCACGGCGGCCTGGCTGGGCCAAGGCACGGTCTATTTGCTGGTGCGGCGGGGCCGCGTCGCCCGTGACCTGATGCTCGGACTGATAATAGCCTCCACGCTGGCGATACTCGTCATGTTTGCTACACCGCTGGACCGCTCGGCCTTCACCGTCGGGGAGGATTTGAGTGTCCAGTACAAAGTGATTTTGCCCGAGGGCGCAGTGGTCCGTTTTCTCACGCCGCTGTTCAATGTGTATGGCACGTTCTGGCTGGTGGGCGGCGCGACCTATTCGGCCTGGCTATTCTGGCGCAAGCGTGTGCTGCTGCACCGGACCATCGGCAATGCGCTCATCGCGGCGGGCGCGCTGGCCCCGGCCATCGGCGGCGGCCTGAGCCGCCTGGGCGCGCCGGAATTTTTGTATCTCAGCGAGCTGGTCGGCGCGGCGCTCATGTTTGCCGGCTTTGTGCGCGCCACCACGCCCATGGCGGTCCAGGAACCCAAATCGCGGGCGTCGCGGGCGTGAGTAGGGAAAACAGGTGACACACGATAAACGATTCTGGCAAACCGTGATGATCGTTGCGCTCGTGCTGGGCGGGTTGTGGATTTTGGTCTCCCGCGTGCCCGATTCGAGCGCCGTCGTCGCCGACCGCCGGACTGCGCCCCAAAAAGGCTTTCTGGCCCCCGATTTCACGCTGTCCACGCTGAGTGGCGACACGCTGCGCTTGAGCGAGCTGCGCGGCCGGCCAGTGCTGATCAACTTTTGGGCCTCTTGGTGCGGCCCCTGCCGCGCCGAAATGCCTCATTTACAGGCCGCTTTTGAGACCCACGCCGACGAGGGGCTGGTGGTGCTGGGGGTGAACCAGGCAGAATCACCGCTGGCCGTGGCTCGTTTTGCGGCCGACGTGGGTCTGACTTTCCCCATTCCATTGGATGGCGCCGGCGACGTGTCGGGGGTCTATCGCGCCCGCGCGCTGCCGATGAGCTTTTTTGTCGACGCCGACGGGGTCATCCGCGATGTGTTCACCGGCCCGATGACTCGTGGATTGATCGAGAGCAAGCTGGAAGCCATTTTGCCGGGCGGAGGCTGACGTGTTTCCCATTTTGGACGTTGGACCGGCGGCTGTTCAAGCGCCCGGCCTGATTCTGCTGTTGGGTTTCTGGCTCAGTCTGAGCCTGGCTGGGCGACAGGCCAAAAGAGCGGGTCTGCCGCAAGACTCGATTTTTAGCGCCGGGATGTGGGGACTGTTGGTTGGGTTGGTGGGAGCGCGACTGGGTTACGTGGCGTTGCACTGGGCGGCGTATCGGGCCGATCTGGGGGGCGTCGTGGCGCTGAACACCGGCGCGCTCTCGACGCCGCTCGGGCTGTTGGCAGGCGGCGGCGTGGCCAGCCTCTACCTGCGCCTGCGTCGCCTGCCGTTACCGCTCGTCGCGGATGCGCTGGCTCCCGGCCTAGCCCTGATGTGCGCGTTTATCAGCCTGGCCGACTTGAGCGCGGGGTCGGCCTACGGCGCGGTCAGCGACCTGCCCTGGACCATCGAGCTGTGGGGGGCGCGTCGTCACCCGACTCAGGTCTATGAGCTGCTGGCAGCGTTGCTGGTGTTGGGCGTTCTTGTGTGGGCCTATCCACACCGTGTTTTTGATGGCCTGATTTTCTGGCTGTTTCTGCTGACCTATGGCGCGGCGCGCCTGTTTCTGGAGGCCTTTCGCGCCGACCCGTGGCTGTTGCCAGGCGGGTATCGGGGGGTGCAAGTCGTGGGATTGGGCGCGGTGTTGCTGGCGCTGTGGCAGATGCGTTGGCGGATCCTCTCCGGTTGCCGCCCAGAAGAAGATTGGGTATAATCTGTAGTGGATATGTCTGCCAAACGAGTTAAAAAACACCCTCAAGCAAAACCCCAGGCGGTGGGCGGGCAATGGTTGCCCAATCTCTTGACCTGGGGCGGCGTGCTGCTGATGCTCACGGGCGGCATCATTGCCTACCCCACCCTGCAAGCCACCATCGCGCCGCCCAATGCTGAGAGCCTGGAATTCAGCGTCACACTGGCTCCTCCTGCCGCTGCCATTAGCGTTGTCTCACCCATCCCAACTATCGAACCGCCCCCCCCCACACCGGCGGCATCAGCTACCGCTCTCCCGCCGCTCATTCTGCCCGAAACGGAGCTGCAACCCACGCCGGGCCTGCCCAAGATCCATGGGGGGCGCACCACTACCACGCCAGATGGCCCGCCGGCGCCGACGGTCGAACCAACGGCGACGCCAACCCCGGTCCCTACCCCCACCCCCGACCCGGCCAGCATGAAACCCATCCAGTTACTCATCCCGGCCATCAACCTGGACGCGCCGGTGGTCGAAGTCGGTTGGGAGACCAAAGAAGTCAATGGACAGACGATCAGTAGTTGGATCGTGCCGGACTCGTTCACCGTGGGCTGGCACACCAATTCCGCGCTACCCGGACAGCCGGGCAATACCGTGCTCAACGGTCACCACAACATCTACGGCGAGGTGTTCCGCGACCTGGAGGACTTGCAACCCGGCGACGAGATCGTGTTGCTTAACGCCGCCGGGCCCCATTATTACGCCGTCACCGAGCGACACATTCTCAAAGAAAAAGGAGAAACGGACGAGGTGCGGCTGCAAAACGCAAGTTTTATCATGCCGACCCAAGACGAGCGACTGACGATGGTGACGTGTTGGCCCTATACCAACAACACGCATCGCCTGGTCATCGTCGCTATGCCTTTCCAACCGACGCCCACACCGACGCCCATTCAACAGTGAAGCACATGAACGTTTTGAACTTGCCTCTCATTGCCCGGGTGCGGCGCAACCACGCGCTGGAACACGCCACTATCCACGTGTTAACCGAAAAGCGCCGTCCGGTTAGCGTTGTGGGCCGGTCCACCTTTAATGGTTACTATTTGTACGGCCACCTGAGCACCGATCTCGTCACTGAAGCGGCCCACGAAGCGCTGGCCCGTTTGCGCGCGGGCGAACATCACCTGGCCATTCATCCCAACTGCGGCACCAATTTGGTCACGGCCGGCTCGATGGCGGGTCTGGCGACCTTTGCCGTGTTGGGCGGCAGCAAAAAGCGCCGGCTCGATATGCTACCCAACGCCCTGTTGGCGGCCACGGTCGCCCTCGTGTTGGCCCAACCGCTTGGCCCACGCCTCCAGGCTCACGTGACTACTTCGGCCGATGTGGGCGACTTGACCATCAAGGGCGTGCGACGCGAACAGCGGGGAAACTTGACTGTCCATTTTGTCGAAACAACATGAACGCGCCCGTACCTCCCGCCGTCGCCGCCATCACCCCTGACGGCCAGCTCACCCCCGCCCAGCGACGGCGATTTATCCTCGACCTCGCCCGGCGGCGCATCCAGCCCGGCAGCGGCAGCTCGTTGGAATTTCTGCAAAGGAGAACGGCCATGTACTTCTGGCCTGATTTGCGCCCGGTTTTGGACGGTATCCCGTGGGTCATCGTTGGCGCGGTGGCGACGCGCGCCTATATGCCGGAACGGTCTACCCAAGATTTGGACATTCTGGTACGTGTCTCCGATAGCGACGCCGTGCGAGAGCGGCTGGAATCGGTGGGGTATGTTTTTGTCTCGCCGCTCGCTATTCCGGGCTTTGCAGTTCGCTCGCCCGCAGGAATCGAGCTAGATGTCATTTTGGGAGAGCAAGCGTGGCTGACGGAGGCCCTTGCTGCACCGCGCCAGGACCCGGCCGGTTATCCTGTCCTGGATTTGCCCTATCTGGTTTTGATGAAAATGGCCAGCTCACGGAGTATCGATCTGGGGGATTTGTCCCGGATGCTCGGCCTGGCTTCCGACGCCGAGCTGACGCGGGTCAGAGCCATCGTCGGGCGATTCGCCCCAGCAGAGATGGAAGACCTGGAATCCTTGATCTACTTGGGTCAGGTCGAGATGGGCAAAGCAGAGAAAATCGAGTAGAGTCGTTTCCGCCCATGTCGTCGCGCAAAGAGTTGACGCTGGCCTTGCTCCTGCTGTCCTTTTTGGTCCTGCTGCCTTTTTGGCGCGTCGCCGCGCTGCAAGGGCTGGTCATCACCAACGACTATGCCGTCAGCGACATGGCTCACTTGCAGCACCCCCTGCGCTACGTGCTTGGCCAGGAATTACACCGGGGGCGCCTGCCGCTGTGGACGCCCGGCGTGTACATGGGCTACCCACTGCTGGCCGAGGGGCAGGCGGGTGTTTTTTATCCTCCCAATTTGCTCCTATTTGGACTATTGCCGCTTCGCGTCGCGCTCAGCCTGAGCATCCTGCTGCCGTTCGTCGTCGCGGCGACGGGGACCTATCTGCTGGCGCGCCGGCTGGGGGCGAACGTCGCGGGCGGGTTGCTGGCGGGCGTGGCTTACGCCCTGAGCGGCTTTTTCGTGACGCACGTCAAGCACATGCCGATGGTGGACGCAGCCTGCTGGATTCCGGTGGTGCTATGGCTGGTGGAGCGCGGCGTAACAGGCAGCGACCGCTCGCTGTGGGCGGTGGGATCGGCGCTGGGTATACAATGGCTGGCCGGCGCGCCGCAGATGGCCTATTACACGGCCGGAGTATCCGCGCTGTATTGCCTCGGCCGGGCCTGGCAGTTTCGACGGGCGCGCTCGTTGCGACGGGCCGCGCCGCTGTTCGCGCTGGCATTGCTCCTTTCTTTAGGGTTGGGGACGGTGCAATTGCTGCCCACTTTTGAGCTGGTCGGCTTTTCCGAGCGGGCCGGCGGCGTGGAGTATGCTTTCGCCGCCCGTTTTCCCTACGCGCTGGAAAATCTCAAATCCTTTCTCTACCCGCTCGCCAACGGCGATCCCGGCCTGGGAACCTACGCCGTGGCGGGCATTTTTTGGGAGGATTACGCCTATTTCGGACTGCTGCCGCTGGCGTTGGGGCTGATCGGCGGGCTGGCGCTGGCGCGGCGCTCCGGCGTGGCGCGGTTGTTGTTGGCGCTGGCGGCGCTCACTTTTCTGCTGGCGCTGGGGGCCAACACGCCGCTCTACGAACTCGCTTTTCGCTGTGTGCCGGGGATGGACTTTTTCCGCTTTCCGCAGCGTTTTCTGGCCTTTACGGTGCTGTTTGTCACCCTGTTGGCAGCGCTGGCGTTGACGCGGCTCCAAAAAACGTCGTTCGTCATTCGTCGTTCGTCCTTCGTCGGCGGTCTGGCGCTGCTCTTCACGTTGGTTGACCTGTACGCCTATCACATCCCGTGGAACGCGATTGTAGACGCCGATGCGTGGCTGGAGCCGCCGGAGACGGCCCGGGCCATCCACGAGCGCGCCGGGGATGACCTGTATCGCGTTTTCACCCATGACGCCTACAACACTTTCCGTGCGGCCTATCGGGAGGCCGGCGGCTGGCGCGGAGACTTGAGCCCCTACGTGGCGCAACGGGAGTTCTTACAGCCCAGTCTCAATCTCATTTACGACGTACCCGCCGCCGAGGGCTACGTGAACCTGGTGCCGGAGTGTTTGGTCACGGTGTGGGGCAACGAGAAGAAAAAGGGACTGATGGACGCGGCGCTGGTCGAGGCAGGCGAGCGCTACCTGGTGCGGCCCGGTTTTGACAAGCTGTTCAGCCTGTACAACGTGCGCTTTTTGATCGCCGACCGCCTGGTGCAAGACGAGGCGCTAGAGCTGGTTGGCGTGTTCGGTCCCGGCGCGCACCTGTACGAGAACCGCCAGGCTATGCCCCGCGCTTTTGCCGCGCCGGGTTACGCCGTCGCCGACGATGTGTCGGAGGCGCTGGAATGGATGCGTTCGCCCGCTTTCGACCCGGCGACGACGGTGGTGTTGCTGGAAACTCCAGCCACGCCCTCCGGCTCGCCCGCAGGCTTTGATGCGACGGTCAGCATCGTAACTTACGAACCCGCCCGCGTCGTGGTCGAGGCCGAATTGAGCGCGCCGGGCTGGCTGGTGCTGAGCGACACGCACTATCCCGGCTGGGAGGCGACGGTGGACGGCCAGCCGACGCGCATTTACCAGGCGGATGGCTGCGTGCGGGCAGTGGCGCTGGAGGCGGGGCGGCGCGAGGTGGTTTTCCGCTTTCGCCCGCGCTCGTTCGGCTGGGGGGCGCTGGTCAGTGGGGTGAGTGTGGTCGTGTGGGTGGTCGGATGTTTTTTGAGCATCAAAAAACCCGGCTTCTGCAAGAAACCGGGTTTCTAAAGCGATATCCAATTCAATGCCGTCGCCCGTGGCGTAGCCCCCACCCTGCCAACGGCAGCAGCGCCAGCCCGGCCACGAGCGTCCCCGGGCACAGGCCACCCGCTGGCTTGTCTGTGCTCTCCTTCACCGTGGGCGTGACCAGCACGATCGGCTCGACGGTGACGAGGGCTGGCTCAGGCGTCGCCGTCGCTGGCAGCGTCACCGCGCCGCTATCGGCCTCGGCTACCTCGTAGGCCACACCGTCCACCACCACGATCACACGCTCGCCCAGCGCAAAGTAGGCTCCCAGGTCGGGCCGGACCGCCAGCAGCTCAAAATAGCTCTCGCCGCCAAAACCGACCGGTTGCGCTGTCATGCGCGACGGATCGAAGGTGGTGTCGGTCCACACGCCGTCGCGCTGCACAAAGGTCTTGTCGCCGACGATGCGCACCACCTGCGCGGCCTCGCCCGCCGGCGCTGCGGCCCGGTCGGCGCTCTGGATGGCGGCTTTGGCTTCCGACTCTTCGACTGCCCCCGCTCCCGACACCGCCGCGGGCGCTTCTTGCAGCATTTGCAGCTCGTCGGCGGCCAGGCTCTCGCGGCCCTCGCGGGTGAGCACATCGGCGTCTTCTTGCACCAGATACGAAGTGTACGGGGTCACAATGCCGTAGCGGATGCTCAACTCGACTACCTCGTCCACCAACTCGCGGCTCTCGCCGTGCAGGCGGATCTGGTTGAGCAGGTAGCCGATCTTGCGCGTGGCCCACAGGCGCGGGATAAAACTCTCGCCGCCGCTCTCTTGGAAGTAACTTTCGTACATAAAGTCGCGCGGCTCCCCGTTGACCTGACCGCTCAGCCATATCAGCGCCGCTCCGCCGTCCCTGTACCGCCCGGCGATGATGAGTTGTGTCCCGGCAAACAGGTCGGGCAGGGGATAGGGATACATTTCCTCAACCTGGACGCCATCCACCTCGATAAAAATGTCGGCCAACACGGGCGTGCTGACCTTGGCATAAAAGGCCGACACTTCCTCGTCAATGCGCTCGCCGGACCGCACATAGCCGCTGGTCCCGCGCTGCTCCTGGGCCAGCGTGTCCAGCAGCACCGTGTTCACGTCGTCGCCCACGCCAAAGGCGAACAGGCGCACGTTGGGTTGGGTTTCGGCAGCGAAATTGCCCAGGATGCGGTCCATCTCGACTTCGCCCTCGGTGGGCTGGCCGTCGGTGAGGAAAATCAGGATGGTGGGGCGTTCCGCGTCCACGCCCGCCAGCGTCTCCAGCAGGGCGCGGTTGATGTCGGTGCCGCCGCCGGCCGTCAGCCCGCGCACCCAGCGGATGGCTTCGTCGCGTTGATCGGCTGGCTGCGGTGAACGGGCATACTGGCGCACGCCGGTGCTGAAATCGGTGACGTTAAAGCGGTCGGTCTCGTTCAAATGCTCCAGCACATAGACCAGCGCTTCTTTGGCCTGCTCTAGCTTTTCGCCCTCCATCGAGCCGGAGGTGTCCAGCACAAACAGCACGTCTTTGGCGACGACCTGGCTCTGGTCCACCTCGACCTGCGGCGCGACCAGCAGCAGGAAAAAGCCATCGGCGTCGCCGTCTTTGAAGCTGAGTAGACTCAGGCCCACGTCTTCCGGCGAGAGGGTGTAGACCAGCTCGAAATCCTGGTCCGGCAGCACGTCGCGCTCTTCGTAGCCGGCGCGGGCGCGATAGTCTCCGTCGCGGTCCACGACGACGTTGTGGCTGGGGGAGTAGATGGCCTTGATCGGGTCGGGCGAGTCAATAGAGACGCTGACGCTGACCTCTTGCAGTGGCCGGGCGGAAAAGCGCTCGGTGTTCAGCGGGTAGCTGTAGCGCACCAGCCCGCCCTCGACCGGCAACACCTGGCTGTATTCCAGTTCCACGCGCCGTTCCGCGCCCGGCGGGATGGGAAAGATGCTCACGCGAAACGCGCCCCGGTCGATGTATTCTAGCAGGGCCGGGTCGCGGCGCTGGCGCACAATGTCCTCGTAGATGCGACGGGCCTGGTCGCGGTCGAGCAGCTCGCCCTCGAATTTTTCGCCGTCCACCCACATGGCAAAATCCGAGATGGCGGCGTCGGTCGGCAGCGGGAAAACGTAGGTCCCTTCGATCTGCCAGTCGGACTCGTTGACGAACACCTGGTCCACGTGGGTGACGGCGACCTGGTCTTGAATCGTCACGTCCACGTGATGGTATCTGATGGTCAGCCAAACCGGCTCCGGCGGGGGTGGAACCGGGCACTCTATGCAAATCGGCGGTTCGGGGATGATGATGCCGTCGGCCAGGGCGGGGACGGTCGCCAGAAAAAGAGCGACAAGGGAAAGCGTAAGAGATAACGCGATTCGGGTTTTCATTGGGCGCCTCCTGCGGCTGTCGAATTCTAAAGACAAGACGCCGCAGGAGGCGGCAGGGTTCCGTTGCTCTTGCGAAGGTTCGTAACCTTCGCAAGGGTCGAAGGTCAGTCCGCGCCCAGGGTCAGTAGCAAGCCGGCCTGACCCAAGGCCCTGGCGACGTACAGCGTGTCGTTGGCGGCCCAATTCAAGCCCATCCCCATTTCTCTGCTCGCGCCAACGGGTTCGTTAAAGGTGGCGAGGACGTGCTCGGTCTCGTCGTCCAGGTCGCGCACGGCCAGTCGCCACTCCTTTTCCAGGGTGCGATACACGTACAGCACTTTGGAGCCGTCGGGCGATAGGGTGGCGTTATTCAGAGCAAAGAATTCAGGCTCATCGCTTTGGGCCTGTTTGAGGGGCGTGGCCGCGCCGCTTTTGAGGTCGAGCAGATAATAAAACGAGGTGTTGGGTTCAAAGCCGAGCATCCCCAGCGCCCGATAATAGACAAATAGGAGCTGGTTCTGTTTGGACGCGACGGCGACCAGAATCGGCGGACCCAGGTCCGGGTGGCTACCGATGAGCTGCTTGGCGTTTTTGCCGCCCTGGTCAACGGACCAGATGCCATTGTCGGCGTAATCAGGATTTCCGTGCGTCACGCTATAGTACAACTTTTTGCCGTCGTCGGACCACCGCATGCCGTACCAGATAAGCAATGGGTTTTCGGCGCCAACGGTCAGCAGTTTCTCGGCGGTCCCCCCGTTGGCAGAGATTTGCAAGATGTCTGTGCCCCCAGGATTTTCAGGGTCGTAGACGCTGCGTGTAAAGGTGAGTTTCTTGTCATCAGGCGACCAGGCCGGCACAGCGTCAAGAACGGCTTTGGGCGCTTCCTGAGCCTGGTTGAGAAAACCGCCCACCGCGCCATCGTCGGTCAGGTTGTCCATCTCGCCGCTCTCGACTTTTATCACCCACAAGTCGCTGTCAACCATGTAGCGAAAGACCTCGTCGGTGAGGGCGATGCGCGTGCTGTCGGGCGACCAGGTGATGCTTTGAAGCGATGGATTAAGCTCCCTCTCCAACGAGGCGCAGGATTTTTCCTGCAACGTCTGGGCTTGATAAAAACACAGTTGATCCGGGCCAGTTTGGGCCGCCAACCACTGGCCGTCGGGCGAGAGCGATAAAAGACGGGCGTTTTCGATTTCGACCTCGCGCTGAGCCGTCACGCTCAAGTCGGCGGCCGATTTGGAGGCCGAGGGCGGCTCTTTCTTCCCGCCCCCACCGTTCCCGCCACAGGCAGCGAGCGCCAGGACGAGCAAGAACAAACCCGCCAGCTTCCAGGGTTGCTGGTTCATATTCGACTCCTTGTTTATTCTGACTTGGGCGACTTGCCTTTTTTGAGCTGCTCCAATTGCTGTTCCAGCTCGACCCGGCGCTCGGCGGCCGCGCGTTTGCCCTCTTCGACCACCTGTTCCATGCGGATTTGGATCTGGCGGCGCGTATTTTCCCCGGCTTCGGGCGCCAGCAGCATAGCCACGGCGGCTCCGACCAGCGCGCCCAGCAGAAAACCGAGCACAAAGGAAAATATTTTCTTCATTGTGGCACCTCCGTTTTGTGGATGTTGAATATTATACCACATTGTCCGGCTTGTGTGTTCACTCTTTTCTGTTGTATAATCGGGCCGCTATGAAGGTTTCGGTCATTCTCACGGTGTTGAACGAGGCCGAGAGTCTGCCGCGTCTGCTTGATTCTTTGGCCCAACAAACCCGCCGGCCCGATCAAGTCGTCGTGGCCGACGGCGGCAGCGCCGATGGTACGCTGGATCTGCTGCGCGCCGAACGGGAGCGGGGGCGTTTGCCGCTCACCATCGTCGAGCGGCCGGGAGCCAATATCGCGCAGGGGCGCAATGCGGCGCTTGACGCGGCCACGGGCGAGATCGTCGCCGTGACAGACGCCGGGGTACGCCTGGCGCCCAATTGGCTCGACAAGATCGTCGCGCCGCTGGAAGCGGGTCAGGCCCAGGTCGCGGCTGGCTTTTTTCGCCCCGACCCGCACACGTTGTTCGAAGTCGCTATGGGGGCCACGGTGTTGCCGGAATTGCGCGACGTGCACCCGGCCACGTTTTTGCCCTCCAGTCGCTCGGCAGCCGTGCTCAAAAGCGCCGCCGAGGCCGTGGGCGGCTATCCCGAATGGCTGGATTTTTGCGAGGACCTGATTTTCGACCTGCGCCTGCGCGAGCGCTTTGGCCCGTTTGCTTTTGCGCCAGAAGCGCAGGTTGACTTTCGGCCCCGGGGCAGCCTGCGCGCATTTTTCAAGCAATATTACGCCTATGCGCGCGGCGACGGCAAGGCCGACTTGTGGCGCAAGCGCCACCTGATGCGTTATCTGACTTATCTGCTCGTTATCCCTGCCATCGGTTGGCTGGGCTGGCGACGCGATAAACGCTGGTGGGCGTTGTATCTGGCGTCTATCCCCGGCATGTTTCTCGCCCCCTGGCGACGGCTGCCCGCGCTGTGGAGGGGTTATAGCCCGCTTGAGCGTATCAAAGCCGCGCTGTGGGTGCCCATCATCCGGGTCGTGGGCGACGCGGCGAAAATGATCGGCTACCCGGTAGGGCTGTGGTGGCGCTGGCGCAACCACCCGCCAGATTGGAAGTGAGGATGCTGGATATTCGTCGGGCTGTCACCGGTAAAATATCCATCGTGGGGCATCGCGGCGCGGCGGGATGCGCGCCGGAGAACACGCTGGCGGCCTTCCGCGAAGGGCTGGCCCAGGGCGCCGACGTCATCGAATTGGACGTGCAGCTCACTGCTGACGGATACGTGGCGGCGCTGCACGACGACACGCTGGAGCGCACCACGAATGGTCGCGGACCGGCGGCGCAGTTGACGCTGGCCGAGCTAAAAAAACTGGACGCCGGGAGCTGGTTCGACCCGCGCTTCGCCGGCGAGTCAATTCCCACGTTGGACGAAGTGCTGGAATGGGCCAGGGGACGTGTGCCGCTGTTCATCGAACTCAAACCCACGCTGACTCCCAGCCCGGCGCTGGGCGCTGCTGTCGTCGAGCGGCTGTCTGCTTTTCGGATGATGGATCAGGCGATGGTGATCGCTTTTGACCACGAGGCCTTGCGCCGGGTGCGCGAACACACTCCCCGCCTGACCTTGGGGGCGCTGTTGCGTGAATTGCCGGACGACCCGGCGGCGCACGCGCGAGCAATCGGCGCCAACGTGTTGATGCCCGCGTGGGGCATGGTCACGCCGGGGTTGGTTCAGGCGTGTCACGCGGCGGGGTTAGGGGTCAGCGTGTGGGGCGCCGGGGCCGACTATGCGGCGCTCATCGCCGCCGGGGTAGACGCGATGAACGCCGACCACCCGGCCCAAGTGCGCCGTGAATTCTTGTGAGAATAAGCATGTTGGATTTGAGACGCCCGCCGGGCGCGTTGCCGTTGTTGGTGGCCCATCGCGGGGCAGCCGACCTGGCCCCGGAGAATACGCTGGCCGCTTTTCGGTTGGCCGAAAAGCACGGCGCAGACATCGTCGAGCTAGACGTGCACCTCTCGGCCGACGGGCACGCGGTGGTCATCCACGACAGCTACCTGAGCCGCACCACCAGCGGCCTGGGGCCGGTGGCGCGCATGACGCTGGCCGAATTGAAAACCCTGGACGCCGGGAGCTGGTTCGACCGCCGCTTCGCAGGCGAGCCGATCCCCACTCTGGACGAGGCGCTGACCTGGGCGCGCCAGCAGACGCCGCCCACCCGGTTGATGATCGAGCTAAAAGGCAGCAGGCCCCTGTTCCGGCGCGGATTGGCCGAGACGTGCGTGCGCCTGGTCGCCGCACACGAGATGGCCGAGCGCGTGGTTTTCATTTCCTTTTATCATCCGCACCTGGAGCGCGTCAAGGCCATCGCGCCGCACATCGCTGTGGGAACCATCGTCAAACAGCGTGTGCTAGACCGTGTGTTAACGCGCTGGTTGGACCGCCGGCCGGAATTGGAGCACAATCGCCTGGCGCGCTGGCTCTTGCTGCGCCCGTTGCGCATTAGCCGGAAAGTAAGGGCCGACTCGCTCTCCGTTCCTGCCTCCGCATTGACGCGCACGCTGGTCGAGGCGGCCCACGCAGCCGGGCTGGCCGTCAGTCCGGGGGGGATGGAGTGGGATTATCCGTGGATCATCGCGCTGGGGGCAGATACAGTCTCGACCGAGGATCCGGCGTGGGTGCGGACAGTGTTTCTGACGCCGGAAAGCTGAGTTGTTCATGGACCAATGGGACATCCTGAAAACGACCTACTTGTTGGACACCCGCTGGGTGCAGCTCCGTCAGGACCGGCTGCGCCATCGCATCAGCGGCGCAGAGCGGGACTATTTCTACCTCACCGGCCCCGGCGAAGCCGTGGCGACGGTGGCGCTCACCGACGACGGTTGCGTTTTGCTGACCCGCCAGTACCGCCATCCGCTGCGCCAGGTGATATGGGATTTGCCGGCCGGGGCCATGCAGCCGGACGAAGACCCGGCTCAGGCCGCTCGACGCGAGCTGGAGGAGGAAACCGGTTATCGGGCGAGTGAGCTGATCAAGCTGGTGTATTTCAATCAGTTTCCCGGCTCGATGAACATCGGCACGCACTTGTTTCTGGCGCGGCAGTTGGAATGGGTGGGCCAGCGCCTCGACCCCGGCGAAGAACTGGAAGTGATGGCGATGCCCTTTGAACGGGCGCTCGAGATGGCCCTCAACGGCGAGGTGGTGGATGGGGCGCTGATGATGGGCTTGTTATGGGTGGCGCAAAAGGGAATGCTGGATTAGACTTTTACTGTGACGAACGCGCGTATAGCTCAAAATCCCCGATTTGCCGTTCGAAAGCATAGTTGCTCTCCAGGAATACTTTTAATTCGATAAAGTCCCGGAGCTGTTGTTTAGAGGTCAACGGCTCAATGGGCGTGGCGTCGGCGGCAGCGACCACGATGTAAGCTGGCGGTCTGGCTTGCAGGTCTCGCATACACTGGCGCCGCCACTCGTCCTGGCGGGGATGAACGAGCGACAGAGGCGCGTCGGCGCCAAAGCGGGTGGGGTTTTGCCGCCCGGAGAGATAATAGATGGCGGCAAAGTGCCCCCACACGAACACAGCGTCGTGATCGGCGGTATGTCCGCGCACATAGTCAGCGGTCTCAATGATCTCGTTTATCTCAAAGTCGGGTGTGCTGTAGCGCTTCAAGTATTCGGCTCTGGACCGGTAGCCGGTCAGATACAGCGCCAGGTTGACATAGCGACTGCCGAGCGTCAGGACGGCCGGCGTCGTCAGCGCCAGACCGACGATCAACAGCCAAACCGTTGGTCTGGCGCGGGGAATCCCCTTTTCCGACAGGGTAGCCAAACCGGCGCCCATCGCCCTGGCGGCAATCAGGGCCATGAACGGCAATGTGCTCACCCATTGATACTCCCACATGCGGCCCTGGAGATAAATGCCGGCCAGCCCGCACAGCGTCATAAGCAGGATGCCATGCCAGCCCTGCCGCTGCCCAGGCCGGGCAACAAAATACCACACGCCGACCAAAAAAGGAAAAGCCAACGCGCCGTATTGGAGTATCCAGAAAAGGGCAAACAGCACATACAGACCCAGCAGGTGCAGAGTCGAATAGCTCTGTAAGCGGCTCATTTTTGGATAATCGACGATCGAGTAGCGAGAAATCTCCACCATCGGCTCCAGCATGCCGTGGGCAGACATCAGCAGGAGGATCAACGCGGTCGCAGCCAGAAAGCCCAGGCCGAGTGCCAGCCAGCAAGCGGGCAAGCTCTTGATTTTTCGAGCGCGCCAGCTATCCAGCGCCGCCCACAAGAACACGCCTGCGACTTGCAGCAGCGCCGTTTGTTTGAACCACGGGGCAACGCCTAATGCGAATCCGCCGAGCCACAGATATGGCCAGCGCCGCCGGGCGTTCTGAGCAGATTCGTACAGGCACACGCCCAGTAGTATCCAGGGGGACAAAAAACCTTCGGTGTGGGCTAAATGCCAATATTGGAACGAATAATACACAACGAGGTAAACGCCGGGCGCGATGAGCGCCTCGCGTTGTCCCAGTCGGCGGCGACCGATGAGAAACAACAGCCAGCACGTGACCATCTGCCAGAGCAAATCGTAGACGCGGATGCCCCACATCGTTCGTCCAAACAGGGCCGTCACCAGCAGATGCGGGACGAGGTGCAGTGGGCCTTTTTGAATCCACACGTCGCGATAGGGCAGTCGCCCGTGCAGCCAGGACCAGCCGGCATAGGCATGGCTGCCCTGATCGCGTCCAAAGGGGAAGAACAGAGAGGGTAGACCCAGCCCGATCACCATCACGGCGATCAGAACAAAGGTGCGCGTGTGGCTCCATTGAAAGGTTTTCATTTGCCAATCGGACCTTGTTCAAGCCTCTTCCGGCCTGGCATAACGCAAGCGCCACACCAGCCACGCCAGTCCGCAAATCGCCAGCGCCGGCAGCAGGCTGAATAGCCCGGCGCCAAAAACTACCCTGGGAGGCGTTTCTGTTGCCGGGCCTTGGCCCGCCAGCCAAAGGATCATATCATGTAGCCGGCGGCGGGGGATAAAGAGCAGCACACCCAAAAAGATGGCGGCGTAGGTGGGTCGCTCAGGCCAATCCAGCGCATCCAGATCGCGCCCTACGACGACGATAGGAATCGCCAGCAGAACCAGGTAATGCCGCCAGGCCACCGGACTGACCAGAATGCTGACGCACAGCAGTATCGCAAAGGAGGTGTCGAAACGCTGCGCGTGGATGGTCCACCACAGACCGATGATCAGTACGACGGCGGGAATGATCCAGGAAACCCAGGGGGCCACGTCCGGCGCGTCGATCAATGGCCGGGCCTCGATCCCCGCCACGACGGTCGAGCCGGCGCCTGCAAATATGCGCCAACCTACGGACCACAGCGAAAAATTGTACTCATAAGCCCGATACAACGCAGAAACATCCCCCCCGACGTTCAAGTAAAAGGTCCACACCCGCTCAAACCCCATCAGTCCAGCCGCGAGGAGATTAGAAACCGCGAGCGTGACGCCCGCCGCACCCACCGCACGCCAGTTTTTGCGCAGCGCCAACCAGATCACCAACGGCCAAGCGATCAGCTTGAGCGCGACCGAGCAACCCAGCAGCACCCCACCCTTGACCGCATGGCCCGAGCGCAGCGCCTGCCACGCGCCGATCAACAAAACCAGCAGCAACGCCATCAATTGACCGGTCACCAATTCTTCCCAGAATGGGCTCCAGGCCATCACCAGCAGGCTGGCGGCGAGGGTGAGCTTCCATCCCGGCCTGTCGACGAGCCAGCCCAAGAGCAAGCGCACGGCGATGACGATACAGACGGCTTCGAACGCGAGCCACACCCCGGCGGCCTGTTCGTAGGTCAGCAGGCCTAACGGCAAGCTGATGAGGGCTACAGGCGGCGGGTGCGGGGTAGGATGCTGCAAGATCAGATTGGGCAACGGGCCCAGAATTTCGTCTGCCAGCTCTGGCAAAGGCAAGTACGGATCGATGCCTCGCAGGACAGCCTTGGCCAACAGATATTCCTGAATAAAGTCCTTTTGGTACACGTAGGGATGGCGCAATGATTGCAGGGCAAACCCTAGGCCCAGCAATCCAACCAGGGCGAACACGCCGATGAGGATCGTTTTGAGCACAACCATGCTTGGACTGCGCGATATCAGGATGCGCCGGAGCGGATGTACTGGAGAAGATAGAGGAGTGGGTCGATTCTGATTCATCCCGCGCTATTCTAGCATGGGTTTGGCGATCGGACAACTGCCGCTCTTTGCCTTCTCCTCGGAAAAAGGTATAATTACACCAAGTAGGGCAAGTTGGCAACTTGCCCTACCAGCAAGTCAGGCGCGCCCCGGGGGGGATTTCATGGCAGGGGAAAAAATCCTGATTGTAGAAGACGAGGGCGACATCGCCGCGATGGTGTCCACGCTGTTGCGCGACAAGGGCTATCGCCCTCTTGTCGCGCACGACGGTCACACCGGCCTGGCGCTGGCGTTGCAGGAAAAGCCGGACTTGATCCTTTTAGACCTGCGCCTGCCGCAAATGAACGGGGTGCAGGTGCTGGCCAGGCTGCACGAGCAGAAAGTAAAGATCCCTGTGGTGGTCGTCACCGCCGTCGGTTCAGAGGAGCTGGCGCTGCACGCGCTGCGGGTGGGAGTCAAAGATTACGTCAAAAAACCCTTCGACCTGGCCGAACTGCTGGAAGTGATCGAACGCGCCTTGAGCGAGGGCCGTTTGCGCCGCGAGCGCGACCGCCTGACCGGTCAACTGGTCGGCTTTAACCAACAATTGAAACAACGCTTCCAGCAACTCACGGCGCTCTACCAGGTAGCCCAGGCGTTGGCTTCTACGCTGGACCTAGACGAGCTGTTGAAAGTGGTCCTGCGCGAGGCCTGCCGTGTGCTGGGCGTGCGCCTGACTTCGATCTTTTTGCTGGATGAGCACAGCGGCGAGCTGGTGTTCCGCCTGGGCACCGGGGGCGGCGCGGAGCGACTGGTCGGGCTGTGCCTGGCCCCTGGACAGGGAGTAGCGGGTTGGGTGGCCCAGCATGGCAAACCCCTGCTGGTCCATAAAGCCCAGACCGACCCCCGTTTCAGCCCTGCTTTTGACCAGATTTCCGGTTTTTCGACCGAAACGATCCTGTGCGTTCCGCTGATCGTCAAAGGACGGGTGATCGGCGTGGTGGAGGCCCTGAACAAACCCCAAGCCGGCTTTACCCAGGACGATATGGCTATGCTGCGCCTGCTGGCGACGACGGCGGCGGTGGCCATCGAGAACGCCCGCCTGTACCAAAACCTGCGCGAGTCGCGCGACCAGGTGGCCGAGCGCGGGGCCGAGCTGGAAAAACTGCTCAGCAAGCTCGTGCGTTTGCAGCGCATCGCGCTGGCGCTGGGTCAACTGACCATCGGCGCCGACCTGGGCGAGGTGTATCGGCGTCTGACCGAGCACGCCGCCAGTCTGCTGGAGGTCGAGCGCAGCGCCATTCTGTTGTTCGACGCGGAGCGTCAGGAATTGGCCTGCCAGGAACCGGCTTTTGGCTTTTCGCCCGACGTGGCGCGAGCGTACCGCATTCTCCTGCGACCCGGCAATCCCGTGTGGGAGGCGTGGGAAAACAGTCAACCTCTGATCATCAACGATTTGGTCGAGTCGGGCCTGTCAGAAGCGTTGGGGCTGAACGGGTCGGCAGTCTACCGGGACGCACACGCCACGATGTTTGCCATGCTTCACATGGGAGGGCGTTCCATCGGCGCGTTTCAGGTCTTTGACAAGCGCGACGGCAACGGCTTTACCACCGATGACCAGCGCATCCTCGAAATCTTTGCCTCGCAAAGCGCCATCGCCATCGAAAACGCCCGCCTGTTTACGCGCGAAAAGCGCCGCGTATCCGAGATGGAGACGTTGGTCGAGATCGCCCAGGCCGTCACCGCCGGGGTGACGGAACAACCACAAGCACTGCTCGAACAGATTGCCCAGGGCGCCTGCCGGGTGCTGCACGCCGACTGCGCCGTCGTTTATCCGTTCAAAATCATCGAGCCGGGCACTTTTGACGTGGACAATGCGGCAGCATACGGCACGCAAAACCCTCTGGAATTGAGTCCGACGGTTTTGCCCGATGACCCGGTACACGCCGTCCGAGAGCATAACCTGCTAGTGTGCGAGGATATTACGCACGACCCGCCGTGCCCGCTGCCCGGCAGCTTTTTCGAAAAAGAAGCCATTCAAGCCTTTGTCGGCATCCTGTTGGAAGCCGACGACGAAGAGTTGGGGGTTCTGTACGTCAATTTCCGCCAGCCGCATCACTTTGAAGAGCACGAATTGACCTTTTTGCGCCTGATCGCACACCAGGCGGCGCTGGCCATCGCCAAGTCGCAGCTCTTTGAGACGCTCAACCAGGACCTGTTGCAGACCAACGCCGATCTTTTGCGCAAGCTGCACGAACGGGCCGAGCTGCAAAAGATCAGCAACATGATCAGCGCCACACTCGAGATAGACCGGGTGTTCGATAGCATTTTGCGCGGGGCTGTTTCCATCACCGGCGCGCCCTTTGCTAACATCTTGATGATGGACGAAGAGAGCGGCGAGATCGTTTCGCACATGCACCGCGAGGGTGAGACGACGACGGAGCGCATCAAACTTCAGGATGTGACGCCCGTGCCCCCGATTGCCGACAAAAAGCACTCCACCATCGTCAAGGACATGGCTAAACCGTCCACCAGCGAGCTGCCGTGGACCAGCATCTACCGGCGGTTGCTGCCCAACGCCCGTTCGTTGCTCTTTACGCCCATCACCGAGGGCGGCGACCAAAAGCGCATCGGGCTGTTGGGCATCGCCAGCAGCGAGCCGGCCAAGTTTGGACCTGACGACCGTCGCTTGCTCGACGCGCTGGCCAATCAGGCCGCCATCGCCATCCAGAACGCGCGCTATCTGCAAGCGCTGCGCGTTTATCAGGAACAGCAAGTCGAAGCCGAACGCATCGCCGCCATCGCCGACGTGGCCGGCAACATGGTGCACCGCATCAACAACACCGTCGGCGCCATCCGCCCGCTCATCCAGCAGATCGAGCTCAAGCTGGAGCGTGGGCAATTGTCGGAAGACTATTTGCGCGAAAAGCTCCAGCACATCCGCGAAAACGCCCAGGAGACCCTGGCAGTCGCGCAGCAGATTCAACGCCCTTTCCAGACGGCGCTGTTCGAGCCAGTAGACGTGAACGAATCCATTGCGGCGGCCTGGGCCGGACTCAAAACACCCGTGGGCGTGCAGGTCGCCATCGAGCCGAACCCCGGCTTGCCGCTGGTCAAGGCCACCCGCCAACTGGACGAGGTCTTTCGCAACTTGATGAAAAACGCCCTGGATGCGATGGCTCAGCAAGGCGGACAGTTGTCAGTGAACGGCCGGGTGTTGAACGACGCGTACGTGGGCGTTTCCGTGCGGGATACCGGCCCTGGCATTCCACCGGAGCTGCGGGCCAAGATTTTTCACATGGGCACGACGACCAAGCCCGGCGGGATGGGGTACGGGTTGTGGTGGTCGCGCATGTTCCTGCGCCGCCTGGGGGGAGATATGTTCTTGGAGAGCCGGGAAGAAGGCGGCTGCGTCTTCACGGTGGTTTTGCCGGTGTGGGGGGAGCCTGTCGCCGAGACACACACAGCGCCGGGAAACTCTTGAAACCTCTGCGCCCTCGGCGTCTCTGCGGTGATTCTAAGAGGGAGGGTGTGCCATGACCGAAGCGTATCAAATCTTGGTGGTCGAAGATGAAGCGCGCTGGCGCGAAGACATCTTTCGAGAGGCGCTGGAGGAGGCCGGATTCCTGGTGCAAACCAGCAGCACCTACACCGAGGCTGTGGCCGCTCTCGAGCGGGATGACTTTGATCTGGTGGTGATTGACGTCAACTTGACCGGAGTCTCGGGCAATCAGGACGGCGTGCGCCTGTTAGAGTACCTGGCCGCTCAGGATATGCAGGCCGAGACCATCGTCGTCAGCGGCTCCAAAACGCGCGACCTGGCCCAGGAGCAAGTCGCTATGTTCCGGCCGCGCGCCTTTGTGGACAAGATGACTTTTGACATCGCGCAATTCATCGAGCTGGTGACAGAGACACTGCACTAGTATCTGAACGGTGAAATCCTTGTACATTGTGCAAGAAACTGGAAAGATTTACAGGATTGACAAGATTTTGTCTTTTATCCTGTAAATCCTGTCAAGTCTATTGGGTTCCGGCTTGCCCAGATTAGGGCTTGCAACGGGCAATTTCGGGGGCGATCCGCCGTTTTTGCCGTTGAGTCGGGCCTGGTGTGCGTTTGTCGAAACGGGAGAGCCTATTATGCCCACCCCACCAACGATTCTCATCGTCGAAGACGACCGCTTTTGGCAGTCGGTGCTGAAAGAAGAGCTGGAGAACGAAGGGTACGCCGTGACGGTTTTGGCGGGATATGCGCCTGCCCGTCAGGCTTTGGAACGCCACCGCTTTGACCTGGTCATCGTGGACTTGGAGCTCGACCGCGCCGCGCCGCTGCTGGAGGGCGAGCGCCTGTTGCAGCGCCTGGCCCAGCGTCAGCCCGCCACACCGTGCATCATCGTCAGCGGACAGGGCACGGTCTCTATCGTGCGCAATGCGTTCAAACAATACCGCGTGGCGGATTTTATCGCCAAAGACATTTTTGATATTCCGGCCTTTGTCAAAAGCGTCCGGGAGGCGCTAAATCAGAGCTCAACCGCCCGGGCCGGCGCTGCGCCGATCCTGAGCCAATTGCTGCACCTGCTCACCGAGCGTTTCAGCGAGAGCGAGCTACGCACGCTCTGTTTTCACCTGGGTATGGATTACGACGACCTGAGCGGAGAGGGCAAAGCAGGCAAGGCCAGAGAGCTGGTGGCTTTTCTCAAGCGCCGGCAGCGCATCCCCGAATTGGTCGCCGTGATCAAGCAACTGCGCCCGGACGTGTTGTAATACCGAAAGGTTGTGGACGTCTCGCTTCAGCGAGAATTTCCGGCGAGAATTTCCGGCTAAAGCCGGACGTCCGCCCACCGCGTCACGAGAGCACGTGGATGCAGCTCTCGTGAAATTCCAACCCGACCATGCTCCCTTCAGGGTGAATCACGATATGGGTCGGGTCGGTCTCGACGGCGGTCAGCAGTTGACCGTTTACCTCGACGTCATAGTCTATCGTATCGCCCAGATACGAGGCCCGGCGCACGATCCCCATCACCTCTGCGGCCTCCACGACACAGATCATCTCCGGGCGCACGATTAGCGTCACCTCGTGTCCCACGGGATGTTGGTCGCGCACATTGACCAGGCGCAGCGCGCGCCCCAGGGCCCCCACGACCAATTCCCCCTTTTCTGCTCCCTTGACCACGCCCGGCACAAAGTTGGCCCGCCCGATAAAGTTCGCCACGAAGCGCGTGCGCGGATAGCGGTATAGCTCGACCGGCGTGCCGATCTGCTCGATCAGGCCCTCGTTGATCACCACGATGCGGTCCGAGAGCGTCATGGCTTCGATCTGGTCGTGGGTGACGTACACGCTGGTGATGCCCAGGCGCTGCTGGATGCGGCGGATCTCGGTGCGCATTTGCTCGCGCAGCTTGGCGTCCAGGTTAGACAGCGGCTCGTCCATCAGCAGCACCTTGGGTTCCATCACCAACGCGCGCGCCAAGGCCACCCGCTGCTGCTGCCCGCCCGACAATTGGTTCGGCGCGCGGTTCTCGAGGCCGGTCAATTCGACCAGCTCGAGCACGCGCGCCACCCGCTGCTTAATTTCCTGCTTGGGACGGCGCTGCACGTTCAAGCCGTAGGCGATGTTCTCAAACACGTTCAAGTGCGGGAAAATGGCGTAACTCTGGAACACCAGCGACATATCCCGCTTGTGAGGCGGATGTTCGTTGATGATCTGGCCGTCGAGCAAGATGTTGCCCGCCGTGGGAAACTCGAATCCGGCGATGAGCCGCAGGGTGGTCGTCTTGCCGCAGCCTGACGGCCCCAGCAGCGTGACCAATTCGCCTTTTTCGATGTCCAGCGAAACGCCGTTCACGGCCAGCACCTGGCCGCTGCCCCCCCGGGCCGGGAAAATTTTGACCACGTTCTCAAGCGACAGGTACATCCTTCATTCTCCCCATGGTTCGCTGCCATCTCCAACCAGGGCTTCAGTCCATTCCGATGCTTCTGCTTCGCGTTCTTCGTCCTGAGCCATTTGTCGGTAAGCAGCTTCCAGTTCCTGGTAAAAGAAAGGCAGATAAACCGGTTCTTCCATTTCAAAGGGCCTCATGCCCCTAGCGACAGATCCACCTCACCTCGACCGCTCAACACCCGGTTGGTGATGAAATACAGCACACCGATGGCGATCAGCACGAACAAAATGATCACGGTGGAATAGGCCGCCGCGATGCTGACGCCGCCCTGCTCCCACTCGCTCAAGATCGAGGCGGTGACGATGCGCCAGCGGGCGCTCACCAAAAAGATGATGGCCGAGAGGCTGGTCATGTGGCGGGTAAAGCTAAAAATCAGCCCGGCCAGCAGCGCGGGTGTGATGAGCGGCAGGGTCACTTTGCGGAACGTGTACTGCGCGTCGCCGCCCAGGATGTTCGAGGCTTCTTCGATGGACGGGTCGATCTGTTGCAGCGCCGCGACGCCCGCCCGCACGGAGGCCGGCAGACTGCGCACGGCATACGCGGCCAGAATGATAAAGGGCGTGCCGACCAGCGCCATGGGCAGCCCCATGAACATCAACGCACACGGCACGGCCAGCATGACCACGCCCAACGCCAGCCGCCAGCGGCCTCTCTCGGCCCGCAGCGCCACCACGTTCGCAAAAATCAGCACAATCGCTAACAGCGCCGGGGATAATTGGAAAATGACCTCGATGTGCTCGGCGAACTGAAAAACAGCGTTGCTCCAAAACCCTCTGGGCAGGCTACGGCTAAATTCCGCGATGGGCGAAGAGACATAGGTGATCAAATCAAAAGCCAGCAGGTAAATCCCCTGACCGGTCAAAAGCCAACCGGTCCGGTTGGGCCGGCCGCGCCGGAGGACCACCAGCAACAGGCCCAAACCCAGGCAGGCGCCGCCTAACAGATAATACAAGCCAATCTCGCCCATGATGTCATCGCTGTCTAACAGACTCAACCCCAGGCCCGCCGCCGTGCCCAGCGCCAGCACGATGATTTGCTCACGACCGGCGGGCAAGGTCGAACGGACCAGAAATAGCGCCAGCAAAATATACAGGCCGATCACCACGGCTCTGGGCGGCGTGCTAAACGCCAGCACAAAACCGATGCCCAGAATCGTGCCGGGAACCGCGCCGCCCAGGTTCGAGCCAAAGTCGAGCACGTCTTTGCCGCTGAAGCGTTTGCGCACGACCAGAAAGGCGATGATCATGCCGGTCAGCGCAGCGATGGGCGTCGCCACGACGCTCAAAAACGTGGTGTCTAGAATGGCCTCGATGCCGCGCGTGACCATCAGACTCCACCATTCCAGGGTGAGCGTAAAATCCACGCCCCAGGCCCGGCAGAAAGAGCCGAAAATGATCGTCGCATAGAGCAACACGATGAGCGCACAAAAGAAATAGGTGATCAGGATGAACGGCCAGCGAATCCAGGCCTCCTTTTCCACGATGTGCCCGCCGGTGGGCTTGCCTGTCACCGAGATGTAGGAGCGGCGGGTGACGTAATAACGCTGGACGAGAAATACGATCAGCGTGGGGGCCAGCAGCACCACGGCCAGCGCCGACGCTTTTTGGTAATCGTATTCGCCCGCCACGGCCAGAAAAATCTGCGCCGAGAGCACGGTCACGTTGCCAGAGATAAACAGCGGGTTGCCCAGGTCGGCCAGCGACTCGACGAACAGGAGCAGAAAAGACCCCGCCAGCCCCGGAATGAGCAGCGGCAACGTGACGGTACGAAAGATGTGCAGCTTGCTGGCCCCCAGACTGTGGGCCGCCTCTTCCATCGAGGGGTCCAAGCGCTCCAGCATGGCCCGGATGATCAGGTAGGCCACGGAAAAAAAGGTGATCACCTGCACGAACACCAACCCATCCATGCCATAGATGTCGTTGACTCCCGCAGTAAAGTTTATGCCCAGCAGCTTGCGGGTGATGAGGCCGTTGCGTCCGAACAGCAAAATCGTGCTGAGGGCAATGGCAAACGGCGGCGACACGGTGGGCACGAGCGCAAGGATGTGCACCAGGCGCCTGGCGGGGATGTTGCAGCGTGTCATTGTGTAGGCAAAGACGAAACCCACGAGCGTGCCGCCCGTGGCCGCCAGCACCCCCATGATTAGCGTGTCGTAGAACACCTGGCGGGCAAAGGGGCCGAAATATGGGTCAAGGTAACGCGAAAAATACTTGAGGTCCAGGCGGCCATCCGCATCGAAAAAGCCGTTGGCCGAGGTGCGCAAGAGCGGATAAAAGACAAACACAAACAGGAAAATGCCGCAGAACAGCAGGCTGATGAACAAGACCGGGTCGCGGGCGAGCAGGGCGAACTCGCGGTAACGCCGCACCAGCGTCCCCCGTCCCCAACGTCGCCCGGCAGGTAGACTCGAGGCCATATCTCACGCTCCACACACAGAGGGCGGCGCGGATCGATCCGCGCCGTCCTCTGGCGCTGTTATTCGATTACTCTTTCAATTTGTCGGCGGCAAAGATTTCGTTGGTGAACTTGTCCACGAACTCTTTCTTGTGCTCGCCGGCCCACTGGAAATCATAGTCGATCAGGTTGACTTGCAGCAGCTCGGGATGCGAAAGCTCCACACCGCTGACCGTGGGGGCTTGATAGGCCTTATACTTGGGGCCTAGCGCCTGCGCCTCGGCGGTCAGCGCCCAATCGAACCACTTTTTGGCGGCGTCCAGGTGCTTAGCGCCCTTGATGATGCCCATACCGCCGATCTCGTAGCCTGTGCCTTCCTCGGGGAAGGTCATTTCGAGGGGCAAGCCGTTGTCCTCGATCTCGTGCACGATGTCGTGCGAGAACACGATGCACACCGCGGCCTCGCCTTGCCCTACAAACTTGGCCGGCGCTGCGCCGCTCTTGGTGAACTGGAGCACCTGTCCCGCGTATTTTCGCGCAAACTCCCAGCCAGCGTCCTCGCCCCTGATCTGCAAAATGGTGGCGAGGGCCGTGTACGACGTGCCAGACGTAGAGGGGTGTGCGACCAGGATTTGCCCGGCGAACTCGGGCTTGAGCAGGTCATCCCACGACTTGGGCGGTTCGACGCCGGGGTTGGCGGCCAGCCAGTCTTTATTGGTGCAAAAGCCCAGCGTGCCCACATAGATGCCCACCCAATAGTTGTCGGCGTCCTTGTATTTTTCCTGGTCCAACAGGTTCTTAAAGTTGGGCGACTTGTAAGCCTCCAGCAGACCCTCCTGCTTGGCGGCCACAAAGCTGTCGATGGGGCCGCCCCACCAGATGTCGAACTGGGGGTTGTCCTTTTCGGCGCGCAGCCGGGCCAGCGACTCGCCGCTGGACATGCGCACATAGTTCACCGTGATGCCGTACTTGGCCTCGAATTCTTGCTTCATGCCCTGGCACCACTCTTCCTGGGGGGTGCAGAGCACGTTCAGCTCTTTGCTCTCCTCTTTTTTCGTGCAACTGACCAGACTCGCCACCGCCAGCAGCGCGACCAAGAGGACGAGTCCCAACATCCATTTGTTCTTGAGCATGTTCTTTCTCCTTTTTTCGTAACTGCTCAGGTGGGGATATAACAACGAATTATCGGGATTGACCGAATGGCGCCGACCAACTCTGCCCCGGGGCTGCCCGCGTTCTGCAGTGAGGCGCGGCGTCGCATCCCTTGGGACCCAGGCCATCGAGCTGAGAAGCGCAGATTCGCTCAATCCTTTGATTCGGTGTCATATCTGCACAGGCTGAGCAGTTACCTTTTTTCGTTCAAAACGGAAACGGACAGAACCATGGTCTGTCGATTCAATCAGAGGAAAGAAGCAGTCGCAACACCTCCTTTCGGATTTTCCAGGTAAAGCAAGGAAATGTGGCTAGCAGCCTGTCGGAGAGATATAATTTAGCCCTTTGTGGGCGTCCAAAATGGGCGCAAAACGAGCCAAAAACGGGCGCAAGGCCCTATATTACTAGGGTTCTCCGACAGGCTGCCAGATGATCAGATATGGGCGGGTGAATGTTTTGGGCATCGGACTATGTTCGACGCGAGCAAAACCGGCACAATGGTAAGAAGCAACGTCTATCATACCACAGATTGAAGAATTTTGGCAACTGACTTATCGGGGCGGCGCCAGCGCCGCGATGAGCAAATCCAGCGCGACCACGTCGTCGATCTGACTGGTCTTGATTTGCACGTCAATGTCCAACAGGTGGCAATGGATGCGCTCCAACTGGTCGAGAGAAAAGTTGCGCGCCTGCGCGTAGAGCTTGCGAGCGGGAAAAGGGTGCAGCTTGAGGGTCTTGGCTACGTCGGGATGGTCCAGCCCGGCTTCGGCCAGCTCTTTGACCTGAATCAGCAAACGGAACTGGCGCACGATCATCGCAAACAGGTAGGGCGGCTCGTTGCCGTGATCGAGCAGGTTGTGCAGCAAGCGCGCCGCCTTGACCCCGTCGCGCTGGCCCAGCGCGTCCACGGCGTCAAAGATGACCGCTTCCTGGGCATAAGGGACCAGGAGCGCCACGTCGTCGCGGGTGACAGGGCGTTCCCAGTTGCAAAAAGCCAGCAGCTTTTCGATCTCTTGGTCTAGCAGGCGCTGGTCGTCTCCCACGGCCTGGGCCAGCGCTTCGGCGGCCTGCGGTGAAAACTTGCCTCCTTTTTCCTCTGCTCGCTGGTGTATCCACTGTGACAGGTTTTTGGGCGGCTCAAAGGCGCGCACGTAGCCAAACTCATCCCCGGCGGCTTGCTTCAAAATCGGATGACTGGCCACCAGTTGCCCCGGCTCCACAAAGACCAGGCGGGTCGTTTCAGGCAGCCGGCCCAGATATGCGGCCAGGCTCTCCAGATAGCGTTTTTGCCAATCGGCCAGCCCGCTCTGGCCCTTGGAATGGGCCGTCAAGCGGGTCAGCAGGCCGTGGACGACGACCAGCCGGCGCTGCGCCATAAACGGGATTGTGTCGCAGGCGTTCATCAGTTCGCCCAGGCCGACCTGCTCCGCTTCAAATACGGTCGTGTTGAGCGCGATCAGCTCGGGAGGGCCGAGCCGCGCTTGCAGGTTTTTGAGCGTCTCGGTGCGCGTCAACTCGTCTTCACCGTGCAGGATGTAGTAGCGGGGGGTGGGGTTTTTGGTCATATTCGCATTATACCTCGAAACGCCTGAAAACGGAGGCGTAATAATGAGGTTCTCAAATGACATCCCGTGTTCTGGTCTGGCTCAATCTGTTCGTCATTCTGTCGCTGGTGGTCAGCCTGGCGCCCCGGCCGGCGCCCGCCTGCATGCGGCCAGCGCCGATGGCGCAATCGAGCTGGCCGAGCTGCGCCATAAAGCGTGGGATGAGACGAGGTTCACCTCCGGCAGCACGCCCGCCCAGCGCCGCTTTACAGGCCAGCGCGAGGATGCTACAATACAACTGCTCTTTTACAATGCCAGATATTACCCTTCGGCAGGCTCACACCTGCCCCGCAAAGCGGAGCGGCGCCGGGGGGGCAGGCGACGCCGCGCTGGGACGGTTCGTGCAGGCCGATACGATTGTGCCCAATCCGGCGGACCCGCAGGCGCTCAATCGGTACTCGTATGTTAACAATCGACCGCTTCTATATGCTGACCCCACAGGCCATTGCGGAGAGCTCAGTATAGAGTGTCCAAAAGAGCGTGAAAGAGATATTTCCTCCGCACCGGGTTGGGCGAAGTCATTAGCAGTGGCAGGCTGTTCCATGTTTGGAGAATGCCGCGTACGAGAAAAGGCGGATGGCAGTACTGTTATCAGATCGGGAGGCTGCGAGCTATTCGCCGAAGGGCTCGAGTCCTCAGTTGTGGGTCTTGCCAATCCGATTGCTGGGCCTGTCGTTGGACTAGTCGACGACGTAGGAACAGGATTGCTAGGCAAGGCTGGAGGGGCGATTAAAAATGTTGTTGGGAAACTCGCTTCAAAGCTTGGTATAGGCAGAGCCGGCGGCTCGGAACTAGCACACTCGCTCTCAAATCTAGGAGATATGGTAGCTATGCAGTTCCGACTAGATTCCGTCAGCTTATACTGGATGCTATCAAAGAAGCAACGGGCTTCCATGTCAGTTCAAGGTAACTCAAGAAAAGCCTGATATGAGTTCTTCAGTCTTGCGAGGGGAGGTTTTCCGATGCGTGTTAATGGGCTTCCAGTACCTAAACTCTTGCGAAAACTAATCGACCAAGGTCGATGGAAGAGACCC